>NZ_JAZHRX010000001.1:2746000-3432500 GCF_036924645.1 Bradyrhizobium sp. AZCC 2176 | reverse complement strand
GATGAATGCTATGTACGGCCGGACACTGATTAGAAAGACCAGCTTGCTTCGTAAGATCGAACCGATAGCGAGGCGGTCAAGCTTCGCTACAAAGATCATTCACAACTCACTCATCTTGCGATGGGCGAGCGCCGAAATGATCTGGAGATTAGGAATGAGATTCCGCAAAACTGCTTTTGCAGATCCCAAACTCGGATCGATCTCCTCTTTACGATGTCAGATATCACGCACGTCACTGTCCATCCGGACAATGCGTGCGAAGTGATGTTTCGCGGACGACTATTCGAGGCATCTCGATCTTCGATTCCATCTGGTGGAGCCAGACGGGATCGAACCGACGACCTCATGCTTGCAAAGCACGCGCTCTCCCAGCTGAGCTATGGCCCCGTACCAGAAGACGAATGCTCCGCACTCGATCAAAGTGGTGGGCCTGGGAAGACTTGAACTTCCGACCTCACGCTTATCAAGCGCGCGCTCTAACCAACTGAGCTACAAGCCCCTAACGCTCCTTCCTTTGGAAGGGTCAGGGACATGCTCGCGCGCAATCGGCTCGCGCCAATGCATCGCACAGGCGCCAAACCTTCGCACAGCGCTAAGCCCCTGGCGCGTGTTCGTCCGCGAAGAAAGAGAAACGAAGACGGCGAAATCCCGCCAATGCAGCTCAACAATCCTGACGATCGTTGGCCACTGATGTTTCTAAAACGGTTCGATAGAAGCAAGCTTCTGAAGAACCATCCTTAGAAAGGAGGTGATCCAGCCGCAGGTTCCCCTACGGCTACCTTGTTACGACTTCACCCCAGTCGCTGACCCTACCGTGGCCGGCTGCCCCCTTTCGGTTAGCGCACCGTCTTCAGGTAAAACCAACTCCCATGGTGTGACGGGCGGTGTGTACAAGGCCCGGGAACGTATTCACCGTGGCGTGCTGATCCACGATTACTAGCGATTCCAACTTCATGGGCTCGAGTTGCAGAGCCCAATCCGAACTGAGACGGCTTTTTGAGATTTGCGAAGGGTCGCCCCTTAGCATCCCATTGTCACCGCCATTGTAGCACGTGTGTAGCCCAGCCCGTAAGGGCCATGAGGACTTGACGTCATCCCCACCTTCCTCGCGGCTTATCACCGGCAGTCTCCTTAGAGTGCTCAACTAAATGGTAGCAACTAAGGACGGGGGTTGCGCTCGTTGCGGGACTTAACCCAACATCTCACGACACGAGCTGACGACAGCCATGCAGCACCTGTCTCCGGTCCAGCCGAACTGAAGAACTCCATCTCTGGAGTCCGCGACCGGGATGTCAAGGGCTGGTAAGGTTCTGCGCGTTGCGTCGAATTAAACCACATGCTCCACCGCTTGTGCGGGCCCCCGTCAATTCCTTTGAGTTTTAATCTTGCGACCGTACTCCCCAGGCGGAATGCTTAAAGCGTTAGCTGCGCCACTAGTGAGTAAACCCACTAACGGCTGGCATTCATCGTTTACGGCGTGGACTACCAGGGTATCTAATCCTGTTTGCTCCCCACGCTTTCGTGCCTCAGCGTCAGTATCGGGCCAGTGAGCCGCCTTCGCCACTGGTGTTCTTGCGAATATCTACGAATTTCACCTCTACACTCGCAGTTCCACTCACCTCTCCCGAACTCAAGACCTTCAGTATCAAGGGCAGTTCTGGAGTTGAGCTCCAGGATTTCACCCCTGACTTAAAGACCCGCCTACGCACCCTTTACGCCCAGTGATTCCGAGCAACGCTAGCCCCCTTCGTATTACCGCGGCTGCTGGCACGAAGTTAGCCGGGGCTTATTCTTGCGGTACCGTCATTATCTTCCCGCACAAAAGAGCTTTACAACCCTAGGGCCTTCATCACTCACGCGGCATGGCTGGATCAGGCTTGCGCCCATTGTCCAATATTCCCCACTGCTGCCTCCCGTAGGAGTTTGGGCCGTGTCTCAGTCCCAATGTGGCTGATCATCCTCTCAGACCAGCTACTGATCGTCGCCTTGGTGAGCCATTACCTCACCAACTAGCTAATCAGACGCGGGCCGATCTTTCGGCGATAAATCTTTCCCCGTAAGGGCTTATCCGGTATTAGCACAAGTTTCCCTGTGTTGTTCCGAACCAAAAGGTACGTTCCCACGCGTTACTCACCCGTCTGCCGCTGACGTATTGCTACGCCCGCTCGACTTGCATGTGTTAAGCCTGCCGCCAGCGTTCGCTCTGAGCCAGGATCAAACTCTCAAGTTGGACTTGAAACTTTAAACCGGCTGATCACAACGTTTGACGAGGTCCCACCATATATATCGCCGACGATTCACATCGCTGACGACGATGGTGTAACCTATGTAAACGTGTACCGCCGAAGTCTTTCGTCCAGCCTCGAAGGATGAAAACCGAAGTTTTCAAGTATTCGAGACTACGCAAGGACTCCGCCGTCCACGTTTCTCTTTCTTCATCTTCACTTGTCAAACAGCCCGGGATCGCTGGGACCCCATCCTTCCACTTCTGGAAGGTTCCCGAAGATCTCATCCGACGACAAATAACAACCGACTGTTATCGGCTGTTGAGTCACTCATCGTAATGAGGAGCTTACGGGGCGCGAATAGATGCCTTGGCCTCGGGGCCAATGCATCGCCGCGCTCAGTGGCCGGGTTATAGGCCCGCCCGATCGGGGTTGTCAACGCCCATCGTCAACAAATTGTCGCATCACGTCGAAGAATTTTGCGACGCCAAGAAGTCCCTATGTTTCGGGCCTTTGGCCGTACTTGAGCCACATTCCTGCGACGTTCTGACTATAGGTATGCTTTGAATCACCGGGCGCCAGTGGGGGCCGCCGGGTGTTCGTTTACCCGGGACAGGCGATCTCGATGAACCCGTCGCCTTTCCCATGCGGCCAGGAAACTTCGAGAGATCTTGCTCACCATTGACGTTCGAGTCTCCGGCCGGTCTTCTTCTGGCCTCTGATTCCCGAATTTCCATGCGTGCGGCAACGCCATGCTCCGGAATCGCTCTCCTAAGGAGCGGAAACGTGGGGGCTGGATCGGGCGAAGGTCTTATCGGATGTCGATGGAATTTGGGGGGACACAGGGTTGAGCCAGAAGGCGCCACGCGGGAGCGGCTATGGACGCGAGACCGGGATCATCGATCTCGGTCACGAGCCGCCACTTTCCGTCGATGGCTCCGAGGCTGCGGTGATCGATCGCCGCCGTGTCTCCGTACAATGGTTTAGCGGCACTATTCTGACCGGTCTGTGCGGCGCGGCCCTCATCGGCGGCGCCGTTTTTGCGTCGCTCGACGGCGAAATGACCTTTGCCAAGGTGCCTGAGCGCGTCGAAGGCGCGCTGCGCGGCGCATTCGGCGCCAATGATCGCACCGCCACCCTGCACAAGAGCGACCGCCTGCCGCCGCCAGGCGAATCCACCGCCTCGCGCAACGTGGTGCGGGTTTCCACCGTCACCCGCGTCGGCAACCGCGACGTGATGCGGGTGCGGCCGTTCATCCGCATCTCCGGCAACCTGTCGATGACGACGAGCGATCTCAGCTCAAAAATCCCGCCGTTCAACGCCCAGCGCATGTTGACCGATGTCGGCACCACGACCCAGGCCGCCTCCGAGGATCCGAACAATCCCGAAGCCGTCGAACCCGACGCCGAGGTTTCCTTCGTGACCAAGGACCTCGCAACGGTGCTGCCGAAGGCGAAACTCGCCGCCGTGGTCGCGCTCGATGAGGTCCTGATGCGGGTACGGGATGCCGCGAACTGGCGCGGCTCGGGCGGCGTCCGCTACACGGCGCTGGCCAATGCTGCGGCCGACGCCGGCGGCGCCGATCTCAAGCTCGCCTATGCTACCGAGGGCAACGTTTCCGATCCCTATGCCGGCTTTGAAACCCGTGTGGTGCCGGAAAACGTTACCCTGCTGCCGAAGACCAAGGACCAGATCACCGGCGGCAACCCGTCCGGCGAACGCATTCACGTCGTGAAGAAGGGCGACAGCATCGCCTCGATCCTGCGCGACCAGGGCGCGACACCTGATGAGGCCAGAGCGGTCGCGTTGACCCTTGGCGCGCGCGGCCGCGACGGCGGCCTGAAGGAAGGCCAGAAGATCCGCATCCTGATGGCGCCCTCGGGGCTCGGCCCCGCCGCCCGACTGCAGCCCTATCGCGTGGTCGTCGCCAACGACACCACCGTCGAGGCCGTGGCCGCACTGTCGGACGTCGGCAAATACGTCGCCGTCGACGTGCAGAGCATGAATACCGTCGCCGAGGCCGCCACCGGCAAGGATGACGACGACGACGATGAAGATGACGGCAGCGGCGTCCGGCTCTACCAGAGCATCTACGAGACCGCCCTGCGCAACAAGGTGCCGGCCGCCGTGATCGAGGACATGGTCCGCATCTATTCCTACGACGTCGACTTCCAGCGCAAGGTGCAGCCGGGCGACTCCTTCGACGTATTCTTCGCCGGCGACGACGAAAGCACCGCCACCACTGAAAAACCTGAGGTGCAGTTCGCCTCGCTCACCGTCGGCGGCGAGACCAAGAAATATTATCGCTTCCAGACCACCGATGATTCCGTCGTCGACTTTTACGACGAGACCGGCAAAAGCGCGAAGAAGTTCCTGGTGCGCAAACCCGTCAACAACGCGATCATGCGTTCGGGCTTCGGCGGCCGCCGCCATCCGATCCTCGGCTATACCAAGATGCACACCGGCGTGGACTGGGCGACCCCCTACGGCACGCCGATTTTCGCCTCCGGCAACGGCGTGGTCGAGAAGGTCGGCTGGGAAGGCGGCTACGGCAAATATGTCCGACTGAAACACAACAACGGCTACGAGACCGCCTATGGCCACATGTCGGCGTTCGCCAAGGGCATGGAGCCCGGCAAGCGCGTGCGCCAGGGCCAGGTGATCGGCTTCGTCGGATCGACGGGCATGTCGACCGGCGCCCACGTCCACTACGAAATCCTGGTCAACGGCCGCTTCGTCGATCCGATGCGCGTCAAGCTGCCGCGCGGCCGTTCGCTCGAAGGTGCGATGATGGCGAACTTCGAAAAAGAGCGCGACCGCCTCGATACCCAGATGAACACCCGCGGCGGCGCGCGCGTCGTTTCCGACGCCACCGGCGCCACCGGCGCTCCGCAAACTCGATCGATCAGCAACCGCTGATAGCAGCGGACCAGGTAAGATCGGAACTTTCTGGCTGCGCAGCTTCCTATGGAGCGTTGTATGCGGAGATCAGGAACACGATGCCGATACCGGTCAGACCAAGCGCTACGGCGGCAAGCGGCAGCAGCATATCGATCGCTGCGTGAATGCTGCGAATCCTGCTTCCCCAGACGGCAAAATCGCCGGTCTTCCAATCGTTGAACGATAGCCTGTCTACATCACGCTCCGGTGGCAGCCGGTGTCTTTTCCAGACGAGAGACAGCGACCAGGGCAGCAGGACGGCGACCAGAAGCAGCACGCTGACCATCCCGAGCGGCAGGCTGATGTCGCTCTGCCGATCAAACAAGATCCACGCCGCCAGCGCAAACCAGACGACAAGGCCGACCGCAGTTCCGTAGACCTTCGGATGGAACTGACCGAAGACAGCTCTGTTAGTGGCCATGCGAATTGCCTCCTGCTTGGGATGGGCGGCCCGCAATTCCATCTCGTGAGGATGTGCAGCGGCGCGCTGAAAATTGGCGTTCTGCTCGGTTCGAAAGCCGCGCTGGCCGCCCGCTTCTGAGAAAACTCGCCATGCCACACGCCGGTTTCATCAAATTTCATGCCGCAAGGCTGCCGCGCGGCAGTTCGCGGCTTCTCGCGCCGCGTGTCGGATTTATGGCACTTGCGGCGCGGGGGCGCGGCAGTTTCGTTTGCCAAACCGCCGGCCGCGACAAATACTGCCTCCCATAAAAAACACTGGGAGGACGCGTCATGACGAGCAAGCTTGCCCTTTGGGCGGCGGTTGCGGCGATCGTTGCAGGCACCACGGTCGGCGCCTCGGCGCAGACCTACGAAGTCACCAAGCTGGTTCCGGGATCGGCGTTTCATGGCGTGCACGGGCTCGGGATCGACAAGTCCGGTCGCCTGTTTGCCGGCAGCGTCGCGGGCGCCGCGCTCTACGAGGTCGATCGCAATAACGGCACGGCGAAGATTGCGGTCCCCTCACCGGAAGGTATGTCCGACGACATTGCATTTGCGCCCGATGGCACCATGGCATGGACCGCCTTCCTCACTGGCGATCTCTATTCGCGCAAGGGCGACGGCCCGGTGAAGAAACTCGCCTCCGGCCTTCCCGGCATCAATTCGCTCGCGTTCCGCAAGGACGGACGGCTGTACGCGACGCAGGTGTTTTTGGGCGACGCGCTCTATGAGATCGACGTCGAGGGCGTCAAACCGCCGCGCAAGATCATGGAAAAAATGGGCGGCCTCAACGGTTTTGAATTCGGGCCGGACGACATGCTGTATGGCCCGCTCTGGTTCAAGGGCCAGGTCGCCAAGGTCGACGTCGACAAGGCCGAACTAAGCGTGGTCGCCGACGGCTTCAAGATTCCGGCGGCGGTCAATTTCGATTCCAAGGGCAATCTCTTTGTGGTCGATACCGCGCTCGGCCAGTTGGTGCGGGTCGATCCGAAGACCGGCGCGAAGAAGATGGTGGCCCAGCTCAAGCCCTCGCTCGACAATCTCGCGATCGACGACAAGGACCGCATCTTCGTCTCCAACATGGCAGACAACGGAATCCAGGAGGTCGATCCGGAAACCGGCACTGCCAAGCAGGTCATCATCGGCAAGCTGGCACTGCCCGGCGGCATCGGTGTCGTCTCCGACGGGGGCAAGGATACGATCTACATCGCCGACGTCTTCGCCTACCGCACCGTGGATGGCGCGACCGGCGAGGTCTCCGAACCCGCCCGCATGCATGCCGACGGCGTGACGCTGGAATATCCGATGAGCGCCACCGCCAAGGGCGACGACGTGCTGCTGTCGAGCTGGTTTACCGGCACGGTGCAACTGATCGACCGCAAGACCGGCAAGACCAAGGAGATGCTGCACGGCTTCAAGGCCCCGCATGACGCGGTCAAGCTCGGCGACGGCAGCATTCTCGTAAACGAGCTCGGCAGCAAATCGCTGGTCCGCGCCAGCGGCGAGCACGGCAAGGACCGCACCGCGGTGATCGGCGGGCTCGAGGGACCGGTCGGCCTCGCCGCCGGATCCGGCGGCGCGGTCTATCTGACCGAAGCCTTTGCCGGCCAGATCTCGAAGGTCGAAGCCAACGGCGAAAAGACCGTGATCGCCAAGGACCTCAAGGGCCCCGAGGGCATCGCGGTGGCGCCCGACGGCAGGTTGATCGTGGCAGAGGTCGGCGCCAAGCGGATCGTATCGATTGATCCGGCCAGCGGAGCCATCACCGAGATCGCCGCCAACCTGCCGATCGGATTGCCGGCCGCGCCCGGCGGGTTGCCGAGCAACATCCCGACCGGCGTTGGTGTGGGCGCGACCGGCGTGATCTATTTCTCGTCGGACCTGGAAAATGCGATTTACAAGGTGGTGAGGAGGTAGGGGAACTAGCCGTACTGAGTCGGTTCCAGACACTGACCGACCGTGGGCCATGCCGGTTTCATCAAATTTTCCGCCCGCGACGGAACCGGGACGCGATTATCCGGTTGATTTGCATAGGAAAACCTCCAATGGAGGCGGTCATGGAGAACTGGACGAACGCAAAATTCTGTGACGTCGCGAATCTGATCCTTGGTGCGGTTCTTCTGTTATCGCCCTGGATATTTGGGTTCGACAGCGGAAAGGTCTCCGCGAATGCTAATATTACCGGTCTCGTCATCGCGGTCCTTGCGGTCGCGGCACTGGCGGCATTCGCGGTCTGGGAAGAGTGGTTGAACCTCGTCGTCGGACTTTGGGCGCTGGTTTCGCCTTGGGTCTTGGGCTTCCAGGGAACCACCGCGATGACCGTGCATGTGGTGATCGGCGTGGCCGTGGCGATCCTGGCGGCGATCGAACTCTGGATGATGTCCCAGATTCCGCCTCGGCTGACGACAGGCCGTTGAGGCCAAACCTTTGGATAAGCCGGCCCGGCGTTGGACAAATCTGCCCGGCGCCGGGTTGGTGAATGAACTCGAACAGTGCGGCGATGACGCTCCGCTTCGCCATTTTCATTGGCCGCGAGGGAACCTGACCGGGGAGCATCCCATTTGATCCCGATCGGCAGAACCTCGATGGAGGAAGGTCATGGCGAACCTGTCGGGATCTGAGCGCATTACGCGAGATGACGTCACCAAGGCGATCAGCGAAGCCGATGATGTCACCATCGCCCAAATCATCGCTACCGGTGCAACAACCGACGAACTCGCCGAGGCCCTTGCCTGGATGGCCAATGATGAGCCGATGATGAATGAGGGCAGACCGCTGGCGACGGGGCGGGTTCGCGAACTCGTCGATATCCTCGCCGAACTCGAGCCCGACGATGACGAGGATGGCCGGGGAGCGCCCGCTCCCATCAGTCCGGAATAGGATGCCCGGCACGCGGCGCGCGCCGGGGCATCATTTAGGTCAGTTCAGCTTACGCTTCGGCACCGGCGCTTCGAACTGCGCGATCTCGGCGGTCTGTGCCACCTTGCCGTTGAAAGTCAGCACATTGCCTTCGCTCGAGATCACGACGCGGTCGCCGTCGGCGATTTCGCCGGCGAGGATCATCTCGGCCAGCGGGTCCTGCAGGTTGCGCTGGATCACCCGCTTCAGGGGCCTTGCGCCATAGGCGGGATCCCAGCCCTTGGCGGCCAGCCAGTCGCGCGCCGCCGCATCCAGCGTCAGCGTGATCTTGCGATCCTCGAGCAGCCTCTGCAGCCGCGCGAACTGGATCTCGACGATTCTCCCCATCTCGCTCTTCTGCAAGCGGTGGAACAGGATGATCTCGTCGACGCGGTTGAGGAATTCGGGCCGGAAATGTACCCGCACCATCCCCATCACCTGCTCGCGCACCGCTGACGTATCCTCGCCTTCCGGCTGGTTGACCAAAAATTCCGAACCGAGGTTCGAGGTCATGATGATCAGCGTGTTGCGGAAGTCGACGGTGCGGCCCTGGCCATCGGTCAGACGGCCATCGTCGAGCACCTGCAGCAGCACGTTGAAGACATCCGGATGCGCCTTTTCGATCTCGTCGAACAGCACCACCTGATAGGGCCTGCGCCGCACCGCTTCGGTGAGCGCGCCGCCTTCGTCATAGCCGACATAGCCGGGAGGCGCGCCGATCAGCCGCGACACCGAGTGCTTTTCCATGTATTCGGACATGTCGAGGCGGACCATCGCGGTCTCGTCGTTGAACAGATATTCGGCGAGCGCTTTGGTCAGCTCGGTCTTGCCGACGCCGGTCGGCCCCAAGAACATGAACGACCCCATCGGTCGGTTCGGATCCTGCAGGCCCGCCCGCGAACGGCGCACGGCGGTTGCCACCGCGCGCACGGCTTCGGCCTGGCCGATCACACGCTTGCCGAGCTGGTCCTCCATCTTCAGGAGCTTGTCCCGTTCGCCTTCCAGCATCTTGTCGACGGGAACGCCGGTCCAGCGCGACACCACCTGCGCGATGTGGTTGGCGGTCACCGCCTCCTCCATCATCTCGCCGACGTCCTCCTTGGCCTCGATCTCGGCGAGCTGCTTTTCGAGCTCGGGAATCCGGCCATAGGCAAGTTCGCCCGCGCGCTGGAATTCGCCGCGGCGCTGCGCGTTGGCGAGTTCGATGCGCAAGGTATCGAGTTCGCTCTTCAGCTTCTGCGCATTGGAAAGCTTGTTCTTCTCCGCACTCCAGCGCGAGGTCAGGTCGGCGGACTGCTTTTCGAGCTCGGCCAGCTCCTTCTCCAGCGTCTGCAGGCGGGTTTTCGAGCCGGCATCGGTTTCCTTTTTCAGCGCCTCCTGCTCGATCTTCAGCCGGATGATTTCCCGGTCCATCAGATCGAGTTCTTCCGGCTTGGAATCGACCTGCATCTTCAGCCGCGCCGACGCCTCGTCCATCAGGTCGATGGCCTTGTCGGGCAGGAAACGGTCCGTGATGTAGCGGTTCGACAGCGTGGTCGCCGCCACCAATGCGGAATCGGCGATGCGAACGCCGTGGTGCTGCTCGTATTTGTCCTTCAGGCCGCGCAGGATCGAGATGGTGTCCTCGACCGTCGGCTCGGAGACGAACACCGGCTGGAACCGGCGCGCCAGCGCGGCGTCCTTCTCGACATGCTTGCGGAATTCGTCGAGCGTGGTGGCGCCGATGCAGTGCAGCTCGCCGCGCGCCAGCGCAGGCTTCAACAGGTTGGACGCGTCCATCGCGCCGTCCGCCTTGCCGGCGCCGACCAGGGTGTGCATCTCGTCGATGAACAGGATGATCGAGCCCTCGGCCGCGGTGACTTCCTGCAGCACGGCCTTCAGCCGCTCCTCGAATTCGCCGCGGTATTTCGCGCCCGCAATCAGCGCGCCCATGTCGAGCGACAGCAGCTTCTTGTCCTTCAGGCTCTCCGGCACGTCGCCGTTGAGGATGCGCAGCGCCAGCCCCTCGACGATCGCGGTCTTGCCGACGCCGGGTTCGCCGATCAGCACGGGGTTGTTCTTGGTGCGGCGGGACAGCACCTGGATGGTGCGGCGAATCTCCTCGTCGCGGCCGATCACGGGATCGAGCTTGCCGTCGCGCGCGGCCTGCGTCAGGTCGCGGGCATATTTCTTCAGCGCGTCATAGGCATTTTCGGCCGTGGCGCTGTCCGCGCTGCGGCCCTTGCGCAGCGTTTCGATCGCCGCGTTGAGGTTTTGGGGCGTGACGCCGCCCTTGCCGAGAATGCTGCCGGCCTCGCCGTTCTTCTCCAGCGTCAGGCCCAGCAGCAAGCGCTCGACCGTGACAAAGCTGTCGCCGGCCTTTTCGGCGGCCTTTTCCGCCGCATCGAAGGCGCGCGCCATATCGGGGGCAAGATAGATCTGCCCGGCGCCGCTGCCCGAGACTTTCGGCAGCTTCTTCAGCGCATCCTCGGTGGCCTTGAGGATCGCGCGGGAGCTACCGCCGGCGCGGTCGATCAGACCGCCGGCCAGCCCCTCGCTGTCGTCCAGCAGCACTTTGAGCATGTGCAGCGACGAGAACTGCTGATGTCCGTCGCGCATGGCAAGCGATTGCGCGGACTGGATGAAGCCGCGCGCCCGCTCAGTGTACTTTTCAATATTCATATCGTTTGCTTCCCTCGGCCTACCGTCCTCACCCCTGAGGCATGATTACGGCATCTTCATTGGGGATACGCGGGCCGCGTTGACATTCCTCAACCGGCCGCGGCTCGTCGCCCGCTTTTCAGGCTTGCCTCGAATGTGGGCATCGCGGGGAAAAACGGAAGAGGCGCGGCCACAAATTCGGAGCGGTGGCGCGGGCCATCGGAATCCCTTAAGAAGCGGCATGTCTGCCACCGCCCTTCCCGCCCGGATTGCCGGAATCTACCGCTACCCCGTCAAAGGCCTGACCCCGGAGCAGCTCGGCCGCGCCGACCTTAGTCCCGGCCAGACCCTTTTGGCCGACCGCCGCTACGCCATCGAGAACGGCCCCTCCGGTTTCGACCCGGCCGCGCCGAAATGGCTGCCGAAACCGCACTTCCTGATGCTGATGCGGGACGAATGGCTGGCCGGCCTGCGCACCCAGTTCGACGATTCGAGCAACGTCCTCTCGATTAACCACAACGGCCGGATCGTGGCTCAGGGCAATCTGGCAACGCCGGAGGGCCGGCGGACAATCGAGAACTTCTTCGCCACCACCTTTGCGGGCCAGATCAAGGGCCCGCCCAAAGTGCTGGAGAGCTCCGGCCACAGTTTTTCGGACGTCGCCCGCAAAGTCGTTTCCATCATCAATCTCGCCAGCGTCCGCGCCATCGAGGACATCGTCGGCGCACCGGTCCATCCGCTGCGCTTCCGCGCCAACCTCTATGTCGAGGGCTGGCCGGCCTGGCACGAATTCGATTTGCTCGACCGAACGCTCGCCATTGGCGATGTGCGCCTGAAGGTAGTGAAACGCATCGTCCGCTGCGCCGCCATCAATGTCGATCCGGATACGGCCCAGCGCGACCTCGCCATCCCGCAGGCGCTGCAGCGCCGGCTCTCTCACGCCGATTGCGGGATCTATGCCGAGGTGATCACGGGCGGCACGATTAGTGCCGACGATACGATCGCGGCGGAAGAGCCGGAGTTGTTGTGACGTAATTCGGAGCAGTAGTGTGGGCAAAGGCCACTTGGCCGTGCCCGCCATTCTCAATGCCGACGCCGTTGGATTTCTGGTGGGCACGCTTCGCTTTGCCCACCCTACGGGACTGCCGTCATTGCGAGCGAAGCGAAGCAATCCATTGTCACCCTGCATGCGGAAAGATGGATTGCTTCGCTTCGCTCGCAATGACGTATCTCCAATTTTAGATGCGGACCCGCCTTCTCGCGGCGCCAAGCGCCCGAGGTTTGCATGGACCTTGTCCCTCCCCCGACAAAGAGGGAGCAGGGAATGCCGGGTGCTTGCTGCACCCGCGGTCTCGTGTGCAATGGTGTAGAGAGTTGTGCACACGAGCATACAGGTACAGCCGGAGCACTCCGGCATTCCCTGCGCAATGGGTTGACGGCTTATGCCGCGCTCTCCCTGGAGACGAATTCGTCTTGCCTCCATCGCTGCCGGCTTGATGGCTCAATCGATCCGGTTGGATCAAATTCGCCACCGGCAGCTTGGCACCAGCCACGGGTGTCAGGACCACACGGTTTTGCCGTACGCTTCAGCGCCGTACGTCCTGCGCGCCGGATTTCGCTCACAAGATAAACCTGCCCTGCGACTCCCTCTGCGCGCCGACGCTGCTGCGTCCACCACATCCCGCCTCGCGTTCGTGACGATCGCGATACGCCCCACTTGCCGGGACGAGACGGGCGAGTTGATAGAACTGATTTGCCCGACACGTTAAGCGGAATATTTTTGCAACCGAGGCTGGACGACCCAAATCACGTTGAAATAGCTAAGCAAATTACGATTTGCGCGCAGCGGGTCCCGCCGCCTTTGATGATGGTGCGCGTTAGCGCGGCGTGGCCCAAGGTCGCCTCGGATTGGATTTCAGATTCCAAGCGCGAGAAAGCCGGTGCAAACCACAATCAGGCTCACAATGATAAGAGCAAGGAAACTGGAAGAAGCAATGTCTTCGCGCATGACGGCACCCATGCCTCAATCAGGCAAACATCATTGAACCATCAATCCGTTTCAGGATGTCTTCGTCGCACTCAGAAAACGACTTCATCGGTCCGCTCTACTGTTGCGTGCTGGACGCGCGACAAAGCATCTTCACGACAACGAGAGCCCGGCCGGCATCGGGATAGGCCTCATCACAGCGCTCAGCGAGACGGATTTCCGAGATGTGGCATGCTTCACACGCGGCGATCGCGCACAAGATTACAGTTGCGCGCTCCCAGTTGACCATTGGCTAGGCCCCAGCGGAAATTTGCGCACGGAGGAGCATAAGTCATGGAAGAAACCATACGGCTCTACCGAACGCTGCTGGGCAATCGCGCGTATCTGCGCTCGCTGGCCGAGGGCGCAGCTTTCCTCGCCGCCAGCACCATCGCGATATTTGCCGCAGTCAGCTATGCCACGGTCCACGCCAGCAATTACGTCACCGATTTTGTGCTGAGCCGCGTTGGCCCCTTCAACGTGCGCTTTCTCTTCATTTACGGGACGTTCACAGCGTTCGTGATTACGGCGAGCCTGCTGGCCTGGCGGCCGAACCGGGTGCCATTCGCGCTCAAGGCCATGGCGCTGTTTCTGCTGGTCCGCGCCGTGTTCGTGGCGCTCACCCACATGGCGCCATCGCCTATCGATCCGCAGAAGCCGGCGCCGTTCTTCAACTCGATCTTTTATGGCAGCGATCTATTTTTCTCTGGCCACACAGGCCTGCCGTTTCTCGCAGCGCTGACCTTCTGGCACATCGCGCGGTGGCGATTGTTCTATCTCGCGCTGACTGCCTTCTTCGGCACAGTCGTGCTGCTCGGCCACTATCATTATTCAATCGATGTGCTGGCCGCACTGTTCATCACCCATGGCGTCTTCCAAATTTCGTGCTGGCTATTTGGCCGCGACTACGCGCTATTTCGGTCCTCCGAAAATCAGGCTGCACCACGGCCCAAGCGGGCAGGCCGAAAGACATTGGTCCCGGCCGATGCCGGACAAGGGCGCGCGCCTAAACCGTTTGTGCTGCACATCGTCGGCGATGAATCGATGCCGGGCGGTCAATCCAAGACCGATCTGAATCATCCGAACGGCTAGGCGCTGCCGCCAGAAGCTGTTGGCGCCAGCCATGCGTTTGCGCAAAGCAAAAGTGCCGAACTCGGCGATCAAAACGCATAGCTGAACCGGTCCAGGCTAATATAGATTCATACACATTGCGGTTGTGGAGTTGCGAAAATGTCAATCAAACCGCCTCCTCCAATTGCGTTATTTGAAGACATGGAGCGCGCTCGCCGAATCGCACGCTCATGGAAGCCTCTCGACCAGTTGTCTCCCGACCTCGCTGAGATCGTCGCGCGGGCAATCGCCGAAGGCATTGCACAGGGGCGCAGGCACGGCCTGGAGATGGGGCAGTGCATTTGTGAGTGCAGGTCGAAGGCATCCGCGCCACCCTCACCCGCCTTCACGCCTCGGGGGGAAAGCGATCCCTCCCCGCCAGGAACGGGAGAGGCACCACAGCGCCATCCGTCTTAGCGGCGTAGGACAAAGCGAAGCGTGCCCACTACCGCGACCCCGATGTAATGTAAATGGGGGACACGCGGAGCCTGTCATCGGGCGCGCATTCGCGCGACCCGGTGGCTCTGCCTCTGCGCACCGCAGCGCCGGTGCTCGATGAACGGAAGCAGAAATTGTAGCCCGCATGAGCCACCGGGTCGTGCGAATGCGCGCCCGGTGACAGACTCCGCGATATGCGGGTGCTTGTCGAGAGCGTACCGGATGTCGCTGCGCTCACCCGGGCTGCGTCCGTCGCAGTTATTTCTCCGCGCGGGTCGCAGCGAGAATCGGCGCCCAGCGCGCGATTTCGGCGCGGACAAAGCGGTCGAATGCAGCCGGGCTGCGCTCGGCCTTGGCGGGTATCGCGCCGCCGAGCTGAGCCAGTCTCTCGCGGACGGGAGGCTCATCCAGTGCCTTGTCGAGGGCGTCTGCAAGCCTCGTGATCACCGCGGGCGCGGCCCCCTTGGGCGCAAACAGCCCGGCCCAGACGCTCATTTCATAGTTTACCCCCGCCTCCCTGGCAGTCGGCACGTCAGGCAGCGTGGCCAGGCGCTCTGCGGCGGAGACCGCGTAGGCCTTGACCGAGCCCGCGAGAGCCGACTCCGCCACGCTGACCGACTGCTCGCAGAGAAAGTCGACGTGGCCTCCCACCAGATCATTCAGCGCCGGGCCTGAGCCGCGATAGGCCACGAGCGTGGGCTTCGCGCCGATCTCCGCAGTGAACAGCAGGCACGCCATGTGCGAGGACGCGCCGATGCCGCCATGCGCCTGTCGCACGGCGCCGCCCTGTTGCCGGAGGACCGCAACGAATTCCTTCAAATCATGTGCCGGGAAATCCTTTCGCGCGATGACGACCGCCGGTGAATGGGCGGTGATGCCGATCGGCACGAAGTCCGTGAGCGGATCGTATTTGACATTCGGCGTGAGCACCGGGGCAGCCACATGCGAGCCCATGGCCGCCGCAAGCAACGTGTAGCCGTCGGGTGCGGCGGCCGCCACGCGCGCGCCGCCGACCGTGCCACCGGCGCCGCTGACATTCTCGATGACGAAGGATTGCCCGAGGGTTTTGGACATCTGGTTGGTGACGATGCGCGCCACCACATCGCTGGCGCCCCCTGGAGGGAACGGCACGATCACAGTGACCGGCCTGGAGGGATAGTCCTGCGCGGGCGCCGGCACGATGCCGGCAACGAAAACAATCGCGATGACGATAGAAGGCCAGACGCTAGAGCCTTTTTCGTTTCGATATAGTCGAAACGGGGCTCTGGATTCTCGATTTGACGCGTTTTCTTGACGCGAACCGGTCTCCACTCCGCTTGAAAACGCTCTAACACTCGCTTTCATGGCGCACTCCTGTCCGCGCCGTCGCGCGGTCATTAGTTCCGGTCACTCTCCAATATCTCCGCGACCTCGACCCGGCGTCCCTCGCGCGCCGAGAGAATGCCGGCGCGCACCACCGCGAGCGATCTGGTCGCGTACTCGCCGCCAACTTCGTGCCGGCCCTGCCGGCGAACTGCTGCCGCGAACTCCTCGAGCTCCTCGACTACGGTGTCGTTCGCAGCACACGGCACCGCCACCGGCGTGGTCTCGCCGCGCTTGAGCAGGCGAAGCCCGTTGTGCAAATCGTAGTAGGCGGTAGCGTCCTTGCCGTAGACGTTCATCAGATAATATTCGGACGCCGAGGCGTAGCTCGCGTTCAGTGCGGAGAGCGCGCCGTTCTCGTGTTCGAGGATCAGGCTCGCGACATCCGGATTGTCGCCTGGCAGCACCAGTTGCGCCGATTGTCCGCGCACCGCATGGATCGGCCCGATCAAATATTCCAGGACATCGATGTAGTGGATGCCGATCTGCAGCATCACGCCGCCGGGCATGCCGGCGGCCTGGTAGCGCCACGACGTAACGAGCCTGCCGAACAGGCCGTCATCGATCTGCTGCCTGATCCAGCGGAAGTGGCTCTCGCGCCGCCGCTGATAGCCAAGCGCCAGCACCACGCCGGCGCTGCGGCAGGCCTCCGTGATGGCGCGGCCGTCGGAGACGCTGTTGGCGATCGGCTTGTCGAGGAAGACATGTTTGCCCGCGGCAGCGGCGGCGCTTGTGGTCGCCAGATGCACATCGTTCGGCGTCGTGTTGATGATCGCTTCGATCTCGGGATCGGTCAGCATCGCCTCGTAGCTCGCGGCCGGCCGGCAGCGATATTTGGCCGCGAAGTTTCGGCGCTTTTCTGCAGAGCGGGCGTAGCAACTAAGAATCTCGAGCTTGCCCGAGCGCTGGATGGCGTCGGCCAGCACATCGGACCACCATCCCATCCCGACGCACCCTACACGTAGAGCACCAGTATTCACGACCCATCGCCCTCCCGCGGCCACTCGCCTGCGAAAGCCCCGCGGCCGCCGTCCATGCGTTCGAGCAGGATCATGTGCGCGCCGGCATCGACAATCGCGGAAGCGATCGCGATACCGGCCTGGCTGGCCATGTCGACGGCCGACGTCATGATCTTCTTCGCGCCTTGATGGGCGACAGGCTTGCTCTCGCCGACGTACATTCCGGGAGTTCCGGGCTACGAAAGACACGCCTGGATTGTGCGCCAGCGTGTCGCCGCCATCAAGCAATTTTCATGTGCTGATCGCGCCGATGACGCAATATGTCCGCCGGCCGCGGTGCTTCGCCGACGAGGCGATCGGGCAGCCGTGGAATTGAAGCAGGTGTAGAGTGGGCAAAGCGCAGCGTGCCCACCACCACGATCCCGGGCGTAAATGGTGGGCACGCGGAGCCTGTCATCGGGCGCGCATTCGCGCGACCCGTTGGCTTTGCCCACTCTACGAGTCCTGGATGCTGTCGATCAGCTCGTCGGCATGACGTAGGCGTAGATCCGGCCGCGCGAAACCGGCGCCTCGCGGACGCGATTGCCGTTATTGCCGGATATCATGATCGGATTGCCCTTGGCATCGATGCCGGTGATGATGCCGACATGGCCGCCGCGGCGGCCGCGTGACATCACCGCAATCGCGCCGACCTGCGGGCCGGAAACGCGCTGGCCGTATTTCGCGAACGAGTTCGCCATGTCCGAGCCGGTGCCGCGATAACCGGAATGCTGCAGAACCATATTCATGAACCGCGCGCACCACAGGCTGCCGCGTCCCGTCGGGTTGCCGCCGAGGTAACGGCGCGCCTCAGCAACGACGTTCGACGAGGTGAAGCTGGATGCCATCGCGCCGCCGGCCGGTGTCACGGTCGAATTCGCTCCCACGCTCGCATTCGCTGCGACGCTTGCGTTGGTATCGACGCTTGCATTGGCATCGGCAAGACCGCGCGCCTGCATCTGCGCGACGCCACGCTCCCAGCGCGATGCGTGCGCGGCGTGCTTGAGCCGGGCACGGCGGCCGCGATCGACGC
Organism: Bradyrhizobium sp. AZCC 2176; assembly: GCF_036924645.1. Classification (NCBI taxonomy): domain Bacteria; kingdom Pseudomonadati; phylum Pseudomonadota; class Alphaproteobacteria; order Hyphomicrobiales; family Nitrobacteraceae; genus Bradyrhizobium; species Bradyrhizobium sp. AZCC 2176. The sequence continues at coordinate 3,414,388 of NZ_JAZHRX010000001.1, read as the reverse complement.
GCGCTTCCGTGACGACGTTGCGCGAGCCGAAGCCGCCAGGCGCAACCATCGGGCTGCTTTCCATGAAGCTCGGGTTGGTGTCGGCAAAGCCGCCGGCCTGCATGTGGGCCCCGCCGCGCTCCCAGCGCGACATCCGGATAGCATGGCGATGGTGGCGATAGGCGTAATGATGCTTCGCATGATGGCCGGCGTGATAAGCGCGAGCGTGTCGCCCTGCGCCGTGGTGAGGCCGTGCTGAAGCTGGAGTGACAAATGCGATGATAGAAACCGAACACAGTGCCAGCGCGATGAAACGAAGCGACCGGCGAAATGCAAACAACTGACGCATACTAAATCCTCTGTAGCCACCCCCAACTTCCCCTTTGCGTTCGTCTACGAACGACCGCGGTCGGCGTTTTGCGTGTGGCGATGTGACGAGAGGAAGATTTCATGTGGCGGCGCGGAAACGATTCCGGGGTGATTCCGCGATGATTCGATGGCGAAAATGGAACAATTCCGCCGCATTGCAGCCCCGAGAATTAATTGCAATTTTCGGAGCGAGCCACGTAATGATGTTACGTAAAAACAAGAAAATGGAGAGGAATCCGAAATGCCCTATGCCGTCGCCAAAGATAGCGCCAAGGATAGCGTTCGTCTTCACTATGAAGAAGCGGGAAGCGGGACGCCGATCATCTTCCTGCACGAGTTCGCGGCCGACCACACCAACTGGGAGCCGCAGATGCGCTACTTCTCGCGTGGCCACCGCTGCATCGCCTATTCGGCACGCGGCTATACGCCGTCCGACGTGCCGCCTGATGCCGCCGTCTACACCTACGAGCATTTCTACACCGACGCGCTTGCCGTGCTCGATCACCTCGGCATCGCCAAAGCGCATTTCGTCGGCCTGTCGATGGGCTCCTACTCCTCGCTTCAGGTCGGGCTCAATGCGCCCGGGAGGGCGCTGTCGATGACGCTCGCCGCCGTGGGCGCCGGCTCGGAGCTCGAAAACCTCGACGCCTTCCGCGCGCAGTGCCGGGCCAATGCCGCGCAGTATGAGGCGATCGGATCGGTCGAAGTCGCCAAGGTGACGCGCGAGGCGCCGAGCCGGATTCCGTTTTTGCTGAAGGACCCGCGCGGCCATGCCGATTTCTACGCCGCGCTGGCGCGGCACGACGCCAAAGGCTCGGCCAACACGATGCGCAGTTTTCAGGGCCAGCGTCCCTCGATCTACACCATGACGGATGCGATCCGGCGCGTGCCGACGCCGGCGCTGATCCTGTGCGGCGACGAGGACGACAATTGCATCGGGCCGAGCCTGTTCCTGAAGAAGCATCTGCCGGCGGCCGGGTTAGCGTTCTTTCCCAAATCGGGCCACGTGCTCAATCTCGAGGAGCCGGCGCTGTTCAATGAGATGGTGGAGCGGTTCATCGCGCTGGTCGAGGCCGGGCGGTGGCCGGTGCGGGATGCGCGGTCGATGGTTTGACTGTCATTCCGGGACGGCGCGAAGCGACGAGCTATGATGTGCAATTGCACATCTGAGAATCCATTCATCCACGAAACCTGCGGCCCGGTGGATTCCGGGTTCGATGCTTCGCATCGCCCCGGAATGACGGCGGAGTCCTACTTCCCCACCGTACCCCTGCTCAGCAAAAACACGCCCTGCTCGCCGAACATGTTCCAGACCCACCAGGGCAGATTCAGCGGCACCGGGCGGCCGTAGAGATCGAGCGCCACCGCGCGCTCCATCTTGACGTTGATCGCGTCGCACAGTTCGACGAAATCCTTGATGGTGCAGAAGTGGATGTTGGCCGTGTCGTACCAGGTCGCCGGCAGGTTCTCCGTGCGCGGCATGTGGCCGCCGACAAGGAGCTGCAGCCGCATCTTCCAGAAGCCGAAGTTCGGAAACGAGACGATGGCGCGCCGGCCGATCCGCAAGAGATTCTCCAGCACGACCTTCGGCTGCCGCGTCGCCTGCAGCGTCTGCGACAGGATCACATAGTCGAACGCATCGTCGGGATAGTTGACGAGGTCGGTGTCGGCATCGCCCTGCACCACGGCAAGGCCCCTGGCGACGCAGCGGTTGACGCCTTCGCGCGACAGCTCGATGCCGCGGCCGTCGATGCCGCGGCTCTCCAGGAGCTGCAGCAACTCGCCATCGCCGCAGCCGACGTCGAGCACTTTTGAGCCGCGTCCGATCATGTCGGCGACCAGAAGGTGGTCGGTGCGATACTTGCCCGTGCGGTCCGGCGCTATGCCGCCGAGCGGCAAGGCCGGTTCCTGAACCGCCATATCAACCACCCGCACCATTGGAGAGCCCGCGCGCCTTGCCTGCCGATTGCAGGAAGGCGCGGGCAATGTCGAAAAACTCCGGTACATCGAGCAGGAAGGCATCGTGGCCGCGATCGGTCTCGATCTCGGCGAACGACACCCGCGCGCTCGATGCGTTCAGCGCATGCACCAGCGCCCGCGATTCCGAAGTCGGGAACAGCCAGTCCGAGGTGAACGACACCACGCAGAAGCGTGTCTTGATGCCGAGAAACGCCTGCGCCAGCACGCCGCTGTGGTCGGCGGCGATATCGAAATAGTCCATCGCGCGCGTCAGATAGAGATAGCTGTTGGCGTCGAAGCGCTCGACAAAGGACGAGCCCTGGTAGCGCAGATAGCTTTCGACCTGGAAATCCGCGTCGAACGAGAAGGTCGGCAGCTCGCGATCCTGCATCCGCCGCCCGAACTTGCGATGCAGCGCGGCGTCGGAGAGATAGGTGATGTGCCCGGCCATCCGCGCCACGGCCAATCCACGATGCGGATGGGTGCTGCGTTCGAAATAGCGCCCATGATGCCAGTCCGGATCGGCCATCACGGCCTGCCGGCCGAGTTCGTGAAACGCGATGTTCTGCGCCGAATGGCGTGTCGCGCAGGCGACCGGCAGCGCCGAAAACACCCGTTCGGGATAGGCGGCGGTCCATTGCAGCACCTGCATGCCGCCCATCGATCCGCCGATCACGCAGAACAAGGTTTCGATGCCCAGCCGATCGAGCAACATGGCCTGCGCGCGAACCATGTCGGGGATGGTGACGATTGGAAAATCCAGTCCCCACGCCTTGCCGGTGGCCGGATTGGTCGAGGCCGGACCGGTCGATCCCATGCAGCCGCCGATCACATTCGAGCAGATGATGAAATACCTGTCGGTATCGAGCGGACGGCCGGGACCGACCATGATTTCCCACCAGCCGAGCTTGCCGGTCAGCGGATGCACATTGGCGACATGCTGATCGAGGGTCAGCGCGTGGCAGATCAGAATGGCGTTGGAGCGGTCGGCGTTCAGTTCGCCATAGGTCTGATAGGCGATCTGGAATGGCGCCAGGTCGACGCCGCAATCGAGCTTCAGCGGCTGATCCATGCCGAACGTCGCGACCAGCGACGTCGGGTGATCGGCCTCATGGGCGCGATCCTCGCCCTGGATCGACGGACCGGTTATCGAATGCACGTTTGTCATCGCGTCGACCTTCCTCCTCGCGGAGGCTCTACGGACAGAATCAAGCCATGAAAAACCCGGCCTGAACGAAAGGTTCGGCCGGGATCAACTCTGTCCCCGGCCTGTTTAGCGAGTTGTTTAACGTGGCTGCAAGCCGGCCGGCTCAAATGACCACGGAATGGAACAAAGCTAGTCCCACCTTGGCAATTCGTCAAGGCAGGCGGGGCCGGGCGGCATGGTTAACCGCCTCGTGCAGGGCTCCCCCGTGACGTTTCTCTTTGCTTTCAGCGCCCGTCTTTCCTAATCAATGCGACTGTCTGCCGGCCGCATCGGGCTGTTCCGGCACCAAGGTTTTTTCGGATGTCCAAGGCACCCCCGGCCCCGCCCTCGCTGCAGGAATTGCGCAAGGAGATCGATGCGATCGACGAGCAGGTCCATCGCCTGCTGATAGCGCGCGGCGACATCATCGACCGCCTGATCCAGGTGAAGCAGACCCAGGAAGTGGGCTCGGCGTTCCGGCCTGCCCGCGAGGCCAGCATGATGCGGCAACTGGTGCAGCGCCATCGCGGCATCCTGCCGCTCGACACCATCGAGAGCATCTGGCGCGTCATCATCTCGACCTTCACCCATGTCCAGGCGCCGTTCTCGGTGCATGCGGACGTCTCGGTCGGCGAGCCCGCGATGCGGGATTCGGCGCGCTTTCACTTCGGCTTCGTGGTGCCTTATGTCGGCCATTTCAGCGCGCAGGCCGCGGTGGAAGCGGCGGCAAAATCGAAAGGCGACCTGGCGCTGGTCTCGGCGATCTCGAGCCGCACGCCGTGGTGGCTCGCGCTGGAAGCCAGCGGTGCACCGAAGATCACCGCGCGGCTGCCGTTCCTCGAACGCGCCGACCATCCGGCGGCGCTGCCGGTGTTCGTGATCTCGCGGGTTGCCGACGACGCCATGGTGACGGAAGTCCAGATGTGGAGCGTGCGCGTCTCGGGGTGGAGCGCCGATATCGCCCGCGCGCTGGCGCCGCTCGCCGAAATCGTCGCCGTGCCCGATACCGCCTTCGACGGCGCGGCGCTTCTGGTGTCGGATGCCGGCACCGGCTTCGAGAAGATCAAGCACGCCCTGATCCAGGCCGGCGCCTCGGTGCGCTCCTCGGCCCTCGTCGGCAGCCACGCAACGCGCTATACGGTGCCCACTAACGGGGCAGCCAAGTCCTAAGCCGCCTTGAATATCCGGAGCCAGAAGATGAACCGCCCCATGCCGAATCCCGGCATTCTCGACATTGCGCCCTACACGCCCGGCAAGACGCCGGTGCCGGAGCCGGGCCGCAAGGTGTTCAAGCTGTCCGCCAACGAGACGCCGTTTGGGCCGTCGCCGAAGGCGATCGAAGTCTACAAGCGGGCGGCCGCGCATCTGGAGGACTACCCGGAAGGCACCTCGCGGGTGCTGCGCGAGGCGATCGGCCGCGCCTACGGGCTCGATCCCAACCGCATCATCTGCGGCGCCGGCTCCGACGAAATCCTCAATCTGCTGGCGCACACCTATCTCAGCCATGGCGATGAGGCGATCTCCACCACGCACGGTTTTCTGGTGTACCCGATCGCCACCATGGCAAACGGCGCCAACAACGTCATCGCGCCCGAGACCGATTTCACCGCCGACGTCGACGCCATTCTCGCGCGCGTGACGCAGAAGACCAAACTGGTGTGGCTCGCCAACCCGAACAACCCGACCGGCACCTATGTGCCGTTCGACGAGGTCAAGCGGCTGCGCGCAGGTCTGCCGTCGCATGTGCTGCTGGTGCTGGATGCCGCCTATTCCGATTACGTGTCGCGCAACGATTACGAGCTCGGCCTGGAGCTGGTAGCGACCACCGAAAACACCGTGATGACGCATACGTTTTCCAAGATTCACGGGCTGGCGGCCTTGCGGATCGGCTGGATGTTCGGCCCCGCCAACGTCATCGACGCGGTCAACCGGATCCGTGGGCCCTTCAACGTCTCGACGCCGGCGATGCTGGCGGCGGTGGCCGCGATCGAGGACACCGCGCATGTCCAGATGTCGAAGGCGTTCACCGAGCAGTGGCGCAACTGGCTGACGGAGGAAGTGACAAAACTCGGGCTGAAGGTCACGCCGAGCGTGGCGAATTTCGTGCTGATCCATTTCCCGCAGGAGAAGGGCAAGACCTCGACTGAAGCGGACGCGTTCCTCACCAGGCGCGGCCTGGTGCTGCGGGCGCTGAACAATTACGGCCTGCCGCACGCACTGCGCATGACCATCGGCACCGAAGAGGCCAATCGCCTCGTCGTCGACGGCCTGCGCGACTTCATGGCGGCCAAGTGAATACGGCACCGATCTTCCGGCGCGTCGCGCTGATCGGCTTCGGCCTGATCGGCGGCTCGATCGCGCGCGCGGCGCGGGCGCAAGCGCTCGCCAGCGAAATCGTCACCACCGCGCGCTCGGAGCAGACCCGCGCGCGGGTGACCGAGCTCGGCATCGTCGACCGCGTGCTTGAGACCAACGCGGATGCCGTTGCAGACGCCGACCTCGTGATCCTCTGCATCCCGGTCGGCGCCTGCGGGCCGGTCGCCCAGGAGATCGCGCCTTTCCTGAAACCCGGCGCGATCGTCTCCGACGTCGGCTCAGTCAAGGGCGCGATCGTCCGCGAAATGGCGCCGCATCTGCCGCACAATGTTCATTTCGTTCCGGCCCATCCGGTCGCGGGCACCGAGCATTCCGGTCCCGACTCCGGCTTCGCCGAACTCTTCATCAACCGCTGGTGCATCCTCACGCCGCCCGATGGCGCCGATCCGATGGCCGTCGAAACGTTGCGTGCGTTCTGGGCGGGCATGGGCGCCAAGGTCGAGATCATGACGCCTGATCACCATGATCTGGTGCTGGCGATCACGAGCCATCTGCCGCATCTGATCGCCTACACCATCGTCGGCACCGCGGACGAACTCGCGCAAGTGACGTCGTCGGAAGTGATAAAGTTCTCCGCCGGCGGCTTTCGCGATTTCACCCGCATCGCGGCGTCGGATCCGACGATGTGGCGCGACGTGTTCCTCAACAACAAGGAAGCCGTGCTGGAAATGCTCGGGACCTTCAACGAGGATCTTTCAAAACTCACCCGCGCCATCCGCCGCAACGACGGCGATGCACTGTTCGAGCACTTCACCCGCACCCGCGCCATCCGCCGAGGCATCGTCGAGATCGGTCAGGATTCGGCAGCACCCGATTTCGGCCGGCCACATCCGCCGCTGGCGAAGAAGCTGGAGTGAGCCCCACTCTCGCGGCCATCTTGCGAACGAAGCGAAGCAATCCATCTTGCCGCGCGCGAAGCATGGATTGCTTCGTCGCTTCGCTCCTCACAACAATGACGTGGTGAGATTCGTCAGGCTCACCGGGCCTGCGGGAAACCGAGATCAAGTCGCCCTGTTGAACCCGCGAGTGCACAATCTCGACATCGGCGCCCGCGGCCTGAATTTCCCTGAAGCGTTTCCGCGAAACGAAGCGATGGACTTTCGCTCTGGATTAGAGGGGCTGAACGTAGGGTACAGCATTCATCAACAGCGCACCAAAAAGAAGGACCAGATAGAGCAAGGAAAACACGAACAGGCGACGCGCAGGCTGCCTTTCCCTGTCATTGCTCCGACGTACTTGCCATGAGAGAAAAATCATGATCGCTCCAAGCATCGCCGCAACGACGCCATAGATCGCGCCCGCGAACCCCAATGCCCAGGGCAGCAGTGAGACAAGAGCCAGAAGAACGCTATAGAGAAGAATCTGGCGCTTTGTTTCGGCGCGGCCGGCTACGACTGGCAACATCGGCACCCCGGCGCGAGCATATTCTCCGGCAAGATTGAGCGACAGTGCCCAGAAATGGGGTGGGGTCCAAAGGAAAATGATCAGGAACAGGATGAGCGGTTCGAGCCCAACATTTCCGGCGGCCGCGACCCAGCCGATTACCGGAGGGAGTGCGCCAGCCGCGCCGCCAATGACGATATTTTGCGGCGTTCGGCGCTTGAGCCACATCGTGTACACGACGACATAGAAGAAAATTGTGAAAGCAAGCAGCGCAGCCGCGGCCGCGTTCAGGAACGTGCCGAGGCTTAGAACGGCGCATATGCCAAGCACCAGCCCGAAAATCAACGCTTCCGGGCGCGATACGCGGCCGCTGGGAATTGGACGCATGGCGGTACGCGCCATCAACGCATCGATGTCGGCGTCGAACCACATATTGAGCGCACCTGCGGCGCCGGCTCCAGCAGCTATGCAAAAAAGTGCAACGACACCGGCGAAGGGATCGATGCCGCCCGGTGCGACCATGAGACCGACCAGTGCGGTAAAGACGACCAGCGACATAACGCGCGGCTTCGTCAGCGCGACATAGTCCCCGATGCTGGCATAGCTCCCGCGAACGAGAATTGAACGATTGATTTGCATGAGATCAGTGCCTCCCCTTGCCGGCAACATGGCGGCGTCTTTTAGTCCGGTACTAAAAATCCATCGGTTGCAGAACACTCTTGTCAGGCGGTCTCCGAAACGCAGCAGTCCGCTTTACTGGACCTTTGCGAGCTTGCTTCCTGCAGGGGCAAACCCAGCCTTCTTTCCCTTCGCGTCGAACTGCTTGAGGTAGGCGACGATGTCGTCAATTTGCTTTGGATCTTTCAAGCCTGGAAACGTCATTTTGGTGCCGGGTATCTTGGCTTTCGGATCCTTGATGTATTCGCGGAAGGTTGCTTCATCCCAGGTGATCCCGGAATTCTTGTTCGCGGCTGAATAGCTGTAGCCTTCAATCGTCCCGGCCTTTCGCCCGAACAGCCCGTTGAGCAACGGGCCAACGGCGTTCTTTGCGTTCTCCCCGATCTGGTGACACGCCTTGCATTGGACAAAAATCTTCTCGCCGGAAGCCGCATCCTGGGCATACCCGGGAACGACTGCGAAGATTCCGGCTCCGAGCACGAGAATGAAGCGGCGCATCCGACTGTCTCCATGGCCGACAAGGAAGTGGTCGCGCAAACCGCAGCGACTATCTTGCCAATTGGCTAGCCCAGCGAGTTGATCACTTCCCGATAGGCGGCTTCAGGAAACGCTTTCAGCGTGCGCGTCCGGATGTTTCCCAGCATGCCCAGTTGCAGATTAAAGCGCGCCGCCACAGCATCATCAGGAGCTTCGTAGATCGCGACCATGTCATACTCGCCCATGGTGAGGAAAAAGAGCTTGAACTCGCCGCCCATATCCTTGAGTGCTTTCTTTGCCGTATCCAGACGACGAGGCGAGTCCTTTACCTTCAGGATGCCCTGGTCGGTCCAATTTGCGAGCATGACGTATGTGGTCATGACCTCTTCCTTCTGATGCGAGGCGGCAGTAGCTAAGTCGGCGACGTGAAGAACAAAACCCGGATGAGGTGCGTGTACTCGGATTCGAACACCATGATGGCGACGAACACCAGCACCAGCACTGGAGGCAGCAGGATGGCATAGGCGAGCGCCAACCGCTCCCAGGCCATGTGCATGAATACCGCGACGATCAAGCCGGCCTTCAGCACCATGAAAAGCAGGATCAGCGACCATCTGAGATAGCCATGGAGGCCAAAGTAGTCGACGAGATAGGAGCAGGTGCTGAGGACGAACAACCATCCCCAAACCACGAGATAGAGCTTGATCGGGTGCTGCTGCCCCTTTGCGTGCGTGGCTCCCGCCGCGATTGCCTCATGCACATGGGTTTTCAGCAAAGGTTGTTGTGCTTCCAGTTGTACCGCCACGTTTGTCATGCGCCGACCTCACCAAAGATAAAAGAAGGCAAAGATGAACACCCACACCAGATCGACGAAGTGCCAGTACAGACCGGTGATTTCGACGATCTCGTAATTCCCCTTCCTGCTCGTGAAGAAGCCGCGCCTCCCGACGTCGAAGTCTCCCCGCCAGACCTTTCGCGCGATCGCGATCAGAAAAATCACGCCGATTGTCACGTGAGTGCCGTGGAAGCCGGTGATCATGAAGAAGCTGGAGCCGAACTGCGCTGCTCCCCAGGGGTTTTCCCAGGGCCGCACGCCCTCCATGATCAGCTTGGTCCATTCGAAGGCCTGCATTCCGACGAAGGTTGCGCCAAGCGCCGCCGTGGCCAGCATCAGTACCGCGGTCTTGGTGCGATCACGGCGGTAGCCGAAATTGACGGCCATCGCCATTGTCCCGCTGCTGCTGATCAGGATGAAGGTCATGATGGCGATCAGGATCAGGGGGATATGGTGTCCCGCAATCTCGAGGGCGAATACCTCGCTCGGATTCGGCCACGGCACGGTCGTGGACATTCGCGCGGTCATGTAGGACAGCAGGAAACAACTGAAGATAAAGGTGTCGCTCAGGAGGAAGATCCACATCATGGCCTTCCCCCAGGAGACATTCTTGAAGGCGCGCTGATCCGAGGACCAGTCGGCAGCAATGCCTTGCCAGCCGGCAGCCCGCGCAGGCGATTCTCCAGGGTTTGTCAGCGCGGTCTCTGCCATCTGGTTTCTCCTAGTTGAGCAACCGCCGACAGATGTCGACGAAATCGTCCGTCCAGCCCGTCAGCAGACCAAGCAAGACCAGCCAGACCAGCAGCAGGAAGTGCCAGTAGATCGTGCAGAGCTCCACGCTCAGGCGCACTTGGGGCATCTCGGCGCCACGCCACACCTTGCCCGTCGTTCTGCCAAGCGCCACCAGGCCGCCCATCAAGTGCAGCCCGTGCGCCGCGGTAATCATGTAGAAGAAGGAATTGGCAGGATTGGACGCGACGAAATAGCCCGCTTCCCTCAACTGTTGCCACGCCAGCAATTGTCCAACCAGGAATGTAACGGCGGATGCACCCCCTGCGCACAGGCCGACGATGACACCGTTGATGTCGTCCCGGCGCGCGGCCACATACGCCCACTGCAGCGCGACACTGCTCACGACCAGGACGCCGGTGTTGAACCACAGCAGCGCAGGCACGGGCAGCGTCCGCCAGTCCACCATGTTCATGCGCATGGAGTAGGCGCTGATGAAGAGTGCGAACAACGAGGTGGCGACCGCGAGAAACACGCCCAGTCCGATCTTCGCTGCCGGCAGGGTCATTGCTCCCGTGCCCGGGAAGTCATCGATCGGACCTTCTTCCAGCCAGGGCTTGGCTGTCAGCCGCTGTTGCGACAGCCACCACCCTATGATGACCGCTATTACAGCCATGAACAGGATGATGGCGCTCACGGAGCAGCTCCCTGAAGGGCCGGCGTCGCTCGTGGCTGGTTCTGCGGAATGAAATCCTGGGCGGCACCGGGCACGCTGTAGTCATACGCCCATCGATAGACCACCGGGAGCTCCTTGCCCCAGTTGCCGTGCCCGGGCGGGGTCTCCGGCGTCTGCCACTCCAGCGTTGTCGCCCGCCATGGATTGCCCCCTGAGGGCCGGCCCTTGAAATAGCTCCAGACGAGGTTGAACAGGAATACCATCTGGGCGAAGCCCACGGTCAAAGCCATGATGGTGATGAAGGCATTGAGCGTATGGGTCGATGACGGGATGAACGCCGCTTCGCCGATGTCGTGATACCGGCGCGGAACGCCGAGCAGTCCAATGTAATGCATGGGGAAGAAGATCAGATAGGCGCCGAGGAACGTCACCCAGAAATGAAACTTGCCCATCCAGTCATCCAGCATCCGCCCCGTGACCTTGGGATACCAATGATAGATCGCGCCCAGCACGACCATGATCGGCGCCACGCCCATCACCATATGGAAATGCGCGACGACGAACATCGTATCCGACAGCGGGACATCGACGACGACGTTGCCGAGGAAGAGGCCGGTGAGCCCGCCGTTCACGAATGTGATGATGAAGCCGAGGGCGAACAACATCGGAACCGTGAGGTGGATGTCGCCGCGCCACAGGGTCAGCACCCAGTTGTAGACCTTGATCGCGGTAGGGATGGCGATGATGAGCGTCGTCGTGGCGAAGAAGAACCCGAAATGCGGGTGCATGCCGCTCACATACATGTGGTGCGCCCACACGACGAAGCTGAGCGCGCCGATCGCCACGATAGCCCAAACCATCATGCGATAGCCGAAGATGTTCTTGCGCGCATGCGTGCTGATCAGATCGGAAACGATGCCGAAGGCCGGCAAGGCGACGATGTAGACTTCAGGATGGCCGAAGAACCAGAACAGATGCTGGAACAGGATCGGGCTGCCGCCGCCGTACTTCATCTGCTGCCCCATCTCGACGAGGGAGGGCATGAAGAAGCTGGTTCCCAGCAAGCGATCGAACAGCATCATGACAGAGGCGACGAACAGCGCCGGGAAGGCCAGCAATGCCATCACCGTAGCCGTGAAGATGCCCCACACCGTCAGCGGCAGCCGCATCAGCGTCATGCCGCGGGTGCGCGCCTGCAGCACCGTCACCACATAATTCAGCCCGCCCATGGTGAAGCCGATGATGAACAGGATCAGCGAGGACAGCATGAGAATGATGCCCCAATCCTGCCCGGGCGTGCCGGAGAGGATCGCCTGCGGCGGGTATAGCGTCCAGCCGGCGCCGGTTGGCCCGCCAGGCACGAAGAAGGTCGACGCCAGCACCACGACTGCGAGCAGATAGACCCAGTAGCTCAGCATGTTCACATAAGGGAACACCATGTCCCGAGCGCCGACCATCAGCGGGATCAGGTAGTTGCCGAAGCCTCCAAGGAACAACGCCGTCAGCAGGTAGATCACCATGATCATGCCGTGCATGGTGATGAACTGGAGATATTGATTTGCATCGATAAAGGAGAATGTGCCGGGAAATCCCAGTTGCAGCCGCATCAGCCACGACAGCACCAGGGCCACCAGCCCGATTGCCGTCGCCGTCAGCGAGTACTGGATAGCGATGACTTTGGCATCCTGCGAAAAGACATACCGCGTCCACCAGCTTTTGGGGTGATAGAGCTCAACCTCCGGCACTTCTGCAGGCGGAGCGTCCGCGATTGCATCATAGGGGACATCGACCATTGAATTACCTCCCGGTCGTTTCTTCCATCAGGGCGCGATGAGAGGGTCTTGCGCGCCCAATTTTATCTTCGCAGCAGCATTTCTTATTTGCCGCCGGATTCGTACGTCGCCCTCTTGACGGCGCTTTGGCCTGACAATTCTGCAAACGTCTTCTGTTGCTCCAGCCAGGCGTGATATTCGCTTTCTTCGTCGACGATAACCTTGGAGCGCATCTGCGCATGCGCAGCGCCGCACAACTCGGCGCAGAGCACATCGAACGTTCCGGTTCGGATCGGAGTCATCCAGAAATAGGTGACCATGCCGGGAACCATATCCATCTTGGCCCGGAATTCAGGCACGTAGAAATCGTGCAGGACGTCGACGGAGCGGAGCAAAACCTTGACTGGCTTTCCGACCGGGAGGTGCAACTCGCCATTTTCGATCACGACGTCGTCCTGTCCATGCGGGTCGTCGCGTTTCAAGCCCATGGGATTGTCGGGGCCGATGTTGCGGACGTCGGTTGTACCCATCCGGCCATCCTTCCCCGGGAGGCGGAAGCTCCATTGCCACTGCTGGCCCATGACTTCGATCTCGGTGGCATCAGCCGGAACCGTGACGAACTGGTGCCAGACAAACAGGCCGGGCGCCAACATGGCTCCAACGCCGATCGCCGTCCCGATGCTGAGCCACCACTCGAGCTTCTTGTTTTCCGGATTATAGTGTGCCTGCCTTCCCTCCTTGTGATGGAAGCGGAGGACGCAATAGGCCATGAAAGCGATCACCGCGAAGAACACCACGCCGGTGATCCAGAAGGTGATGCTGATGGTGTGGTCGATGTAGCTCCAATTGGTGGCGATCGGCGTCCACCACCACGGGCTGTAGATGTGAAACAGCACCGAGCCGACTGCGATCAGAAGCAGTATGACAGCGACAACCATCCCTCGCTCCTTCTTGCCACTAAAGGCAACGGAGTCGAATCAGAGGGCGGAGCCCGCATCTGTCTCGATGGCTGACTTCACATGCGCCATCGCAGTGCGTCTTGCCTCGCCCACTTTGACCGGTCGCGACATCCAAACGTGGCACCGAGCACACGTTACGACCGCTTTCATCAGATCTGGGGCGTCTAAATAGAGGATGGTACGCGTCGGCGCTGGCGTCAATAGATCACTTGGGCGACGCTGCGCGGATGCCGCAAGCCGGCGAGCGTCGGTCAGCAAGGTCGTTCGGCGATGACGCAATGCACCAAATGACCGTGAACGTGCACAGTTCACCGAACCGTGAGCACTGCCGGGGTCCCTTAGCGCTAAGCTTGACGAGGAGGTCGCGACAAGTTTCGTCCGGCTAAGCTCCTTTCGTTGCATTTGGGTTTGCCGTACTCGGCTCAACCGCGACTCTCGCACATCAATGCGGAGACACGCGGGTTGCGACGCGTCGTTTTGACCGCCGCTACTCCGAGCACGGGAGATTGCGTCCATGGCCACCACGTATTCTGACAGCATCGCAAAATTTGGACGGCACGTTTTCGGCGATGCCGCCACGTATCCCATTCGCAAAATCGAACTATCCGACCTGAGCGAGGCACTGCGCCTGGGCTGGGAGGACTTCAAGGCAATGCCGAGTCACGCCGTTGTGGTGTGCGTGATTTATCCCGTTCTCGGCATCGCCCTGTTCAGGATGGTCCTTGGCTATTCAGTATTGCCGCTACTGTTTCCGCTGGCAGCCGGATTTGCCTTGCTTGGACCCTTTGCAGCGATTGGTCTCTACGAACTCAGCCGCCGCCGCGAGCGCGGCGAAGATGTCGGCGTATGGGATGCGCTTCACGTGCTGCGCGCTCCGGCTCTCGGCGCCATGGTCGAGCTCGGCGTGCTCCTGCTCGTTCTGTTCGGGGCCTGGATCGGCGCAGCGAACGCCATCTACGTCTCGATCTTCGGCCACGCTCCGGCTGCGAGCATCCCCGATTTCGCAACGCGCGTGCTGACGACGCCGGAAGGATGGTCACTCATCATCGTTGGGTGCGGCGTCGGTTTTGTGTTCGCGGTCGTGGCGCTGTGCGTCAGTGTCGTGTCGTTTCCGTTGATGCTCGACCGGCATGCCACTGCGATCGACGCGATCAGGACATCGCTGCGAGCTGTGATGATGAATCCGATTGCCATGGCCGGGTGGGGGCTGATCGTCGCGGCACTGCTGGTGATCGGTTCGTTGCCGGTCTTCGTCGGTCTCGCCGTCGTTCTGCCGGTGCTCGGTCATGCCACCTGGCATCTGTACCGGAAGGTGGTAGAGCCGGATCCCAACCCTCCACAGGAGGAACCCCACCTGCGGAAAGGACACCGCTACGCGGCGGATTTCCCGGCCAATCTCTTCCCGTGGAGCCGCGAGCGCTAGCTCGTAACGATTGAACGGATCCCGGAGTCGCGCCGCTGATTCATGTCTGCCCGGCAATCGGTTCGAGGGCTAGTAACCGGCCCCCGATACCAACAGAACTGCACCGAGTGCCATAAGGAAAAGGCCCGGCCAATTCGTTCCGAGCCCGAGGAATCGCAAGCTGCGCCGTGGCGGCTCCAAAGTATCGCGAGGGGGCCGGGAGGAATCCCGGCCACTGAGCGGTCCCCGCCAGATAGCGGTGCGTGCCAAGTACAGGATTCCGCAGATAACGAAGAGCGCGCCAAGTCCCATCAGGAACATTCTCGCCTCTCTATTTGTCGCTGCCCCGCACACAATACAACCGGACTCAAGCATCCAGGCTCGAAAACGTTCCGGCCAAGCGCTCTAGAACAGCGGCGGCACCTGCCCCACTTTCAACGGCCCGAGAAACACCGCACCGTCGACGAAGCGCAGCGGGAAGGCGCGGGCCTTCCGGCCTTCCAGCTCCGCCTCCTTGCCGAGCGCATTGATGCCCGCGGCGACGCCGGTATTGGCGTTCTGCTTGACGACCTTGCCGAGCCCCGGGATCGCCCTGTCGAGCGCGCCGAACAGGTTGTTGAGATCCTGTGACTTGACGCCAGGTGCTACGCGATCGAGCGTTGCCTGCGGCACGCCCTCCTCCAGCATCTTTTCGATGCCAAGCGCCGGGATCACGCGTTCCAGTCCCGTCACCGTCATCTGTAGTTCGCCGTCGATCCGCCCCTGCGCGTTGAGGCTCAACGACCCCGCGGCCACCGAGATCAGATCGCCCTGTTGAATCCGCGACCGCACGATCTCGACATGGCCGCCCACCGCCTGCAATTCCCTGAACCGCTCTGGCCACGGCTTCGGCGTAAAATCCTTCAGGCCGGTGAGCTTGGTCTGGATGTCGGCGTCGAACGGCGCGGCGAGTATCGGGTGCACCTCCTGCACGTTGCCGCCTGTTATCTGCAGCACCGCCTCGATCACGGGCTTGTCCCGGGTCGAGCCATCGGCAAGGCGCCCGTGCAGTTCGACATGGCTTGAACGCGCGAGCGGCGTTCGTACCGGTCCGTTGACGCGCTCGATCGACGGATTGTCGAACACGATGGACGCGCGCTGCGGAATATCAGGCAGCCCCGACACGCTGCTGCGGCCGGTGGTCCAGTTCACCTGCATCGACGGCGGCTGGCCGCGATCGGCGAGCGTCGCCGGCGCCTTGAATTCGGCGATCAGGAGTCTCGGCTGATAGATCTGCGCGATCACCATGATCTCGCCGAGCCGCGCGACGAACGGCACCTGCGCACCCGCTGTCTGCGAAACCAGCGAAACGCTGGCATCGTCGCAGCGGACCTCGAAGCGGAACGGGAAGCCGGCCACCGAGCGCTTGCCGCAGGCATAGACCCGGCCGGCTTTCGCCTCCTGCGCCGCCCACGCATCGGCGCGGACGCCGGCTTCCGAAGCGGCATAGAACCAGAACGCGCTCCATGCCGCGGCGGCGACGACGAGCAGTGCAGGCATGATGAAGAGGCGCCACAGCGGGCGCCGGCGCGGCGCGGGGGTCATGTCAGGCATGCGGCGTCCTTTGGCTGGCGATTTTGTCAAATGTAAGCATCCGCTTCCCGCAACAAAAGGCATTGAATCCACTTCGCTTTGTCGCGCCGTTCTGGTAGCGATGCGCAGGCATGTCCGCGATTAACCTCAACGATACGGAATTCTCAAAAGGCGACCTCTGGGTGTTCGGTTACGGCTCCCTGATGTGGCGCCCGGGCTTCGAATTCATCGAACGCGTTCCGGCGCGGCTGATCGGCGAACACCGCGCGCTCTGCGTCTATTCCTTCGTCCATCGCGGCACGCCGGAAAAGCCCGGCCTCGTGCTCGGGCTCGACCGCGGCGGCGCCTGCCGCGGCATCGCGTTCCGGGTCGCGGAAAAGAACAGTGATGCGACCATCGCCTATTTGCGCGAGCGCGAGCAGGTCACTTCGGTGTATCGCGAGGTGAAACGATCGGTGTGGCTGGAGAATGATGCGCGCCAGCGCGTCAGCGCCCTCGTCTACGTGGTCGACCGCGGCCACGTGCAATATGCCGGGCGGCTGTCGCCGGCAGAACAGTTGCGCCATGTGCTGCAAGGGCACGGCCAGTCCGGTGTCAACCGCGACTATGTTCTGGCCACCGTGAAAGCGATCGAAGCGGAAGGTTTTCGCGATTCCCAACTGCACCGGCTCGCGGCGATGCTGCACGACCAGCATCCGCTGCATCCACCCGTCGCCCCAAACCGATAGCTCCGCCCGATCAGTTGGCCAGCGCCGTCGCCGGCCGGCGCGGCGCCGGCATGGGCTGATCGGAAATTTCGGGCACGAGACCGATGCCGGCATCGGCGAGCCGCACACGCACTTCGGCGGCGACGTATTTCGCATATTCCGACAGCAACAGACGCAGCGTCGCGCCGCTGGTCCACCACGGCTCGTCGCGCCACCGGTCGCCGACCACCGCGAACGGAATCAGCGTGACGTCGGGCATCGCATGCGACAATTCCAGGATGGCGCGCGGCATATGGTAGTTCGACGTCACCACGATCAGCGACTTGAAGCCGCGCTCGCGGGCCCAGCGCCGCGTCTCCGCGGCGTTGCTCCTGGTATTGACGGCTGAACGGTCGAGGTCAACGCAACAGCGCAACAGCAGCGACTGGTTGTCGGGCAGCGAGCGCGAAATGTCGCTCACCGCGTTGGTCGGATGCACGCCCGAGATCAACAGCCGCTTGCCATAGCCGCCGGCCAGCAATTCCATCGCATCCGACACCCGCGACGAGCCGCCGGTGAACACCACGATCCCGTCGGCGGTTCGCGCCGGCTTGATCTCGACGCCGCGCAATTGCGCGAGAAAGGCGATGAAGCCGATCGCCGCGCCGACGAACAGGATCGCCATGGAGCCGACGATGACGGCGCGCAGCCATCCGCGCGGCCGCGCGGCCGTCGCCCTCGCCGCGCTATCGTCGTGTTGCAAATCCATGTGGTCCGGCAATCCTCTCTCACGTACAATTCTAGAACGTTTTCTCACGAAGTGGAGTCCCGGCCCACCCCGGACCAAGTCCCCTGCACACGTTTCCGGAAGGCGCCATTGGCCCCAATCAATCGATGTCGTCCAGCGTGGCGAACAGCGTTCGCCGCGAGGCCCAGCCGGTAATGGCGGCGATCGCCACGGCCTGCACCGCGAGCGCCAGATAGCCCGAGGGTGGCAGCGAAAACGTCCCCAGGAGCGCGGCGAATTGATCGCCGACCGGGGTGCCCGAGAACCAGGCGGCGATCGATTCGGAGAAGCCGAAGCCCAGCATCGCGGCGCCGCCGCCGATCACCCCGCCCTCAAGCCCCAGTCTGAGAAAATGCCGCAGGAAATGGTTGGCGATATAGCGGTCGCCGGCGCCAACAAAGTGCAGCACCTCGACGATCGGGCGGTTCGCCGCCATCGCGCCGCGGGTCGCGAATGAGACCGAAATGATCGTCGCCGCGATCACCAGCACGAGGATGCCGATGCCGGCAAACACGGTGGCGCCGGTCATCGAGCGCATGCGCTCGATCCAGGCGCGGTGATCGTCGACACTCGCCGACGGCGCCACCTGCGTCACCCTGGTGCGCAATGCCGCGAGGTCGAGCGTGGTGCCGGGCTGGACCCGCGCGACGACGACACGCGGCACCGGCAACTGCTCGATCGACAGCCCGCTGCCAAGCCACGGCTCCAGCAATCTGGCCGATTCGTCCTTGCTGAACGGCTTGACCTGAACGATGCCGGGCTGCGTCCGCATTGCCTCCGCAGCCGCGGTCACGTCGCGTTCGAGGTCGCGCCCCGCCTGCGGGCGCACCTGCATGGTGATTTCGCTGGCGACTTCCGACTGCCATTCCGCGGCCGATGCGCTGACGAGCAGCACGGTGCCGGTGGTGATGGAAGCGAGGAACGTCATGATGGCGACGACGGCGACCAGCGCGCGGCCGGAGATCGACGCGCGCGGCACGATCGGCGACAGGTTGCGCGCACGCGCCGGCACCTGCGGGCGTTCGGTCCCGAGGTCCACCAGCGGCCCATGCTCGTCACCAACCCTACTCATAGATGTGCAACCGTCCCTGGTGCAGCACCATCCGCCGCGCCTCGTACTGGTCCATCAGCGTGATGTCGTGGGTCGCGATGATCACTGCGGTACCCAGCCTGTTCAATTCGATGAACAGCCGCAGCAGGCGCCGGCCGAGCGTCGGATCGACGCTGCCGGTCGGCTCGTCCGCCAGCAGCAATTGCGGCCGCGAGATCACCGCGCGTGCGATCGCGGCGCGCTGCTTCTCACCGCCCGACAGGATCGGCGGCAGCGCATCCATGCGCTCGCCGAGGCCGACCCATCTCAGGAGGTCGATCACCTCGCGGCGATAGCTGGATTCTTCACGGCCCATCACGCGGAACGGCAGCGCCACGTTCTCATAGGTGGTCATGTGGTCGAGCAGGCGAAAATCCTGCAGCACGATGCCGATCTTCTGGCGCATGTTCGCGATCTGATCCTTGCCGAGCAGCGAGACATCCTGGCCGAACAGATTGACGAGGCCGCGCGTCGGCCGCAGTGACAGAAACAACAGCCGCAGCAGCGAGGTCTTGCCGGCGCCCGAGGGACCGGTGAGAAACTGGAAGGAATGCGCCGGAATCAGGAAAGTAAGGTCGCGCAAAATCTCCGGGCCGAGCCCGTACCGCAAACCGACATTTTCGAACCGAACCAAGCTCAGCTCCGCTCGACATGGGCCATCACCGAGCTCCGCTCGGCATGGGCAGCGCCCGGAAACCCCGGACTTGAACCTGAACCTGGACCCGAACCTGAACTTTGGGCTCGTGGCCCGCTGGTTTGGGAACCAACCCGACAAAACGGTTTTGCGGCCGTTATGGTTTCCGATTCGTTAACAGTCGCTATGTAGCATCCGGGCAAAGACACTGGTGAGATGGGCTCCATGCATATCGTTTGCCCCCATTGTACAACATCTTACGCCATCAATCCGGCCACTCTGGGCGCCGGCGGACGCACCGTGCGCTGCTCCCGCTGCAAGGAAACCTGGCTGGCGCAGCCCGAGGACGCGATCGAAATGGCCGCCGCCGTGCCGGACGCCATGCCAGCTTCGGCGCAATCGAGCCAGCCGGCCGCAAACGATGCCGCGGCCGAATGGGAGGCGATGGCGCGCGAGGAAGAGGGACAGGACGCCCCGATGGTCGACAGCCCCTCGATTTCGGCCGGCTGGCCGGCCGAGGGCGAAGGTCCGCCCCAGGGTGGCGACCGCGACTGGCCGTCGGCCGCCCGGCAGGATGCGGAGGACCATCAGGAAATCCCGATCACCACGCACCGCCAGCGGCTCGCCCGCCTGTTCCGGCTGCCCTCCCTGCCCCGCATCCCCTTCATGCCGTCCGTCGGCCTGCCGACCGCCTGCGCCGCGATGGGCGCGTTGATCCTGGCGCTGATGATCTGGCGCATCGACGTCGTGCGGCTGCTGCCGCAAACCGCGACGTTCTACAACATGGTCGGGCTGGACGTGAACCTGCGCGGGCTGGCGTTCAAGGACATCAAGATCACCAACGAGACCGTGGACGGCCAGCCGGTCCTGGTCATCGAAGGCATCATCGTCGGGGAGACCAGGAAACCGGTCGAATTGCCTCGGCTGCGCTTTAGCGTGCGCGACGCGGAGGGCACCGAGATCTACGCCTGGAATGCGGTACTCGAGCAGCCGGTGCTCAAGCCCGGCGAGCGCGCCTATTTCAAGTCGCGGCTGGCTTCGCCGCCGCCCGAAGGCCGTAATATCGACGTACGCTTTTTCAACAAGCGGGATCTGGCCGGCCACGCCTGATGGAGGCCGCCTGTTCCGCTGAGGCGAGAGACGACTTCATGACACGCGTACTGATTGCCGACGACGAAGATTCCATGCGCTCGCTGGTAGCGCGCGCCATCGCCATGGACGGCCACGAAACCGTCACCGCCGAGGATGGCGCCGAAGCGCTCGATATCCTGACCCGCGAACAGGGCATGTTCGACCTGCTGCTGACCGACATCCAGATGCCCGTGATGGACGGCATCGCATTGGCGCTGACCGCGGCGCGCGATTTTCCCAACCTGAAGATCCTGCTGATGACGGGCTTCGCCGATCAGCGCGAACGCGCCTCCGGCCTCAACGCCATCGTGCACGACGTCGTGACGAAGCCGTTCTCGGTGCACGACATCCGCACCGCGGTAGCGGACGCGCTGGCGGCGAGGAAGAACGGATAGAAAAAACAGCGGCCGCGCGCTCAATTTTTCGTTGCAATGATGTTCGCCACTACCTACTTTTTCAGAAGATGCTTTCGCCACTACCTACTTTTTCGGAACACGCTCCAGAATGTTCCGATCGTATTCAGAGCGTCAAAGAGGCCTCAGAAATTGGTCAAAATCAACAAGGGCCCGTACTGGTGGACGCCTGTACAGTGGACCGCCGGATTTGCGGGATTCTTCGTATCAGCAGCTTTGGCCCACGTTCTGGTCTCACAGGGTTACCTCACGAAAAACTGGGGTACCGTGATCATTGGGGCGGGCCTTTGCGTTCCGGTCGCAATCGTTGGATGGCTACAGGCCAAAAAACGGCGCGGCAGCAACTAGTCCTGATTCACGCCGCTAGTGGCGCCGTTCAATAATCCTTCAACAGCCGCTCGATGTAATCGAGTTCGATCTGCGGGCGGGACGGATCGCCGAGGCGGCGGCGCAGTTCCTCGAGGATCCGGCGCACCCGCTGCACATCGATCTCGCCGGGGATCTTCACCGTATAGTCGTCGGTGAATTCGTTGTGGCGCATCGGCCGCCCGAGCGGATCGGTCGAATTGGCCGCGCCCTGCTGGCGGCCTCTCGGATTGCCGGGGCCGTCGCCCGGCTGGTCGCCGTCACCCTGCTGCATGGCCTCGGCAAGGCTCTGGGCGCCCTTGCGCAGCGCGTCCAGCGCTCTGCCCTGCGAGTCCACCGCGCCGTCGGCATTGCCCTCGCCGAGCCGGCCGGTGGCATCGCCCATCGCGGAATCAGCCTGATCGAGTCCGTCCTCGCCGTCGCCCTGGTCGCCACCCTGGCCCTGCTGGCCCTGTCCCTGTTCGCCGCGCTGGCCTTGTTGGCCCTGCTGGCCCTGTTGACCGCGCTGGCCCGGTCCCATGCCGCGCTTGGCGAGTTCTTCCTGCAATTTCTTCAGCCGGTCGCGCAGGCCCTGCTGGTCCTGCTGCAGGTCGCCCATGCTCTGGTCACCCTGCTTGCCGCGCATGCGGTCGCGCCTGGAATCCTGGCCCTGCTTGTAGGTCTTGTCGCGTAATTGCTGCTGCTTGCGGATCATGTCGCCGAGCTCGTTCAGCGCCTGCTCCATCTCATTGTCGCCGCCCTGGCCGGGCTGCGCCATCTGCAGGTTTTCCAGCATCTGCTGGAGCTGTTCCAGGAGCTGTTTGGCGGCATCCTTGTCGCCGGAGCGCGACATCCGCTCCAGCCGGTCCAGCATGCTTTTGAGATCCTGCTGGCTCAGCATCTTGGTATTGGGATCGAGCGGACGCGCCAATTGCTGCGGATTGTTGCGGAACTGCTCGGCGAGCTGGCGCAGGAAATTGTCCAGCGCGGCCCGCAGATTGTCCGTCAGCTTCTTGATCTCCTCGTCGGTGGCGCCGCGTTCCAGCGCCTGCTTGAGCGCCTCCTGCGCCGCGCGCAACGCCTTGTCGACATCGCTGATGTTGCCGTCCTCGATGGTGACCGCCAGCGCCCACAGGCTGGCGACGACCTCGCGCAGCGCTACGTCGGTGCGCGCCGCCTCCAACTGGCGGGACACGCTGTACAGGCCGAGATAGTGGCCGGCCTCCGGCGTGAACAGTTCAGGCGCGATCATCAACGCATCGAGCGCGGTATAGACCTGCGCATTCTGGTTGGCGTCGAGCGCCAGGATGCGGCGCTGCTCGATCAGGGCGCGCGCCAGCGGTTTTGTGAACAACCGCTCCGGCAGCCGCATATTGAACGGCTCGCTCTTGCCTTCATTGCCGGCCTCGTCCTTGGCCGTGAGCGTCAGCGTCACGTCGGCACCGGCGTAAGGATCTTCGCTGAGGTCCTTCACGGTCTGACCGACGCCGTTGCGGGTGCGCGCATTCGGCAGCACCAGCGGAAACTGCGGCGGCTCGAACAGCGGCCGCGGCTCGGCCTTGTCGGCCTCCTTGTTCTTCCCGTCCTTGCCTTCGTTCTTGCCGTCCTTGTTGGTTTCTTTGGCCGCATCCGCGTTGCGGGCGGCGAATTGCGCGCGCGCTTCGGTGACGCCGTAATCGTCCTCGAGCTTGTAGGACATCTGCAGCGAACCGCGGGCCTGGCGTTCCGGATCCTTGGCGAGTGAAATGCTCGGCGCACGGTCGGGCGTGGCGGCGAAGCGCCACAGCGGCTGGCCGGACGGCGCGCGGACATGGGCGGAGCCGTCGCCGGTGATCTTGAAGTGCCGTTCGTTGGTACCCTTCGGCGCCTGTTCGCCCGGCGCGACCTCGGTCACGCCGCCGCCGACCACGACATCGATGGCGCCGCCGCTGGAACGCACCAGCAGCGTGCTGCCTGACGGCACCGACAGCGGCGCTCCGCTATCGGGCGACGCCGCATCCCGGTTGGCGGACAAAATAACCGGCGGCTTGCCGGTATAGACCGGCGGGGTCACCCAGGCATCGACCCGGACGTTGGCCGGCGCCAGCACGCCGTTCCAGTCGAACGCCGCGGCAATTCGCAGCGCGCGCTCGTCGCCGGCGGCGACATAGGCCGCTGCCAGCATCACCATGACCAGCGCGCGCAGCGCCCAGGGATCGTGGATCGGCAGGCGCGGCGAAGGCAGTCCGGCGCGAATCCGCTTGAGCGAGGCCAGCGTGCGCTCGCGCTGCTCCCGCCACAGCGCCTGCGCGATCGGATCCTTTGTTGAGAGCGTATCGGTCAGCGCGGTCGCCGGGCGGTGGCGAATGCCGGTGCCGCGGTCGAGCCGGCTCAACGCCTCTTCGCGGGTCGGCCAGCGAAACCGCGCGAGCGGGAATAACGCCGCCAGCGCCAGCACGGCAAAGAGACCGATGCCGATCGCGCGTGCAAGGAAAGGCAGCACCAGCCACAAACCGACCCAGGACGCCACCAGGAACAGTCCGACGACGCTCAAAATCCGGGCGAAGCTCGGCCATGCGCGTTCCCACGCAATCGCATATTGCGCCCGTTGCTGAGCCTGCGTGAGCTGAAGCCGTGCGACAGCATCCGGCTCGCGGGCGGTTTTCGTGGGGTCGGGGGACGCGCCGTTCAACAATCTCTCCGGGGTTGCCGACAAGTCAGCCTAGCACAACGGCGGCAATGAGGCACCTGTTCCCGGGGTAACCCACACCCGGAAATACGCATAACACGAAGGCGTGACTGCCGGGCTCTAGCCCCATAACGTCGATCTCGATCCGTAAAAATACGTGAGGAAGCGTCATGCGCGCGACCCGCTGGCTCGCAATGACGAAGTAAAGGAAACAGCACCATGGAAATCGGATTCATCGGCCTCGGGAATATGGGCTTTCCGATGGCGCGCCGCCTGATCGAGGCCGGGCACCAACTCACCGTGTTCGATACGCGGAAGGCAGCGACCGACAAGCTCGTCGCGCTCGGTGCGCAAGCGGCATCGTCGCCCAAGGACGTCGCCGATCGCTGCGAGACCGTGCTGGCGAGCCTGCCGTCGCTGCAGGCTTCACTCGAGGTCGCGACCGGCGCAGGCGGCGTGATGGAAGGCAAGCGCGTCAGACGCTTCGTCGATCTCTCGACCGTCGGCTCGCAGATGGCTACGCGGATTCACGGCCTCTTGGCAAAGAACAACATCGTGCAGATCGACAGCCCGGTGAGCGGCGGCGTCGGCGGCGCCGAGAAGGGAACGCTGGCCGTGATGGTCTCCGGCCCGCGTGCCGACTATGAGGCGGCAAAGCCCGCGCTCGACGTGATCGGGAAAGTGTTCTTCATCGGCGAGAAACCCGGCTCGGCGCAGACGATGAAGCTTGCGAACAACTTCCTCTCCGCGACCGCGATGGTGGCGACCTCGGAAGCCGTGGTGATGGGCGTCAAGGCGGGGCTCGATCCGGCCGTGATGATCGACGTCATTAACGCGGGGTCCGGGCTGAATACCGCCAGCCGCGACAAGTTTCCGCGCTCGGTGCTGCCGCGCAGCTTCGATTTCGGCTTTGCCACCGGCTTGATGGTGAAGGATGTGCGGCTCGCGCTGGAAGAGATGAAGTCGCTGGGGCTATCGATGGAAGTCGCCGAGGCGGTCGGGCGGCTCTGGGAAGTCGTGATCCGCGACGAGGGCGCAGAGTCGGATTTCACCGCCGCCATCAAGCCGATCGAGAAGGCGGCGGGTGTGGTGGTCGGCGGGGCAAAGGGCAGCCACGCGGTGAAATAGCGCCGACGCAGTTCTGGATTGGCAAGTGCGGCCGAATGGCGTTACGTTCTGAACGGACGTGAGCAGAAACTGGCGTTGATCCGATCGATCAGTTGGGACGCGCATGACGTCTCGTTGCGTAAATCCGAAGTGCAGGCAGAACCGGCTGCCGCCCGCCTATCTTGCCGCTACGGCTCTGGCCGTGCTGATCGCGGCGGGAGACCATGCGGTCGCCAGAAGCGGCTCGAGCGAGCGCCAGATCGAGTTCATTCAGTCGCGCAGCGCCGGCGAGCCGATCATGGCCGTCGTTTCGCTCCGCAACCAGCGGATCACCGTCTACGACGCCAAGGGATGGATCCTGCGCGCGCCGGTATCGAGCGGCACGAAGGGACGCGAAACGCCCGCAGGCATCTTCAGCATCATCCAGAAAGTCGAGGAGCATTACTCGAATCTGTATGACGACGCGTTCATGCCGCATATGCAACGCATCACCTGGTCAGGCATCGCACTCCATGGCGGCGTCCTGCCAGGGCGTCCGGCGTCCCATGGCTGTATCCGGCTGCCATTTGACTTCGCCGGACGCCTGTTCGACGCGACCGCGATGGGCATGCGGGTGATCGTGGCGCCAAGCGAAGCGTCGCCCGTTGAGCTCGCCCATCCGCTTCTGTTCCAACCCAAGCCCGGCGCCGCCGCCCTGGCCGCCTCCCGTGCCGCAGAGGCGCAAGAGACGGCGAAGAATGCGGTCAAGGTGAGATTAGCCGCGGTTACCGCGTCCCGTGAGGCCACGCGGGCCACGGCACCGGTGCGCACGGCGGAAAATCTGAAGCTCAGAGCCGAGGTGCAATTGGCGGCCGCCGAGACGGCGCTTGGCTCCGCCGCCTCGCCGGAAGCAAAGGAGCAGGCTGAGGGCGCCAAGGCGCAGGCAGCCGCCAGGCTCGCGGAACTGCAACTGCAATGGGACGCCGCCAAAGCGGATCTGCAACTGAAGCTCGATGCCGTTACGTCTGCGCGGGAAGCCGCCGCCGCGGCGGAGGCTGCGCGATCTGCGGCAGCCGAGGCGGCCCGGCAGATCGCGCGCGAACTCCAGCCGGTATCGGTGTTGATCAGCCGCAAGACCCAGCGGCTTTATGTGCGGCAGGCATTTGAGCCTGTCTTTGATAGTCCGGTCACGATCGCAGATCCCGATCGTCCCATCGGCACGCATGTCTTCACCGCCCTCGAGCGCACGACCGACGACGCCAGGTTGCGATGGAGCGTCGTCTCGTTGCGCGGCGGACACGCGCCGGGCGGCACGGTCGAGCCACAGGTCCGGGCGCATGGGAGCAGTGGTCGCGACGTTGAGCCGGTGCCGACGGACCTGGACAGCGCAAAGGCCGCGCTCGACCGCATCGCCATTCCGCAGGACGTATTGGATCGCATCGTCGGTATTGCGCCGCGATCCTCTCTGATCGTCACGGACGAGCCGTTGAGCTCGGAAACCGGCAAGGGAACGGAATTCGTGGTGCTGTTGAGCGGCGAACCGCAAGGCGGCATCAAGCGGCGGCGACGCAGTCCGGGGAGCGAGTTCCGCTACGCATTCCCACGCAGCCAGCCTTTCGGGCGCTCGCCTTTCGGAAATCCTTTTTTCAACTGGTGAGGCCGTTCATCGGCTCTGTCGTGATGGGTATCGCTTCCGCCTTCGCTGGTTGATGAGCTGCGGCGGACAAGTCGCTCCACCTACGGCACACTAATTCGCATTCTTCGCCATCGACCGGAAATAGTGCTCGGCATGCTGGAAAAAATTCTCCGCCGCGATCCGGTCTCCCCTCAGCGCTTCAGCGCGGGCCAAGGCCAGGTAGCGTTCATAGTTTTTCTCTGCGCTCTGAGCATTCTTCGTCTGAGGGCGAGGGAACCCGGAAGATTCATTTCTTCGGGCGGGCCGCGATCGGCGGTGCAGCGCACCGGCCATAGCTTTCGCATTTGGGCGTGATTGTGCCGTTGCCGGCTTAAGTTCCGAAATGTATTTCATGTTGGTCCATATGCCGCTCCGGCAGAGCCGTGCGACGTTCACTGGAGGAATTGTTCTGCTGCAATCCAGTCGATGGGCCACTGCGGGCGGCGCTCAAACTTCGAGGGCGCGGTATCCGTTCGTGGCTCCAGCGGAGAGCGGTTGCCGAACGAATCCATATCGACTGCGTTTTAGATATGAGCATGGAATGCGATTTCAAGTCGCTGACGAATGAGAATCTTTGGTGAGAATCTTTGGCGAAAACATCCACCCTCGTTTTGCAGCCAGTGCCCATAACGCGGCAGTAGCCAGAACATAACAAGGGAGGTCCGCGATGAGAAAGCCCGTGACGACAACGCCCGAGGAGCCAATACCCAGGAACATCATGCGCGCTGATGTCACGATCACGGAAGGTTTTGGCATGGAGGTCGACGGTCAGACGAAGGCGGTATTCGATACAAAGGAAGCCGCCGAAAAGAAAGCGCGGGAACTCAAAACCAAATTCCCGATGCTTCAGGTCAAGGTCTATGACGCAGCGCAAAGAACGAGTGCGGTGATAACGGCCCAAACAGCCGAAACTGTCTGACGGACGCTTCAGGAGACCATCGAAGCGACAACGCTCACAGCCAGGGCGCCGGCTTATCCATCGCGATCAATTCCTCGACCTCGATGCGCGGGCGCACCACGGCGTACTGGTCGTCCTTGACGAGGACTTCCGGCACTAAAGGCCGCGTATTGTAGAAGCCGGACTGCACCGCGCCGTAGGCGCCGGCGGTCATGATGGCAAGAAGATCGCCGGGCTTCGGTTCGGGCAGGTTGCGGTCGAGCGCGAGATAGTCGCCGGTTTCGCAGACCGGCCCGACCACGTCGGCCGTAATCGTTGGCGCGCCCTTGGCCGACTCGCGAACCGGCAGGATATCATGGTGAGCCTCGTACAGCGTCGGGCGGATCAAATCGTTCATCGCGGCATCGATGATGACGAAGTTCTTGGCCTCGCCCGGCTTCACATAGATGACGCGAGAGACGAGGATGCCGGCGTTGCCGACGATCATCCGGCCCGGCTCGAACATCAGCGTGCATCCGAGATTATGCGTCACCCGCTTGACCATCGCGGCATAGGCCGACGGCAGCGGCGGCGCCTCCTGGTCCGCATGATAGGGAATGCCGAGCCCGCCGCCGAAATCGATATGCTCGATGGTGTGGCCGTCGGCGCGCAGCGTCTGCACGAAATCGGAAAGAATCCGGAACGCGGTCTCCATCTTGCTGAGATCCGTGATCTGGCTGCCGATATGCATGTCGGTGCCGGTCACCTCGATTCCCGGCAGCGTCGCCGCACGGCCATAGACCTCGCGCGCCCGCAGAATCGGAATGCCAAACTTGTTCTCGGACTTGCCGGTGGCGATCTTGGCGTGGGTGCCGGCATCGACGTCCGGATTGACACGCAACGAAATCCGCGCGGTCTTGCCGGTCTCGACCGCGAGTTTCGACAGCAATTCCAGTTCGGGCTCGGATTCGACGTTGATGCAGAGAATATCGGCGGCGAGCGCGGCGCGCAGTTCGGCTTCGGTCTTGCCGACGCCCGAGAAAAGAATCTTGCTCGGCGGAATCCCTGCCGCCAGCGCGCGCTTCAACTCGCCGCCGGACACGACGTCGGCCCCGGCGCCGAGTTTGGCCAGCGTGCGCAGCACCGACTGGTTGGAATTGGCCTTCATGGCGTAGCAGACCAGCGTCTTCTCGCCGGCAAAGGCCTCGGTGAAGACGCGGTAGTGGCGCTCCAGCGTCGCCGTCGAATAGCAATAGAACGGCGTGCCGACGGCATCCGCCAGTTCAGACAGGCTCACGGCCTCGGCGTGGAGCACGCCGTTGCGGTAGTCGAAGTGATTCATGCCTAGTGCCCCGTCTCAGTCCAGCAGCGGATCGAGAACGAATTTCTTCTTGCCGCCCCTGGGCGCGCTGGGGCCTGCCTCGGATCCGTAGGTCGAATTGAAGACGCCGGGCTGCGCGGCGCGCTCGACCTCGGTATCCGATGTGGCCTGGGCCTGCGGCGCCGCCGCGTTCGGCGGCAGGTCGAGCCCGCTCTTGCGTCCGCAGCCCCCCAGCGCGAGCGCAGTCGCGCTCAACAGGATGATGGCCCATCCCGACGATGACGGGCGGTAGTTACTGATCACGACGAAATCCCCAATGCGCACCGCACCATACAAAGATTACCGCAGCCTGGCGAGTGCCGATGGGCCACGGAAACCCAAGAAAAACCTAAGAGATTGCAGCGAAATTTTTTCCTCAGCCCAATTTTTGCTCTTTTTCCAGCCGCTTCAGCCAGGCTTTGGCCTGGATGAGCACGTTCTTCGGCGCGGTGCCGCCATAGCTGGTCCGGCTCTTGACCGAGGCCTCCACCGACAGCACGCGCAGGGCATCGGCCGAAATCTTCGGCTCGACCTCCTGCATCGCCTTGAGCGGCAGTTCATGCAGCGCCACGCCCTGCTTCGAGGCGAGACCAACGATGCGCCCGGTGACGTGATGCGCATCGCGGAACGGCATTTTCAGCGTCCGCACCAGCCAGTCGGCCAGATCGGTGGCAGTGGCATAGCCCTCGCCGGCGGCGGCCTTCATCCTGTTCTCGTCGGGGACGAGATCGATGACCATGCCGGTCATCGCGCGAATCGCGAGCGAGAGCGCGGAAAACGCTTCCATCGCGCCCTGCTTGTCCTCCTGCATGTCCTTTTGATAGGCGAGCGGCAGCCCCTTCATCACGATCAGGAGACCGTTGAGCGCGCCGATCACCCGGCCGGTCTTGGCGCGCACCAGTTCGGCCGCGTCCGGATTGCGCTTCTGCGGCATGATCGAGGAGCCGGTGGTGAACTTGTCGGAGAGCCGCACTAGGCCGACCAGCGGCGAGGTCCAGATCACGATTTCCTCGGCAAACCGCGACATGTGCACGGCCGCGATCGAGGCAGCCGACAGGGTTTCGAGCACGAAGTCGCGGTCCGAGACCGCATCCAGAGAATTGGCCATCGGGCGGTCGAAGCCGAGCGCCCTGGCGGTCGCCGTGCGGTCGATCGGAAACGAGGTTCCGGCCAGCGCCGCAGCCCCAAGCGGCGATTCGTTCAAGCGCTTGCGCGCATCGGCAAAGCGGCCACGGTCGCGCGCGGCCATCTCGACATAGGCGAGCAGATGATGCCCGAAGGTCACCGGCTGTGCGGTCTGCAGATGGGTAAAGCCCGGCATCACGGTCGCGGCGTGTTCCAGTGCGCGGCTGGCCAACGCGTGCTGGAAGGCAGCCAGCGCCGCATCGGTCTCGTCGATGGTGTCGCGGACATAGAGCCGGAAATCGGTCGCCACCTGGTCATTGCGGGAGCGCGCGGTGTGCAGCCGTCCGGCGGCGGGCCCGATCAATTCGGCAAGCCGGCTCTCGACATTCATATGGATGTCCTCGAGCGCGCGCTTGAAATCGAAGGAGCCCTTGCCGATTTCTGACAAAATCGTGTCTAGACCCTTGGCGACATTTTTCGCATCACTCGCAGTGATAATGCCTTGCGCGGCCAGCATCGCCGCGTGGGCCTTGGACGCGGCGATGTCCTGGGCATAGAGGTGACGGTCGACGTCGATCGAGACGTTGATTTCCTCCATGATCGCATCGGGACGCTCGGTGAACCGGCCGCCCCACATCTTGTTGCTCATGACTTCTCAGGCCCTGCCATCTATATCGTCGAACCGGCTGCGAAACGCCGTGCCGGTTTCGGCCGTAACTCGACCGTAACATGCGCCCTGCATAGCCGTATCTGATACAGGATGACAAACGATATGCCCGAAATGCCCCCGTCCCGCCCGGCCACGAGACGCCGGACCCCGCTCGCCATCGGTGCAGTGGCGGCTGTGGGCGTGATCGGATTGGGCGCGTTTTACGGGTTCGGCGGCTTCAGGCGCGGCGCCGGCGGCGATCCCTCCTGTGCGGGCGCCGTCGAACTGGCCCGCAAGATCGGACCGCTGGCGCATGGCGAGGTGGCCGCGCTGACCATGGCGACGACCCCGCTGCGGCTGCCCGATCTCGCCTTCGAGGACGCCGAGGGCAAGCCGCGAAAGCTGTCGGAATGGCGCGGCAAGACCGTGCTGGTGAACCTGTGGGCCACCTGGTGCGTCCCCTGTCGTAAAGAGATGCCGGCGCTCGACAGCCTGCAGACCAAGCTCGCTCGGGGGCAAGGATTTCGAGGTGGTCGCCATCAATATCGACACCCGCGACCCCGATAAGCCCCGAAACTTCCTGAAAGAGGCCAATCTGACCAGGCTCAGCTATTTCGCCGACGCAAAGGCCAAGGTTTTTCAGGATCTTAAGGGGATAGGCAAGGCTTTGGGCATGCCGACCTCGGTGCTGGTCGACGCCCAGGGCTGCGAAATCGCCAACCTTGCCGGGCCCGCCGAATGGGCCAGCGACGACGCCATCAAACTGATCAAGGCCGCCATGCAGCCGGTGAAAGCGGGGTCCTAGGAAATTGTGCCCACTGAGCCGCGTAAACGTCTGCGATGGTGGGCACGGCGCAAGTGCGCCTTTGCCCACGCTACCGGACGATAATTTCAGGCCGCAATATTGAGATTGCCGCCGATGCCGGGAGCGAGATTGGCCGTCGAGGGCGTGCCCAGCAGGGTCTGAACCGCGGCCTTCTCCGCATCCGCGTTCTGCTTGATGATCGAGGTCTGGATCTGCTGCTGCGTGCCCGCCGCCTGCATCGCCAGCATGCTCGAAACCATAGCCATCATATCCATACGCCGCACTCCCAACACTTGAGGGCACCCTATCCGGGCACCGGTTAACGAATTCTGGAGATAAGCCGGAAACGGGAAAAAACCGAGGCCGCAACCCTCGGAGTCATGGGCGGGCTTGACCCGCGCATCCATCGCGCTTCCCAAGGAGCGTTTTCAAAAACGACGGATTGCCGGGTCATAGGCGAGCGGAAGCGACGCCGTCCTTCAGACGGCTATGCCCGGCAATGACGGGAAATCAGCGCGTCGGGACTGGCTTGTCGCCGCGGTAATCGTAGAAGCCGCGCTGCGTCTTGCGACCGAGCCAGCCGGCCTCGACATATTTCACCAGCAGCGGGCACGGCCGGTATTTCGAATCCGCCAGCCCCTCGTGCAGCACCTGCATGATCGACAGACAGGTATCCAGCCCGATGAAATCGGCGAGTTCCAAAGGCCCCATCGGGTGATGCGCGCCGAGCTTCATGGCGGCGTCGATCGCCTCGACGTTCCCGACGCCCTCATAGAGCGTGTAGATCGCCTCGTTGATCATCGGCAGCAGGATGCGGTTGACGATGAAGGCCGGGAAATCCTCCGATACCGCGATCTGCTTGCCTACTCTGCCGACAAATTCCTTTGCCGTTTCGAAGGTGGAATCGTCGGTGGCGATGCCGCGGATCAGTTCGACCAGTTCCATCGCCGGCACCGGATTCATGAAATGAATGCCGATGAAGTGCTCGGGGCGGTCGGTCGAGGCGGCGAGCCGCGTGATCGAGATCGACGAGGAGTTGGTAGCGATGATCGCTTCCGGCTTCAGCACCGCGCAGAGCTCGTGAAAGATCTTGCGCTTGACCTCTTCCTTCTCGACCGCGGTCTCGATCACGAGATCGCAGTCCGCCAAGCCATCCAACGTCTCGGTGGAAGTGATCCGCACCAGCGCCTGCTTGCGGTCGTCCTCGGTGATGGCCTTCTTCGCGACCTGACGCGACAGATGGCCGTTGATGGTCGCCATCGCCGACTTCAGCCGTTCATCGGACACATCGTTGAGCACCACGTCGAAGCCGGCGAGCGCCGCCACATGCGCAATGCCGTTGCCCATCTGGCCCGAGCCGATCACGCCGACCTTCTTGATTGTCACCGCCATCTTGTCATCCACCGGAACGGCGCGCACATCGCGCCTGTTCATCCCCTGGTCCTGGTCTTTGGCACGTTTTCTTCACGCGAAGGCCAAAATCCACTTCGCTTGAAAACGCTCTAGCATAAAACACCGGCCGGATGTTGCGCATCCGGCCGTCGTTTATCGCTGTGGTTACTTTCCGAGCTTGCCGAGCGCTTCGGTCAGCTCAGGAACCGCCTGATAGAGGTCCGCGACCAGGCCATAATCGGCAACCTGGAAGATCGGCGCGTCTTCATCCTTGTTGATCGCAACGATTACCTTGGAATCCTTCATGCCGGCGAGATGCTGGATCGCGCCGGAGATGCCGATCGCGACATATAGTTCCGGAGCGACCACCTTGCCGGTCTGGCCGACCTGCCAGTCGTTGGGCGCATAGCCGGCATCGACGGCGGCGCGCGAAGCGCCGACGCCAGCGCCGAGCTTGTCGGCGAGCGGCTCGATATATTTGGCAAAATTCTCGCGGCTCTGCATGGCGCGGCCGCCGGAAACGATGATCTTGGCCGAGGTCAGTTCCGGACGGTCGCTTTTCGCAACCTCCTCGCCGACGAAGCTGGAGAGGCCCGGATCGGCCGCCGCAGCGGCGTTTTCGACCGGCGCGCTGCCGCCGTCGCCGGCCGCGGCAAAGGTCGAGGTCCGCACCGTGATGACCTTCTTGGCGTCCTTCGACTTCACCGTCTGGATCGCGTTGCCGGCATAGATCGGCCGCTCGAAGGTATCCGGCGACACCACCTTGATGATCTCCGAAACCTGCATCACGTCGAGCAGCGCTGCGACGCGCGGCATCACGTTCTTGAAACGCGAGGTCGCGGGTGCGACGAAGGCGTCGTAGGAAGGCGCTAGCGACACGATCAGCGCGGCCAGCGGCTCGGCGAGATCGTGGGCATAGGCGGCGTTGTCGGCGAGCAGCACCTTCTTGACGCCGGCAAGCTTGGCTGCGGTATCGGCCGCCGTCTTGGCGTTCTCGCCGGCGACCAGCACGTGCACGTCTGCGCCAAGCGCTGCGGCTGCCGTCAGCGCCTTGTTGGTGGCGTCCTTGATCGACGCATTGTCGTGTTCGGCAATCAGTAGCGTCGTCATCAGAGAACCCCGGCTTCGGTCTTGAGTTTCGTTACCAGCTCAGCGACGTCCTTGACCTTGACGCCGCCCTTGCGGCCGGGCGGTTCCGCGGTCTTGAGCACTTCGAGATGCGGCGTGAGATCGACGCCGTAATCGGACGCGCTCTTGTCGTCGATCGGCTTCTTCTTCGCCTTCATGATGTTGGGCAGCGACGCGTAGCGCGGCTCGTTCAGCCGCAGGTCGGTGGTGACGATCGCCGGTCCCTTCAGCTTCACGGTCTGCAGGCCGCCGTCGACCTCGCGCGTGACGTTGAAGTCGGCGCCATCAACTTCGAGCTTGGAGGCAAAGGTCGCCTGCGACCATCCGAGCAGGGCCGCCAGCATCTGGCCGGTCTGGTTCGAGTCGTCGTCGATCGCCTGCTTGCCGAGAATGACGAGCCCGGGCTTTTCCGCTTCCGCGACGGCTTTCAGAATCTTGGCGACCGCCAACGGCTCCACATTACCTTCGGCCTTGACGAGGATGCCGCGGTCGGCGCCCATGGCAAGACCGGTCCGGATCGTCTCCGAGGCCTGCGCCGGGCCGATCGATACCACCACCACTTCGGTCGCCTTGCCGGCTTCCTTCAGCCGCAGCGCTTCCTCGACGGCGATTTCGTCGAACGGATTCATCGACATCTTCACGTTGGCCAGTTCCACGCCCGTTCCGTCGCTCTTGACGCGGACCTTGACGTTGAAGTCGACCACCCGCTTTACCGGCACAAGAACCTTCATCGATCCTCTTTCGCTTGAATTCTGGGGTTTGATTGGCTTGTTATGGCTTGGGCGCGGAACCTAAAGGTCCCGCTATCGGCGGTCAACGCGCGAAAGCCAAAAATCAGCCCCCGGACAGGCCTACCTTAACGGTTCTGACCGGGCACCCACAACACGTCTCCGGCCCCATTATCGTTCATGGCGCGGCTGGCGACGAACAGAAAATCCGACAGGCGGTTCATATAGTGAATGGCAGCCTCGCTGACCGGCTCCTCAGGATTGGCGGCGAGTTCCACAATGATCCGTTCCGCCCTGCGGCATATGGTGCGGGCGAGATGCAGATATCCGGCAGCGGGGGTGCCGCCCGGCAGGACAAAGGAGGTCAGGGGCGCGAGATGCTCGTTCAAGCTGTCGATGTCGCGCTCGAGCCGTTCGACCTGGCTTGCCAGCATCCGCAGACGCTCCGCCTTGCCGTCGCGCTGAGGCACTGCGAGGTCGGCGCCGAGATCGAACAGGTCGTTCTGGATCCGGCCCAACATCGCATCAAGCTCGCGCGCCTCGCCGAGGTGCAGCCGCACCACGCCGATGGCGGCGTTGGTCTCGTCCACCGTGCCGTAGGCCGCGATGCGCAGATCATATTTCGGCCGGCGTTCGCCGCTGCCGAGCGCCGTGGTGCCGTCGTCGCCGGTCTTCGTATAGATGCGGTTGAGCACGACCATTGGCGCTTCCCCTTTCCTGCCCTATTTGCCCATCGCCCAGACCGCGACCATGGTGATGACGATGGCGATGAACTGCAGCAACACCCGAAGCCGCATCAGGTTCTGCGAGCGGCTCGGCGAGCCGCCGCGCATCATGTTGACGAGGCCGAGCAGCAGCACGATAGCCACGGCCGCAACCGCGATCGGGAGGACGATCGAACTCAGAAAGGATGCCATCGTCGCTACATAACACTGCGAAGCGCCGACTTCCACACGTTCACAATCCCTCGCACAACGCCTTGTGCGGCCGCTCGACGATCTGGCTTTTAGGCCAATAATATCAGATGCTAGCACAAACTTACGACCGGGACCTTCGTAGCCAGATCGGGGTAAGATGTGAGGTTCATTCGCTTCGTCTACCTCGTCGTGATGGAGGCGTTTTATACGTTCCTTGCCGATGACGGCTGGGCGATCGCAAGCCATATCGCGCTGTCGACGCTGATGGCGCTGTTCCCGTTCCTGATCGTGCTGACGTCGCTGGCCGGCTTTTTCGGCTCCAAGGAGCTCGCCGACGGCGCCGTAGGACTGCTGCTGCAGACCTGGCCGCAGCAGGTCGCGGACGCGCTGGCAGACGAAATCCACGATGTGCTGACTACGACGCGCGGCGACATCCTGACCGTCGGCGCGGTGCTCGCGGTGTATTTCGCCTCCAACGGCGTCGAGGCGCTGCGGGTCGCGCTGAACCGCGCCTATTCGGTGGTCGAGCCGCGGGCGTGGTACTGGCTGCGGCTGGAATCGATCGGCTATACGCTGGTCGCCGCCGTTACGTCGCTCTTGATGGCGTTCCTGATCGTGCTCGGCCCGCTGATCCTCGAAACGGCACGCCGCCATATTCCGTTCTTCGTCGAGAACAATGAAAGCATGCTCACTTTCGCCCGCTACGGTATCACGATCACGGCGATGACGGTGGCGCTGTTCGTGCTGCATGCCTGGCTGCCTTGCGGCCGGCGGAGTTTCCTGCAGATCCTGCCGGGCATCGTCTTTACGATGGTGGCATCGCTGATCTCTGGCGTGGTTTTCGGTCAGTATCTGGCGCGCTTCGCCAGTAATTACGTGACGATGTATGCGGGGCTTGCCTCGGTCATCATCGCGCTGGTGTTTCTGTATTTCATTTCCGCGATTTTCGTTTACGGCGGCGAATTGAATGCGGCCATCATGAAGTCGCAGTTGCCGAAGGGGATGTCGCTTCATGCAGCGCAGTCGCGAGAGCGCGCGGAGACACAGGCTTGACCAGAAAGATATCAGCGCCGGCGGCGCGCGCCGCCGCTTCGTCCTCGCTGCGGCCGGAGATGCCGATGATCGGAATACCCCCGAGCGGCGCCTGAAGCGCGCGAATGCGCCGGATCGCTTCGATGCCGTTGATTCCCGGCAAGACCATATCCATCAGCACCGCATTGAATGCGCCTTGCGCAAGCCGCTCGGGCGCCGCCTCGCCCTGGCCGATGAACTCGGCCTGATGACCGAGCTCGGTCAGGATCGCGTTGAGCACGACGCGGCCGAACGGATTGTCCTCGACACTGAGTAGGCGCAACGACCGCTGGGAACTGATCGACACCTCGCCATCGGTGCCGGACGCTGCCGTCACCGCGTCATTTGCCGGTGACATCACGACATTGAGGGTAAAGATGGTGCCGCCGCCGCGGCGTTGAGTCACGGTGATGTCGCCGCCCATCGCGCGCGCCAATTGCTTGACTGACGACAATCCGAGCCCGGCGCCGCCGAAGCGCGATGCGATGGAGACATTGGCCTGCGAGAAAGGCCGGAACAGGCGCTTGACCTCGCTCAGCGTCAGGCCAATCCCGCTGTCGGAGACCACGAATCCGACGGCGATCCTGCCTTTCGGGCGGCGCGCGGCCGTGACCTGCAGCGCAACGCTGCCCTGTTCGGTGAATTTCACTGCATTGTCGATCAGGTTCTCTACCGCGGCGCGCAGACGAACGGGATCGCCGATCGCAAATCCCGGCAGTTTTTCGGAAATAACGACCGAGGATTGCAGCCCCTTGGCCGCCGCGCGGCCGCTCAGCGAATCGCCAGCATTGCGCGCGAGCGTGCGAAGGTCGAAAAAATCCTGCCGCACCTCGAGCCCGGGACCGCCGCTGCGCGCCGCATCGACGAACAGGGTCGCAAGGCTCGCCAGATGCTCCGCGCCCGCCTTGATGGTGTCGACCCAGCGCCGTTCGCGCTCATCGAGCTCCGAGGTCGCGAGCAGATTGCTGATCGCCAGAATGCCGGTGAGCGGGGTACGGACCTCATGCGCAAAGGCCGCCAGCGCGGTCTCGACCATGCCGGTGGCGGCGACGGCGGACTTGCGCGCACCGCGCGCCTTTGGCGCGGCGCTGGATACGCGCTTTTTCGCTCGCCGCTTCTTGACTGGCCGTGTGATGCGCCGTGAGCGCCGCTTTGCCGTCATGGTCCCCCTTCCTCTGCCGCGACCAGCATGACACGCGATGACGGCCAGTGTCACGGAGACGTTTTCAACAACCCCCAGTAGTATTACGCGAGTGGTCGGGCAGACCGACGAGGCTGCGAATATCGGCGGGTGAGACACTCTGCCCACGCAATTCGCGCAAGGCCGTGGCTTGCGTCGATTTCGAGAGCTTGTGTCCCGACGCATCTTTGATGAGCCGGTGATGCTGATAAACCGGTTGCGGGATACCGAGCAAGTGCTGCAACAAGAGGTGCACGCTCGTCGACCAGAACAGGTCCCTGCCGCGCACCACGTCGGTCACGCCCTGCAACGCGTCGTCGATCACCACGGACAGATGATAGCTGGTCGGCGTCTCCTTGCGCGCGAGAACGACATCGCCCCAGTCTTCCGGGTGCGCGCGCACGACGCCGGTCTCACCGTCAGGACCTTCGCCATGCTCGGTCCAGATGAGTTGATTCGTGAGTTGATTCGCGCGTCCAAGCGCCGCCGCCATGTCGAGCCGCAGCGCATAAGGTGCGCCTTGCGCGATCAGCCGGCTGCGTTGGTCCGCCGACAGCGACTTCGCGGCGCCCGGATAGAGCGGCGCCCCGTCGGGATCGCGCGGCCAGGGCGCGCCGGCTTCGCGTTGCGCCACGAGACGGGCGATTTCAGCACGGCTCTCGAAGCTCGGATAGATCAGGCCTTGCGCCGACAATGCTTCGACCGTCTCCCGATAGCGCGCAAAATGTTCCGATTGCCGCCGCACCGGCGTTTCCCAGGATATCCCCAGCCAGGCGAGGTCTTCGTAGATCGCCGCCTCGAATTCCGGCCGGCAGCGCGTCGCATCGATGTCCTCGATCCGCAGCAGGAATCTTCCGCCGGCCCGACGCGCCAAGTCGAAATTCAGCAGCGCCGAATAGGCGTGGCCGAGATGGAGGTAGCCGTTCGGGCTCGGGGCAAATCGGAAAACGGGTGGCATGATCCTCCAAACACTCGTCATTGCCGGGCTTGCCGTCTTCGCTGAAGCTTCGCCGGCCTAACACTGGGGCGCCCGGCGAAGCCTTGGTGTAGCCGGGACCCGGCAATCCATCGTGCAAGAGCCTTTTACGATATAAGATGGATGCGCGGATCAAGCCCGCGATGACGATCCAGTGAGTCGATAACATTCCGTAAATGACCATCCACCTCAACAGCCAGTCCGACCTCGAAGACGCCGTCCTCGCACTGGTCAAGCAGGACGTGCGGCTGAAACCCATCCTCGAGATGACGGGCATGCCGGCGCTACGGCAGCGCGAGCCGGGCTTCGCCGGGCTGGCGGCGATCGTATGCGGCCAGCAACTATCGACCGCGAGTGCCGGCGCGATCTGGGCGCGGCTGACGGCGGCGTTCGATCCGTTCGATCACGAGGTCATCCGCAAGGCCCGCGCCGACCGCCTCGGCCGGCTGGGGCTTTCGGCCGCCAAGATCAAGACGCTGAAAAATATCGCCCGCGAACTGGCCGCGGAACGGCTGAACCTCGACGTGCTGGCGGAAGAAGACGCCGACGCCGCGCACCACACGCTGACGGCGCTGCACGGCATCGGCCCGTGGACCGCCGACGTCTACCTGCTGTTCTGCCTCGGCCATGGCGACGCCTGGCCGGCGGGCGACATCGCCATACAGGAAGCGATCAAGATCGGGCTTGGCCTGCAGACCCGCCCTAACGCCAAGCAGATGGCACCACTGGCAGAGCCGTGGCGCCCGCTGCGCGGCGCGGCGGCGCATCTGTGGTGGAGCTATTATCGGGTGCTGAAAAAGCGCGAGGGCGTGCTTCCCGACAAACTCATCCCCGCAGTCGTACCCGATCCTCGCGCGCGGAAGCCGTGACGAAATCGATCACGGCGCGTACCGCGGGGAGTTCGACCAGATCGGGATGCGCGAGCAGCCAGAGGTCGGCCACGCTGGCGAGCTTCTGTGGGGCGACGCGGACGAGATCCGGATAGGCGGCCGCGACAAAGCACGACAGCGTTGAAATCCCAAGGCCCGCGCGCGCCGCGGCGAGCATGTCGCCTTGCGACGAGCAACGCATCACCATCGAGCCCTGCCGCGTGATCGCATCGCTCCAGCGCGCCAGACGCTCGTTCGACAATCGGTCGGCGAAGCCGATGACGCTGTGCCCCTTCCATTCGTCGCGCCGTTCGGGGAGCCGCCGCCGCGCGGCGTAATCCCGCGAGGCGTAGAAGCCGGTGCCGAGCCGGCCGACTTTGCGCCCGATCAAATTCTCCTCGCCGCTATCGACCGGGCGCAGCACGACATCGGCCTCGCGGCGGCGCACGCTGGCCGGATAGGGATGGGTGATGATCTCAAGCTGGATATGGTCATGCGCGCGCAGGAACGGACCGAGCCGCGGCATCAGCCAGTGCGAGGCAAGCGTCGAACCAATCGACAGTTTCACAACGCCCCTCGCCTGCGCGCCGGTCGCCGAAACCGCCGCTTCGGCGCGCAACGCCGCCGCCGCCATCGCCTCGACATGCTCGTGAAATTTCCGGCCCTGCGCGGTCAGCGACAGGCCGTCGTTGGATCGCGCGAACAGCGGAATGCCGAGCTGGCCCTCCAGCTCGGCGACCTTGCGGCCGACCGTCGGATGGCTGGAGCGCAAGCGCCGCGCGGCGGCGGCGAAGCTGCGGGTCTCGGCCACCGCGACAAAGGTCTTGCACAGGTCCCAGTCCATCGGCTCCTCCGCCGCGCCGCCGCAGCTCTGTTCATTCCTGACGAGTTTCCTGTTCAATATTGAACGGCCGAGGCCTCCCGTCCAGTCCTATAATGAACGGCAATAAGTGCAGGGCCAGCGGCTTCGCCCGGCCCGACGCTCGCAAATCAACAGCAACAGACGCGCTCCGGACGTTACCGGCCTTGCGCGATCAAGGGAGGAAACCGAATGCCGTTGCCCGCTTCGCTTGCCGATTCGCTCGAACTGCCGGTGGTCGGCTCGCCGCTGTTCATCGTCTCCGGTCCGGAACTCGTGATCGCCCAGTGCAAGGCCGGC
Organism: Bradyrhizobium sp. AZCC 2176; assembly: GCF_036924645.1. Taxonomy (NCBI): domain Bacteria; kingdom Pseudomonadati; phylum Pseudomonadota; class Alphaproteobacteria; order Hyphomicrobiales; family Nitrobacteraceae; genus Bradyrhizobium; species Bradyrhizobium sp. AZCC 2176. Next base: position 3,373,285 of record NZ_JAZHRX010000001.1, on the reverse strand, counting down.
ATCGTCGGCTCGTTCCCGGCGCTGAACGCCCGTCCCGTGGAGAAACTCGACGAGTGGCTGAGCCGAATCGAGAGCGAGCTTGGCGAGTACAAGGCGTTGCATCCGGAGAAGAAGGTCGCGCCCTATGCGGTCAACCAGATCTGCCACGCTTCCAACGACCGGCTGATGAAGGATATGGAGACCTGCGTGAAGCACCAGGTTCCGATCATCATCACCTCGCTGCGGCCGCCGATCGAAATCGTCGAGGCCGCGCATTCCTATGGCGGCGTGGTTTTCCATGACGTGATCAACGTCAAGCATGCGCGGAAAGCCGCCGAGCACGGCGTCGACGGCCTCATTCTGGTTTGCGCCGGCGCCGGCGGACATGCCGGCACGCTGTCGCCGTTCGCGCTGCTGCGCGAGGTGAAGCAATGGTTCAAGGGGACAGTCCTGCTGTCGGGCGCGATTTCCGATGGCTGGAGCATTGCATCGGCGCTCGCGCTCGGCGCCGACATGGCCTACATGGGCACGCGCTTCATTGCGACCGCGGAAGCCAACGCCGATGCGGCCTACAAGGCCGCGCTGACTAAACATGCGGCCGAGGACATCGTCTATTCCAACCTGTTCACCGGCGTGCACGGCAATTATCTCGGCCCCTCGATCGTGGCCGCTGGCCTCGATCCCGCCAATCTGCCGCAAAGCGACAAGTCGAAGATGAATTTCGGCTCCGGCGGCAATACCAAGGCCAAGGCGTGGCGCGACATCTGGGGCTCCGGCCAGGGCATCGGCCAGATTGCGGATGCGCCGCCGGTCGCCGAACTGGTCGAGCGGTTGAAGTCCGAATTCACCGAGGCTCGCAGTGACTTTCTCAACCGAGCGCGCGCCTAAGACGCGACGGTTTCCAACAGCCAATCGAATAAAACAAAACGGAGGGACGGAAACAATGAGAGTGTCGCGACCTTTATTGACGATCGCATTCGCGTTGTTGGCAAGTACTGCCGCTCTCGCCGAGGGCGACAAGGACGAGATCCGCATCGGCCAGACGCTGCCCTACAGCGGCCCGGCATCCGGCTTCGGCATCATCGGCCGGGCGCAGGAGGCCTATTTCGAGAAGATCAACACTGAGGGCGGCATCAACGGCCGCAAGATCAAGTTCATCAGCCTCGACGACGCCTACTCGCCGCCCAAGACGGTCGAGCAGACCCGAAAACTCGTCGAACAGGAGGAAGTGCTGCTGATGTTCGGTTCGCTCGGGACCGCCACCAACAACGCGGTGCATCGCTACCTCAACGGCAAGAAGGTGCCGCAGCTCTTCGTGCTGAGCGGCGCGACCAAATGGGCCGACCCGAAGAATTTCCGCTGGACCATGCCGGGAATGGCGGCCTACCAGTCCGAGGGCGTCGTCTATGCCAAGCATATCCTGCGGACCAAGCCTGACGCCAAAATCGCCATCCTTTCGCAAAACGACGATTTCGGCCGTGATTACGTCGCCGGCTTCAAGCGCGGCCTGGGAGACAAGGCCGCGACCATGATCGTGTCGGAAGCAACCTACGAGACCAGCGCGCCGACCGTCAGTTCGCAGCTTGCGACGCTGAAGGCCTCCGGCGCCAACGTGATGTTCGGCGTCGTGCTCGGCAAATTCACCTCGCAGATGATCAAGGGCGTGGCCGAGATCAACTGGAAGCCTGACCTGTTCTTTGTGCCGACCTCGGCGTCATCGATCTCGTTCCTGGAACCGGCCGGCCTGGAGAACGCCGTCGGCCTGATCTCATCCAGCAACGTGAAGGACACGCTGGACGCGCAATGGGCCAATGACCCCGGCGTGAAGGAATATTTCGCCTTCATGAAGCAATATCTGCCGAATGCGGATCTGACCAATTCGAACTACGCTGCCGGCTATCATTACGCCAACCTCATGGTGAAGGTTCTGATGGCCTGCAAGGGCGATCTCAGCCGCGAGAACATCATGAAACAGGCGGCGTCGCTGCGCGAGGTGCCGTTGCCGCTGTTGCTGCCGGGCATCACGGTATCGACCGATGCCGACGACTATCTGCCGTTCCAGCAATTGAGGCTGCGTCGCTTCGACGGCAAGAGTTGGGTCGGATTCGGTGAAATTCTGGACGACCGAGAGGAAAAATGACATCGATCATCGGCGGCGAACGCCAGATCAGCTATCCCGATATCCACGCCCGCATCGCGCGGGCGGCGGCGGGCTTCAGGGCGCTCGGCATCCGTGGTGGAACGCCAGTCGGCATGATGCTGCGCAACGATTTTGCGTTCTTCGAAGTCTCAGGCGGCGCGGCCGCACTGGGCAGCCCGGTGGTGCCGATCAACTGGCATCTGAAGGCCGACGAAGTCGCCTATATCCTCGCCGACAGCGGCGCCAAAATACTGGTCTGCCACGCCGACCTGCTGCCGCAGATCAACCATGGCCTGCCCGGCGATGTGCGGCTACTGGTGGTGCCCACGCCGCCGGAAATCGCCGCCGCGTTCAACGTTGCGCCCGCGCTGACGCAAGTCCCCGATGGCATGACCGACTGGGAGCGCTGGCGCGACACGCATGCACCGTTGCAGGAAGCCGCGATCGGCAGCGCGCCAATGTTCTACACGTCGGGAACGACCGGCTTGCCCAAGGGCGTGCGCCGCAAGCCGATGACGCCGGAACAGGCCGCGGCCTCGGTGCGCGTCGGCGGCATCGCCTATGGCGTGAAGCCGAACGAGGATCAGGTGATCCTGATGAACGGGCCGATGTATCATTCGGCGCCGAACTCGTACGGCATGCTGGCGTTCCGCAGTGCTTGCAGAATCGTGCTCGAACCGCGCTTCGATCCCGAGGACATGCTGCAACTGATCGAGCGCCACCGTGTGACCCACATGCACATGGTGCCGACCATGTTCGTCCGCCTGCTGCGGCTGCCTGATGAGGTGAAGCGGCGCTACGATCTGTCGTCGCTGCGCTTCATCGTGCACGGCGCGGCGCCCTGCCCGCCGCAGGTCAAGCGCGCCATGATCGAATGGTGGGGACCGGTCATCAACGAATATTTTGGCTCGACCGAAACCGGGATTCCGGTGTGGCACTCGGCCAACGAGGCGCTGGCAAAACCCGGCACCGTCGGCCGCGCCATCGAAGGCGGTGTCGTCAAAATCTTCCGGCCGGACGGTTCGCAGTGCGGCGTCAGCGAACCCGGCGAGATCTTCATGCGGCAGATGTCGGTGCCGGATTTCGACTATCACGGCAAGGCCGAGGCGCGGGCTGAAGCCGGCCGCGACGGCCTCGTCAGTGTCGGCGATGTCGGCTACCTGGACGAAGACGGCTACCTGTTCCTGTGCGACCGCAAGCGCGACATGGTAATCTCGGGCGGCGTCAACATCTACCCGGCGGAGATCGAGAACGCGCTGATCGGCATGGACGGCGTGCGTGACTGCGCGGTGTTCGGCGTGCCCGACGACGAGTTCGGTGAGCGGCTGTTCGCCTGCATCGAGCCGGAGGCGGATGCCGCACTGTCACCGGCCGCGGTGCAGGAGTTCTTGCGCGGACGTCTCGCCAACTTCAAGGTGCCAAAGGACATCCAGTTCATGGACGCGATGCCGCGCGAGGCGACGGGCAAGATCTTCAAGCGCAAGCTTCGCGATCTGCATGCCGAGGGTAAACTGCGCGCGATGGCGTGAGGGATCACCTTCCGCACCCTCCGCGTCATTGCGAGCGAAGCGAAGCAATCCATCTCTCAGCGCGGGGATAGATGGATTGCTTCGTCGCTTCGCTCCTCGCGATGACGAGGAAGCATTCTGCCATCCAAATCGAACAGCGTTTTAAACGTCATTGCTGTTGCAAAACGGTCATCGGACGGCGCAAAGATTGCTGCATCTGAGAAGCAGGGATCGAAACAATGCAATCCACCGACTTCGTCGTTGCCCGCAACGATCTGCAGCAATGCAAGGTGATCGAAACGCAACTGCCCGATGCGGCGGCCTTGCCCGATGAAGCGCTGCTGGTGAAGATCACGCGCTTCGCCTTCACCGCCAACAACATTACTTACGCCGTGCTCGGCGATCATCTGAAGTATTGGCACCTATTCCCGGCGCCCGCAGGTTTCGGCAACGTTCCGGTGTGGGGATTTGGCGAGGTGATTGCCTCGAAGCATCCCGGGATTGCCGCCGGCGAGACGCTGTTCGGCTACTTCCCGATGGCGACGCATCTTGTCATCGAAGCGGCCGACGTCTCTAAGCGCGGCCTGCGCGACGCCGCCGCGCACCGGCAAGGCGTGGCGCCGGTCTACAACGCCTATGCGCGCGTCGGCGGCGATCCGGCGTTTGCCGGTAAGCAGGGCGACTATCAGGCGCTGCTGCGCCCCTTGTTCATGCTGTCGTTCCTGGTTGACGACTTTCTCGCCGAGAACGAATTTTATGGCGCGAAAAGCGTGATGCTCTCCTCGGCTTCAAGCAAGACGGCCTACGGTCTCGCGCATCTACTGCATGCCAGAGCCAACGGCATCAAGGTGATCGGGCTGACGTCAGCGGGCAACACCGGCTTCGTCAATTCGCTGGGCTGCTACGACGAGGTCGTGACCCTATGACAACGTAAGCGCGCTGTCGGCGAATTCCGCGGTCGCGTATGTCGATATGGCGGGCAACAGCCCGTTACGCGCGTTGCTGCACCGGCACTTCGGCGAGCAAATGAAATATAGCGGAATCATCGGGCTCACGCATCGCAAGTCATCGCCTGATGAACCGGCGCAGGCGCTGCCGGGCGCCAAGCCCCAATTTTTCTTCGCGCCGGACCATATCCGCACGCGCGCCAGGGAATGGGGACCGGGCGGCGTCGACATGCGGTTCGGCGCGGCGTGGTCCACCTTCGTCCCGATGCTGGATCGATGGGTGACGGTCATCGGGGCCCATGGCCCCGGCGCAGTTCAACGCGCCTATCTCGACACTCTCAACGGCCGCGTGCCGCCGGATCAGGGGCTCATCCTGTCGCTGTAGCGGCGCATGACCGATATCTCCTCACGCCCATTCTGCGCCGTCCCGAATGGGTATAGGCTCGCAGGACTGGGAAACGCCGCGAAGACGGCTGGTGATGGGAAAGGCCCATGCTCGACAGGACGGACGACAGTTCGGTTGCCGCCGACACTTGGCTTGCGCAGTTCGAGGAAGCGCTCGGAAAACCCGACGATGGCCTGCTGAAGACGCTGTTTCATCCCGACAGCTATTGGCGTGACGTGCTGGCGCTGAGCTGGAACCTCCAGACCCTCAACGGCAGGGACGCCATCCTGAAGGCGCTGCCGCCGCTGGCCCGCAGTGCGGGGCCGAGCGGCTTCGCCATTGCCCCCGGTCGCGCCGCGCCCCGCAAGGTGATGCGCGCCGGCACCAGCGCGATCGAGGCCATCTTCAGGTTCGAGACCAAGGTCGGCCGCGGCAACGGCGTCATCCGCCTGATTCCGGATGCGGACGACGGCAACCGGCTCAAGGCCTGGACGCTGCTGACCGAGCTCGGCGAACTCAAAGGTTTTGAAGAACAGCTCGGCGTCAATCGGCCTCGCGGCAACGCGTACTCGCGAGACTTTCGTGGCCCCAACTGGCTCGACCTGCGCAACGCTTCGGCTGGCTATGCCGATCGCGATCCAACCGTCCTCGTCATCGGCGGCGGCCAATCCGGGCTTTCGATCGCCGCGCGGCTGAAGCAGTTGAATGTCGATACGCTGATCGTCGATCGCGAAAAGCGCATCGGCGACAACTGGCGCAAGCGCTATCACGCGCTGACGCTGCACAACCAGGTGCAGGTCAACCACCTGCCCTACCTGCATTTCCCGCCGAACTGGCCGACCTATATCCCGAAGGACAAGCTCGCCAACTGGTTCGAGGCCTATGTCGAGGCCATGGAGCTGAATTTCTGGACCGAGACCGAATTCGGGGGCGGCAGCTATGATGAGAAAGAAGACCGCTGGACGGTGACGCTGCGTCGCGCCGACGGATCCAAACGCACCATGCAGCCGCGCCATGTGGTGCTGGCGACCGGCGTCAGCGGCATTCCGAGCGTGCCAGTAATTCCCGGCCTGAAAGATTTCGCCGGCAAGGTGATGCATTCCAGCCAGTATGACGATGGCGAGAACTGGAAGGGCAAGCGCGCGATCGTGGTCGGCACTGGCAACAGCGGCCACGACATAGCGCAGGATTTGCATTCGAGCGGCGCCGAGGTCACGCTGTTCCAGCGCTCTTCCACGCTGGTCGTCAGCATCGAGCCATCGGCGCAACTGGTCTACGCGCCCTACAACGAGGGCACCCTCGAGGATAACGACCTGATCGCAACCTCGATGCCGCTCAAGCTGGCGCGCAGGAGCCATGCGCTGACAGCGGAAAAATCCAAGGCGCTGGATCAGGAACTGCTCGACGGCCTGGAGCGCGTCGGCTTCAAGCTCGATTTCGGCGAGGACAATACCGGCTGGCAGTTCAAATACCTCACCCGCGGCGGCGGCTATTATTTCAACGTCGGATGCTCTGACCTGATCGTCAAAGGCGACATCGCGCTGAGGCAATTCGCCGATCTCGACACGTTCGTCAGCGATGGTGCGAGAATGAACAGCGGCGAGACTGTTGCCGCCGATCTCGTCGTGCTGGCGACCGGCTACAAGCGCCAGGAAGAGCTGGTGCGCAAGCTGTTCGGCGAGACGGTAGCGAAACGCGTTGGCACCATCTGGGGCTTCGGCGAGGAGCAGGAGCTGCGCAACATGTACACGCGCACCGGCCAGCCCGGCCTCTGGCTGATCGCCGGCGGCCTCGCGCAATGCCGGATCGGCTCAAAGCACTTAGCGCTGCAGATCAAGGCGATCGAGGAAGGGCTGCTGCCACGGGGCGCATGAGATCCGCCTCGCGATCCCTGATTTGCCGGACGATGAAGTCTTCCGCGCGGCGCCACGCCTCGTCATTGTCGCCGCGGAAGGTGACGAGGCGATCGAACACCACCTTCCGCGCCTTCACATCGATGATGTCGAATTTCGCCCATTGCACCAGCGTGCTCATCTTGTGAACGCTGCCGATCAGGAGAAAGTCGACGCCGGCCGCCTGCGCCTTGCCGAGCAACTGACCGACATCGATGTCGCCGACCGAACAGGCGTTTGGCGGGCAGTCGAGGTCGGCACTTCGCAGCTTTCCGCCCGCCGCCAGATCGGTCCGCAGCGAGGCTTCGAAAGCGCGCAGGCGCCGCGCATGGTCGGCGCTTTGATCGATAACCTCGCCCGAGGTGTCAATATATTCGATTCCGGCGACCGCGAAGACGGGTGGCTTGTCCTGCGCCTGCGCCAGCAGACGGTTCTCGATCAGCCACCGCGCCCCGCGGCTCCAGGCCACGTTGGCGCCCATGCGGAGGTCGGTCTGCGCGACCGCGACGATCGCGCCGGATCTGGCGTCGCGAATCCGGTAGGTGACCGCGTATTCCGTTCGGGTGATGCGCGAGACGATCCCGATCATCGATTGGTCTGCGCCGTGGCCGGCGGCGATCTCGGCTTCGCAGCCGTCGCAATCCCGCAACTTGCCGGCTTTCGCGGCCTGGTCGTTCGCAGCGCTGATGTCGACCAGTTGGTAGCGCCCGGATGCCACGATCAGCCGACGGGCTTCCTCCGTCGAAAGCCGCAATTGCTCACGGTCGAAGTCATCAGCAGGGATATAGGCGGCCCCGGCGCTGAAATCCTCCAGTTCGAACGGAAACACGGCCATTTTGATCGGAGACGGCGCGGACGTCTCGGCAGCCCCAGCCGCTGCGAGCGCTGCAAGCACGATTGCCGGCGCGAGGATAAGGGCGATGGTACGCATGGATCACCTCAGAACTGCCAACCCGGTCGCAAGTTCGCCCGATCGGCTGGTTTTCCGAAACGGCAGCTTTCCCCGGATCGGCCGGGTGAAATACCCGATCTTGTCCTGTCTCTCTTGCCCCGCTTCCTTCCCGCCGAAATTTGCCTCTATATTCGAAACTGATGGAAGGAAGCGTGGGGAGGAAGCTTGCGACAGGCATCCAACTCCATGGCGGACCCGGCGCCCGCCATCGATCTGAAGCTGCGGCTGGCGTTGCGCGTTGCGGCGCTCGCGGCGGTTTGCTTCATTGCCGTCGCGGCCTATGCCTTGTTTGACAGCGACCGGGTTGCGAAGGCCAAGGCGAGCCGTATCGCCGAGATCGTGGCGCGGGATATCTCGTTGCGGCAATCGCAGGCGCAATGGCTCTCCGTGTCCATCGCCGCGACGCCGGATTTGCAGGGCATCGCGGAGCTGATGGAGTCGGGGCTCTGCATCGCCTACCGCGACAACACCGGCGCGTTTCGGCAAGGGGTCTGCAGCGGAGCGCCCGCCGACGAAATGGCCGCGCCCGAGATCTTCGCGTCGCTCTACCGCGCCGTCTTTCGTCCGGGTGAACCGGTCTCGATGCCGGTCCTCGTGGCCGGCAGTGCCCGGGGCACGGCGGTTGCGACCTTCGACCCCGCCACGCAGATCGGCCAGAGCTGGCGCGAGGCGAGCCGGCTGCTCTCCATCATGGCTTTCGCGCTGGCAGGGCTTTGTGTTGCGGTCTATGCCGCGCTGGCGCGTGCGCTGCGCCCGACCCAGGCAATCGACGCAGGACTGCGGCGACTGGCCGCGAACGATCTTTCCGCACGCCTGCCGCGTTTTGATCTCGCGGAATTGTCTGTCATCTCCGGTGTCTTCAACAAGCTTGCAGAACGGCTGCAGACCACGCTTGCCGAACGCAACGCCCTGACGCGAAAGCTGATCGAAGTACAGGACGAGGAGCGGCGCCATCTTGCACGCGAGTTGCACGACGAATTCGGCCAGTCGCTTTCCGCCATCGCGGCGCAGGCCGCAGCCGCCGCCCATACCGCGGAGCGCGAATGCCCGCCGCTGTACGAGGAATGTCGGGGCATCTCGCGCACGACGGCGCATATGATGGAAACCCTGCGCGGCGCGCTGGTGCGCCTGCGTCCGCCCGATGTCGAGGAACTCGGCCTCACCCTCAGCCTCGAAAGCCTGGTGGCGAGCTGGAACGGCTTCGAAAAAGGCCGCACCCGGTTTGAGATTGCCGTCATTGGCGAGGCCGACGATTTGCCGCCCGGCGTCAGCGCCAGTCTTTATCGGATCGCGCAGGAGGCGATCACCAATGCGGCAAAGCACGCGCACGCCCGGCACGTGCAGTTGCGGCTCGAGGCCGGCGACGCCGATATCGTCCTGACCGTCGAGGACGACGGCGAAGCGGCCGGCGCCGGCCTTACACCGAAAGCCGGCATGGGACTGCTCGGCATGCAGGAGCGCGTGGTTTCGCTCGGCGGGACCCTGCAATTCGAGCGGCGCCAGGCCGGCGGCGCCCGGCTTGTCGCACGCATTCCCATGCGAGCGGAGCCTTAGACATGGCAGCCTTGGACCTGGCGGACACCGCAGGCCGCACGCGCGTGATGCTGGCGGACGACCATGCCATCGTGCGCGAGGGCTATCGCTCGCTGTTGCAGAAGCAGGATCGCCTTCAGGTCGTCGCCGAAGCCGACAACGGTGCCGACGCCTATCGCGTCTACAAGGAAGCCAGGCCCGACCTCGTCATCATGGACCTGTCGATGCCGGGAATTGGCGGGGTCGAGGCTATCAGGCGTATCCGGCAATGGGACAAGTCAGCGCGCATCCTCGTCTTCACGATGCACCAGAGCGCCACCTACGCGGTGCAGGCGATCAAGGCCGGCGCACGCGGCTTTGTCACCAAAAGCAATCCGCCCGAGGCGCTATTGCGCGCGATCGCCGAGGTCATGGCCGGACGCATCGCGCTCAGCCCCGACATCGATCACGAACTCGCCATCAACAGCCTCGCCGGCGAGCCTTCGGCGATCGACGCTCTGAGCCCACGGGAATTCGAGATCCTGCGCATGCTGCTGGCGGAGAAATCCGTGGATGAGATCGCAAACACGCTGCATATCAGCGTCAAGACCGCGGCCAACACCCGCTATCAGATCCGCGCCAAGCTCGGCGTCGGCTCCGACATCGAATTGGTGCGCCTGGCGCTTCGCCAGCGGATCATCGCGGCGGAGGATATCGGGAGCTAAGTCTGGAAGAGACGTGCCATGCGCAAATTCCCCTCGTGCTTCGGACAGGTCTCTGCAACACTCCCGCCAACAAACATCAGACCGGGAGAAACACATGCCGGCTATTCTCGGCTCGGGCGAACACCATTATCGCGTGGTGGAGAATTGGGCGAAGCTGCCGGACGGCTGGAGCCTGACCGACGCCGCTTCCGTCGCGGTCGACAGCAAGGACCGAATCTATGTCTTCAACCGCGGCGCCCATCCGATGGTGGTGCTGGACCGCGAAGGCAATTTCATCACGAGCTGGGGCGAAGGCCTGTTCAATCGTGCGCATGGACTGCACATCGACGCCGACGACCATCTCTATTGCACGGATGACGGCGACCACACCGTCCGCAAATGCACGACCGACGGCAAGGTGCTGCTGACGATCGGCATCCCGAACAAGCCCGCGCCGTTCATGAGCGGTGAGCCGTTCCACCGCTGCACCCATACGGCGCTGTCGCCGAAGGGCGATATCTACGTCTCGGACGGCTACGGCAATGCCTGCGTCCATAAATATTCGCCGGATGGAAAGCTGCTGAAGACCTGGGGCGAGCCCGGCACCGATCCCGGCCAGTTCAACATCGTCCACAACATCGCGACCGATGCCGACGGCTGGGTCTATGTCGCCGACCGCGAGAACCACCGCGTCCAGGTGTTCGACGGCAATGGCAAATACGAGACGCAGTGGAACTTTCTGCACCGGCCCTGCGCGCTATGTTGCTGCGGCGGTAAGCAGCCGAATTTCATCATTGGCGAGCTCGGTCCCGGCATGGCGGTCAACCGCAAGGTGCCCAATCTGGGCCCGCGGCTCTCGATCGTCGATTCAAAAGGCAAACGGATTGCCCGCCTCGGCGGCGAGAACGGCCCTGGGCTGGAGGCGGGAAAATTCCTCGCGCCGCACGGCATCGCGATGGATTCCAGGGGCGACATCTATGTCGGTGAAGTCGGCGTCACCGACTGGAAGACCAGCTTTCCGGATACGCCGATGCCGCCGGAGGTTCGGGTGAGCCGCTGCCTGCAGAAGCTGGAGAAGATCTAGACGGAAGGGCGGGATCGGCCTCGCCCCTCAAACAAATTGTGCTCGCGCGCAAGGCCCTCCCCGACGAGATCGAAGAAGGCGCGGACCCGCGCGGTCCGTTTCAGGTCAGCGTGTGTCACGATCCAGAGTTCACCAGCCAGATCCGGCACCGGGTTCGGCAGCGCGCGGGCGAGATCGGAATCTTCGTCACCGAGATAGCAGGGAAGCAGCGCAAGACCGATGCCGGCTTTCGCGGCGCTGAACTGATTGACGAGACTGTTGGTCCGGTAGACGAAGGCGCCATCTGGCGCCATTCGATTTAGCCAATCGGCAGCCATGATGCCGGCCGCCGTTTCTTCCCATCCGATCAGGGCATGACGGCCGAGGTCTTCCGGGGATGAAACGGCTCCGCCGCTCTTCTCGATATGGCCAGCAGCGCCATAGACGGTCCATGCGACGTCGGCGAGCTTGCGACCCCAGAGATCACCCTCCTTCGGCCGCATGGGACGAAGCGCGATGTCCGCCTCCCGTCGCGAGAGGTTGAGCACGCGGTTGTCGATTACGAGTTCAACGACGATGCCGGGATGGGTTCGCCGGAACGCGGCAAGATGGCTGGTGAGCTTTCTATATGCCAGCGTCTCCGACGAGGTGACGCGCAGGCGGCCGGAGAGACGGTGATCGCGGCCGGCAATGTCGCGGTCGATGGCGAGCGCCTCATCTTCCATCCGCTCGGCCGCCGTCGCCATCCGCTCGCCCTCCGGTGTCGCCTGGTATGCGCCGCCGGGAAGCCGTTCGAACAGGCGAACACCAAGCCGCGCTTCCAGCGCATTCAGGCGCCGGAACGCGGTCGAGTGATCGATATCAAGCGCTTTGGCGGCGCCGGTGAGGCTGCCTGCCCGATGCATCGCCAACACGAGTTGGGGTTCGTTCCAGTCCTCCATGGCTGCACAGCTAGGGGTTCCTTGCAGTTTCGCAAGTCGCGCTGGCGTATTTCCAACGTGCTTTCCGTGCCGCCAGACGTTACCTGTCGGAGCAACCAAAGCGAGATGAGGCAATACCGCATGACGCCAGTACAGCTTTGCGCCGAAGCATTAAGCCCGCTGCGTCAGCTCGCTGATCGATCAACCCTGAACATGGGAGTTGAGCCATGGGAGCTCCGTCCCCCGAACTTTGCAATCTCTGGCTGGCGCGCGCATTCAATGCGCAGGACGTTGACGCCGCGGCGGCGATGTACCACCCCGACGCCTCGATCGTTCAGGTCGACGAGGTCCATGGCGGCAGCAGAGTCGCGCGCGGCGCCGAAGGCATCCGGAAGACGATGGCGGCCTATGTCGGATTGAAGCCGCACATGGATGTCGTGACCCATCACACCACGGTCTCCGGCGACTTCGCGATGACGCGGTCGCAGTGGCTGATCAAGGGCACCGACGAAAGCGGCAAGCCGACCGAGGTGCATCATCACGGCATGGAGGTTCACCGCCGGCTGCCCGACGGCACCTGGGTGTTCTTCATGGATCATCCGTTCGGCGCCGATCCGGAATGGGCGGTCAAAGCGCCGCCGCACACTGAATAGTCGGGCCTTACTTCCAACCCCGGAGGAACGGCATGCAAGAACTTGCAGCGCTCGTCAGCATCGTCGCCGCGCTCAGTGTCGGGTGATCAGCCCCGGGCCCAGCTTCGTCATGGTGGCCCGCGTGGCGGTCGCATCCAGCCGCGTCAGGGCGCTTGCCACGGCGTTAGGTATGGGCGCAGGAGGCGCCATGTTCGGCGCAGCGGCACTGCTCGGGCTGCAGAGCGTCCTGTTGGCCGTACCTGCGCTCTATGCAGGGCTCAGGATCCTCGGAGGGCTGTACCTCTACTATTTGGGCTTTCTCATCTTCAGATCGGCGCGGCAGCCTCTCGCGGCCATCGGCGCTGACGGCGGGCGAAGCAGCGGGCCCTTTCGCGCATTTTGGCTGGGGCTCACAACACAAATAAGCAACCCGAAGGCAGCCATCGTCTATGCAAGCGTGTTCGCGGCTTTTCTTCCCGCATCCCTCTCGCTGGGGTTTGCTGCCGCGCTGCTTGCAGCCGTGTTTCTCGTCGAGACCGCCTGGTATGCGCTGGTCGCCGTGCTCTTCTCGTCGGCAGGGCCGCAACGGGCTTATCTGTCGTACAAGTCCTGGATTGACCGCGCGGCCGGTGCGGTCATGCTCGGTCTCGGCCTGAAGCTCGTGACGAGCGCTGCCAAACCGTAGGCGGCCGGTCGAAGATGCCCGGCTTTGTCATTCACGTCTCTTGTGGAAGCCGCCGGCAAATGGGCGCCTGTTGGTCTGAACGCCCGGCGTTGATGCGCGGCCCAAGGCGCCGAATCGCCAGTCCCGATCGCCCTATCACGATCGATTGACCGCGAAAGCCAGGCCTCTGCGGAGCAAGGAACCGAGGCGATTTCCCGGGCGTGGCTTGCCGCGGACACGTTCCCTTGCTGGATAAGCCCCGGAACGCTCTTCACAATCCCGTCACGCTGCCTGTAGTATGCAAGGCGCATGCTGCTTCGCAGCTAACATGGGGGTCAGGAGCGTTACTTGAACGCACATGTCTCGCAGGGCGGTTGGCCGGTACTGGTGCTGAACGCGGATTTCCGGCCGCTGAGTTACTACCCGCTGTCTCTCTGGTCGTGGCAGGACGCGATCAAGGCGGTGTTTCTCGATCGCGTCAATATCGTCGAGCACTATGACCGCGCGGTGCACAGCCCGAGCTTCGAGATCCAGCTTCCAAGCGTGGTCTCGCTGAAGTCGTTCGTCAAGCCGACCACGCATCCCGCCTTCACCCGGTTCAACGTCTTCCTGCGCGACCGCTTCGTCTGCCAGTACTGCCACGCGCATGACGACCTCACCTTCGATCACATCATCCCGCGCAGCAAGGGCGGCCAGACCACCTGGGAGAACGTGGTCGCGGCCTGCTCCCCCTGCAATCTGCGCAAGGGCAATCTGACGCCACAGCAGGCGCGGATGTTTCCGAGACAACACCCGTTCGCGCCGACGGTGCATCAGCTCCATCGCAATGGCCGGCTGTTTCCGCCGAACTACCTGCACGATAGCTGGCTGGATTATTTATACTGGGATACGGAACTCGATCCGTAAGGTTCGGCGCGCGGACTTATTGCACCTTCCATCGGTTGGCCTTCGATGCAGCCGGCAACGACATCAAGACAATGCGTTCCGGTTCCGAAGGCCACGCGCCATGGTGAAATTGAATCTCCAGTGATTGGCGCGCCCTCGCAGGCCCGCCAATCATCTCGCGAGTTAGATCTGATAGTCCATGTCGGCCATGCTCGCGCCCGGTGCTGTCGGCGGGGACTTCTTCTTCGGAAGTTCAGCGACCATTGCCTCCGTGGTGACCAGCAGGCCCGCCACCGAGGCGGCGTCCTCCAGTGCCGTGCGCACCACCTTGGTGGGATCAATAATGCCCTTTGAGATCAGGTTACCGAACTCGCCGGTCTGGGCATCAAATCCGAAGGCATACGTATCCTTGTCCAGGATCTGTCCGACCACGAGCGAGCCATCCTCGCCCGCATTGATCGCGATCTGGCGCGTCGGCCACGACAGCGCTTTCTTCACGATCTCGACGCCATAGCGCTCATCCTCGTTGGCTGCTTTCAGCCTGTCGAGCGCCTTGACCGCACGGAGCAGCGGAACGCCGCCGCCGGGCAAAATGCCTTCCTCGACTGCGGCGCGGGTCGCATGCAGCGCGTCGTCGACACGGTCCTTGCGTTCCCTCACCTCGACCTCGGTGGCCCCGCCGACGCGGATCACCGCGACGCCGCCCGCGAGCTTGGCGAGCCGCTCCTGGAGCTTCTCACGGTCGTAGTCCGAGGTGGTCTCCGCGATCTCCGCCTTGATCTGGGCGATGCGGGCTTCAATATCGGCCTTCTTGCCGCCGCCGCTAACGATCGTGGTATTCTCCTTCTCGATCCTCACCCTCTTGGCGTGGCCCAGCATATTGGTGGTCACGCTCTCCAGCTTGATGCCGAGATCTTCGGAGATCATGGTGCCGCCGGTCAGGATGGCGATGTCCTGAAGCATCGCCTTGCGGCGATCGCCGAAGCCCGGCGCTTTCACCGCCGCGACTTTCAGCCCGCCCCGCAGCCTGTTCACGACAAGGGTGGCAAGCGCCTCGCCCTCCACATCCTCGGCAATGATGAGCAGCGGTTTGCCCGACTGCACGATCGATTCAAGCAGCGGCAGCATCGGCTGCAGTCCCGACAGTTTCTTTTCATGGATCAGAATGTAGGGGTCTTCGAGCTCGACCCGCATCTTCTCGGCATTGGTGATGAAGTAGGGCGAGATGTAGCCGCGGTCGAACTGCATGCCCTCGACTACCTCGAGCTCGGTCTGCAGCGACTTGGCCTCCTCGACGGTGATGACACCGTCGTTACCGACCTTCTTCATGGCATCGGCCAGGAAGCGGCCGATCTCCGAGTCGCCATTGGCCGAAATGGTTGCAACTTGCGCGATCTCGTCGTTCGAGGTGATTTTTTTCGAGTTCTTCTCGATATCAGCGATCAGCGTATCGATAGCGCGGTCGATACCGCGCTTGAGGTCCATCGGATTCATGCCCGCGGCGACGGCCTTCGCACCCTCTTTCACGATCGCCTGGGCGAGCACGGTGGCAGTCGTGGTGCCGTCGCCAACGCGATCCGACGTCTTCGACGCCACCTCGCGCACCATCTGGGCGCCCATGTTCTCAAACTTGTCGTCGAGTTCGATTTCCTTGGCGACGGTCACCCCGTCCTTGGTGATGCGTGGCGCGCCGAACGACTTTTCGATGACGACGTTTCGTCCTTTCGGACCAAGCGTGACTTTCACCGTGTTGGCGAGAATGTCGACGCCGCGCAGCATCTTCTCGCGGGCATCGACCGAGAATTTGACTTCCTTGGCAGTCATGGTCTTGCTCCCTACGATACTATTCTTTTGCTAGGGGCGGACTGGCGGACTCAAGCGGCCTTGCGACTGGCGCCGGCGGCGACCAGCACGCCCATGATGTCGCTTTCTTTCATGATCAAGTATTCGGTGCCGTCGATCTTGACCTCAGTACCCGACCATTTTCCGAACAGCACGCGATCGCCGGCCTGGAGGTCGATCGGAACGAGCTTACCGGCCTCGTCACGCCCTCCGGGCCCGACCGCAATGACCTCGCCCTGTTGCGGCTTCTCCTTGGCTGTATCGGGAATGATGATGCCTCCGGCGGTCTTCTCCTCGGCTTCAACGCGCTTGACGACTACCCGATCGTGAAGCGGACGGAATTTCATTGCGTTCCTCCTCGGCTGTTTGTGGATACGATACGGAAATCGCAGCCATCGACAGGCGGAAAGTCTGCGACACGCGAAAGTCTGCGGCTGCAGCATGCGACCTAGGTGGGTCAGAGTTGCGCTTCAAGGGGCTTGCAAAAAAATGATCGATAAGTCGCGCGGCTGCAGGCGTTCCAGGAACAAACGGCTCGACGCGCCTGTTATCTCGCTGCCTGCCGCATTGGACTGTCGCGCTTTTGCGGAGCGCCCTTCCTGAGCAGGCTTGAAAGCAACCGACGGTTCGTGGAGGCGCAGCCGTGCTTACCGCGCCCGTACATCAATTGCGCCCGTCGCCGCATGTCGTCGTGGTTGGAAACGAAAAGGGCGGCTCGGGTAAGACCACAATCGCGATGCACCTCGCCGTTGCGCTGCTGAAGGCCGGCCAGCGCGTCGCAACCATCGACCTCGACGGCCGGCAACGGACCCTCACCCACTACGTCGAGAGCCGGCGCGGCTGGGCGCGGCGGAGCCAAACGGATCTGGAGTTGCCGACGCATTTCTGCATCGCACGCGTCGAAGGCGCCATGGTTGAGCAAAACGAGGCTGCCGAACTCTCCGATTTCCAGCGGGCCGTTGCCACCGCGCAGAATCGCCATGACTTCGTCGTGATCGATACGCCCCCGCATGACAGCTACCTGATGCGGCTCGCCCATTCGATCACCGACACCCTGGTGACGCCGCTGAACGACAGTTTTCTCGACCTCGATGTGCTGGCGACACTCGATCCGGTCACGTTGACGGTCACGGGGGTCAGCCGTTACAGCGAACTGGTGCGCGAGGCACGTCGCCATCGCCGGCCAGTCGACGGCGCTCTCGTCGATTGGGTGGTCGTGCGCAACCGCATCTCGCCGCAACAGTCACCAGCCGCCCCGGTTCTTTGCGGTTGCTTGCAGGAACTGGCGCTTAATGCAGGTTTCCGGGTCGCAACCGGCTTGCAGGAGCGCCCGATTTATCGCGATCTTTTTCCCCGCGGGCTAACCGCGCTGGACGAGCCATGCGACGCACTGCCCGGCATCGACGGGGAAGCGTCTCGCCTCCCCGTGCGCTGCGAGCTGCGGGGCTTGCTCGATGCATTGAAGCTGCCAATCAACGATCGCGGCCGACGCCGCGCAGCGCTTCGCGCCGAATGGTTTGCTTCACGCGATAACCCGCTGGACGCCGATATCCTGGCCGGTCCGTAAACGGCAAAGCGAACACGGTGGAACTTGCGGTCAAAAACCTCGTGAGCGCCGGGAACGACCGCGCGCGGTGTGGGTTCGGTTGTTCGGTTGCAAGCCAAGCAGTGAAGGAGATTGCGGAACATGATAACGAGATCGCGCATTTGCTCGACGGCCGGCCTGGCAATCGCCGGTTTGTTGGCCTTCGGCGTCACTGGTGCATCGGCACAGGCAATCTATGTCGATTCATATGCCGACCCCTATCCGGTAGCCGACCCGTATCCCGTGGCGGTGGCTCCAGGCAGCGTTTACGTCGCACCGGGGCCGGTCATCGGAGCACCGCCGATCGTGCGGCCACGCACCGTCGTGGTGAGCCGCCGGACCTATGTGCCGGCCCCCGCGTTTGGCGCGCCGGTGCCTTACGGCTACGCACCCTACGACTACACCACCGACGTCGGCTACGCGGTTTCCGGCTGGTGAGCCAATCGCGTAGACGCCCGCTCAGGATGGCCCCGCCGAAACGGGGCCATTCGTTTTTGGGCTTCTTTTTTATAGGCTCTAGCGGCCGGCCGTCAGTCGCGGCGGATTGTGATACCGCATCCACAACTCAGCGGCTGCCAGCGCAGCAACAACGACACCGATCACCACGTGAACGGTCATTGCTGTAGT
Source organism: Bradyrhizobium sp. AZCC 2176 (assembly GCF_036924645.1). NCBI lineage: Bacteria > Pseudomonadati > Pseudomonadota > Alphaproteobacteria > Hyphomicrobiales > Nitrobacteraceae > Bradyrhizobium > Bradyrhizobium sp. AZCC 2176. The sequence continues at coordinate 3,355,048 of NZ_JAZHRX010000001.1, read as the reverse complement.
TCCCTGGAATCCCAGCACCCATGGCGACGCGATCGCCCAGAGTCCCACGACAAGATTGAGCCACTCCTCCCACTCAGCAAACGCTGCGAGGGCGGCGATGGAGAGGATCGCAATCGCAATACCGGTGATCCAGGCGTTTTGCGATGGAGCTCCAGCCGCAAATCCGAAAATCCACGGCGAGACAATCAGCACCGCCCCGAGGATCAGGTTCGCCAAGTCGCAATATTTCTCATTCGACCACACGTTCATGGCTCCTCCTTCCGGAAGCCGATGCACGCGCTCTGTCGTTGGCGACGACAGCAAAACCGGAGAAACGGCTCCCAATATCTCCGCATTTTCGCGCTGCAAACGCAAATCAGGGCGTCCGGTTCCATTCGGTCCGGTTCAACGTCTGCTCGCCAGGGTTACTTCCCGACGACTGCCTTGTGTCGTCGGGCGAAGAAGGCGTTCCCGCGGATTTCGTGGCCGGCGGCTTGGCGGCTTGACGCGAAAGCACCGATGCCCACCGCCGTTCCGCGCGCTCCAGAACGTGCAGGGGCAAGTTGGGTCCATTCATTTGTTGTGCTCTCCACAAATTGAGATCGTTTGCGGACTAAGCCGGACAACGCACTGCTGGTTCCAAGCAAAAAATTTCAACTAGGAGATTGAAACCAGACGGAGGTTGGCTGGATTGTCTGCTCGCTTCGAATGCGGTCCGGACGCCTTCCCGGGCCCGGTGAGACCGGCGCTGGTCGTCTCCGGCACGGGAGCGTGTCGATGTATCCATGTCGCTCGGGGAAGACGTGGCCCATCAGGACCTTACGATTTCGCAAATTCACACCAAGCCGCTCAAACTTGGCCCCCCGGGCCCGGCGGCTAAAACCGGTGGCGGCGCTCGCCCGGGGTGCATTCCCTCGCCGACCGCTGGCGGTCGGGAGGATTTGGGAGAATGACAATGAACAGGACAGAACTCGTTCCGTTGAATCACCGTTTGCCGGTCGCGCGCGAGGGCCGGCGGCGCATTAGCGAGGGATTCGATCCGTTGTGGATGTTTCCTCACCGCGAGGTCGGTGGGCTCTTTGATGGTGTGTTTCGCGGCTTCTTCTTTGCTTTTGAGTTTGCGCCGTTTGGGTTCAGCCGCGCTGTGATCCAGCCTGACATCGAAATTGCCGAAACCAATACCGAGTACCGCGTCACGGCCGAACTCCCGGACTTCAGCGAGCGCGAAGTCGACGTTGAGCTCACCAAAAATGTGCTGACCATCAAGGGAGAGACAAACCGCGGCAGCAAGGACGGCGGTCGGCCATACGGCGAACACTGCTATGGCCGGATTGAGCGCTGCATAACTCTCGACTGCGACGTCGCGGAGGAGAATGTCGCGGCTTCATTCCGGAACGGCGTTCTCACCGTTACCCTGCCGAAACTGGCTGTCGCGCAGCGGACGAAACGGATCCCAATCAATAGCGGCTGACCGGCGCAGACCGCGAGCGAGACCAGGACAAGCGAGGTTGGGCGGGTCGTTGCGGCATCGACAGCAGACAAGATGATTTCGAACAAGAGTATCCGGACCATTGGACCTTGTAGCGCGGGTGGAGGACCGCCATGAAAATCGCCCAGATTGCCCCGCTTTTCGAAAGCGTTCCGCCTCGTCTTTACGGGGGCACCGAGCGAGTGGTTTCATACTTGAGCGAAGAGTTGGTCAAGCAGGGGCACCGCGTCACCTTGTTTGCGAGCGGCGATTCCGCCACTTCAGCCGAACTGGTCGCGTGCTCGCCGATGGCGCTGCGACTCGATCCGGACGTTCGCGACCACAGCCCGCACCACGTACTGATGCTGGAAAAGGTCCGCGAGCGGGCGCACGAATTCGACATCCTTCACTTTCACATCGATTACCTCCATTTCCCGATCTTCCGGCCAATGGCTGCACGGACAGTGACGACGCTTCACGGCCGGCTCGATATTGCCGATCTTTGGCCGCTGTACAGGACATTCGACGACATGCCGCTGGTCTCGATTTCCGATGCGCAGCGCAGCCCACTGTCGACTGCGAATTTCGTGGCGACCGTCCATCATGGAATTCCGCTCGATTTGCATCGACCGACACCTGCACCAAGGGAAGGCTATCTCGCCTTTCTCGGCAGAATTTGTCCGGAAAAGCGACCCGACCTGGCTATCAAGATTGCGCGAAGCTGCGGCATCCTGGTTCCGGTCCAATCGGATCCGACGGTCATTCCGACGGTCAAGGACCGCCCATTTTCCGAATTGCTGGAACGCCCGGGGCGAGCGCGGGCGCGTCATGACAGCGCTGGCCAAACGTGACGTTCGGAGTGGCCTGACCGGCACCACAATCATCCCATGGGAGACTTTCAAGCCGGTCGTTGGCAGAATATGATCGCTGGCAGTTTCGCGCGGCCCTGCTGGCCGAATTTTCTCGGAGGGTGCGCGCGCCGGTTCGCCAGGAGACCATCCATGCCTTCCTTGACCGAATGGAGAGTGCCGCCCGCAAACCAGCCGCGCGCGGGCGATTACGCATTCGACCTCGACAAAGCCCTGTCGTCGGTGGTCGGCCTGCATTCGATCATCCCGCCCGATGCCTTCAGCGCGGAGACGCTGGGCACCGAACGCGCCGGCAATGGCGTCGTGATCGATGACGGGCTGGTGCTGACCATCGGCTATCTGATCACCGAAGCCGAAGCGGTGTGGCTGCATCGCAGCGACGGCCGCGTCGTGGAGGGACATGCGCTCGGCTTCGATTTCGAATCCGGCTTTGGCCTGGTGCAGGCGCTCGGCGACCTCGATCTCGAGCCGCTGCCGCTCGGCTCTTCGGCGGCTGCGCAAGTCGGCGATCGCGTGGTGGTCGGCGGCGCCGGCGGGCGCACGCGCTCGGTCGCCAGCCAGATCGCCGCCAAGCAGGAATTCGCCGGCTATTGGGAGTACCTGCTGGATGAGGCGATCTTCACCCATCCCGCGCATCCCAATTGGGGCGGCACCGGGCTGATCTCCAGCCGCGGTGAACTGATCGGCATCGGCTCGCTGCAGCTCGAACGCGAGCGCGAGGGCAAGGCCGAGCATGTCAACATGATCGTGCCGATCGACCTGTTGAAGCCGGTACTCGACGACATCAGGAAATTCGGCCGCGTCAACAAGCCGGCGCGGCCGTGGCTCGGCATGTACACCACCGAAATCGACAACCGCGTCGTGGTGGTCGGCATCGCCAGCAAGGGACCGGCGGCGCGTGCCGAACTCAAGACCGGCGACGTGATCCTCGCGGTCAACGGCGACAAGATCACCAGCCAGACCGGCTTCTACCAAAAGCTATGGTCGCTCGGCGCCGCCGGCATCGACGTGCCGCTCACGGTCTACCACGAGGGCGTCACCTTCGACGTGGTGCTGAGTTCGACCGATCGCGCCAAGCTGCTGAAGGCGCCAAGACTGCATTAAAGCCTTTTGATTTGACGCGTTTTCTTGACGCGAACCGGTCACCACTTCGCTGGAAAACGCTTTGGGACAGGGAATACGTAATGAGTGAGGCCGTGGTGGACGACATCGTGGCCGTGCTGCCGCCGCTGTTGCAATCGCTGGAAGCGCTCGGCTTCATCGCGCGCTACCTCAATCCACCGGACTTCGACCGTGTGATGGAAGCGGCCGGCAAGCCGGACGACGCGCTGCGCGCGATCCGGCCGCGGCTCGAGCAATGGCCCGCGGGCTTCGCTGACATCAAGACTCCGCTCGAAACCGCAAGCGATGCGGCGCTCGCTGCGTTCGAAGCCTTGCGCGTCGTGCAAAGCGGCAACGGCGATTTCGTCAGCCTGTTTGGCGCGCTGCGTCACGCTCCGCGCGCGCAGGAAGCACTCTATGCGCTGTCGGCAAGATTGCCGCCGGTGAACCAGTTCTTTGTCGATCCTGCACTGCGCGGCGACGCCGACCTCGCGGCGCGGCTGGCGGCGCCGGCCAACGAAAACACCGGCGTCTTCCACAACGCCAACGAGCCCGGCAGCCGCGGCGGCTTCTCGCTCTACGTGCCGGAATATTACACGGTCGACCGCGCCTGGCCGCTGGTGATGGCGCTGCATGGCGGCAGCGGCAACGGCCGCGGCTTCCTGTGGAGCTGGCTGCGCGATGCCCGCAGCCGCGGCGCGATTGTGATCGCGCCGACCGCTACCGGGAACACCTGGGCCTTGATGGGCGAGGACACTGATACGCCGAACCTCATGCGCATCCTGGAATCCGTGCGCGCGCGATGGAACGTCGATCCGGAGCGGATGCTGCTGACCGGCATGAGCGACGGCGGCACCTTCTGCTACGTGACGGGTTTCGACGGCGCTTCGCCTTTCACCCACCTCGCGCCGGTGTCGGCGACCTTCCATCCGCTGCTGGCGGAAATGGCCGATGCCGACAGGTTGCGCGGCCTGCCCATTCATATCGTGCACGGCCGGCTCGACTGGATGTTTCCGGTGCAGGTGGCGCGGCAGACCAGCCAGGCGTTGTCTGCGGCGGGCGCTAACGTCACCTATCGCGAGATCGACGACCTCAGTCATACCTATCCGCGCGAGATGAACGCGGAAATCCTGCAATGGGTGACCGGCCCGTAGGCCGCGGAACCATCCTCCGGGCACGGCGTTATCAGCCGCAACGGAGGAACTACCATGCAGACGTTTGTCGGGATGATTTTGGGTGCGCTGCTGCTGGCTGGCGGCGTCTATGTCTACGATTCCATGCAGACGTCGAGCGTCGCGAGCGGCCAGGTCGCCCAAGCCAATCGCACCATCGTCAACTGGGACGTCGTGGCCGCCGACTGGAGCAAGCTGAAGACGCGCGCCCATGAGGATTGGGTCAAGATTTCGTCGAAGTAAATTCAGGCGCCAGGAACGATAGGGTACACGCCGTCGTCGGTCACGACGGCGTTTTTCTGGGCGTTTTTTCTGATCGCTAGTTGCTCTTCTTCGCCTTGCGCGCGTCGGCGATCACCATCTCGAATTCCGCCATGGTCAGGATTCCCGGCACGCGGAACTTGCCGACGATGAAGGACGGCGTTCCCTTGAATCCAAACGCCACCGCCTGATCGTGGTTGCGGGCGAGGATGGCGTCGATCGCCCTGGCGTTGGTCGTGGCGTCGCGGTTGAGGCGATCCATGTCGATGCCGGCGCCGGCCAGCAATTCGCGGATGCGCGGTTCGGTCAATTTCGAGCTGACGCCTATCATGGCCTCATGCGCGGCCAAGTACTTGTCCTGATACTTCGCCGCCAGCGCCATCCGCGCTCCGAATTTCGAGACCTCGCCCAGGATCGGCCAATCCTTCAGCACCAGGCGGACCTTGCCGTCGTCCTGCACGACTTGGTGGATCTCGGGTGCGATCTTGCGGCAATACGGACAATTGTAATCGAACCATTCGACGATGTTGATGTCACCCTCGAGATTGCCCGTCGCGGGTACATCAGGGTCCCGCAGCACCAGCGCCTCGGTCAGAACGTCGTCGCTGCCTTGCGCGAACGCCGATCGCTGTGCCGCGCCGGTGCCAAGCAGCGCGGCACCGCCGCCGAGCAAGCCGAGCGCCTTGCGCCGTGTGCATCCCGGGTTGGTCCCGGTGGGATTATTCGATCGCTTCATGTGGGTCTCGCGAAGGGGCTGCATTCCTGTCTACGGCTGAGGCAGGGATATGTTACGCGCCAGCATATAGAGCGCCACGGCTATGATGACCACGGCGAACACGATATTGAGCGCGCCGCGGCGCTTGGCGAGGTGCCGCGCCGAACGCGTGCCGGCCAATCCGCCAGCGATGCCGCCCGCTACGAACAGACCTGCCAATGCCCACGACACCAGCCCGGACCAGGCATAGCTGGCGGCCGTGGTCAGACCAAATGCGGTGACCGCGACCAGCGAGGAGGAGACCGCGTTCATGATCGGCATGCCAGTCGCCAGCATCAGGGCCGGCACGATCAGGAAGCCGCCGCCGATGCCGAAAAAGCCGGACACCGTCCCGGTCGCGAGGCCAAGGCCTGCGATGGCCGATATGTTCGACATCGAGACCTTGACGTCGGGCAGGCCGATCCGCGAGCGCGTCTTCAGCATTAATAGCGCAATCACGATCATGACCAGCGCAAACAGCGCCAGCAGCCGTTGACCGTCCATCATCTTGCCGAGGATCGAGCCGCCGAAGGCGCCGGCCATGCCGGCTGCGGCGAAAATCAACGCGCAGGACCAGATCACGGTGCCGCCGCGCGCATGGTTGGACAGATTGATCGCGGCGTTGGCAGCCACCGCGATCGCGCTGGTGCCGATCGCGACATGGGGCTCTACCACGCCGACCACATAGACCATCAGCGGCACCGCCAGAATCGAGCCGCCGCCGCCGACCAGGCCAAGCGAAAACCCGACCAGCATCCCCGACGCCAGCCCCAGCACGCCTTGCGCGGTGGAGATGATCAAATTGAAAGACTCAGTTGCACGGTGCGACCATAGAAGGAATTTCTCCGGATCGCCATGGCTGCAGCACAAAGCTGCACTGCAACAGAGATCAGCGCATCAGATCGATGCCCGCTCCCTCCCCGGCGACGCCGCACCTTCACCGGCCGGCAGCGCCATCAGCGTGCCGCTCATGGTCGCGATCAGCGTCTCATTGCCGTCCTGCTCGGCATAGGCCCTGGCCTCGCACACCGTCAGCGTACGGCCGGGTTTGACGACGGTGGCACGGAAGGCAAACCGCTCGCCCCGCGCGGGCGCCAGCAGGTTGGTCTTGAATTCCACGGTGAGAATTCCCGTTGCCGGCGGCATCAGCGTGAACGCAGCGATGCCGCAGGCATTGTCGAGACCGGCGGTGATGATCCCGGCATGGATGAAGCCGTGCTGCTGGGTGAGGTCCGCCGAATAGTCCATCGCGAGATCGACCTCACCCGGCTCCAGCCGCGCGATCGAAATGCCGAGCGTCTTCATTGCGCGCTGCTGTTCGAACGTGTCGGTCGCGACCGCGCGAAAATCCGGGTTCTTCGGCTGGAAACGCAGCATGGGTCACGCCGTTGCCGGTTCGAGATGCCTCATCGCGGCGTCGCGGATCGCGGATGCGAAGGGTGTCGACTTCCGCGCTTGCCGGTCCATATGGACGCCGACGAATTCGCAAGTCGCGGCAATCTCGCCGGTTTCGGCGTTGCGCATCTCGTGCAGGAAGCGGATCGACTTGTCGCGGATTTCCAGCAGCCGGCTCTTGACCTCGACGATGTCGCCGGCCAGCAACTCGCGCTTGTAGGTGATGTTCTGCTGCACGGCGGCCATGCCGCGGCCGGACCCGCGCTGATAGGACGGCGTCAGCCCCAACCGGGCGAACAGATTCCAGTTCGCCTCGTCGAACTTGCCGACATACCACATGATGTTCATGTGCCCGACATGGTCGCATTGCCAGGGATAGACCGTGCCGCGATAGGTCGCGTCCGTCTCCACCGTTTTCACCCGCCTTTTTGCATCTTGATACGGTAGCGTATCAGATCTTGTCCGGGTTAGCAATACGGCACCGTATCAACAACCGGTGAGGCCGGACCATGAGCGATACCAAGATGGACGCGCGAACCGGCGAGGTGCGCAGCGAGAGCTGGATCGAGGCCGGCCTGAACGAAATCGCCCGGACCGGCGTCGAGGGCGTGCGGGTCGAGGTTTTGGCCAAGAACCTCGGCGTCACCAAGGGCGGCTTCTACCGCCGCTTCCGCGATCGCGCCGCCCTGCTGGAGGCCATGCTGCAGCACTGGAGCGCGGGCCGCATCGCCGCGATCGAAAAACACACCAGCCTCGACGGCGCGACCGCCCGCGAGCGGCTGAAGGCGCTGATCGCACTTTACTCGGAGCGCATGAATACCGAGGGCATGGCCGTTGAACTCGCGATCCGGCAATGGGCCCGGTCGGACGAGCTTGCCGCCAACGCGGCAGCCCAGGTTGATGTCGCCCGGTTGAAGAATGTCGGGCATCTCTATCGCGCGACGGGCCTTCCGGCGGAGGAAGCCGACGCGCAGGCATTCCTGTTCTACTGTTTCGTGTTCGGCCAGAGCCTGCTGTTTCTCGAACGGGGCCCGCGCAAACGCGCGCAACTGGTGGCGAAGTCGGCCGAAACGTTGCTCCGCGAAGTGTAGGCGCGGCCGAAATTTCCGGCCGCGCCCGTGTCGATAGCTGCCTAGGCCGCGCCCTTCAGCTTCTTGGAGCATTCGCTGTAATAGCCGCCGCCCTTCTGGATCCACTTCAGGCCGCCATTGGCATTGGTGGCCTTGTTGGCGTTGTACTGATCCACGCAGGTGTGCATGCGGGCCTTGCCGGCGGTCTCTTTGGAATACTTGGGATCGACGGCGCTCGGATAGACCGCCGGGCCTGACGGAGCGGCCGGCGCCGCAGCCTCCTTCGCAGTTTCCTTCTTGGATTCTTTCTTGGCGGCTTCCTTTGGCTCGGCGGCGGGGGCTGCTGCCGCCGGTGCGGCCGCAGCGTCAGCGCCGCACTGGGCTTTCCGGAAGTCGTTCCACTTCTGGCCGCCGAGCGTGCCGGCGGCTTTGGCAGCCTGGTATTTGGCGCTGCATTCCTGCGCGGTCAGGGCATTCGCCTGCGAGGTCATCGCCAGCGCAGCCAAACCCGACATCGCAATCGCGCCCAGTATTTTCGCTTGAATAGTCATCCCTGGTCTCCTTGGGGCAGTCGTCATCTGCACCTCCTATCCTAGCGCAACTACTGCTTGCGACAACGCGCGATGCGTTCGTCCGATCAAAATATTGTAGCGGCCCGCTCGACTTCATTCACCTGTGGTTCAGCATCGCAGCGCGACGGTTGCGCCCTTGTTTTCAAACCGAGGTGCCCCCATGACGAAGATCTCCTCCCTTGCCACCGCAGCCGCCGTGGCTTCCCTTCTGCTGATGGGCGCCGCGTCCGCACAAACCACGGCTCCGGCCAAGACCGAGGCGACCAAGACCGAAACCAAGGCGTCGGCGGAAAAGAAGGCCGAGAAACCGCGCACCGCCGCCTCGCTCGAATGTTCGAAGGAAGCCGACGCCAAGGGGCTTCACGGCAAGGAACGCAAGAAATTCCGCTCCGAGTGCAAGAAGGCTGCCGCCGAAAAGGCGAAGTAGCCGCCCGCCTCCTGCGCGAGGGCCGTATCGGGACCTTCTGAATTTTTGATGACGCCGGCGGGCCACCGCCGGCGACGCCCTGCATTGCTGCAATCGCGTGGCGCATTTGTCCCTCGCGTGCGGATTTGCCATAAGGCAGCGTGAGCCTGATCCCCACTTCGATTTCCTCCGCGATTATCGACCGCGCCAAAATTTTGGGCACGATCGAGACGCTCGTCATCGGCGCGGCCGGCGGGCTGCTGTTTCTGTGGGCCAACCTGCCGGGCGGACTGATTTCCGGCGCGATGGCTGCCGTCGGCATCGCCGCGCTGGCAGGGCGGCCGGTCACCATGCCGCCGATCCTGACGCAGACCGTGCTGGTGCTGCTCGGCATCACGCTCGGCTCGCTGGTGTCGCGGCAACTGATCCAGCACATGAGCGCCTATCCCCTGACCATCGGCCTGCTGGCGCTGGCGACATTCTGCTCGACCTTCGGCTCGAGCTTCTATCTGCAACGCATGCACGGCTGGGACCAGACCTCGGCGCTGCTGGCCGGCAGCCCCGGCGCGCTGTCGCAGATCACCATGCTGGCCGCCGAGAAGGGTGCCGACGTCGCCGCGATCGCCGTGGTGCAGACCATGCGCGTGATCATCCTGACCGCAGCCCTGCCGCTGCTGCTGGCGCTGACCGGGATTGCGCCCTCGGCGCCGCCGGAGGTGATTAGCCTTATCGCTTCGCCGCTCGAACTCGCCGTACTGGCGGCCGCTGCCATCGCCGTCGCGCTATTGCTTCGGCTCGCCCAATTTCCGGCGAGCTGGATGTTCGGCGCGATGATTGCCTCCGCCGTGCTGCACGGCACCGGCCTGATCGAAGGCGGCCTGCCGCCATGGATGCGCGGCGTGGCGCTGGTCGGCATCGGCGCCGTGATCGGCACACGGTTCGCGCGGATCAGCAAGTCGACGCTGCTCAGCCACATCAATGCCGGGCTGGGCTCGTTTGCCGTCGCCATTGCCATATCCGCCGTTTTCGTCATGGTGATCGTGCTGGCCACCCATGTACGCTTCGCCGACGTCGTGGTGGCGTTCGCGCCGGGCGCGATGGACGCCATGCTGGCGCTGGCGCTCACGCTGCATATCGATCCGATCTTCGTCGGCGCCCATCATCTGTCGCGCTTCGTGTTCGTCTCGATCACGACGCCGGGAATCATTCATCTGTTCGGACGTCCGCAGGAGGATGTGGACGATTAGGATGCGCAAAGCCAACGGGTCGCGAATGCGCGCGCCCGGCGACGAGCGCAAATGCGCTCGCGCGGTGATGACAGGCTCCGCGCGCCCACCATTCAAGCGATGATGTTCTGGATCGATGGTGGCACAGCGCTGCGCGCTTTTGCCCAGCCCTATGTATCCAGCTCGCTTCGCAAATCAGGTCACGCAGCGGCCGGGCTGAAGCAGTTTTGCGACTTCGGTCAAAACGCTGACCGGCGGTTCGCAGGCGACCACTGTCTTCGGGGCGCCGGGCTTTGAGGCATCGGGCTTCGAGGCATCGGGCTTGGCCGGCACCTCCGGGCGGTTCCGCACCGCCTCGGTGACGACGGGAACCCGCAGCACCACCGATGTGTCGTCGAGGCCAACGCTCCGGATCGTGATCGTCTCAGTCTGGCTTTGCGCGGCCCTGAGCGCCGCACGATCGGCTTTGGCAGCGCGGTTGACGTCCGCCGCAGGCGCGCTGGAGGCGAGTTGCCGCACGCTGGCGAGATCATGACCTGACGCAAGCTGGACGGCGCCAAACGTCGCAAAGACGGCGAGAGTGGCTAAAATTGCTTTGAATATCTGTGACATGGCGATGTATCCCTCGCCCCATGGCGATCACGGACACAACCCGAACCGAGCCGCAGGGGGTCCGGCCGTTCTCAATCACTTAACCGTGTATGAAAAATATTTGCGGCCCCTTGGAACGACTCCGGGGGGCTCGGAGTCATCCCGGCAGCCGGTTATTCCCCCTGCCCCATTGACCGGCGACGTAGGGTGCGACCGTGGTGATGCCGGTCGCACCCTGCTTTTTTTGACGAGACAGCTTCTCAAGGCGCCAGCTTTTTCAAAGCGCGTTCCAGCAGCTCCAGCCGGTCCTGGCCCCAGAAGATCTCGCCCGAAGGCAGCACGTAGCTCGGCGCACCGAAGACGCCCGCGCCAAGCGCCTCCTGCGTAAACTTCTCATACCGCGCGTCAAGTTCAGCGTCCGAGGGCCCGCCCGCGCGCAGCTCCGCCGCGTCGAGACCGGCGCGCTCGGCGGCCAACGCGATGATTGCCGGATCGGCGAGCGTTTCCTCACGTTCCCACAGCGCACGCCCAAGCTCCAGCGACAGTCTGTGGGCATTCTTGCCCTGCAGCTTGGCTGCGATGACCAGTCGAACCGCCGCGGCGTCGTCGCAGGGGAAATGCTTCGGCTCGAGATTGATGGGAACGTTCCGTACCTCGCGCCAGCGCTTTAACTCCATCATCCGGTAGGCGCGCCGCTGCGGCGAGCGCTTCGGCAATGGCAGCCCGCCGGTCTGCTCAAAGATCGGTCCGAACTTGCAGGGCTTGATGTTGACGATCGCGCCATTGCGCCCGGCGATCTCGGCGAACGGCGCGCTGCCGAGGTAGGTCCAAGGCGAGTTGAGCGACATGTAATAGTCGATGGTGACGGACACGCTTTCAACCCGAGGCGTTCGTGATCTTGTGATCAAGATGACCGGTCTTGTAATCGCGGCGAAGCTGGCTCAGCGATGTCTCGTTCAGGTAAGGCAAAGCTTCGCTCAGTCTGTCGGTTGGGGGGTAACCGGCGGCAAAACCCTGCCCGTAAATCTTGCGCAGGGTGCCGATGGGTGTAGTGCCGTGCTTGTGGCTGATGTCGCCATCCTGGTCGCGCTGGCGATTGTCGGGAACTGCCTTGCTCATGCCGCTCTCCCTTGTGCCTGCGTCGAAACATCCTCCCGCTGGGGCGGAATGGCAATCGTGCACTGCAACCGAAAATTAAAGCGGCTTGGCGCTCGGGCCAACCGGTACGGCGGGCAGCTTAACCGGCGATTGACTATAGCTTCGCCGCCCGCATCTCATCGCTCGGCTTCACGTCCTGCGAGCGGCCGTAGATCGCGACCGCAACGAGCAGCACCAGCGTCAGCGTGCCGAACAGTGTGCGATAGGCGTCCTCGGTGCGGGCGCCGCTGACCAGCGGTTCGAACGCGCCGATGATGATTCCGGACAGTGTCTGCATGCAGGCGACACCGAGCATCACTGACGTGTTCATGGTCGAGATGCCGCGGCCGATCAGGCGGTCGGGGAAGATGCCGCGGCCGTGCGTCATCACCATGGTGCTGGAGGCAGAGAAGAATCCCATGGCGATGATGACAGCTATCGGCAGCCAGACCGGCGGGTGGGAAAACAGCGCCAGGATCGCGAGCAGACAGATGATCACCAGCGTGCCGCCAATCGCGATGCCCTTGCGGGTGTCGAGCCGGCGGTCGAGCGGACCGAAGGCGAGCATGCCGGCCTGATAGGCGATCACGGCGAAGAGCAGGACGTTGCCGGCCGCGATCGGGCTTAAGCCATGCACCTCGCGCAGGAACGCGCCGCCCCACAGGCCCTGCACGGTGAAGGTACAGGCATAATTGCAGAAATTCAGCGCCAGGATCGGCTTCAGGCGCGGGTTGCGCAGCACCTCGACCAGGCCATTGAGCATCTCGCCCGGCGGCTCCGCCTTGCGGCTCAGGAAGGGATGGCCGGGCGGCGCGTCGCGCACCACCAGCCAGATCGCAACGGTCGCCAGCGCCGTGAAGACGACGACGGCGCCGAACACCGGGCGCCAGCCGACCGCCTGCGATGCCCAGGCGAGCGGCGTGGTGGCGGCCAGATTGCCGAGCAGGCCGATCGACAACACCATGGCTGTCAGCGTCGAGAAGCGGTCCGGCGGAAACCAGCGCGAGATCACCACCATGCTGCCGATCAGCATCACGCCGCAGCCGGCGCCCATCAGCGCCCGGCCGGTCAACAGCACCGGCCAGCTCGGCGCCAGCGTGAACATGGCGCCGCCGAGGCTGGCCACGATCAGCATGCCGACCACGGTATAGCGCGGCCCGAACCGGTCGAAGAAGAAACCGCAGGGAATCTGCATCGCGGCGAAGCCGAAGAAGAATGCGCCGGTCAGCGCCCCCAGCGCTTCCGGCCCGATCGCGAGATCGCGCATCAAATCGAGACCGATGGTGACGTTGGAGGCGCGGAAAAAATGGCTGGCGACATAGGCGGTCGCCAATGTCGCAACGATGATCAGGCCCCGGCGGTGGGGGAAAGGCCGCTCGGCGGACTGCATCGGTTGAAGGGGCGTTCCCGTTTATTTTCTTGTTGCTGCAGCGACCCTATGCGGGCGTCGGGCGCAGTTCAACACGCAATCTGCCGATCCCGCAAAACCACGTCACGCCGAGCGATTCACGGAAATGGGGACCACCGAGAGCGCCGCGTTCATTCTGTTTGCAGCTTGGAACCCGTGGCTCCATGGTCAGCGCGCGCAGGGCCCCTTGCGCGAAAAAAATCCGGCGCGCCGGTGGGACACGCCGGATAAGTCCGACCAGCTTTCGTATCGAAGCTGGTGGCCCGAGCCAGGGGGAGGTCCTGGCCGCGAACAGGTGTCGTTCGCAATCGCCATTCCGAAAGGCGCAAGCCTTCGGGATCGGCGGTTGAATCAGGAGAGATGATGATACCGCCGGCGTCGCAAGCCGAAGGTGATCTGGTTCACATGGCGCGCCCTCGGCCGGAAATTCATTTCGTGAGTTCAGTTCCGTTGATCGTCGCGCGCGTCGACAATTGCGGCGATTGCTGGCGACTCTCGCGTTGTGCCGGCCGCTCGGCCGGATCGCGCCCGAGCTTCGGCTTCAATTCCGCAAGATCAAGGAAAGCGTCGGCCTGACGCCGCAATTCGTCCGCCACCATTGGCGGCTGACTGGCCAAGGTGGAGACCACGGTAACGTGCACGCCACGGCGCTGCACCGCCTTCAGCAGCGGTCGATAGTCCCCATCACCGGAGAACAGAACCATTGCGTCGATATGATCGGCGAGTTCTATCGCATCGACGGCAAGCTCGATACTCATGCTGCCCTTCACCTTGCGGCGGCCGCCGGCGTCGACGAATTCCTTGGTGGGCTTGGTGACGACGGTGTAGCCGTTATAGTCGAGCCAATCGACCAGCGGACGGATGGATGTATATTCCTGATCCTCGATAATCGCCGTGTAATAGAAGGCCCGCAATAGCGCGCCACGGTCCTGGAATTCCTTGAGCAGGCGCCTGTAGTCGATGTCGAAACCGAGCGCCCTGGCGGTCGCGTGCAAATTGGCGCCATCGATGAAGAGTGCGATTCTGGCAGATGGTGACATCAGACAATGACCTCTCATTCAAAATACGCGGGCCAAGCGAGCATCCGCTCAGGCTTTTTCCCGCAGGGCCGGTAATGCGCCGAAATTGACCGAGGTGACGAGGCAGGCGGCGCCGACGACCGGAGGAGAGCCGACGATGCGCAGGCAATTCGATAATGTACATCCTGCCTCGACGTGCCGACATTAGGCTCCCTGCGCATCCAGCTCAATTGTACCGAGGTAAATAGCCGACGTCGAAACGGATGGACTGGCTATACGAAGGTTTAGGATCGGCGTGCTGCACGGCGATCCCGGCCAATGCGAGCTGCTGTTGTCCGGTTTCAGGCTGGCCACCGCCGAGCAAGCCTGGAGCCAAAGCGCGAGAGGTCCTTTCGTAGAGGATATGCGGATTGAACGGGTGGCAGAACGGGACCGCCGCCATTTCAACTTTCGATTTTCCATACCATTCGCGATCTGGCGTGAAGGGCCGGACGAGCTGCGCCCGGGGGGTAGTCAATCGGCCTACTTCTTTTTCGGCATCAGCCAGTCGTCGTCTTCCAGGGACGGTGCCAGCTTCTGCTGTTCCAGTATTCTCTTGTGCTCCTCCGGGATGACCTGACTGCGGGATGCCTCGTGCAGCGTCTGCGGGAACCAAGTCGCAATGCCGGGGAAAGCAATCATAAGCCCGACGCAGATCACCTGCAGGATCATGAACTGGAACATGCCGGCGTAAATCGTCGCAAGACTCCAGCCCTTGACCACCTGCTTGAGATAGTACGCTGACATGGCGACCGGCGGCGACAGGAAGGCGGTCTGCAGCACCACCGCAATCAGCGCCCCGAACCATATGAGGTCGATGCCCATGCCCTTCACGACGGGATAGAAGATCGGCAGGAACACCAGGATGATGGCTGGCCACTCAAACGGCCAACCCAGCAGGAAGACGAGAAAGAGCACGACAATCAGCATGAGGCTGGGCGGCAACTGTAGGCTGAGCATCGTCTCGGTGATCCAGTTCGCCGAGCCGAGGCGGGCGAACACCGCACCGAAAATGTTCGAGGTAACAGCCAGCAGCAGGACCATGCTCGAGGTTGCCATCGTCGAGATCAGCGCTCGCTGCAGTCCGCTGAGCGAGAACCTGCGATATGCGATGGCCAGGATCACCGCCCCGACGCTGCCGATGCCGGCGGCCTCCGTCGGCGTCGCAAGCCCCCCGATGATCGAGCCGAGCGTCGCCGTGATGAGCCCGAGCAGGGGCAGGGTGCCGACGATCACTTCGCGCGCAATGTACCCCGCCGAGTAGATCCGTTCGTCCATTGGCACCGGCGGCCCGAGTTTGGGGTTCATGAAGGCCCGGCCCATCAGATAGGTGATGTATAGGCCCGCCAGCAGGAAGCCCGGCCCAAAGGCGGCGGCATAGAGATCGGCGACCGACACCCCGAGCACCGGCCCCATCACGATCAGCATCACCGACGGTGGAATGAGAATGCCGAGCGTGCCGCCGGCAGTGATAGTGCCCGCTGAAAGCTTGGCGTCGTAACCCGCTTTCGTCATGATCGGCGAGGCCATAATGCCAAGAACGGTGACGGCTGCGCCGACGATGCCGGTCGCCATCGCGAATACGGTCGAGGTCAGAATGACGACGAGGAAGAGCGCGCCGCGCACCGGCGCAAGCAGCATGCGGAACGCCGTAAAAAGGCGCTCCATCAACCCCGCCTGCTCGGTGATGAAGCCCATGAAGATGAACAGCGGCACAGCGGCCAGCAGTTCCTCTTTCATCAGCCCGATGGTCTGGAAGTAGGCAAGGTCGAAGACCGTCGCGCCGATGCCGAGATAACCAAACGCAAAGGCGAGAAACAGCAGCGTGAAGGAGATCGGCACGCCGATGAAGATCGCTCCAAGCAGCACCAGAAGCATGATGAGGCCGATGAGCGCTTCTGCGGTCATATCTCGACCTTCTCCTTGTGCTCGAGCTCCACGCCGGTGCGCCACATGTAGATGCTCTTGATCAACTCGGACACGCCCTGGATCAGCAGCAAGAGACAGGCGAGCGGAACGACGAACTTGAACGGCCACAGCGCCGGTCGCCACGGTGTCTGGTCCGACGTCTCGTTGATCTCCCAGGCGTAGTGAAACTCGTTCCAACTGATCAAGAGCAGCATGATCAGGCTCGGAAAGAAGAAGACAATGTAGGAGATCGTATCGATCCAGCCCTTCCTGCGGATGGAGAACTTCTCCCAGAAGAAGTCGGTGCGGATATGAGCACCCTTGTGCAGCGCGTAAGCGGCGCCGAGCATGAACAGCGAGCCGTAGAGCATGTAGGTGGCATCGTAGGCCCATATGGTCGGCGCGTTGAACAGGTAGCGCGCTCCCACCTCGTAGGCGACGGCTAGAACCAGCGGCACCGACAGCCACGAGATGACCGTGCCGGTCCGGTCCGTGAAGCCGTCGATGATCCTGATTATGGCCAGGAGCGTCGGCGACTGCCTCTCTGTTATCTCAGCCATCCCTCCCCCTACCGCCGACGGTTCGTATCGCGCGCCTTGCGGCGTGACGCAGGCCGGCCGTGCGCGGATGGAGGGCGGCCGAACCGGCCGCCCTCCAAGAAGCCCTATTTCTCGACCGGGAAGTAATAGTTCGCCATGAAGGAGTATGGCGGGAAATAGGATCGCTTGTACGGCACCACAGCGCTGGCGTAGGCCTTCTGCGAGTCGTGCACTTTCTTGAAGAACGGATTCCTGGCGCCCTCGGCCGCCGCGATCTCGTCCCACTTCTTGATGAAGGCCAGCAGTATCTCGGTCGGCGTGCGCAGGATCTGTACGCCGTGCTTCTGCTGCATCTCAATCAGTGCGTCGGCGTTCTGGCGCTGCCACTTGGTCCACCAGACAAGGAATGTCTCGTTGGCCGCCGACTTGATGATCTCCTGGTGCTGCGGGATGAGCTCCTTCCACACATCGCCGTTGATCACGATTTCGCCGACCGTCACGTTCTCATGCAAGCCGGGCGAATAGTGATACTTCCAGACGTTGTGGAAGCCGAGCTGCAGGTCCTCGATGCCACCGACCCATTCCGCGCAATCGATCACGCCGCGCTGCGCAGAGGGAATGATTTCGCCGCCCGGCATGTTGACCACCGTGAAGCCGAGTGCCTGCCAGACTTCGCCGGCCATGCCGGTCTGGCGGCATTTCATGCCCTTCATGTCCTCGATCGTCTGGATCGGCTTCTTGAACCAGCCGAACGCCTGCGGCCCTGCAGGGAGGATGGGGAACACGACCACGTTGAGCTTGAGTTCCTTCTGATAGAACTCGTTGTATAGATCGAGGCCGCCGCCGTGATAGAGCCAACCCATCACGTCCATGAAGTCCATGCCGAAGGTGCCGCCGGGACCGCCGGTGAAAAGGATCGCGGTCTTGTTCTTGCCGGTCCAGTAGCCGGCCCACGCATGCGCTCCGTCGAGCACCTTCTTGTGGGTCGCATCCAGCACCTCGAACGCGGGCACGACCTGGCCGGCGGGCATCGCCTCGATCTTCAGCGCGCCGGCCGACAGCTTGTTCACCCGCTCAGCGAAGTAGGTGAAGTTGTCATAGAGCGTAAGCGACGCGGGCCATGTGGCCTGCATCTTCAACACCTTCGTCTGCGCCATGACTGCAGTGGTGGATCCGACGAACGCCGATGCGATCAGGGCAACGGCGACTAATCCCAGAAACAAGCGTTTCATGAGCAATCTCCTCCCTTGGACGACGTGACCTGGGCGAACGTATTTCTTCGTTTTTCTTGCCGCGCCTGGCCTCGAAACCAAGTCTGCCACCATCTCGTCAAATTGTCATCTTGCTTTCTGGCCGCAGCATGCGCCGGCAGGCTGCCGCAGCGTGACGCTTTTGCGCGCCGGCGGATTTACCGCCGCTTGTTGCACCGCCGTCGATCTTCCTGCTGACGTCAGGACGTGGAGCGTGTGGCTAAAGCCATGCCTGCGAGAGCCAGCGAAGCAGCAACGCCGGCGAGCCCGGCCTAGGACCCTTTCCGACCGCCCTGCAGAAAACTCTTCAACAGTTTCCATGCAGGCGCGAAAACAAATCCGGCGAGCGGAATCAATGCGGCGCCGACCAGCAGGCCTATCGCGCCGGATATGGCTGCCTCGACCGCCCATTCGAGGATCGCGGCTAGCGACGGGAATGCGTGGGCCACAGCTTCGGCAGCGGCCTTGACGATATGGCCGATGGCCGGCGGAGCGTAGACCTCGATGCCATGCAGGATGATGCCGCCGCCCACCCAAATCATGGCGGCGGTGCCGACCACGCTGAGAATCTTCAGAAGCACGGGCATGCCGCGAACGATGCCACGTCCGAGCGCGCGGCCAAGGAGCGAGGCACGATCGCTCTTCGCAAGCGCCACGCCAGCGTCGTCGGCTTTCACGATCAGCGCCACCAAGCCATACACGGCGACGGTTATTCCGACGGCTACGACCGCCAGCACGAGCGACTGCTTCCAGATGCTCCCTGCGGGGAGGGCCGCCAGCGTGATCGCCATGATTTCGGCCGATAGGATGAAGTCGGTCTTGATCGCGCTTGCGACTTTTTCTTCCTCGACCGACTGCGCGTTCAAGGCGACGGTGCCGAGTTGAGCCTCATGCCGATGTGCACTGTGAGGCATGACGGCCTCGAGCACCTTCTCCGCGCCTTCGTAGCAGAGATAGGCGCCGCCCAGCATCAGCAGCGGTGTGATCAACCAGGCAAGGAAGTAGCTGAGCACGAGGGCCGCGGGCAGCAGGGCCAACAACTTGTTGCGCAGCGATCCCGTCGCGATCTTGCCCACGATCGGCAGCTCGCGCTTCGGCTCGAATCCGATCACGTAGCCGGGCGTGACCGCGGTATCATCGATGACGACGCCTGCGGCCTTTGCGCCCGCCTTGGCGGCCTGGCTCGCCACATCATCGAGGGAGGCTGCGGCTACCTTCGCGATCGCAGCCACATCGTCGAGAAGGCCGATCAGCCCGACACTCATCGGTTTCTACCCCCAACGTCATTCGCTGCTCGCCGCCGACTGCCCGCGGCCTGCAACACGACGAGAAAAATCCGGCGCGCAGTGAGGCACGCCGGATCATTCCAACTCTGCGCCGTGACGCCTCGATCAGCCCGTGGCCGCCCGCGGCGCGCGGTTGCGCGAGTTGCGCTGGAAGAATAGCGCCTGGCTGGCGACGGCAGAGACCATCGCGGGCTGGAATGGTTTCGAGATCAGGAACGCCGGCTCGGGGCGTTCGCCGGTCAGGAAGCGCTCGGGGTAAGCGGTGATGAACACCACCGGCACCTCGAACACGCGCAGCAATTCGTTGACCGCATCCAGGCCCGACGAGCCGTCGGCGAGCTGGATATCGGCGAGGATCAGGCCGGGCTTCTTGTTCTTGGCGAGCGCCACCGCATCGGCATGGGTGCGGGCGACGCCGATTACGTTGTGACCGAGGTTCTTCACGAGGCTCTCGAGGTCCATCGCGATGAAAGTCTCGTCCTCGATGATCAGAACGTCGGTGGCGATTTCCGCCGCCATCTCGCGGCCGGCGGCATCCGTCAGCGCGCGGGTCTCGGCGATGTCGGTATTGAGGATGAACGCCACCTCCTCCTCGGAGAAGCCTTCGAGCGACAGCAGCAGGAACGCCTGCCGCGGCAACGGCGTGATGTTCGACAACCGGCGCTCCGGCGGCAGCGCCAGTGTCGCGACATCAGGATTGTCGTTGAGCGCGACCGAGTTCCAGATCTGGGTGAACAGCTTGAACAGCCCGGCGCGCGGGCCGAACCGTTCGTCCAGCAGGGAGCCATCCTGCAGCAGGGCCTCCAGCATGGCGGCCACATAGGCATCGCCCGAGGCCTGATTTCCGGTCAGCGCACGGGCATAGCGCCGCAACAGCGGCAGATGTTCAGCAACGAGCTGTGATCGGGACATCCCCATTCCATCCTTATCTTAGGCCGTATCCTTGGCCATAACTTAGGGTCTCAGCCGGACGGACGTAACCTGATGCCGCCGCGTCGGGCGTCAAATTTAGTTTCGGCGGGGGGACCCCGGTTCCCCTGTCACCCCCGATTACTCGCGGGGGACAAAAAAGTTCCGGAAAAAGTTCCCAGATTTCGGAACCTTCCGCACATATTCGCATTAGCCTTTGACCTATAACGCGGCGGCCTAGGCCCAATTTCGAGGTAAACTCTTGAAACCACAGAGACTTAACTCTCGGGGAAGCGTGGATCAGACCATGAAGGAAGTAAAAAAGCAGGGCGGGCTCAATGCAGAGATTCAATCCAGGATCGGGCATCAGCTCCGCGCCATGTACGATGACGTGGTCCGACAGGGCGTGCCGGACCGCTTTGCAGAGCTGATCCGTAAGCTCGATGGGCCGGAAGCGGCGGCGGCCCAGATCGACGAAACAGCAAAAAATGACGGGAGGGACTAATGCCTCTCACAGACTCTCTTCGCGACGACATTTTGGCGTCGGTACCCAGCCTGCGCGCGTTCGCGATCTCGCTCTCAGGTAACGGCGACCGTGCGGACGACCTGGTTCAGGAAACATTGCTGCGCGCCATTGCCAATATCGACTCGTTCCAGCCCGGCTCGAACCTGCCGGCCTGGCTGTTCACCATCCTGCGCAACCTGTTCCGCTCGGACTACCGGAAGCGGCGGCGCGAGGTGGAGGACGCTGAGGGCAATTACGCGAAAACCCTGAAGACCCAGCCGGCGCAGAATGCGCATCTGGAGTTTGAGGAGTTTCGCAACGCGCTCGACAAGCTGCCGCAGGACCAGCGTGAAGCGTTGATCCTGGTCGGCGCCTCCGGCTTTTCCTATGAGGACGCCGCCGCCATCTGCGGCTGCGCGGTCGGCACCATCAAGAGCCGCGTCAACCGCGCGCGCTCGAAACTGTCGGCGCTGCTCTATGTCGATGGCGCCGAGGATTTCGGACCCGACGAGACCGTGCGCGCGGTGATCGGCGGCAACGGCGGGTAATTACGGCACTGAGCGTATGAAGAAAAGGCGGCCCGCGGGCCGCCTTTGGTTTTGTGGTTTGTGGTTGCTGTAGCGCGGATGAGCGAAACGAAGTCGTCCCTGCGAATGCAGGGCCCATACGCCGCGGCCGATGGAAGTGGCACAAGAGGAGACGGCTTCTCTCACCAACTTACGGCGGTGGTTATGGGTCTCTGCGTGCGACGCAGAGAGAGCGCGCCCTACTTCACCGGCCGCACCGGTGCCGAAATTTGTTCGGTGCGGTCGCGCTCGGTCATGTCGACGACGGTGACC
Organism: Bradyrhizobium sp. AZCC 2176; assembly: GCF_036924645.1. Lineage (NCBI taxonomy): Bacteria > Pseudomonadati > Pseudomonadota > Alphaproteobacteria > Hyphomicrobiales > Nitrobacteraceae > Bradyrhizobium > Bradyrhizobium sp. AZCC 2176. The sequence continues at coordinate 3,333,345 of NZ_JAZHRX010000001.1, read as the reverse complement.
ATCGGCGCGGTGAGTTCATAGACGTAGCTCACTTCCGTAAAATAGCGCTTTGCGGTGCCGCCCATCGCTTCCGGCGCGACGCGGTCGAGCAGGATGAGACCGAAATCGCTGTCTTCCCGCCGCGTCGCCGCGCTGGTGTTGAACTCTTCCCAGCGGAAGTGAAAAATCTCGTCGGGCTCCTCGCCGGTGACCTCCCAGTTCGCGACGATGTGCGGGTGCTTGCCGACTAGCGACAGGCCTTCGTCGGAATGCGACGCCAGTTCGAAGAACAGCAGCGAGAGCGACTGCGCGGCGCGCGCGCTGACCGAGATATCCGGGCCGTTGACCACAATGCGGTCGGCATGCGGGATCGCGCGCGACTCGAACAGGCCCCTGAGCTTGACGCCCTGCCACTGGCTTTCGCTGAGCAGCGTCACCACGTTCGACATCGCATGGATGCGGCCGATCAGGAGTTCGCGCGACACGTCCATGTCGGAGCCGTGGCGCAGCGTGCGTGTCACGATCGACTGGATCACGGCGAGGATGTTCTTGACCCGATGGTTGAGCTCGTCGATGACGGCGGTCAACCGCCGCTCGAAACCGATCCGCACCTGGATCTCGCGGCTGAGCCGCAGATTGTTGTAGGCGACATAGCCGAACAGGCCGCAGACGATGCCAGTGAGCGCGAAGCCGATGGCCGCCACGATGATCGCGGTCTGCTGCGCGCGCTGTACAGCGTTGTTCTTGGCGTAGTAACCGAGCGACCAGTCGCGGCCGCCGAACGTCACCGTCCGCACCACCGACGGCAGCGGATCGCCCTGCTTGACCGGCCGCAAGGTGATGACGCCCTGGTCGTTGGCGACATATTCGTCGCTGGCGTCATCGGGGTCCTTCAGCACCACCGAAAACAGCGAGCGGTCGTCGTTGGTCAGCATCAGCGGCGCCAGCTCGTAGGAAAAGGTGACGAAGCCCACGGGCTCCGCAGTGCCTTCCTTCAGAATGGCGGAGGCCAGCACGATGCCGATCGGCCCGTTCTTCCGCAGCAGCGGAATCGGGTCCGACGCCACCGGTTTGCCGGAGGCTGCCTGCGCCAGCATCGGCCCGATCACCGAATGCCGGTCGTAGGCGCGACCCGGAAAGCCCAGCGTATCCGCGCTGCGCGGTTCGAGATCCATCAGGACGTCGAGCGGCTTGTCGAGCGCCTTGATGTCGAGCGGCCGATCGTCGAAATCGCGAATCGTCGGATTGGTGAAGCCGGCACCCTTCAGCTCCGCCAGCGCCGTGGGCAGGTCGGCCGGCCTGAGCCGCGCGATCCAGGACGCGATCACGAAATCGGTCTTGAAGGCATAGATCGCCGAGCGCAGCGGCTGCAGCATATTGGCCTTCACCACCGAAGGTGCACGAAACAACCCGGATGCAACGCGTGCGAGCAATTCGCGCTCGGTCAACCGGTCCTGCACCAGGCTGGCATGAATGTCGATGGCGCGGGACAGCGCGATGCCGTCGATCGCCAGTTCCTGTTCGTGGACGCGATAGGCCGCGAGACCGGAGAGCAGAACTCCGATCAGCGCGATAAAGCCGATAATGAAGCCCAGCCGAACCACTCGCTTACTCAGGAATGATGTGTTGGCGAAGACGTATTGGAAGCATCTTTGGGTCTGCCGGGGCAGAAGCACATAGCAATAGCGCGAAGGCCAACCGCGGCGAATATGACGGAGCGTTCATCAGCACGCAACTGAGAGGTTGGCAGCGGGTAAACAACATGGCCGCCGTTAACGCTGATTTGGCGGGGCCAGAAGTTGATAATCTGACAGAGCCGATTTGGTTCCGGCGGCAGCGGACAAATCCAGGGGCTTGCGGCGGCGACCGACTATTAATGTTAACGCGCCGCCCACCCCGGCCGCTTGTCCAGCCGCTCGCCCCGGCTGGCTCGACCGCCCATCTGGGCCGCCTATCTTGGTCTATCCGGCCTTGGCCTTCGCGGCCGGCCGCAGGCCGCCCTTGGTCTCGATGAAGCCGATGATGCGATCGAGCCCCTCGCTCTTCTTCAGGTTGGTCATCACGAACGGCCGTTCGCCGCGCATCCTCTTGGCGTCGATCTCCATCTTCTCGAGCGACGCACCGACATGCGGTGCGAGGTCGATCTTGTTGATCACGAGCAGGTCCGAACGGGTGATGCCGGGTCCGCCCTTGGAGGGGATCTTGTCGCCGGCGGCGACGTCGATCACGTAGATCGTGAGATCGGCGAGCTCGGGCGAAAACGTCGCGGCGAGATTGTCGCCGCCGGATTCGATCAGCACCAGGTCGAGATCGGGAAACTTCGCGCGCATGTCGGCCACCGCAGCGAGATTCATCGAGGCGTCCTCGCGGATTGCGGTGTGCGGGCAGCCGCCGGTCTCGACGCCGGCGATGCGGTCTGGCGTCAGCGAGCCCGAGCGCACCAGAAACTCGGCATCCCATTTGGTGTAGATGTCGTTGGTGATCGCAGCGATATCGTAGCGCTGGCGCATCGATTTGCAGAGCAGGTCCATCAGCGCGGTCTTGCCGGAGCCGACGGGACCGCCGACGCCGATCCGCAACGGGCCGTGAGATTTAGACATGTGCGCAGCCCTCTCTGTTTTCGTCGTCCCTGCGTTCGCAGGGACGACGCGCGGTGAATATCTCACCCTCATCATGACCGGAACAGCCGCGTATATTGCGTCTCATGGCGGAGGCTGGCGAGATCGGCACGGAAGGTGGCGCTGCCGAGATCGTCGAGCGAAGCTGTGAGCGCGCGGCCGGCGGCAGCGGCGACACCGGTTTCGAGGCTTGCCAGAATGCGCTGGCTGTCGGTTTGCCCGAGCGGCACCAGGCGAGCGCCGGCGGAAATCCAATTCGACACCACGGCATGCAGGAAGGCATGCATCGCCGGCGCCAGCGGAACGGCATGGGCCGCGCTGACGATTCCAACTGAGACGGGATAAACCGTAGCGCCGCCGCAAGCGGCGACCATGCCGTCGAGCCCGTCGCAGGCCCAGGCCGAGCGGGCAATGTCGATAAAGGCGCGGCCCTGCGTCGAGGTCTCGAGCTGGCGCTCGCGCGAGGGCACAAAGGCAGCCGCGAGTTCGGCAATCCCGCGCAAGGCGATCTCGTCCTGCGCGGATGCGGCGCGATGCGCCTGCGCCAGGAACACGGCGTCGCAGAAGCCCGAGCCTTCGCTGAGCATCGCGGCCAGCCAGTCGCGCAGCGATGCGGCGTCCGTGATGTCGCCCGCCTCCACCGCCCATTCGATGCCGCTGGAATAGGAGAACGCGCCGACCGGAAACGACGGCGACAGCCAGGTCATCAGCCGGTACAGCGCCGCCGCCTCATCGGCATTCATTCCGCTGCTAGCCTCGCTCGGCGCGGGCTCACTTGTGGTCATGAGCATGGGAGTGATCGTGGTGGTGATGATCGTGGTCGCAATGTTCGTCGTGGTGATGGTGGTCGTGATTTTGATCACCATGGTGATGGTGACCATGATCATGCGCGGTGTGGCCATGCGCGTGGCTGTCCGGCGCATGGCTTGCCGCATACGCTCCGCCCTCGGGATCGAACGGCGCCTCGATCTCGATGATGCGCGCGCCGAGTCCCTTCACCATCGCCTCGATGACGTGATCCCGGCGGATGCGCAGGCCTTTTGGCATGATCTGCGTCGGCAGGTGGCGGTTGCCGAGATGCCAGGCGACCCGAACCAAATGCAGGGGATCAGCGCCCCTGATCTCGACCAGCGGCTCGGCGGCCGCGACCACCTCGATCAGCCGGCCGTCTTCCAGTACCAGTGCATCGCCGCCGCGAAGCGCGACCGCGTTCTCCAGATCGAGCAGGAATTCCAGCCCGCGCGTTCCCGTCATCGCCATCCGCCGCCGGTGCCGGTCGTCGAAATCGAGCACGACGGTATCGGCGGCGGCGTTCGTCCAGCGATGCTGGCCCAGGACTTTTGTCGCGCGGATCATGGCAGCCCTATATTTTGATGCGTTTTCTACCGCAGATAAGTCTACGCAATCTGCGTAAACTTGATTGCTATGCGAACCGGTTTCCACTTCGCTTGAAAACGCTTTGCTAGAATTTCTCCACCTTGCCGTCGCTGATGATCTCGATCACCGTCGGCGCCGTCTTCATCTGCGAGGAATACTCCCGCCACACCTTCATATGGGGCGCACGGCCATGCGCATTGAGGTCGTCGCGGGTTTCCCAGCGCTCCACCACCACATACAGATTAGGGTTGTTCACGCTGACATGGCCATCATAGGAGATGCAGCCCTTCTCCTTGAGCGTTTCGGCGGTACAGGCCTTGTGTCCCTTGATGAAGTCGTCCTTGTTCTCCGGCTTCATCGGCGTGGTGGCGATGACGTAGATCATGAGTTTTATCCCTTGCTTTTCTTTTAGCGGACGTCGACCTTTTCCGGCGTGATCACTTCGATCTTCGGCGGCGCCGTCATGCATTTGACCGCGACGCGGCCAAAAGTCTTCATGTGCTCGGCGGCCCGATGCGGCCCCAGCGCCTCCACATTTTCCCACTGCTCGACGAACACCATTTTCGAGGGATCGGTGACGCTCTCGTGCAGATCGTAGGCGATATTGCCCGGCTCTTTCCTTGTTTCCTTGATGCAGGCGGTAGCGGCCGCGATGAATTCGGCGCGCGTTTCGGGCTTCACGGTCAGCGTGGCAACGACGTAAATCACTCGATCCTCCCGGATTTGTTCTGGCTTGAGTTTCCGGGAGAAACCCTAATACATGAAATACCTCTGCGCCATGGGCAGGACCTCGGCTGGAGCGCATGTCAGAAGCTCGCCATCTGCGCGCACCTCATAGGTTTCGGCGTCGACCTCGATTTTCGGCGTGGCACCGTTATGGATCATGCTCTTCTTGGAGATGCCGCCGCGGGTGTTTTTCACCGGGTAAAGCTGCTTCTCGATGCCGAGCTTGCGCGCCAGCCCACCGGTGATGGCAGCCTTCGAGGTGAACACCACCGAAGACGCCGTCAGCGATTTGCCGTAGGCGGCGAACATCGGCTGGTAATGCACCGGCTGCGGCGTCGGGATCGACGCATTCGGGTCGCCCATCGGTGCCGCCACGATCGAGCCGCCCTTGATGATGCAATCGGGTTTCACGCCGAAGAAGGCCGGCGACCACAGCACGAGGTCGGCTAGCTTGCCCTTCTCGACTGAACCGATCAGCTTCGAGACGCCATGCGCGATCGACGGATTGATGGTGTATTTTGAAATGTAGCGCTTGACGCGGAAATTGTCGTTGTCGTTGCCCTTGTCCTCGGGCAGCGCGCCGCGTTGCTTCTTCATCTTGTCGGCGGTCTGCCAGGTGCGGATGATGACTTCGCCGAGCCGGCCCATGGCCTGCGAGTCCGACGACATCATCGAGAGCGCGCCAAGATCGTGCAGGATGTCTTCCGCGGCGATGGTCTCTTTGCGGATCCGGCTTTCGGCGAACGCGAGGTCTTCGGCGATCGAGGGATCGAGATGGTGGCACACCATCAGCATGTCGAGATGCTCGTCGATGGTGTTGCGGGTGAACGGGCGCGTCGGGTTGGTCGAGGACGGCAGCACGTTCTTCAACCCAGCGATCTTGATGATGTCTGGCGCATGTCCGCCGCCCGCGCCCTCGGTGTGGAAAGCGTGGATGGTGCGGCCCTTGAACGCCTTCACCGTATCCTCGACAAAACCTGACTCGTTCAACGTATCCGAATGCAGCATCACCTGGACGTCGTAGTCATCGGCCACGCTCAGGCAGTTGTCGATCGCGGCCGGCGTGGTGCCCCAGTCTTCATGCAGCTTCAGCGCGCAGGCGCCACCCTTGATCATTTCGACCAGCGAAGCGGGGCGCGAGGCGTTGCCCTTGCCCGAGATGCCGAGGTTGACCGGGAACGCGTCGAACGACTGGATCATCCGCGCCATGTGCCACGGGCCAGGCGTGCAGGTCGTGGCAAAGGTGCCGTGCGAGGGGCCGGTGCCGCCGCCGAGCATCGAGGTGACGCCAGACATCAGCGCGTGCTCGATCTGCTGCGGGCAGATGAAATGGATGTGGCTGTCGAAGCCGCCGGCGGTGAGAATTTTCCCCTCGCCTGCGATCACGTCAGTGCCGGGGCCGATGATGATGGTGACGCCGGGCTGGATGTCGGGATTGCCGGCCTTGCCGATCGCCGCGATCATGCCTTCCTTGATCGAGACGTCGGCTTTGACGATGCCCCAGTGGTCGACGATCAGCGCATTGGTGATGACGGTATCGGCCGCGCCCTGCCTGTTGGTGACCTGCGATTGCCCCATGCCGTCGCGGATCACCTTGCCGCCGCCGAACTTCACCTCCTCGCCATAGGTGGTTAAATCCTTTTCCACCTCGATGATGAGATCGGTATCGGCGAGCCGCACCTTGTCGCCGGTGGTCGGCCCGAACATGTCGGCATAGACGCTACGTTTGATTTTCGTGCTCATAGCTTGCCCTGTACGTCGCCGCGGAAGCCGTAGATGGTGCGCTTGCCGGCGAGCGCAACCAACTGCACGTCGCGGGTCTGGCCGGGTTCGAAGCGGACAGCGGTGCCGGCGGCGATGTCGAGCCGCATGCCGCGGGATTTCTTGCGGTCAAATTTCAGCGCGGGATTGGTTTCGAAGAAATGATAATGCGAGCCGACCTGGATCGGACGATCGCCGGTATTGGCGACGGTGAGTGTCACGGTTTTGCGGCCGGCATTGAGTTCGATCTCGCCGTCCTTGATGAAGAGTTCGCCGGGGATCATGTACCCTCCTTTGTCATTCCGGGGCACGCGAAGCGTGAACCCGGAATCTCGAAATCAATAACCTCTGGATTCTCAGATGTGCAATTGCACATCATAGTTCGGCCGCTTTGCGGCCGCCCCGGAATGACTGCGTCACCGGATCGGCTCATGCACGGTGACGAGTTTTGTGCCGTCGGGAAACGTTGCCTCGACCTGGATGTCGTGGATCATCTCCGGGATGCCATCCATCACCTGCGCGCGGGTCAGCACTTGCGCGCCGGCCTGCATCAACTCCGCAACGGTGCGGCCGTCGCGCGCGCCTTCGACGATGAAATCGGAGATGATGGCGATCGCCTCGGGGTGGTTGAGCTTGACGCCGCGCTCCAGTCTTCGGCGCGCCACCGTGGCCGCCATCGAGATCAAGAGCTTGTCCTTTTCGCGGGGGGAGAGATTCATGCGAGCACTCTGGTGATTGAAGACCTAATTTAGCCAAAGCCTTGGCAGCGCCACGCCGCTGGCGCGGCCGAGCACTGCCATCATGTCGGCGCGGAGCCGGGCTGCATCTTGGGCACAGAAGCGCGCCATTGCAAATCCATTCCAGCAGGAGATGCCGACCTCGCCGCCAAACGATTCAGATGCCTCGCGGATGCGCTCCACCACAGCCTCGTCGCCCGGCACGATCAGCGCCGTGCCGATGGCGACGCCGCCTTTGGCGATGGCAGGTCGCGCCAGCTTTTCGCCGATGTCGCCGTCGAGCCGGACGGTTTCCGCAAACACGAGGCGACCGCCGCGGCGCAAGCGCCAGCGATCGACGAACTCGCCGTGCAGCATCGTTTCGCCCATCGCCGTGCGGCCGAATACCACGATTTCGCAGAGCAGAAGCGAAGCGCCTTCGGCCAGATCGATATCGATGCGCCTGACAATCCGCGCGCGGTCGAACAGGATGGTCTCCTGGGGCAGCCAGGCGAGGTGCGCGTTCGCCTCCGCCTTCAGGGCGATACTGAGCTGGGCAGCGGCGCCCGGCGCACGATAGACCTTCTCGGCCGCAGCCGTCGTCAGCGTCAGCCGTGCCCCCTCGCCTGCCGCGATATCGATATCGAAGCGGTCGCCGCCGGCGATGCCGCCGGCGGTGTTGACGAACACGCCGGACAGTCCTTCCGCTTCAGGAGAAGGAAAGCGCACGCGCAGCGAGCCGGATTCATGCAAATCGCCCCGGCGGGTGACGCCATCCTTGACATGCACGCCAAACCTGACCGCGCCCTGGGCACGGTTGGCCGCGAACGTCGCTGAACTTGCGCGCGTGCTATCGGTCCGCATCCGTCCCCCAAACGCAACGATCGATACGGCCTTACAACGCCATCTGGCGGCTGATCTCGGCGGGATCGAGGTTGGCGCGATCGCAGGCATATTTCACCGCGCCGCGGTCCATGACCGCAAAATTGTCGCCGAGCTCGCAGGCAAAGTCGAGATATTGCTCGACCAGTACGATCGCGATGTTGCCGAGGCTGCGCAAATAGGAGATGGCGCGGCCGATATCCTTGATGATCGAGGGCTGGATGCCTTCGGTCGGCTCGTCCAGCAGCAACAATTTTGGCCGCATCACCAGCGCGCGGCCGATCGCAAGTTGCTGCTGCTGGCCGCCGGAGAGATCGCCGCCGCGCCGGCCCAGCATCGTGTTCAGCACCGGAAACAGCGAGAACACGTCGTCGGGGATATGGCGGTCATCGCGCTTGAGCGGGCCAAAACCGGTCTTGAGATTTTCCTCGACTGTGAGCAGCGGAAAAATCTCGCGGCCCTGCGGCACGAAACCGATGCCGCGCCGTGCGCGCTCGTAAGGCTTGAGGCCGGTGATGTCGTTTCCATCGAGCGTGATCGATCCGCCCGCGATCGGGTATTGGCCGACCATCGCGCGCAGCAGCGACGTCTTGCCGACGCCGTTGCGGCCGAGCACGCAGGTGACCTTGCCGGGTTCGGCGGACAGCGAGACGCCGCGCAGGGCCTGGGCTGCGCCGTAGTAGAGATTGATGTCTTTCACGACCAGCATCGTCAGCCTTTCGCGAATAGCGAATGGCGAGTAGCGAATAGTTAGAAGAAGTATTCCATTCGCTATTCGCTACCCGCCATTAGCCTATCTTCCTAAATACACCTCGATCACCCGCTCGTTCGACGAGACCTGATCGATGGTCCCTTCCGCCAGCACCGTGCCTTCGTGCAGGCAGGTGACCTTGACGCCGAGTTCGCGGACGAAGGTCATGTCGTGCTCGACGACCATGACCGTCTTTTCCTTGTTGATCTCCTTCAAGAGCTCCGCGGTCTGATGCGTCTCGACGTCGGTCATGCCGGCGACCGGCTCGTCGACCAGCAGCAGTTTTGGATCCTGCGCCAGCAGCATGCCGATCTCGAGCCACTGCTTCTGGCCGTGCGACAGGCTGCCTGCCAGTCTATTGCGCGCATCCGTGAGCCGAATGGTTTCCAGCACGCGCTCGATCCGCTCGGATTCAGGCTTGCTTTCGCGCCAGAACAGCGTGCCCTTGACGCTGTGATCGACATTGAGCGCCAGCAAGAGATTGTCCTCGATCGTCTGGCTCTCGAACACCGTCGGCTTCTGGAATTTGCGGCCGATGCCGAGTTCGGCGATACGGGTTTCGTCGAGCCGCGTCAGGTCGGTGATGCCATCGAACAGCACCGTGCCCTCGTCGGGCTTGGTCTTGCCGGTGATGATGTCCATCATCGTGGTCTTGCCGGCGCCGTTCGGGCCGATGATGGCGCGCATCTCGCCGGGCTCGAGCGTCAGCGACAGATTGTTGATGGCGTGAAAGCCATCGAACGAGACGTGCACGCCGTCGAGATAGAGCAGCGCGGAAGTGGTCCTTCCCTCCATGACACTCATGCGCTCACTCCGCCGGGTTCGGTTCGCCGACGCCGTCTTCGCGCGCCGCGCTTTCAGCATTAGCCCTGTCCGTTTCTTTCCGGGACTCCCGCCAAGCAGAGAAGGTGCCGACAATTCCCTTCGGCAGCAGCAGCGTCACCAGGATGAACAACGCGCCCAGCATGAACAGCCAGTACGGTGCCAGCGGGCCCGACGTGAAATAGGTCTTGGCGTAATTGACGACGACCGCGCCGAGCGCGGCGCCCACCAGCGTGCCACGGCCGCCGACGGCAACCCAGATTACCGCCTCGATGGAATTGCCCGGCGCGAATTCAGATGGGTTGATGATGCCGACCTGCGGTACGTAGAGTGCCCCGGCGACGCCGGCCATGCAGGCCGAAAGCGTGAACACGAACAGCTTGTAGGATTCGACGCGGTAGCCGAGGAACCGCGTGCGGGACTCGGCGTCGCGGATCGCGATCAAGACCTTGCCGAGTTTCGAGGTTACCACCGCCCGGCAGACCAGGAAGGCCAGGATCAGCGCGAGGCAACTCAGTGCGAACAACGCCGCACGGGTGCCGTCGGCCTGCACGTTGAAGCCGAGGATGTCCTTGAAGTCGGTCAGACCGTTGTTACCGCCGAAGCCGAAATCGTTGCGGAAGAACGCCAGCAACAACGCGTAGGTCATCGCCTGGGTGATGATGGAGAGATAGACGCCGGTGACGCGGGAGCGGAAGGCCAGCCAACCGAAGCAGAACGCCAGCAGGCCCGGCACGACCAGCACCATCAACGCCGCGAACCAGAACATGTCGAAGCCGTACCAGTACCATGGCAGGCTTGGATAGTTCAGGAACACCATGAAATCGGGCAGGATCGGGTTGCCGTAGACGCCGCGGCTGCCGATCTGGCGCATCAGGTACATGCCCATGGCGTAGCCGCCGAGCGCGAAGAACGCGCCGTGGCCGAGCGAGAGAATGCCGCAATAGCCCCAGATCAGATCGATTGAGAGCGCGAGAATGGCGTAGCAGGCGTATTTGCCGAACAGCGCGACCAGATAGGTCGGCACCTGTAGCGCCGAACCGGCCGGCAGCAGCAGGTTGGACAGCGGGATCAGTACGCCGAGCCCGGCGACGACGACGAGGAAGATGGTGGCGCTGCGATCCAGCGAACGCGTCAGGACGTGTGCCGTCATGCTTCCACCGCCCGGCCCTTGAGCGCGAACAGGCCACGCGGCCGTTTCTGGATAAACAGGATGATCAGCACCAGAATGGCGATCTTGCCGAGCACGGCGCCCGCCACCGGCTCCAGGAACTTGTTGGCGATGCCGAGCGTGAACGCGCCGACCAGCGTGCCCCACAAATTGCCGACGCCGCCGAACACGACCACCATGAAGCTGTCGATGATGTAGCTCTGGCCGAGGTTGGGGCTGACATTGTCGATCTGCGACAGCGCGACGCCGGCGATCCCGGCAATGCCCGAGCCGAGACCAAAGGTCAGTGCATCGACCCGCGAGGTGGCAATCCCCATTGAGGCCGCCATGCGTCGATTTTGAGTGACCGCGCGCATCTCGAGCCCGAGCGCCGTGTAGCGCAGCATGGCGAGCAGGATGACGAAGACCGCCAGCGTGAAGCAGAGGATCCAGAGCCGGTTATAGGTGATGGTGATCTGGCCAAGCTCGAACGCGCCGCTCATCCAGGTGGGATTGCCGACCTCGCGGTTGGTAGGACCGAACATGGTGCGCACGGCCTGCTGCAGCACCAGCGACAGGCCCCAGGTCGCCAGCAGCGTTTCCAGCGGGCGGCCATAGAGGAAGCGGATGATGCCGCGTTCGATCAGGACGCCAATGGCGCCGGCGACGAGGAAGGCCAGCGGCACCGCGATCAACAGCGAGTAGTCGAACAGGCCGGGATAGCGGGTGCGGATGACTTCCTGCACCACGAAGGTGGTATAGGCGCCGATCATCACCATCTCGCCATGGGCCATGTTGATGACGCCCATGACGCCGAAGGTGATCGCAAGGCCAATCGCCGCGAGCAGCAGCACCGAGCCCAGCGACAGGCCATACCAGGCGTTTTGCACCATCGACCACATCGCCAGATTGCTCTGGATCGAGGCGATCGCGCTGGCCGCCGTACGCGCGACGTTGGGCGGCAGGTCGCTGCCGAGCCCGGTCAGAAGCGCCATCGCCTCCTGGTCGCCCTTCGCCTTGACGACGGCGACGGCTTCGAGCTTTTCGACCTCGGTGGCATCGGCCTTGTAAAGCAGGATCGCGGCGCGGGCCTCGGCGAACGCCGTCTTGGCGGCCTTGTTAGTTTCCTTCGCCAGCGCGCCATCGATCACGGCAAGCGCGCTCTCCTCGTGGCTCTTGAAGACCGATTGCGCGGCCGCGATGCGCTTGGCGGGATCGGGCGACAACAGCGTCAGGCCGCCGAGGGCGGCCTCCACGGCGCGGCGCAGGCGATTGTTGAGACGGACGGCAGCGGCATTGTCGGGCAGCTTGTCGACGGCGGCTCCAGTGGCGGCATCGATGATCTTGCCGTCGCTCCCGGTCACGAAAACCTTCTTGGTGTCAGGATCGGCCGACAGCCGGCCGTCCTGCAGCGCGCTGATGATGGGAAAGGCCAGCGGATTGCCCGATGTCGCGACCGCGCCGATCGCCTCGTCGGTATCGGAAAAATCGTCATTGGCGAATTTGGCGACCGCGTCCTCGAACGGCCCCGCCAGCGCCGGCATCGCGAACGCTACGGCCAAAAGGAGTGCGAGCAAAACCGCGCGAAAACGGTGAAAGAAATAGGCAGACACAATACGACCCCGGCAGGAGTGGGGAGAAGGCGGCGGCACCGCCGCCTTCTCCGGTCTCTCTTGGTAATTCTCTTGGAGGGTTTATTGCAACTCAGACAGAGATCAGGAGCCCTGACCGCCGCACTTGTTGGTCTTGGTGTTGTAGTTGCCGCACTTCTTGCCGACCCAGTCGCCGATCAGGTCCTTGGAGCCCTCGAGCTCCTTCGACCAGGCGTCACCGGCGACAAGACCCGGGGTCTTCCACACCACGTCGAACTGGCCGTTGGCTTTGATTTCGCCAATGAACACCGGCTTGGTGATGTGATGGTTCGGAAGCATCTTGGAGGTGCCGCCGGTCAGGTTCTTGGCTTCGATGCCGGGCAGCGCGTCGATCACCTTGTCCGGATCGGTCGACTTCACCTTCTCGACCGCCTTGACCCACATTTCGAAGCCGATGACGTGCGCTTCCATCGGATCGTTGGTCACGCGCTTCGGATTCTTGGTGTAGGCCTGCCAGGCCTTGATGAACTTCTCGTTGCCCGGATCCTTGATCGACTGGAAGTAGTTCCAGGCGGCGAGATGGCCGAGCAGCGGCTTGGTGTCGATGCCGGCGAGTTCTTCCTCACCGACCGAGAACGCGACAACCGGAATGTCGGTCGCCTTGATGCCCTGGTTGCCGAGTTCCTTGTAGAAGGGAACGTTGGCGTCGCCATTGATGGTGGAAACCACGGCGGTCTTTTTGCCGGCCGAGCCGAACTTCTTGATGTCGGCCACGATCGTCTGCCAGTCGCTATGGCCGAACGGCGTGTAGTTGATCATGATGTCTTCCTGCTTGACGCCCTTCGACTTCAAGTAGGCTTCGAGGATCTTGTTGGTGGTGCGCGGATAGACATAGTCGGTGCCGGCCAGCACCCAGCGCTTCACCTTTTCGTCCTTCATCAGGTAATCAACCGCGGGGATCGCCTGCTGGTTCGGCGCCGCACCCGTGTAGAACACGTTGCGCTCGCTCTCCTCACCCTCGTACTGCACGGGGTAGAACAGGATCGAGTTCAGCTCCTTGAACACCGGCAGCACGGACTTGCGCGACACCGAGGTCCAGCAGCCGAATACGACCGAGACCTTGTCCTTGGTGATCAGCTCGCGGGCCTTTTCGGCGAACAGCGGCCAGTTCGAGGCGGGGTCGACGACGACGGCTTCGAGCTTCTTGCCGAGCACGCCGCCCTTCTTGTTCTGCTCGTCGATCAGGAAGAGGATGGTGTCCTTCAGCGTGGTTTCGCTGATGGCCATGGTGCCGGAAAGCGAGTGCAGGACGCCGACCTTGATGGTCTCCTGCGCCTTGGCGTTTGAAAATGCGGCCAGACCCAAAACCAGGCCGGCGGTCGCCGCCAGCCAGCGACGGCGGCTCATCGTCGTTATATCGTGAGTCAATTGAGTAAGCATGAGGTGTCATCTCCCTGACGCAGACGCGTTAAACGCTGCGAACGGCCCCACGGCCGCCTGCGTTGACGGAATCGCAAGAACCATGCCATTGGCAGAAAACGGAGTAAGCCCATCTAACTGCTTGGGAATCCCGAGTGCGCGGAAAGGAGCGGCAGCAAGTCTGCTTATTTTTTAGACGGCGTAAATGTATGCTTTCGCGGCAAACTATCTATTTTTTGTGCAAAAGCCGCAATTTGGCTAAATTTCTTGCACGAATTTTGATCGTTTGGATTTCTAACGGGCGTCGCGGCTGGCCTGGACGATCAGTTTCCTTAACCGCGTGGACGACAGGCGCGGAATTCGCCTTGAAAGCGCCGTGCTGGTGCTCCATATGATCCTCGTGACCTAGAGAATCATCAGGTCCTTGCGAGCCGCGTGTTCTGATCCCGTTTTGCGGTTTCTGGCTTGCCCCCTTCAGCTAGCAAAACCGACGCCCCAAACACGCGGGTGTCTCAGACACACTCGCGCGCTCCTGGCTGACATCGCCGGGCGCCTGCCTTTTTTAATGGAAAGAACCCTCTTTTGACCTCCTTTCAGGATTTCGGCCTCGCCGATCCCATCTCGCGTGCGCTCAAGGAAGAAAATTACCACACGCCCACGCCAATCCAGGCCCAGACCATTCCCCTCGCATTGACCGGCCGTGACGTGGTCGGCATCGCCCAGACCGGCACCGGCAAGACTGCAGCGTTTGCGCTGCCGATCCTGCACCGCATCCTGGAGAACCGGGTCCGGCCGCAGCCGAAGAGCTGCCGCGTGCTGGTGCTGTCGCCGACCCGTGAATTGTCCGGCCAGATCCTCGACAGTTTCAACGCCTACGGCCGCCACATCCGCCTGACCTCGGCGCTGGCGATCGGCGGCGTGCCGATGGGCCGCCAGGTCCGCTCGGTGATGCAGGGCGTCGAAGTCATGGTCGCAACCCCCGGGCGCCTGCTCGACCTCGTCCAGAGCAACGGACTGAAGCTTAACCAGGTCGAGTTCCTCGTGCTCGACGAAGCCGACCGCATGCTCGACATGGGCTTCATCAACGACATCCGCAAAGTCGTCGCCAAGCTGCCGATCAAGCGTCAGACGCTGTTCTTCTCGGCCACCATGCCGAAGGACATCGCCGAACTCGCCGAATCCATGCTGCGCGACCCCGCCCGCGTGGCGGTGACGCCGGTGGCCGCAACTGCCGACCGCATCACCCAGCGCATCATCCAGGTCGATTTCGTCGCCAAACCGGCGGTGCTGGCCCAGCTTCTGAAGCAGGAACCGGTCGACCGTGCGCTGGTCTTTACCCGCACCAAGCACGGCGCCGACAAGGTGGTGAAGGTGCTGGCCAAGGCCGGCATCAACGCCAACGCCATCCACGGCAACAAGTCGCAGAACCACCGCGAGCGCGTGCTGGCGGCGTTCCGCACCGGCGAGATCCGCACCTTGGTCGCGACCGATATTGCCGCCCGCGGCATCGACGTCGACGGCATCAGCCATGTCGTGAATTACGACCTGCCCAACGTTCCCGAAACCTATGTCCACCGCATCGGCCGCACGGCCCGCGCCGGCGCCGAGGGCATCGCGATCTCGCTGATCGCTGGCGCCGAGGAAATGGGCTATCTGCGCGACATCGAGCGGCTGATTCGCATTGCACTGCCGCGGGAAGACCGCCGCACGCCGGGCAGCCGGGACGCCGCGCCGGCAGCCTCGCAGCACCCCGCCCAGCACCGGGGCGGACGGTCGGCGCCGCGCGCCCATACGGTCCGTTCCAATGACGGCGTACAGGCTTCAAAAGGCCCTCGCCGACGCCGCCGCGGTGGTGGTAATAATGCGCCGCCGCAGCCGAACCGGCACGAGCAGCCGCGTCCGGCGCAGCAGGGCGGCAAGAGCCAGGCCGGCCAAAGCGAAGGCATTCAAGGCGTCGCCTTCTTGCATCGCGAGAGCCGTCCGAATAATCAACCGAACCGTAGCCACCGACCGCAGCGCTAGCCTCGATCGACCTGGAGACCACCATGGCTAAAGAAGAGCTGATCCAGTTCGAAGGACTGGTGACCGAAATCCTCCCCGACGCGCGCTATCGCGTGCAGCTCGATGCCGGACACGAGATTGTTGCCTATACCGCGGGCAAGATGAAGAAGAACCGGATCAAGACGCTCGCAGGCGATCGGGTAACGATCGAAATGTCACCTTACGATCTGGAGAAAGGACGCCTGATCTTCCGTCACAAGGACGAGCGTCCAAGTACCGGAGCCCCGCGTAGCGGGCCGCCGCGCGGCGGCCAGTTCCGCCGCCGGTAAACGCGCCATTAACGCCTGCCGAAATCGCGCCCGATACGCCCATATCGTGCGCGGTCGCGGCCGGCTGGCCGGCCGAATCAAAAAATCGTGCACGTCAGGATTGTTTTGACCACTACTATCGAATAATATTAGCCATCGATTTTCGGCCGGACGACATTAGCTATCCACCGGTACAGCCGGTTTAGACGCTGACGACCCTTCCAAAAATTCGATCTCACCAGCCCATCGAAGGGTGGGCTACGACTTGTATATCTGAGAAGGGACTACCCCCGTGAGCATGGGAACCGTGAAGTGGTTTAACGCAACCAAGGGCTATGGCTTCATCCAGCCGGATGACGGCGGCAATGACGTGTTCGTGCACATCAGCGCTGTCGAACGTGCCGGCCTCGGAACGTTGCGTGAAGGCCAGAAGATCTCCTACGAAATCGTGGCAGATCGCCGCTCTGGCAAATCTTCGGCCGACAATCTGCGCGCCGCCGGATAAGGGATTTCTTCGGGCCTCGGCCAAGAAATCCCGTTCGAAATATAGAAAGGCCGCGCTGATGCGCGGCCTTTCTTATTGGGTCGATGCGAGCGATTTAGCGAGTCGACGAAGAACGCACAGCCGTGGCGCCTTCACGGAGCCCACGTAGTGGAGCGCACGTAGTAAAGAGATCGTAACCACGGTTGCTGAAATCGGTCACATCCGAGATCGGCCTGTTTTTCGCCAATCAAATTAAGGGGCACTTAGGGAGGCCAAGGCTACGATCACGCGCTTTTGGATAGCCAAGGGGCGTTGTCGTGCCATTTCGTCTTAAGCAGTGTCTTTCCCGTTTCCGTCGCGATCAACGCGGCAATATCGCGATAATTTTCGGGATCGCGGCGATCCCCCTGATATCGGCCGTTGGTTCTGCGGTGGATTACTCGCTCGCGACCAGAATGAAGGCAAAACTGCAATCCGCGGCAGATGCCGCGAGCATTGCCGCGCTTGCGCAGAAGTCGCCTGGCTTCCTCGCGGCTTCGGTGATGTCTGGCAACGGCTCGGTAACCGCCGGCGTTACCGATGCCAATAATGTCTTTGACGCCAACATGAGCGGGATCACGGGCTACCAAAACCTGGTTCGCACCAGCTCCGTTACGAAGACCGGAATCAAGCTGACTGCCAGCGTCCAGTTCACTGCCGAGGTGCCGGTGACCTTCATGAAGGTGCTTGGGTTTCAGAAACTGACGGTAACGGGCCTTTCGAGCTCAGCCGCCGCGCTGCCGCCGTACCTCGATTTTTATTTGACGCTGGACGTCTCGGGCTCGATGGGCTTGCCGTCGACGAGCGACGAGCAGAAGCGGTTGGGCGCGATCAACCCGGATAACTGGGTCCAATACCGCAACAGCACCGGCATCAGCTGTACCCTTGCCTGCCATTTTGCGCCGCAAAAGAGCGCGTGCGTCGATCCCCCCGTTACTGCCCCTACCGCTCCGCCTGCCAATCCCCCCACCAGTACCACTTCGTATACACAGCAATACAATACGAACAATTATTGCATGGGCTACGTGTATTCGCGTCTCAGCCAGACCGCGCTCAAGAACCTCATCAACCAGGCTTCGACCAGTTCCGTAAAGAAGCAGGTTCCTGGCTTGCCGATAGCGATGCTTCCCGACCTGAATACGACGGTTACCCCCGGCTCGCCGAATTCGCTGATTACCGGCAACTCTAAGAGCCTGCCGTACAGCGTGCCGGCGGTTTCATCCTGCCCGAAAGATGGCACCGACGACTGCATCCAGTTGCGCCTCGACGCGGTCGGCTACGCCGTGAACGAATTGTTCAAAACCGCGAACGCCGAGATGAAGGTTGCCAACCAGTTCCGGATCGGCCTCTACCCGTTCATTCAAAAACTTTATGCCTATTTTCCGCTGACCAGCAGCATCAACGGCTCTCCCACCAATTCCTCGACCATCAACTATGCGGCCGCAAACTTGGCCACGCTGCTTGATACCAATATGAATTCAAACCTTGGCTCCGGCGGCACGCATATCGATACCGCGCTTACTTCGGTCAATAACCTCATCTCCGGCGGTACCGGCACCGTCGGCGACGGCAGCACCCCGACCACCCCGCAGCCTTACGTCTTCCTCGTCACCGACGGCGCACAAGACAACCAATACAAAGACGTTCCCAACGGCAGCTGGCACGGCAGCAACCGCGCCACCACGATTGATAAACAGAACACCCTGGCGACCGTTCCCTCCTGCGAAACCCTCAAGGGCCGCGGCGTCATCGTTTCCGTGCTCTATATTCCCTATCAACCGGTTTCACCCGTGGTCACGACCTTTGCCGGCGACGAAGACACCTATGCCAACAACAACATTAAGTATATTCCGGCCAGCCTGAAGAAATGCGCGTCGCCCGGCTACTTCTACACCGCGAACACGCCCACTGATATCACCACGGCGCTGAACGCCATGTTCAAGCACGCGCTGCAGACCGCGCATATTACGCAATGACCTGGAAGGCGGCGCGGGCGGCGCCGTGAAGTAAACACCGAGCCTCAGAAAGCCCCGGAGCGATCCGGGGCTTTTTATTGATCGGCGCACAAGGGTGTACCGTGATTGCGCCCGGGTCGATGGCATGGACCGGCAAGGCCACTGGACGGACCGCGGAGACGCCAAGGGTTGATTTGGGCCGGCCATCAGACCTCCAATGGACTGTTTGGCCGCGTGGGCCCTTAAAATTCGGTCAGAATTACGGATGGCCCACGAGGCCGGCGCCTTCTTCGGGTTCTATCTCAAGGCGGCAGGTGTCCAGATGGACTACGATGAGATCGGTTGCCCGTTCGGTAGCCGGCACAAGCAGGCGCTAAATCGAGGAATTCCGCGTGGCTCGCACGCGATAGATCTTGATCCGATTGGATTGAATCGGATCAAGATCTAATGTCTTGGCGGATGATCCCCCCGACGAACGCTTCGCGTTTGTCCCAAGCGAAAACCGGTTCCCGCTTGCGCTAACGCGGCCCTGCGGGTGCGGATCATGGGCAGCTCAAGCCCCACGATGGCGTTGGGCAGAAGCGCCTTGTGTCGGTCAGTGGAGAGTTGGACGTATCCCCGCGCTAAAACAGTGCTGCCATACGGAAGCGGCTTTCCGATGCACCGGATCGAGCCCGCCCTTACCGAAGCTTGAACCAATGCAACCGACGAATACAGCGCCGGTCCTCCTCCAGGAGAAGGTCGCGGTGAACGCTACGAGTTGCGAAGGTTATCGCAGACTGCTGCCGTCACAGCGTCGGGCAGTTGAGAGGCAGGGGATCCGAAGCGGATGCTCGATATTTAACGCAGAGCTCCAGGCGCGGACGCGTGAAGGCGGCATCTTCAACGGTCTTGCCAGCCTTCGCCAGGATATAACCGACGGCCGGCGTGTACTTGTAGCTGACCTCGCTCCAGATCACGTATGTCCCCTTGGCCACGACGAGAGTTGGAGGCAACGGCACAATGTCACCCTGATTATGAGGCGGCGTCGACGCGATCGCGACAACGCCTCCTGTATCGATCGTCAACCCCTTGCTCCACTGAACCCGAGCGACCCCCGTCGCGCTATCGACGTAAACCTCCGTGATCGAGGATACCAACGGCGACGCCGGGTAGGGTGTCATGATCGCCTTTGCCGTTTCGCCAAAACTGATGATATCGGCATTCACCACGCTCTTCATCTGAGAGGTAAGATCGGAAAGCGTTCGCGCCACCTGGGTAGCCTTGCGATCCACAGCAATGGCCGACGAAATCTCGACCACTCCGAGGAACATCACCACCATCAGCGGAAAGATCATGGCAAACTCGATCGCGGCGAGGCCGCTGCGATCATCCAACAAGCCGCGCACGCGAAGCGACACCTTCTGCATCGGGGATACCATCATCGTATCACGGCTCTACATGAAAAGCGGCGGTCGCAGCGAGCAGCCGCTGTCTGCCGTTGAGATTTGCGATGTCGTAGCCGAATCCCGTCACATACAGCGGCCATTTATAAAAAGCGCGAATGACGACGGTGTTGGGAGAGCCGGCTGCCGGGAGAGAATACGAGAAAGGTCCGGTCAGGCTTCCAGCGACGATCGGAGCGGTAATCGTGATCGCGGTGCCCGGGGGAAAGACCTTCAGATCCACAGTAAGGTTGGCCAGATTGCCGTCGCAGTTAAACATCACCTTGATGCGATTGCAGAGGTCCGTTTTGAACGCAGCTTCGTCCATGCCGCTGTCCTGGGCTTGATGCGTGAGCATCAGCCGCGCGCTTTCCTGCATTCCATGGTCCAGAACCTGTCCTGCAAAAAAAATAATCGCCGTCTCGAGAATCGCGAACAGCACGCCGAAGAACAACGGCGCAATCAGCGCAAACTCGACGGCGGCCGAACCCCGGCGGTTGCGGCGAAATCGGTACAGTGCATTTCTGACAGAGACTGTTGCAGCAGCGGGTGATGACATCGAAAGATCCCCAGACGGCACGATTATCCGCCTGCAAGAACTACCTGAAAGTGATTGTGGAAGTGTTTCGTCGAATCGAGGCAGAGCGGCCCGGCCCGCTAACCGGACGTTAACTCTCTTCGAAACGAGCCTCGTGCGGGCCGAGGTCGATTCGCGGACAGGATAATGTGCCGGACACGCCGACTAGAGTTTCGGTTCTGATTGAATCAGAACCGAAAGAGCTCAGTTTGCCGATTTGGTCCCGGCGCTGCTGGCTTGGCCGCTGAGAGAACCGGCCTGGTCGATCGCCGATTTGAAGTAGGTTTCGCCGTCGCCCAGCGTAACCCGGCGCTGGCAGATCGGCATGCAGCTATAGGACTCGCGCTCGACGCCGCGGTAGACGGTGACAAGCTGATCGGTCGGGCCTTCGACCTGGATCTGGCGGTCCACCAATACCTCGCCGTTGCGGTCCATGGCGATGAAATTGGTCGCGCCGTAGCCCTTGCCGGTGACGACGACGATGCCGCCGCTCTGCAGCGTCACGTCCGCAATCAGCGGGTTTCCGACCACGATGGTGGAGACCTTGGCCGGAAGCTTCACGAGCTTTGCCTGGTCGACATAGACGGCGATTCGGTCGGGATCGGGCGCTGCCAGGCAGACGGCGGGCCACAGCAGGAGGCCTGCAGCGAGAGACGATCCAAAATGCGCGCGCGCGCGAATACGCTTGAACGACATACTTTACCCCGGGGCATCAACAAGCCGGCAATGGCGATACGCAGCGGAACCGGCGCCCGACACACTGAATCTGACGACAATTCATGAACAAAGGGCAAATAGGCCCCGCAATGGGGCAAGAAATCCGCGACCCGCCTATTTGCGGAATGGGTAAGCCAGTTGCCCAATGATCTCCCGCGGGAACGAGGGCTGATCGTCCACGCCGTACTGCTCCGGCAGGCGATCCGATGGCATCCGGAAGGTCCCGAACAGGATGTCCCAGAGCGGAAAGGTGCCCGCGAAATTGCTGTCGCCGCCTTCTTCGCGCGCGGTGTGGTGCCAACGGTGAAACACCGGCGTCGCCACGACGTATTTGAACGGTCCGAGGGTCCAGTTGAGGTTGGCGTGAACGAACGCCGAAAGGAAGATGTTGAACGGGCCGAGCCAGAGCATCACGCCCGGCGAAATGCCGGCCATCAGCAGCGCGACGTCGACCCCGATGGTACCTAGCAGCAGGTTGACGGGGTGAAAGCGCGCCGCCGAGATCCAGTCGACATCCTCCGACGAATGGTGAATGGCGTGGTATTTCCAGAACCCGCCGCCATGAAACATGCGGTGCAGCCAGTACATCATGAAGTCGGTTGCGACCAGAAACAGGATCGCCTGCAGCCACAACGGCAGCCTCGACAACGGGCCGTGGCCGTTGTCGTAGAAGGCGATCAGCTCGTCGGCGTCGCGAATTCCGAACACCAGCGCGGCGCCGAGCACCAACAGGGCGATGCGGAACACGCGCGCGAACAGCGGCACCAGGAACCAGTAGCAGATGTCGGTGACGAGTTCGCGCTTGCGCCACCAGGGCTTACCGGGATTGCAGGCCCAGAAATGCGAAAGCATCGAGAACAATAGCGCCAGCGCGATCGTGACCGGCACCACCTTGGCCATCGTCTGGCCCAGCATCTCGACGACTTCGATCGGCAGGTTCATCCGGCCCGCGTAGCAGAATCCCCGCTCGCCCGCCAGTTGGAGTCCCCAAAAGATCGGCCGGATCAGTTGGCCGTGCGAAGGTGCAGCACCGCATTCTCATCGGCGTAGGCGCGCCGCCAGCCGCCAATATGATCGAGCAGGCCGACCGCAGGCGTAGACGGCGTCAGCAGCACGGCGTCGATGTCCCATTTCTTGAGAATGTCGAGAAACTGGTTGACGTCCTTGAGCTTGAGCGCACGGTAATAGGCCATCTCGAACGCTTCGCCGTAGAGTTCGGCGCGTCCGTCGACGAATACGGGAATCTGCCGCCAGATCAGATAGCCGCCGAACGGAAGGTCGTTGAGAACCCGCTTCGGATTATGCGCCTTCAGCGCATCGACGGCCGCGGAAGGCGACTGGCTTTCGCGCGGTGCAAACGTGGCGTTGGCCGCGAGCAGCCATGTCGAGCCGCCGAGCAGGACCATTACTGCCGCCATCACAGCCATCGGGACGCGGGCGTGCCAAGCCGGCCGCAGCGCGAACTGCGACGCCACCGGCGCGAGCACCACGATCGGCAGCAGCAATGCGAAGATCTCGAAATTCCTGACATGCGACAGCGCCATGTGCAAAAGGCCCAGCACCAGCGCGATCCGCGGCGGCGACAGTTTGACGCCGCCGTAAAGCGCGCCGGCGATCAGCGTGAGGATCGCCATCTCGAACTCGCCGAACTTGCTGAAGTCCGCCGGCGTCCATTCATAGATCAGATGCAGGAGTTCGCCGAGATCGAGAATCTTGCGTGCGGCGAGGATCGATCCCCAGCCGTAGGGCGTGGCGCAGCAGGCCGCCAACGCGCCGATGCCGAACGCCGCCCAGCGCAGCACCAATGGCTTTTGCTGCGCCCGATCGGCATTCCACAGTGCATCGAGCGCGAACGCGCCGACCAGCACCAGGCCAAACACGAATCCGCCGTGCAGGTTCGCCCACAACGCGATCAACGAGAGCAGCCATGGCGACGGCGCCTGGCCGCGCTCGCTCGCCGACATCAGCCCGTTCGCCCACGCAAGCATGATCGGCAGGGCCAGCACATGCGGCCGCGCCAGAAAATGCCCCATCGAAAGCGCCAGCGCCATCATCGCGACGGCGAACGCATAGGTTGCGGGAACACGGCGGCTGAGAATATGAGTGAACAAGGCGAATGTCACGGCGATGCAGGTCGAGGCGAGAACCACCGGCCCGATCCAGCCCGCCAGATTGTAGCTTACCGCATAGAGTACCTGCGCCAGCCAGGACGACGATGTCCATGGCTCTCCGGCCTTGGTGAAGGAATAGATGTCGGTGCGCGGCAAGGCGTGGTGATCGAGGATCCACTGACCCACGGTGATCTGCCAGTAGGTATCGGAATCGTTCAGGAGCATGCCGCCATTGCTCAATAGCAGCGCGTAGACACCGATGCCGACCCATAGCCATGCAGGTACCTGGCCGAGGATGGCGGGCTTCGCATTGGAAGCGGCTGCAATAATTGTATTCATGCCATCAGCCCGCAAAACACCGGCTCGAAGAACCAGTAACAGATGGCGGTGATGAACTCGCGCTTGCGCCACCGAAGCTTGGCGGGATTGCAGGCCCAGAAATGCGAGAGTGCCGTAAACACGAGGGCGAGCGCGATCGTGACCGGAACGACGTTCGCCATCGTCTCGTCTATCACCTCGCTGACTTCCATTGGCAAACCGGACATGACGGCCTCGTTCGATCGGGGACCACAAGGGGTATCCGCTCGCGCTTAAGGGGCCGTGAATCAAAGGAGTCGCTCGACACTGCGCGATCGCGACGAACGACCCCGCAGTCGCAGCTTGCATTTTATCGAGCGCCTTAATGCAGTGTTTACTGTGCTCAAGAACTGCAAGTTCCAGGCATTTTTGCACGGTCGAATTAACTGCGCCGAAATTGTCGCACCCTAGGGTGACGCCATGGTCACGGTGCTGAGAACGCCGGCCAGACCAAACTTAAGTCCGACCAGCCACGTGTCTACACAGGAGCTATCATCTATGAAGAATCTCGTTTTGCGTTTCGTGAAGGATGAGTCCGGCGCCACCGCCATCGAATACGGTCTGATCGCTGCCGGCATCTCGGTCGCAATCATCGGCATCGTCAACGGCATCGGCACCAAGCTGAGCACGGCCTTCAGTACGATCTCGACCGACCTGAAATAAGCGACGGTTGCGAGCAAGCGTCAAAAGGCCCCGGCAAGCCGGGGCCTTTATTCGTTTTGGCAGGCGTGCGCTGGATCTAGCAAGCCGCCGGATGTGGCACGAGCCGCGACATTCCGGCGTTTCCCGATTGTTCATTTCTCGTGGCTAGGCTCGGCCAGAGCCTGGACCCCGGGCTAACCGCAGGGTGTGTGAAAATTCATGATTCTCGATATTGCCCGCCTCCTGCTGTTTCCGGCTCTGATGGCGTTCGCAGCCGCGAGCGACCTGTTCACGATGACGATTTCGAACCGGGTGTCGCTGGCGCTGATCGCCGGCTTTGTGCTGCTCGCGGTGCTGGGCGGCATGGGCCTGCACGACATGCTCATGCATTTCGGCGCCGGCGCCGCCGTTCTGGTGGTGGCTTTTGCCTGCTTCGCGATGGGGTGGGTCGGCGGCGGCGATGCCAAGGTCGCGGCCAGCGTGGCGCTCTGGTTGGGTTTCGACCAGCTTCTGAATTTTCTGGTCTACGCGTCGCTGTTCGGCGGGGCACTGACGCTGTTGCTGCTGCAGTTCCGGCAGTGGCCGCTGCCCTACCCGCTTTCGAGACAGGTCTGGCTGGACCGGCTGCACGACAAGCAAAGCGGAATCCCCTACGGCATCGCGCTCGCCCTCGGCGCGCTGACCGTCTATCCGGAGACCGCATGGATCAAGGCGATCGACCTCGCGCACCTCGCCATGCGCTGATCCAACGCCGCTAACTTTCCGTTAAGGCAATTTACACACGCCTCATTAACCATGCTTTGACGAATAGCTGGTCAACTCCCATCACGGCGACGGAAGCGTCGCAGCGTAATGTGGAAAGTGAAGCGTAATGAATACCGCACGCATTGTGGTCCTGGCCATCGCTATCGGCGCCGGCGGCATTGCCGCATATCTCGCCAGCGGGTCCGGCGACAAGCCTGCGCCGGCCCAGCCCGTCGCGCAGATGCAGACCGTCGATATTCTCGTCGCCAAATCGGATATCGGCCTCGGCCAGTCGGTCAAGTCGGACGATCTGCAATGGCAGACCTGGCCGGCCTCGACCGCCAGCAGCAACTTCATAAGCCGCGCCAGCAGGGCCGACGCCGTCAAGGAGATCACCAGCTCGATCGCGCGCGCGCCGTTCATCGCGGGTGAGCCAATTCGCGAGCAGAAGCTGGTGAGGGCCGACGGCTCCGGCTTCATGGCGGCGATTCTGCCCGCAGGCTTCCGGGCCATTTCCACCGAAATTTCGCCGGAAACCGGCGCCGGCGGCTTCATCCTGCCGAACGACCGCGTCGACGTGATTCTTACCAAGCGCGTGAAGAACCCGGACGGCAGCGGCCCGGATATCTCCAATTCGGAGATCATCCTCAGCAATGTCCGCGTTCTCGCTATCGACCAGGCACCGAAGGAAAAAGAAGGCACCAGCGCGCTGGTCGGCAAGACGGTTACCCTCGAACTGAAGCCCGACCAGGCCGAGACGCTGGCGCGGTCGCGCCAGAACGGCACGCTGACGCTGGCGCTGCGCAGCATCGCCGACGTCAACGCGGTCGAGAAGCCGGACGAACAATTCAAGCGCGGCGAAAACCTCAACGTCATTCGTTACGGCGTTGCCAGCCAGCAGACGATGCAGAAGTGACCGAAAGGACGCACGATATGAAGTGCAGGGAAGTTCAGCCGATGATGCGAACGTTCATCGTCCGCGCCCTGTCGTTTTCGGCCGTGGCTGCACTCACGCTCAATCCGGCGCTGACGCCGGTGGTGGCGAGCGACTATCGCGTTGCGCCCCCGCCCGTCGCCGATGGTCAGATGAACGCGCGCTTCGTTTCGCTCGGGATCGGCAAATCCTTCGTGATCGACCTGCCGCGCGAGATCAAGGACGTGCTGGTTGCCGATCCGAAGGTCGCCAACGCGGTGGTGCGTTCGACCCAGCGCGCCTATATCATCGGCGCCGCCGTCGGCCAGACCAATATCGTTTTCTTCGATTCCACCGGTGCACAGATCGCGGCCTATGACATCGCGGTCAAGCGCGACCTCAACGGCGTGCGCGCGGCGCTGAAGCAGTCGCTGCCGAATTCGGAGATCCTGATCGAAGGCATCGGTGACGGCGTGGTGCTGAGCGGCACCGCGGCAAGCCCGATCGAAGCGCAGCAGGCCGCCGACATTGCCGCCCGTCTGGTGGGCGGCGCCGAAAAGGTCGTCAATTCGATCGCAGTTCGCGGCCGCGACCAGGTGATGCTGAAAGTCACGCTTGCTGAAGTCCAGCGCTCGATCATCAAGCAGATGGGCATCGATCTCAGCGCCAACCTGACCTACGGCACATCCGTTGTTAGCTTCAAGAATAACAACCCGTTCACCGCAAACAGTGCGCCGCTCGTCCCCGGCAATGCCCTTACCGGGGCTTTCGGCGCGACGCCATCCGTGCAGGCGACGCTGCGCGCGATGGAAAGCGCCGGCGTGGTGCGGACCCTTGCCGAGCCAAACCTCACAGCCATTTCCGGCGAGTCCGCAACATTTGTCTCCGGCGGCGAATTTCCAATTCCGACCGGGGTGACCTGCCAAACCACAGCGGGCGGTGGCCTCGGAAACTGCGTCCAGACAGTCAGCTTCAAGAAATTCGGCATCTCCCTCAACTTCACGCCGGTCGTGCTGACGGAGGGACGGATCAGCCTTCGGGTGATGACCGAAGTGTCGGAAGTCTCGACCGAAAACGCTTTGCAGGGCGGTGCCGGCGGCACAACGATTCCCTCGATCAAGACCCGCCGCGCCGAGACCACGCTGGAAATTCCCTCCGGCGGCGCGATGGCGATGGCCGGCCTGATCCAGGAACAGACCAAGCAGGCGATCAACGGTCTGCCGGGTCTGGCGCAACTGCCGGTTCTCGGCACGCTGTTTCGCAGCCGCGACTTCGTCAACAGCCAGACTGAATTGATGGTTCTGGTCACGCCCTATGTGGTGCGTGCAGTTGCGCAGAAAGACCTGTCGCGTCCCGATGACGGCTTTGCCAGCGCGTCGGATCCGCAGGCCGACCTGCTCGGCAGCATCAATCGCATCTACGGCGTTCCGGGCCGCGTCGAGAAGGCGCGGAATTATCGCGGCACCTACGGCTTTATTACGGACTGAGGCGGGACGATGACAGCACAGAGCACAAAACCCGCCGATCGCAAGCGCGCGCTCCGCCTGACCGCAGCGCTGATCGGTGTTTCCGTGGCGCTCGGCGCCTGCAAGCATACCGTCGTCGATCCCGTGACGACGGCCGGCGTGCCCGACGATTACCGCCAGCGCCATCCGATCGCGGTCCAGGAAGCCGACCGCTCGATCGTCGTTTTCGTCGGTCGCGGGCGCGGCGGCTTGTCCGCCTCTCAGCGCGCCGACGTCATGGGCCTAGCCCAGGACTGGCTTCGCGAAGGCACCGGCGTCATCAGCGTCGACGTGCCCGTCAATACCCCGAACGCGCGGGCGGCCGAGGATTCCTTGCGCGAGATCCGGGCGACCTTTGCCGCTGCCGGCGTGCCGCCGCGCGCGATCAATGTCCGTCAGTATCACCCGGAAGATCCCAGGCATATGGCCGCGATCCGCCTCAACTATCCGAAGATCTCGGCGGTGGCCGGGCCGTGCGGGCTGTGGCCGGAGGATCTCGGACCGTCGATCAACAACAAGGGCTATTTCGACAACAAGCAGTACTACAATTTCGGCTGCTCCAACCAGCGCAACCTGGCGGCGATGGTCGATAACCCATCCGACCTCGCGCAGCCGCGTCCCGAAACCCCAGCCTTTGCGCCGCGCCGTGGTATAGCCTTCGAAAAGTATCGCAAGGGCCTTTCCACCGCGACCACCTATCCCGAGAGCGACAGGGCCAAACTCAGCGATACCGGCAAATGATCACTTACCAGCGTCAGAATTCAGAACAGCAGCCGCATATCACGGCGCCCTCGACCGAGGATCACATCGCGCCGGCGCCGCGGGTGTCGGTACAGGCTTTCTGCGATACGGTGGAAACCGCGGCCGCGGTGCAGGCGGCGGGCGAGGACCGCCGCCTCGGCAAGGCTCATCTCAAGATCCAGATGGGCGGCATGGCCGCTGCCATCGAGGCCTACCGCTCGGCCCCGACCCCGAACGTCATCATCCTGGAGACCGAAGGCCGCAACGACATTCTCACCGGCCTCGACCAGCTTGCCACCGTTTGCGACGCCGGGACCCGCGTGATCGTGATCGGCCGCATCAACGATGTCATGCTCTATCGCGAACTGGTCCGCCGCGGCGTCAGCGACTACGTCATCGCTCCGGTCAGCGCCATCGACGTCGTGCGCTCGGTCTGCAACCTGTTTTCGTCGCCGGAAGCCAAGGCCGTTGGCCGCATCATCGCCATCGTCGGTGCCAAGGGTGGCGTCGGCGCCTCCACCGTCGCGCATAACGTCGCCTGGGCGATCGCACGCGATCTGGCGCTGGATTCCGTGGTCGCCGACCTCGACCTCGCCTTCGGCACCGCCGGCCTCGACTACAACCAGGACCCGCCGCAGGGCATTGCGGACGCGGTGTTCTCGCCCGATCGGGTCGATACCGCGTTCCTCGACCGCCTGCTGTCGAAATGCACCGACCACCTCAGTCTGCTGGCCGCGCCGGCTACGCTGGATCGGGTCTACGATTTCGGCGCCGAGGCGTTCGATTCGATCTTCGATACGCTTCGCACCACGATGCCCTGCATCGTGCTCGACGTTCCCCATCAATGGTCGGGATGGACCAAGCGTGCCCTGATTGCAGCCGACGATATTCTGATCGTCGCGGCGCCCGATCTGGCGAATTTACGCAACACGAAGAACATCTTCGATCTCCTGAAGGCATCGCGGCCAAACGATCGCGCGCCGCTTTATTGCCTGAACCAGGTCGGTGTGCCGAAGCGGCCGGAGATCCCCGCCAGCGAATTCGCCAAGGCAATCGAAAGCCAGCCGATCGCCACTATCCCGTTCGAGCCGCAGATGTTCGGCTCGGCCGCGAACAATGGCCAGATGATCGCGGAAATCTCCGCCACACATCGCACCACCGAAATGTTCCTGCAGATCGCGCAGCGGCTTACCGGCCGCGGCGAGACCAAAAAGCCCAAGAGTTCGTTGCTGTCGCCCTTGATCGAGAAGTTGCGGGCCAAGAAGTAGGTCGCCCGCGTGGAGTGTCATCGTGTTCGGTAAGCGTAGCGGAAATGATAGTGATACGCGGGTACTGAAGCCCGCCATTCAGGCGCCGGAGCCGGCTTCAGTGCCGGCCGTTGCGCGCGAGATGGCCGCGCCGGCCGTCGCTTCGCCTCCAATCGCGCCGATGAAGGCGCCACCGCCCGCCCCGGCCATGGAGGCGCGGCGGTCCGACAATTACTATCAGGTCAAGGCGACCATCTTCGGTGCCCTGATCGAAGCGATCGACCTCGCCCAGCTTGCCAAGCTGGACGGCGAGTCGGCGCGCGAAGAAATCCGCGACATCGTCAACGAAATCATCGCGATCAAGAACATCGTGATGTCGATTGCCGAGCAGGAAGAGCTGCTTGACGACATCTGCAACGACGTGCTCGGCTACGGCCCGCTGGAGCCGCTGTTGTCGCGCGACGACATCGCCGACATCATGGTCAACGGCGCCGGCACGGTGTTCATCGAAGTCGCCGGCAAGATCCAGAAGACCGGCATCCGCTTCCGCGACAATCAGCAGCTTCTCAACATCTGCCAGCGCATCGTCAGCCAGGTCGGCCGGCGCGTCGACGAATCCTCGCCGATCTGCGACGCTCGCCTCGCCGACGGCTCCCGCGTCAACGCCATCGTTCCGCCGCTGGCGATCGACGGGCCTGCGCTCACCATTCGTAAGTTCAAGAAGGACAAGCTGACGCTCGATCAGCTCGTCAAGTTCGGCGCGATCTCGCCAGAGGGCGCGCAGATCCTGCAGATCATAGGTCGCGTCCGCTGCAACGTGCTGATCTCGGGCGGCACCGGCTCCGGCAAGACCACGCTGTTGAACTGCCTGACCCAGTTCATCGAACATGATGAGCGCGTCATAACCTGCGAAGACGCCGCCGAACTTCAGCTCCAGCAGCCTCACGTGGTGCGGCTGGAAACCCGCCCGCCCAACATCGAAGGCGAAGGCCAGATCACGATGCGCGAACTGGTCCGGAACTGCCTGCGTATGCGTCCCGAGCGCATCATAGTCGGCGAAGTCCGTGGACCAGAAGCGTTCGATCTGCTGCAGGCCATGAACACCGGCCACGACGGCTCGATGGGAACGCTGCACGCCAACAATCCCCGCGAAGCCCTGTCGCGCTGCGAATCGATGATCACGATGGGCGGCTTCTCGCTGCCCTCGCGTACCATCCGCGAAATGATCTGCGCCTCGATCGACGTCATCGTGCAGGCCGCGCGCCTTCGCGACGGTTCACGCCGCATCACCCACATCACCGAGGTGATGGGCATGGAAGGCGATACCATCATCACGCAGGACGTATTTCTTTACGACATGATCGGCGAGGACGCGAACGGCAAGATTATCGGGCGGCACCGCTCGACCGGAATCGGACGTCCGCGGTTCTGGGAGCGGGCACGATATTACGGCGAAGAGAAGCGGCTTGCGGCCGCGCTCGATGCCGCCGAAGTCATCGAGACCGTTTGAGGAATGCGATGAGCATGCAGATACTTGCACTGGCCTTTCTCGCCGCCACTACTATCGGTGGCCTAGCCTGGGTATTCATCTATCCGTCGCTGTCGGGTGAGCGGAAGGCCGAATCCCGCCGCGCCTCAATCGCACGGACCGACGCCCCGGCGCGCCAGACCGAAAAAAGCCAGCGTTCGCGCCGTGACCAGGTCGAAGGATCGCTGAAGGAGCTCGACGCCCGCCGCAAGAAGGACAAGTCCGTGCCCCTTTCAACCCGCCTTGCGCAGGCCGGTTTGGGATCGTGGACGCCTCAGAAATTCTGGATCGTATCAGCCGTTTCCGGCGCGGTTGGATTCGTGCTCGCTTTTATGTTCGGCGGCCACCTGCTGGGCGCCGCCGTGATGGCTTTCGGCACCGGCCTCGGCCTGCCGCGCTGGATCCTGGGCTATCTCAAGAAGCGCCGCGAGAAAGCGTTTCTGAAGGCGCTCCCCGACGCCGTCGACGTCATCGTGCGCGGCATCAAGGCCGGTCTGCCGCTGTTCGAATCCATCAAGGTGGTCGCCGCCGACGCGCCGGAGCCGCTCAAGAGCGAGTTCCTGGCTATCATCGAAACCCAGACCATCGGCATGCCGCTAGGCGAGGCCTGCGCTCGCCTGTATGAGCGGATGCCGCTGCCGGAGGCAAACTTCTTCGGCATCGTGGTCGCGATCCAGCAGAAGTCGGGCGGCAATCTGTCCGAAGCGCTCGGCAATCTGTCCAAGGTGCTGCGCGATCGCAAGAAGATGGCGGAGAAGATTCAGGCGATGTCGATGGAAGCCAAGGCCTCGGCCGGTATCATCGGCTCGTTGCCGCCGGCCGTGATGATGCTGGTGTGGATCTCGACGCCCGACTACATCGCACTGCTTTGGACCACCCACGTCGGCCAGTTCATGCTGGTGTGCTGCGTCGCCTGGATGACGATCGGCGTTCTGGTGATGAAGAAAATGATCAACTTCGACTTCTGACGGTGCGCCTATGATTGAGTTCCTGATCGCCAAGATGCACGACGCGCGGTTCATGACCATGCTGCTTGCCGCCATCGCGGCGAGTGCGACCGCCTATACGCTGATCATGCCGCTGTTTGCCGGCGAAGGTCTTGCCAAACGCATGAAGGCGGTCGCCAGCGAGCGCGAGCGGCTTCGCCAGCGCGAGCGCGAACGCCTCAACAAATCGGAGAAGGTGTCGCTGCGGCAGACCCCGAAGCAACTCGTTTCCAAGGTGGTGGAAGACTTCAACCTGACCAAATGGCTGGCGCAGGAAGCCGCACGCGACAAGCTGATCATGGCCGGCTATCGCGGCCACGCGCCCTACGTCACTTTCCTGTTTGCCCGCGCGGTGACGCCGATCGTGCTGTTTCTCGGCGCGGTCCTCTACGTGTTCGTGATCACCAACTTGGACAAGTCGCTGACGGTCAAGCTCGGCATCTGCATCGGCGCCGCCTATCTCGGACTGCAGGCGCCGATGCTGTTCCTGAAGAACGCCATCAGCAAGCGACAGCTCTCCATCAAGCGCGCCTTTCCCGACGCGCTCGATCTCCTGCTGATCTGCATCGAGTCCGGCATGTCGGTCGAAGTCGCCTTCCGCAAGGTTTCCACCGAGATCACGTCGCAATCGATCGCGCTGTCGGAGGAATTCTCGCTGACAACGGCGGAATTGTCATACCTGCAGGATCGCAAGGTGGCCTACGAGAACCTCGCCAAGCGCACCGGGCTGGAGGGCGTGAAATCGGTCTGCCTGGCGCTGATGCAGTCGGAACGCTACGGCACCCCGCTCGGCCAGAGCCTGCGCGTGATGGCGCAGGAAAACCGCGACATGCGGATGACCGAGGCCGAGAAGAAGGCGGCGGCGCTGCCGCCGAAGCTGACCGTGCCGATGATCCTGTTCTTCCTGCCGTGTCTGTTCATCGTCATTCTGGGGCCGACCTACATCAAGATCCAGATGATGCCGTAAGGCGAACGGCGCAGCCGCTGCTGCGCCGTTCGACGTCGTCAACCCCGGCTTGCCACGGCACGCGCGACGCCGGATTGACAGTAGACAGCCTTGAATATCGGGATTCAGAACCGAAGCTCTAGTCCGGCCGGCTGAGCGCTGCAACCGGGACGGCCGCCTTGTTGCCGGAAGGACGCGAACTGTCCTTGTCTTTGCGGCTCAGCATTTCCCGCAGGTAAGCCACGTTGGTGGCCGCCTCGTCGGCGGGCAGATCGCCCTTGGCGATGGTCTCGGCTTCCGCGAAGCGGCCCTGCAGGCCGACCACGAGCGCCAGGTTCTGCCGCACCCTGCCGTCGGCGCCGGGATTGGAATAGGCGCGCCGTAGCGTTTCCTCGGCCTGCGGCAGCTCCCGCGTCAGCATGTAGGAGAGACCGAGATTGGACAGCACCGAGGGTTCTTCCGGCATGATCTTCAGCGCGCTCGCGTAATAGCGGCGGGCCTCCTCGTGCTTGGCCATCTTGTCGAGCGTGGTGCCCTGCACCGAAAGAATGCGCCAGTCGGGATTGGCCGGCGAATGGGCGCGGCTGAGTACGTCGAAGGCGGCCTGCGAATTGCCGTTGTCGGCGAGCGCGCGACCGTAGGCGGCGAGCAGCGCCTTGTTGCCGGGATGGGCGATGGTTGCCTGCTCGAGCACGGCGACGGCCTGCGCCCGCTGGCCGGTGGCGCGCAGCGCCTGGCCGTAACCCAGTGCCGCCTCGGCATCCTTGGGGTTGGCGCGGTAGCGCTCGC
The DNA here is from genome assembly GCF_036924645.1 of Bradyrhizobium sp. AZCC 2176. Lineage (NCBI taxonomy): Bacteria > Pseudomonadati > Pseudomonadota > Alphaproteobacteria > Hyphomicrobiales > Nitrobacteraceae > Bradyrhizobium > Bradyrhizobium sp. AZCC 2176. The sequence goes on along the minus strand of NZ_JAZHRX010000001.1, from coordinate 3,299,538 downwards.
CGTAGACCTCGGCCGCGCGGCGCGGATCCTCAGGAATGGTTTGCGCTTTGGGAGACGATGAGGTCAGCGATCCTGTTATGTCGGACATGGTCTGGCAGCCACCAAGGCCTGCGGCCAAAACCGCGGTTACGGCCGCGGAGGTCAGGAACCGGGCAAGCGATCCGGCGTGGCTGGACTGTCGACGCATGGCACCTTAACTCACGGGAATGGCTGATGAATGGAGCCGAACGCGCCAGCAATAGACTGTTAACCCTAACGGCCGGTTAATTGGCCGTGCTATGCCCATCGGCACCACCCTGCCCGCCCTCTTCCGCGAGATCCGCATGCCATCCCCGTTCGAGACCGCGCCCGACGCCGCTGCCATTCCGATTACCTTCACCACCAAGACGACCTGGAGCGCGATCGCCAGGGAACTCCCCGAACAGGCCCGGCAATTTGCGACGGCCAACGACTTCACCGCCAAGCCCGGCAAATGCCTGGCGTTGCCCGCGCCCGACGGTCAGATCGCACGGGTCGTTTTCGGGCTGGAGGACGAGACCGCCAAGTCGCGCGATCTGTTCCGGCCGGGCGCGCTGCCCGGCCTGCTACCGCCCGGCGTCTATCGCTTCGCCAATGCGCCGCATGATTTCCGGCTGGCTACGCTCGCTTTTGCGCTGGGCACCTATCGCTTCGGCCGCTACCGCAAGGCCGACAAGCCCGCGGTCCGGCTGGTGCCGCCCGAGGGCGTCGACATCGCCGACATTGCGCGGATGGCCGAGGCCGCCGCGCTGGCGCGGGACCTGATCAACACGCCGTCGAATGACATGGGACCGGCGGAACTGGCAGAAGCTGCGCAACAGTTGGCGACGCGCTTCGGCGCCGAGTTCAACTGCATCATCGGCGACGAACTGGTGAAGCAGAACTTTCCGCTGATCCACGCCGTCGGCATGGCCTCGACGCGCGCCCCGCGCCTGATCGACCTGACCTGGGGCGATCCCGCCCATCCCAAAGTGACGCTGGTCGGCAAGGGCGTCTGTTTCGACACTGGCGGCCTCGACCTGAAACCGTCCAGCGGCATGCTGATCATGAAAAAGGACATGGGCGGCGCCGCCAACGTGCTGGCGCTGGCGCAGATGGTGATGGATGCGAAGCTGAAGGTCCGCCTGCGCGTGCTGATCCCCGCGGTCGAGAACGCGGTGGCCGGCAACGCCTTCCGCCCGCTCGACATCTTCAAATCGCGCAAGGGACCAACGGTGGAGATCGGCAACACCGACGCCGAGGGACGACTGGTGCTGGCGGACGCACTGGCGCTCGCCGACGAAGAGAAACCGGATCTGCTGGTTGACCTCGGCACCCTGACGGGTGCGGCGCGTGTGGCGCTGGGGCCGGATTTACCGCCCTTTTACACCCATGATGAGAGGCTCGCCGAAAGCGTCGCAGCCCATGCGAAACGGGAGAACGATCCGTTGTGGCGAATGCCGCTGTGGCCGCCCTACGATTCCTGGCTGGATTCGAAGGTTGCCGACATCAACAACGCACCATCCGGCGGCTTTGCCGGCTCGATCACCTGTGCGCTGTTCCTGCAGCGCTTCGTGACGGATGCCAAGAGCTGGCTGCATGTCGATATCTACGGCTGGACGCCGTCCGCAAAACCCGCGCGTCCGGAAGGCGGCGAGTGCCAGGCCGCGCGCGCGATCTACAAACTGCTGAGCGAACGCTATGGATGACCCGCGCCTGACACCGGCACGGCCAGAGGTCGCCGCAAAATATCTCGAAGGCAAGGTAAAGGCCGCGCGCTTCGTCGAGGGCGAGGTGTTCGAGGTGATCGAAACCATCGCTCCCCTTCGCCGCGTGCCCTCTCCCGATGCCGAGATGATGACGCAAGTGCTGAAAGGCGAGCGCGTCACGGTCTACGACCGCAACAGTGAGGGCTGGGCGTGGGGTCAACTCAACGTCGATGGCTATGTAGGGTGGCTACCCGATTCCTCGCTCATGGGGGAGACGACTGCGCCAACGCACAAGGTTATTGCCATTCGGACATTCGCATTCCCCGGCCCCTCGATCAAAGTGGCGCCCTCGGATTCGCTGGTCATGGGATCATGGGTCGAAATCACGCGCGAAGAAGGCGATTTTGCCATCAGGCATGACGGCCAGTATCTGCCGAAGCGTCATCTCGTGGATCTTCACGACTATGAATCTGACTTTGTGGCGGTCGCTGAACGGTTCGTCGGCACGCCGTATCTTTGGGGCGGCAAGAGCTCACTCGGCATCGATTGCTCCGGCCTCGTCCAGGTATCGCTGAACGCCGCCGGCATCGGCTGCCCGCGCGACAGCGACCTGCAGCAGGATGGCTTGGGCCGGGCACTGAGTCCGGCTGAAATGAAAAAGCTGCAACGCGGCGACTTGATCTTCTGGAAAGGCCACGTCGCGATCGTCCGCGATCCCGACACTATCGTTCACGCCAACGCGCATCATATGGCGACCGTGGTCGAGAACGCGCACGAGGCGATTGTGCGGATCAAGGCGGCGGGCAGCGAGGTGACGGCGATCAAACGACTGTAGCCTGCCTCGGAATGACGGTCAGGTAGCGGGTGCGTCCGGCACGGCCTCGATGCGGAAAGCGGCGGCGAACAAGGCGCGGGTGTAATCGCTCGTCGGATTCCTGAACAGCTCCGCGGCCGGCCCCTCCTCGACTACCTTGCCGTGACGCATCACGATCAGATGGCTCGCCAGCGAGGCCACCACGCGTAGATCGTGCGAGATGAACATGTAGGTCAGGTCGCGCTTGCGCTGCAGCTCGCGCAACAGGTCGACCATCTGCGCCTGGAACAGCATGTCGAGCGCGCTCGTCGGCTCGTCCAGCACGACGAAATTCGGCTCCAGCACCACCGCGCGCGCGATCGAGATGCGCTGGCGCTGACCGCCGGAGAATTCATGCGGGTAGCGGAATCGGGTCTCCGGATCGAGACCGACGTCCCGCAGCGCCTTGACGACGCGGGCCTCGCGCTCTTCGTGCGACAACGACTTCTGATGCACGGAAAGGCCCTCGGCGACGATATCGCCGACCGACATGCGCGGGCTCAGCGCGCCGAACGGATCCTGAAACACGATCTGCATGTCGCGGCGGAATGGCAGCATGGCCTTGAAGCGCAGGCCTTGAATGTTGTTGCCGAGGAACACGATCGGGCCGTCAGAGGAAATCAGCCGGAGCAGCGCCAGGCCCAGCGTGGTCTTGCCCGAGCCGGATTCGCCGACGACGCCGAGCGTCTCGCCTTTGCGCACCGCTAGGCTGACGCCATCCACCGCCTTGATATGGCCAACGGTCGAGCGCAACAGCCCGCGCTTGATCGGAAACCAGACCTTCAGATTATCCGCCGACATCACCACCGGCTCGTTGGGCCGCGGCGGCGCCGGATCGGGCTTGGGTTCGGCCGCGAGCAGCGCGCGGGTATAGGTATGTTTCGGTGCGGTAAAGACCTCCTCGACCGGCCCCTGCTCGACGATCTTGCCTGAATTCATCACGCAGACGACGTCGGCGATGCGGCGGACGATGCCGAGATCGTGGGTAATGAACAGCATGCTCATGCCGAGCCGGGAACGAATTTCCGCCAAGAGCGCCAGGATCTGGGCCTGCACCGTGACGTCGAGCGCGGTGGTCGGTTCATCCGCGATCAGGAGGTCCGGCTCGTTGGCGAGCGCCATCGCGATCATGACGCGCTGGCGCTGGCCGCCGGACAATTGATGGGGATAGCTCTTCAGCCGGGTTTCGGGATCGGGAATGCCGACCTGCGTCAAAAGCTCCAGCGTGCGCGCCCGCGCCATCTGCCCGCCGAGACCGCTATGCAGGGAAAGAATCTCGCCGATCTGCGCCTCGATCGTGTGCAGCGGATTGAGCGAGGTCATCGGCTCCTGGAAGATGATCGAGATGTCATTGCCGCGGATCTCGCGCATCTCGCCTTCCGCCGCGGTCAGCAGCTCGCGGCCGCGGAAGCGGATGTGGCCTGAGGGATGCGAGGCGCTGGGATAGGGCAACAGCTTGAGGATCGACAATGCGCTGACTGATTTTCCCGAGCCTGACTCGCCAACAAGGGCCACGCATTCGCCGCGCCGGATCGAAAACGAGACGCGATCGACCGCGAGCGTATCGCCGAACGCTACGGAGAGGTCGCGGACATCGAGTAAAGGCTGGTTGATGGCGTCCATGCGCAGCACCCTTACCGGAACGTCTTGCGCGGATCGAAGGCGTCGCGCGCGGCTTCGCCGATGAAGATCAGGAGCGACAGCATGATCGCGACCGAGAAGAAGCCGGTGAAACCGAGCCAGGGCGCCTGCACGTTTGCTTTTGCTTGCGACAGCAATTCGCCGAGCGACGGCGAACCGGGCGGCAGGCCGAAGCCGAGAAAATCCAGCGCCGTCAGCGTCATCACCGAGGACGACACGATGAACGGCAGGAACGTCATCGTCGCCACCATCGCGTTCGGCAGCAGGTGGCGGAACATGATCACCCGATTTGAAACACCGAGCGCTCGCGCCGCCTGGATATATTCGAAATTTCGTCCGCGCAGGAACTCGGCGCGCACCAGCCCGACCAGCGACACCCAGGAGAACAACAGCAAGATGCCGAGCAGGACAAAGAAGCCCGGCACCAGCACCGAGGACAGGATCAGCAGCAGATACAGCGAAGGAATGGCAGTCCAGACCTCGATCAGCCGCTGGAAGGTCAGATCGATCCAGCCGCCGAAATAGCCCTGCACGCCGCCGGCCGCGATGCCGATGATCGAGGAGATAATCGTCAGCGTCAGGCCGAACAGCACCGAGATGCGAAAGCCGTAGATCAGGCGCGCGACCACATCGCGGCCCTGGTCGTCGGTACCGAGCCAGTTGTATTCGAGGTCGCTGCAGCCCTTGAGACCCTTCTTCTGCACCATCTCCTTGCACTGCGTTTCGGTGAGCATCCAGGTCGGCGGCGACGGCGCCGGCGTCGGCAGGTCGAGATTGTGGGTGTGGTAGGAGAAGCGGACCAGCGGCCAGACGACGGTGCCACCCTTGGCCGCGATCTGCTTCTGCAAGTAGGGATCGCGATAGTCGGCAGCGGTCTCGAAGTCGCCGCCGAAAGTGGTTTCGGAATAGGTGACGAAGGCCGGCCAGTAGAGATGGCCGTCATATTTGATCAGGAATGGCCGGTCGTTGGCGATCAACTCGGCAAACAGCGACATCACGAACAGAACCGTAAATATCCAGAACGACCAGTAGCCGCGGCGGTTCGCCTTGAAATTATGCCAGCGACGACGATTGAGCGGCGAAGGTTGGAAGACGTGGCGCACCGGCGGCACGACTTCGCCGAGCGGTGACTGCGTGGTGGTTTCGACCGGCTGGGGCGCGAGCATCGCCATCAGACTTCCCTCGCCTCAAAATCGATCCTCGGGTCGATCCACATATAAGCGAGGTCGGAGATCAGGTTGACCACGAGACCGACCAGCGAAAAGATGAACAATGTTCCAAATACCACGGGGTAGTCGCGGTTCAGCACGCTCTCGAATCCGAGCAGACCGAGGCCGTCGAGCGAGAAGATGGTTTCGATCAGGAGCGAGCCGGAGAAAAAGGCGTGGATGAACGCGCTCGGGAAGCCGGCGATCACGATCAGCATCGCATTGCGGAAGATGTGATTGTAGAGCACCTGCCGCTCGCTGCAGCCCTTGGCGCGCGCGGTCATGACATATTGCTTGCGGATCTCATCGAGGAACGAGTTCTTGGTGAGCAGCGACATGGTGGCGAAGGCGCCGAGCGCCATCGACACCAGCGGCAGCGTGATGTGCCAGAAATAGTCGATGATCTTCCAATACCAGGGAAACTGCGCCCAGCCGTCCGAGGTCAGGCCGCGCAGCGGGAACACGTTGAAGAACGAACCGCCGGCGAACAGGACGATCAGCAGGATCGCGAACAGGAATCCCGGTATCGCAAAGCCGATGATGATCACCGCCGAGGTCCAGGTGTCGAACTTTGAACCGTCCGCGACAGCCTTGCGGATGCCGAGCGGAATCGAGATCAGGTAGGTCAGGAGCGTCATCCAGATGCCGAGCGACATCGACACCGGCAGCTTCTCCTTGATGAGCTGGAGCACGCTGACGTCGCGGAAATAGCTCTTGCCGAAATCGAAGCGCGCGAAATTCCACAGCATCAGCGCAAAACGCTCGGGCGCCGGCTTGTCGAAGCCAAACTGGACTTCGAGCTTCTTGATGAAGTCAGGATCGAGCCCCTGCGCGCCGCGATATTTCGAACTGACGGCGTCCGCCGCCGCGCCGACCTGGTTGCCGCGTGCGCCGAAATCGCCGCCGCCGCCCGATACCCGCGACGTGCCGCCGGTGTCGGCGCCCGAGAGCTGCGCAATGACGCGTTCAACCGGACCTCCGGGCGCGAACTGCACGACCACGAACGATACCAGAAGGATTCCGAGCAGCGTCGGTACCATCAGGAGAATGCGGCGGGCGATATAGGCGGTCATGAATTACTTCGCCTGCTCGAGCTTCGCGGCCTTGGCGGCGTCATACCACCAGTTGTCCGGCGCACCGGTGCCTTGCGTGTAGCGCGCCGGCTTTGGCGGATGCGCGAACAGGTCCCAATAGGCGATCGGGTGGTTGGTGCGGTACCATTGCGGCACCCAATAGCGGCCGGCCCGGAACACGCGATCGAGCGCGCGGCACGCGAAGGTCAAATCAGCCCGCGTTTCGGCGCCGATGGCCTTGTCGACCAGCGCATCGATCGCGGGGCTGGCCACCCCCGCCAGATTGTACGATCCCTTGGTAGCGGCCGCATGCGACGTAAAATACGGCCGCAGGCTGTCGCCCGGCGTTGGTGACATGCTCAGGCGCATCGTCGTGATGTCGAAATCGAAGGCCTCCACCCGCGCGCGATATTGCACGGCGTCAATCAACCGGATGCTGGCTTCGATGCCGAGCTGGCCGAGATTCTTGATGAAGGTCGCATGATGCGGCTGGAACGATGGCTCGTCGAGCAGGAACTCGATCGCAAAGATCTCGCCGTTCGGCATGAGCCGCTTGCCGTCCTTGACGGGAAGTTTTGCCTCCTGCAGCAGTTGCTGCGCCTTGCGCAGCAATTGCCGGTCCTGGCCCGATCCATCCGATACCGGCGGCACGAACGGCTCGCCGAACACCTCGTCCGGCACCTGCCCACGGAACGGCTCGAGCAGCTTCAGCTCTTCCGGCGACGGCAGCCCGGTCGCCACCATGTCCGAATTCTGGAACGGCGACACCGTGCGCGCATAGGCGCCGTACATCACGGTCTTGTTGGTCCATTCGAAATCGAAGGCATTGATGACCGCTTCGCGCACTTTGGGGTCTTTGAACTTGTCGCGGCGGGTGTTGAAGAACCAGCCCTGTCCTCCCGACGGCAGTTCGTCCGGCAGGGTCTCGCGCTTGACGCGGCCATCCTTGATCGCCGGAAAATCGTAACGCGTCGCCCAGATCCGCGCGGTGAACTCCTCGCGGTAGAGATAGCTCTTGCCGGTAAAGCCTTCGAACGCCACGTCGCGGTCGCGATAGAACTCGTAGCGCACGGTGTCGAAATTGTAGCTGCCGCGGTTGACGGGAAGATCGGCCGCCCACCAGTCCTTCACCCGTTCGTATTCGACGTAGCGGTTGATTTCGTATTTGCCCACCTTGTACGGCCCCGAGCCGAGCGGGATCTCGGTGGTCGATTCCTCGAACACGCGCTTCGCGTAATAGGCTTTGGAGAAGATCGGCAAGCCTGCAACATAGAGCGGGACGTCGCGCGCGCGGTTCGGCGCAAAGACAACGGCCAGCTTCCCATCGTCGAGCGCCTCGGCCTTCACGAAGTCGCGCAACTGAACCAGGATCAGCGGATGACCCTTTTCCTTCAGCGTGTTGAGCGAGAAGGCGACGTCATGCGCCGTCATCTTCGAGCCGTCATGAAAACGCGCCTCGGGCCGCATCGTGAAGCGGTAGGTCAGCTTGTCAGGCGAGATCCGCACCGACTTTGCGGCAAGGCCGTACATCGCGTCGGGCTCGTCATTCGCGCGCGCCATCAGCGAGTCAAAGGTCAGCTCCATGCCCTTTGCGCCTTCGCCTTTGAGGATGAAGGCGTTGAAGGAATTGAACGTCTGGAAGGACTGATTATAGGCACGGGTCGACGGGATCGTGGAAAACAACCCGCCTTTCGGCGCTTGCGGATTGACGTAGTCGAAATGCTTGAAGTCGGCAGGGTATTTCAGGTCGCCGAACACCGACATGCCGTGGCTTTCAGTGCCCGCCTCGGAAGCGGTGGCGACCGGTTTGAGGCCGACAGCGCTTAACGCGCCGACACCGAGACCCAGCACGTGCCGGCGATTGAGTAGCGCCATGCGCGATTCCTTCAACTGCGCTTTCCGATCTTGGCAGCCTTTTCGGCGTCCCACCACCACAGCGTCGGGAAGCCCGACAGGCCGTATTTGGGCAATTCGGACGGCCGGCCGAAGCGATCCCAGCGCGCGGTACGGACCTTGGGATAATTCCACTGCGGCACGACATAGTGATTCCACAGCAGCACGCGGTCGAGCGCCCTGGTCGCGGCAACAAGGTCATCCCGACCCTTGGCATAGATCAGCCGCTCGATCAATTTGTCGATGGCCGGATTCTTGATGCCGATGACATTGCGCGAACCCGCCATGTCCGCCGCCTGCGAACCCCAATATTCGCGCTGTTCATTTCCGGGTGACAATGATTCCGCCCACGACGAGACGACCACGTCGAAATCCCAGCTGCGAAGCCGGTTTTCATACTGTGTTGGATCGATTGTGCGCACACTGACAACGATGCCAAGCCGCTCCAGCGACGGCTTGAAGAACAGCATCACCCGTTCGAAGGTCGGGTCGGCACCGAGCAATTCGAGCGCAAACTGTGCTCCAGTCTTGCTATCGACTAGCTTGCGCTCGCGCACCTCGTACCCAGCTTCCTTCAGCAAGCGCAGCGCCTCACGTAGATTTTCGCGAACCGCCTCGGGACTGCCGCCGACCGGATTGGTATAGGGCTTCGTGAAAACCTCGGGCGGCACTTCCGCGCGGACGGCTTCGAGTATTTCCAATTCCTTACCTTGCGGCACGCCGCTTGAAGCCAGGTCAGTGCCATCGAAGTAGCTGCTGATGCGCTTGTACTGACCGAAGAACATCTGCTTGTTCGTTTCCTCGAAATCGAACGCAAAATTCAGCGCACGACGCACCCGCGGATCCTTGAACTGCTCACGCCGGGTATTCAACGCGAATGCCTGCATGATTCCGGAACTGCGGTTTGGAAACTCCTCGAGCAGCACACGCTTGTCATTGACGGCCGGAAAGTCGTAGGCCGTCGCCCAGTTCTTCGCGCTGTTCTCTGTGCGCCAATCGACTTGATCGCCCTTGAAAGCCTCGAGTGCGACCGTCGAGTCCCGGAAATATTCCAGACGCAACTCGTCGAAATTGTTGCGGCCGACATTCGTGCTGGAATCGCGCCCCCAATGGTCCTTCACCCGCTCCAGCGTCAGCGTCCTTCCCGGGACAAATTCCTTGATGCGGTAAGCGCCCGAGCCCAGCGGCTTCTCCAGCGTTGTCGCGGAGATGTCGCGCTTGCGGCCCTGACTGTCAGTGCCCTCCCACCAATGCTTCGGCAAGATCGTGAGCTGTCCAACGATCTGCGGGAGCTCGCGATTGCCAGGCGCATGGAAGCTGAACTTTATCTCGCGATCACCGACTTTTTCAGCTTTCACCACATGGCGATAGTAAGCCGAATATTGCGGATGATTTTGCTTAAACGCGTCAAGTGAGAAGATCACGTCGTCAGGCGTGACAGGCTTTCCGTCGTGCCATTTCGCCTCTTGCCTGAGACGGTACGTTACCCAGGAGAAATCCTCGGGATGGCTGACGGCTTCGGCCAATTCGCCGTACTCGGTCGAAACCTCATCCAGCGACTGCGTCATGAGAGATTCGTAGATCAGCTGAACGCCGCCTGCGAGCGATCCTTTGACGCCGGCAACCACAAGGTTGAAGTTATCAAACGTCCCGATCTGGATCTGACGTACGGTGCCGCCCTTAGGGGCCTCCGGATTGACGTAGTCGAAGCGCTTGAAGCCGGCCGGGTACTTGACTTCGCCGAACAGCGACAGCGCATGCCGCCACGTCAGTTCGCCGGACGCCGATTGGGCGTGGGCTGGAGTAATGGCCGAGATTCCGGGAGCAAGCCCCAGCGCGGGGGTCATGGCGGCAAGCGCGCCGCCCTGGAGAAGATGTCGTCGGGTAATGGCCAAATGCAGAATTCCTGTTGCTGACGCCAGTATCCGTACTGTCGAGTCCGCGGCGGCCCCAGACGCGAACGACGCAAGCACGAGGCGGAGTTAGTGAGGACCCAATATAAGGCAAGGGTTCGACCAATTACGTTGCTTTTTCCTCATGATAGCAGCTTGGGAACACCGCCGCTGCGGCGAAAAGTCCCGGTAACAACTCCGATAACAACAATGCGATCCCCTCATAGCGAAACGGCCAGGCATTGCCTGGCCGTGATATCGCTCGGAAGTCCATGCCGAAGAGGCGAAATATTACTTCGCCGCCGTCGGTAGCGGAGCCGGATTCTCCGAAAGGCTGCGCAGATAGGCGATCACGTCGGCGCGCTCGCTGTCCTTCGGGATGCCGGCAAAGCCCATCGCGGTGCCCGGAACAAAAGCCTTGGGGTTGGCAAGGAACTTGTTGAGGTCTTCATAGGTCCAGGTGCCACCCTTGCTTTTCATGGCGGCCGAGAAATTGAACCCGCCGCGGCCGGCGCCCTTTGGCTCGTTGAGGACGCCGTAAAGGTTCGGGCCAACGCGGTTCGGGCCACCCTTCTCGAAGGTGTGGCAGGCGGCGCACTTCTTGGCGGCGGCGGTGCCCTTCTCGACGGAAGCCGTCTGCAACAGCTTCTCGATCGGCTCGGACGGCGCGGCAGCTTCCTTGGCGCCGCCGTGAGAGGCGTCTTCCTTCACGGCGATCTCGAAGCCCGGCTTTTCCGGCTTCACGGGCGCAAAAATCGCATGGGCGGCAAAGCTCGTCACCAGAACGAGAATGCAGGTGCCGAGGATGGCACCGAGAATCTTGTTGAGTTCGAAGGAGTCCATAACGGATCAGGCTCCAGGCCGGAAAGGTCGACTGAAGGCCGGCGAACGGCCGCGGATGCGCGTCAGGAATCAGCTTTTCGCGCCGCACCCTCAGCGGGGTTGAGATATCGGTTTGCCCGGGCTCTGGCAACCCGTATAAACGCCCCGACTTTCCATCGATCCCCCATTATTTCCGGCCTGTTTTTGCTGGCCGGCTGACCTCGCGACGGATGACCGAAACCCGCATTCTTGTGCTGATTCCCGCCCGCATGGCGGCGACCCGCCTGCCCGGCAAGCCGCTGCTCGACATCGGCGGCCTGCCGATGATCGTCCACGTGCTGCGGCGCGCCGAGGAGGCCCAAATCGGCCGGGTGGCAGTCGCCACCGACACGCCCGAGATCGCGGCCGCCGTGAAAGCCCATGGCGGCACGGCGGTCATGACCCGGCCCGACCATCCCTCCGGCTCGGACCGTATTTACGAGGCGCTGACGCGGCTCGATCCCGAGGGCCGGGCCGAGAGCGTGGTCAACGTCCAGGGCGATTTGCCGACCATTCCCCCTCAGGATATCCGGGCCGCGCTCGCGCTGCTCGACGACCCCCAGGTCGACATCGGGACCTTGGCCGCCGAGATCCGACGAGATGAAGAACACACCAACCCGAGCGTAGTGAAGCTGATCGGGTCGCCATTGGGCGGCCAACGGCTCCGTGGGCTGTATTTTACCCGCGCCACCGCGCCGTACGGCGACGGTCCGCGCTACCATCACATCGGGCTCTATGCCTATCGGCGGCGAGCGCTGGAGCGCTTCGTCAAACTGCCGCCCTCCGTCCTGGAACAACGCGAGAAACTCGAGCAGCTCAGGGCGCTGGAAGCCGGCATGCGGATCGACGCCGCCATCGTGAGTTCGGTGCCGCTCGGCGTCGATACGCCTGATGACCTCGAAACCGCCCGCCGCACACTGGCAAAAGCCTGAGCCGCTGCTAAAAGGCCCCGCATGACCAAAAAGTTCAAAATCGCATTCCAGGGCGAGCCTGGCGCCAATTCCCATATCGCCATCGTCGAGGCCTATCCCGACGCCGAGCCGCTGCCCTGCCCGACCTTCGAGGACGCGCTGTCGGTGATCGCCTCCGGCGAGGCCGACCTCGGCATGATCCCGATCGAGAATTCGGTCGCCGGCCGGGTCGCCGACATCCATCATCTCCTGCCGGCGTCCGGTCTATTCATCGTCGGTGAATGGTTCTTGCCGATCCGCCATCAATTGATGGCACCGAAGGGCACAAAGCTTTCCGACATCAAGACGGTGGAGAGCCACGTCCACGCGCTCGGGCAATGCCGCCGCATCATCCGCAAGCTTGGCATCAAGCCGATCGTTGCGGCCGATACCGCCGGCAGCGCGCGCGACGTTTCCGAACGCAAGGACAAGAGCGTTGCCGCGATTGCCTCCCGCCTGGCGGCGCAAATCTACGGCCTCGATATCCTGGCCGAGGACGTCGAGGACGAGACCCACAACACCACGCGCTTCGTGGTGCTCGCGCGCGACCAGAAATGGGCCGCCCAGGGCTCTGGCCCGCTGGTCACCACTTTTGTTTTCCGGGTGCGCAATTTGCCCGCCGCGCTCTACAAGGCGCTCGGCGGTTTCGCCACCAATAGCGTCAACATGACGAAATTGGAAAGCTACATGGTCGATGGCAATTTCTTTGCGACGCAGTTCTATGCCGATGTCGACGGCCACCCCGATGACCGCGGCCTCGCCTTTGCGCTGGAGGAACTGAAATTCTTCTCGCGTGAATTCCGCATCGTCGGCGTCTACCCGGCACATCCGTTCCGCGCGACGTTCAGCGAGAAGCAGGACTAAGGGACACACACGCCTCTGCTAGCGTCTCCCGGCGCACGACTGCTGCCGAGCGCGCGGAGAGCGCAGATTCGTGACGTGCAGCAGCCGGACACTTACCAGCGAGCGGCGAGTTGCGCGGCACCAACGGTGCAGCGGGTACGGATATTATGAAAGCAGTACTCGCGGCGTTATCAGCCGGCGTACGCCCCCTCTCCGATCACCACCTGCCGTTCCAGCCCCACCCTGGACGCGGGCCCCATCCTGGCCGCGGACCCCACACGGGCCGCGGGCCCCAAACCGGCCCGCCCCAAGCATAGGCGCTGCGCCATCCCGGACGCCACACGGGGCGCGGGCCCCAACCGCCGGCGCCCCATCTCGGACCCGGACGCCACCAGCAGCGACCCCAGGCGTTGCAGACCCAGCGGACCTGCTCGACATCAGTGGCCTGGCGTGAGATCTGGTCGGCATGCGGAAGCCCGTTCGGCATCGCGGCGGAAGCTGAGCCAGCGGCGAGCATAACGCCGCCGAGGGCGGCCAACCCAACAACTGCAGATTTCAGTTCCATGGTTTGTCTCCCTGGTTGGAGACTGCAACAACTCCCTTGACAACGCTTGGTTGCTTTTGAGGCTCGAACAAACGTAGGCATGTTCAAAAGGATGCGATGAAGATTCGAAGAAAAGTCATCCCGCATTATCCTTTTTTAAGCACGATCTTTTCCGAAAACCGGTAGCCACTTTTCCGGATAATGCTCTAGCTGAACCGCTTCAGCGCCGCCAACCACAGTTTCCAAATCTCCGGGGTCTGCTCCAGTCCGGTCTGCACGATCACGATTTTTGAAGCCGGATCGATGCAGACGCGCTGTCCGAAATCACCGAACATCGCAAACTGGCGCTGCCCCCAGGGCAGCAGCCACAGCAAATAGCCATAGCCGAAATCGCGATCGGCTTTTCCCGGCGCGAGATAGCCGCCTGACGGCCGCACCGTGGTCGCATCAATCACCCACTGCGCCGGAATGATCTGCCGCCCACCCCACGCGCCGTCATGCGCCAGCAAGCGCGCGAGCCGGGCATAATCGCGCAGCACCGCATTGAAGCCGAAGTGAGCCAGTTCGAACCCTTCGGCGTCCACCATCCATCTGGCATCGGCTTCTGTCCCGATGGGTTGCCAGATTTTTTCCTGCAGGCAGTCGGACAGCGATTTGCCGGTGGCGTTGCGCAGGACCATACCGAGCACATCCGGTTCAATGCTGGCGTAATGGAAGCGCGTCCCTGGCGGCGCGATCCGGTGATTGAATTGAACAATGCTGTTGACTGTGCCTTTCCCCGAAAAGCCGGCGACCATGTCCTGCCATAGCCGGTTGAGATCGCGCCCGCCTTCCGCCTCCTCGCCAAAGTCGATCCCTGAGGACATGTGCAGGAGATCGTGGATCGGCGTTCGGCCATATTCCGATCCGCGGAAGCCCCGCACATACATCTCGGCCGTGTCGTCGACCGATTTGATCGCGCCTTCGGAAACCGCGATGCCGATCAACAGGCCGGTGATCGACTTGACCATCGACTGGGAAACAAACCGGTGGCGGTCGGTCCGGCCGTATTGGTAATGCTCGAACAGGATCTGGTCGTCTTTGGCGATCAGCAGGCCGGTGACGGGATTGCGCGCGAGGTAGCCGGTCACTTCAGCCCGAAACGGATCAGACAATTCCACCGGTGCGCGCTTGAACGCCCAGGGTACTGCGGCGCGCTTCACCTGCCGCGTCGGATAGATGTCATCGATGTGGGTGAACGCGCCGACGCGATCAGCTGGCTGCCACGGATTGCCTTGCCACCGCGCCCTTGCGGCGTCGGGGACAGGATATCCCGCGGCGGCACCATAGCGGTCGGCATTTGGACCAGTGGAGGAGAAGATCGGCACCGCCTCTTCAGCGGATGCCCGGGACATAAGGCCGGCGGCGCAGGTCGCGGCCAAGCCGGTGAGCGCCGCCCGACGGGAGAGATGCGGTTCGCGCGACATCCGGCGCTCCCTCAGCGGGTCGTCCCTTGCGTTCGCAGGGACGCATAGCCACCGAACATAGTTGTCGTTGAAGGTGTCAGCCACACTGCCTCATCGATAGATCACGCGGTATGGGTCCCTGCGTTCGCATTGCGTTCGCAGGGACGACAGTCTTTATGCGGCGGCTTTCTTGCTCGGCCCGAACGCATCCGCCAGCAGACTATACGACTTCTTCCGCGCGTCATGATCGTAGACGGCGGTGATGATCATCAACTCATCCGGCTGGCTGGCTGTAATCATCGGCTGCAGCTTCGACAGGATCGTCGCCGGGCTGCCGACGAACAGCCGCGAGCGATTGCGCGCGACCGAGCCGCGCTCGGCGTCCGTATAATTATAGGCCAGCGCTTCCTCGACGCTCGGCAGCGGCAGGTATTGTCCGCGGTCACGGCGCAGGCGGTTGAGGTCCATCGAGGACGCGAGCTGTTCAGCTTCCGCATCGGTTTCGGCGGCAACGGCAGCGACGGCGAGAATGCCGTGCGGCGTGGCGCGCCAGCCGGACGGCTTGAAATGGTCGCGGTAATTGGTCATCGCCGCGATCGCGTCGTAGGACGCAAAATGATGCGCAAACGCGAACCCCATGCCGACCTGTGCCGCCAGCTCCGAACTGTAATCGCTCGAACCGAGCAGCCAGATCGGCGGCAGCGGCGTGTCGTCGGGCATCGCCACCACATTGTTGTAGGGATGCCCGGCAGGGAAATCGCGAGTCTCCCACAACACCAGTTCACTTAAGCGTTCGAGAAAATCGTCACCCTCGCGGCGATCGAGCCGGCTGCGCAGCGCATGCGCCGTGGCGCCGTCGGTGCCGGGCGCGCGGCCGAGGCCGAGATCGATGCGGCCGGGAAACAGCGCCTCGAGCATCTTGAAGCGCTCGGCCACGACAAGCGGCGCATGGTTGGGCAGCATCACGCCGCCGGAGCCGACGCGGATATTGTTCGTCACCGCCGCGATCTGCCCGATCATCAGATCGGGCGCGGGGCTCGCCACCGACGCCAGATTGTGATGCTCGGCGAGCCAGTAGCGGACATAGCCGAGCCCATCGACATGGCGCGCCAGATCGATGCTGTTCTGCAGCGCGTGGGCGGGACGGGTGCCTGTGGTGACGACGGAGAGGTCGAGGACTGAAAGCGGGATCATGGCGCTAAACTAGTGCGGCAAACGAGGGCGACAAAGGCCTGGCTGGTGCAGGTCAGGCCCGCGCTTGTGGGGAAAGCGGCGGTGGCGGCGCATCCCTTGAGTGGGATAAAATTCAACAAATTCATCAGATTACTGATCTGCCCACAATCCGAAACACCCCTCCGGATGGCCGAAAATTCGCTATAGAATTGTTTTTGCTATATAAATCTTTATTCGACGACTGCCCAACAACCTTCCAACAAGGCCGATATTTCGCATTTTTCTACACATATTGGGCTATTTCCCATCGCTGATGGGCTGTTTGGTCGGCCTTGTTTGGCTTATTTTAGCTGACGACCGCTAGGCCTGATGCCTGCCCATTTCTGTGGAGCTTTTGTGAGTGCCATGACCGAGCTTACGTCCCCCGCTTTCGACGGCCATCGTGCGCTGCATTCGCCCAAGATTTCCTTCGAGTTCTTCCCGCCCAAGACGGAAGAGATGGAGCGGAGCCTGTGGGAAACCATCAACCGGCTGGCGCCGCTGACGCCGAATTTCGTCTCCGTGACCTATGGCGCCGGCGGATCGACCCGCGAGCGGACCCATTCGACCATCGCCCGCATCCTCAAAGAGACCCGCCTGACGCCGGCAGCGCACCTGACCTGCGTCGGCGCGCCGAAGGGCGAGATCGACGACGTGGTGGCGCGCTATCACGAGATCGGCGTCCGCCATATCGTGGCGCTGCGCGGCGACCCCACCACCGGCATCGGCACCGCCTATCATGCGCATCCCGATGGCTACCAGAGCTCGCCCGACCTGATCGCGGGCATCAAGAAGCGCTATCCGGATATCGAGATCTCGGTTTCGGCCTATCCCGAAAAACATCCGGAGAGCCCGACGATCGACGCCGACATCGATACGTTGAAGGCCAAGGTCGACGCCGGCGCGGCGCGAGCCATCACCCAGGTGTTCTTCGATAACGACCTCTACTTCCGCTACCTCGACCGCGTCCGCGCCCGCGGCATCGATATTCCGGTCGTGCCTGGCATCATGCCGATGCACAATTTCAAGCAGGCACGCAAGTTTGTCACCCGCGCTGGCACCACGGTGCCGGATTGGTTCGCGGCAAAATTCGATGGCCTCGACGACGATGCCGATACCCGCAAACTGGTGGCGGCAACTGTCGCGGCCGGCCAGGTGCAAAAGCTCGCCAAGCACGGCGTCGATACCTTTCACTTCTACACCATGAACCGCGCGGACCTCGTGTTTGCGATCAGCCATTTGCTGGGCATCCGCCCCAATGGCGCACAGAAGGCCGCCTGATCCGATGAGTGTTTCGATTTCGCCCAAGAGTTCGCCGAAGCGGACTGCCCTGCTCGCCGCCGCCCGAGAGCGCATACTGGTGCTCGACGGCGCCATGGGCACCATGATCCAGGGTCTGCAGTATGACGAGGCCGCGTTTCGGGGGCAACGTTTTGCCGACTTCCATCGCGACGTCAGGGGTAACAACGATCTTTTGATCCTGACGCAGCCGCAAGCGATCGAGGACATCCATGCTGCTTACTTGCGCGCGGGTGCCGACATCGTCGCGACCAACACGTTTTCCTCGACCTCGATCGCGCAGGCCGACTACGACATGTCGGACCTCGCCTATGAGCTGAACCGCGATGGCGCAAAACTCGCCCGCGCCGCAGCGATGCGCGTCAGCGCCGAGGACGGCAAGCCCCGTTTTGTCGCGGGGGCGCTGGGCCCGACCAACCGCACCGCGTCGATCTCGCCCGACGTTTCCAACCCCGGCTATCGCGCCGTCACTTTCGACGATCTGCGCAAGGCCTACGGCGAGCAGATCAACGGCCTCCTGGACGGCGGCGCAGATATGCTGCTGGTCGAAACCATCTTCGACACCCTCAACGCCAAGGCCGCGCTCTACGCCATTGCCGAAATCACGGAAGCGCGCGGCATCGACGTGCCCGTGATGATCTCGGGCACCATTACCGACAAGTCGGGCCGCCTGCTTTCGGGGCAGTTGCCGGAAGCGTTCTGGAATTCGGTGCGGCACGCCAAGCCGATCACCATCGGATTCAACTGCGCGCTCGGCGCCGAAGACCTGCGCGCCCACATTGCCGACATCGGCCGCGTCGCCGATACCTTGGTTTGTGCTTATCCGAACGCCGGCCTGCCCAACGAGTTCGGCCAGTACGACGAGACGCCGGAATACATGGCGCGGCTGATCGGCGAGTTTGCCGAGGCGGGCCTCGTCAATATCGTCGGCGGCTGCTGCGGCACCACGCCGGACCATATCGCCGCGATCGCCGCCGCCGTCGCCCCGCACAAGCCGCGCGCGATCCCCACGATCGAGCCGCGCCTGCGGCTGTCGGGTCTCGAGCCGTTTGAACTGACGCCGGCGATCCCCTTCGTCAATGTCGGCGAGCGCACCAACGTCACAGGCTCCGCCAAATTCCGCAAGCTGATCACGGCCGGCGATTACACCGCGGCGCTTCAGGTGGCGCGTGACCAGGTCGAGAACGGCGCGCAGATCATCGACGTCAACATGGACGAGGGCCTGCTCGACTCTGAAGCGGCGATGGTGACGTTCCTCAATCTCGTCGCCGCCGAGCCCGACATCGCCCGCGTTCCCGTGATGGTCGATTCCTCGAAATTCAACGTGATCGAGGCCGGCCTGAAATGCGTTCAGGGCAAGCCTGTCGTGAACTCGATCTCGATGAAGGAAGGCGTGGAGAAGTTCGTCCACGAGGCCCAGATCGCGCGCCGCCACGGCGCCGCCGTCGTGGTGATGGCATTCGACGAGGTCGGACAGGCGGACACGTTTGCGCGCAAGACCGAAATCTGCAAGCGCGCCTATGACATCCTGGTCAACGAGGTCGGCTTTCCGCCCGAGGACATCATCTTCGATCCGAATATCTTTGCCATCGCGACCGGGCTGGACGAGCACAACAATTACGGCGTCGACTTCATCGAGGCGACGCGCTGGATCCGGCAGAATCTGCCGCATGCGCACATCTCCGGCGGCGTGTCGAATCTCTCGTTTTCGTTCCGCGGCAACGAGCCGGTGCGCGAGGCGATGCATTCGGTGTTCCTGTATCACGCGATTCACGCCGGCATGGACATGGGCATCGTCAATGCCGGGCAGATGATCGTCTATGACGACATCGATCCCGAGTTGCGGCAGGTCTGCGAGGACGTCATCCTCAACCGCGACCCCGGCGCGTCCGAGCGGCTCTTGACGCTGGCGGAAAAATTCCGCGGCAAGGAGAAGCAGACCAAGGAGCAGGATCTTGCCTGGCGCGAATGGCCGGTCGAGAAGCGGCTGTCGCATGCGCTGGTGCACGGCATTACCGAATTCATCGAGGAGGACACCGAGGCCGCGCGCCTGACGGTGGAGCGGCCGCTGAACGTGATCGAAGGCCCGCTGATGGCCGGCATGAACATCGTCGGCGACCTCTTCGGCGATGGAAAAATGTTCCTGCCGCAGGTGGTGAAGTCCGCCCGCGTGATGAAGCAGGCGGTCGCCTATCTGATGCCGTTCATGGAGGAGGAGAAGGCCCGCAACCTCGCCAACGGCGTGACCGGCGACGGCCGCAACGCGGCGGGCAAGATCGTGCTCGCCACCGTCAAGGGCGACGTCCACGACATCGGCAAGAACATCGTCGGCATCGTGCTGCAATGTAATAATTTCGAGGTGATCGACCTCGGCGTCATGGTGCCGGCCGCCAAGATCATCGAAACCGCCAAGGCCGAAGACGCCGACATCATCGGGCTGTCCGGCCTGATCACGCCCTCGCTCGACGAGATGAGTTTTCTGGCGGGCGAAATGGAGCGGCAGGGCATGAAGATGCCGCTGTTGATCGGCGGTGCCACGACGAGCCGCGTCCATACCGCTGTCAAGATCGACCCGAACTACAAGGGCGGCCCGGTGGTGCATGTCAACGACGCCAGCCGCGCGGTCGGCGTGGCGTCGTCGCTGCTCTCGCCCGACAAGCGCGAGGCATACGCCGCCGACATCCGCGCCGAATACGCCAAAATTTCTGCGGCGCATTTCCGCGCGCAGGCCGACAAGAAGCGGCTGAAGCTGGCGGATGCCCGCGCCAATGCCGTCAAGGCCGACTTCGCCAAGACGCCGCCGAAGAAGCCTTCGTTCCTTGGCATCAAGAGCTTTGACGCCTACGACCTCGCGGAGCTCGCGGAATATATCGACTGGACGCCGTTCTTCCAGACCTGGGAACTGACCGGGCGCTTCCCGGCCATCCTCGACGACCCCAAGATCGGCGAAGTCGCGCGCTCGCTTTATGACGACGCGCGCAAGATGCTCGACCGCATCATCAAGGAGAAATGGTTCACCGCCCGCACCACGATCGGCTTCTGGCCGGCCAATGCCGACGGCGACGATATTGCCGTCTATGCCGACGACAGCCGCAAGCAAAAAATCGCGACCTTCCACACGCTGCGCCAGCAACTGGAGAAGCGGGAAGGCCGCTTCAACGCCGCGCTGTCGGATTTCATCGCACCCGCGTCTTCGGGCGTGCCGGATTATATCGGCGCCTTCGTCGTCACCGCCGGGATCGGCGAGGACGCGGTCGCCGACCGCTTCAAGAACGCCAATGACGATTATTCCTCGATCCTGTGCAAGGCGCTGGCCGATCGTCTGGCGGAAGCTTTTGCCGAGCGGATGCATCAGCGCGTCCGCAAGGAATTCTGGGGCTACGCGCCGGACGAGGCGCTGGCCTCCGATCAGTTGATCCTCGAACAATATGCCGGCATCCGTCCCGCGCCGGGTTACCCCGCGCAGCCCGACCACACCGAGAAGGCGACGCTGTTCCGCCTGCTGGATGCGGAGAACACGGCGGGCGTGAAGCTGACCGAGAGCTTTGCGATGTGGCCGGGCTCGTCGGTGTCCGGGCTGTATTTCTCGCATCCCGAAAGCTTCTATTTCGGCGTCGGCAAGATCGAGCGCGACCAGGTCGAGGATTATGCCGCCCGCAAGGGCATGAGCGTCGCCGAGACCGAGCGCTGGCTGGCGCCGGTGCTGAACTATATTCCGTTGCAGGAGCAGGCCGCGGCGAAGGCGCCGGCGGTGGCCGAGATCGTCCCCGCCAACGACGTCGCTTCGCATCCGCCCGGCTGCACCTGTGCCGTGCATCTGGCCTGGCGGAAGAAGGCCGTCGGGGCCTGATAACTCGCTTTCTTGCTTTCTTGCTTTCTTGCTTTCTTCCCTTCTCCCCTTGTGGGAGAAGGTGGCAGCCGAAGGCTGCCGGATGAGGGGTCTCTATCCGCGGAAAGAACCCCTCACCCGTCTCAATCGTGCTTCGCACGATTGATCCACCCTCTCCCACAAGGGGAGAGGGGAAGAAAAGGTGCGGAGGCCTCATGAAATTCTTCTCGTTCTGGCGATCGCTGGCGAGTTTTCGCGTGCGCATCGCGCTCAATCTGAAAAATATTCCGACCGAGGTGATCGTCGTCGACCTCGACGCCAATGCCCATCGCGAGGCCGAGTATCGCCGCATCAACCCGCAGATGGCGCTGCCGGCGCTGGTCGAAGACGACGGCACCACGCTGTTCCAGTCGCTGGCGATCCTCGAATATCTCGACGAGAGATTTCCCTCCCCGCCTTTGCTGCCCGCCGACATCAACGGCCGCGCTCGCGTCCGCGCGCTGGCGCTGATGGTCGCCTGCGAGGGCCATCCGCTGCTGACGCCGCGGGTGCGGCGCTATCTCGACCACGAACTCAATCTGCGCGATACGCAGCAAGCGGCATGGCGACGGCACTGGATCGTGGAAACGCTGGCGGCGCTGGAGGGACATCTCGCCGGCGACAAGGACACGGGTAAATTCTGCCACGGCGATGCACCGACGCTGGCCGATATCTGCATGGTGGGGCATGTCACCTTCGCCGTGACGCAGCAGATCGATTTGAACATCTATCCCACCGTGAAGCGCATCTTCGAGACGGCAATGGCGCTCCCGGAATTTGCGAAAGCGCATCCGCTGGCGCAGCCGGACACGCCGGAGGCGATGCGGCATAAGGTGTGAAAGCGAGGCTCGCCGTCCGGCGGCACGACTCCCCGGACGCGCCGCACCCGGCCGAAAAAAATCGCGAAAACAACCCCATGCAAAGTAGGATTGGGCCCGGCACCGCGGCCGTGGCCGGGCGCGGCCCCGTCCAGCTCAATCGCCGCTCGGCGGCGCCAGTGGCTGGACGATTTCCTTGAACGGCGGCAGCGCCTCGCAACGCTCGGCATGCGCCTTCAGCGCAGGATAGCGCATGTCGAACAGCGCGGGATGCGCCTCGCCGGTGAAGCGCAGCACGCAGGCGACCGCGATATCGGCGTGGCCGATGTTTTCGCCGAACCAGTACGGCGTCTTGACATCAGCGCGCTCCTTTTCCAGCACCTCCAGCACACCTGATATCTGCGACTTGCAGCGCTCGACCCAGAGATCGAGTTGCTTCTCCTTGCGCAGCACGCGTTCGTACAGCAGGCTGACGCCCTTGTCGCCGAGCCCCATCGCCAGCGCGCAAATCCGCAAATGCCGCCGCCGCGCCTCGCCGCTCCGCGCAAGCATCGCTTTCTCGGGGCCGACGCGATCATCGAGATGATCCAGGATCATCGCGCTCTCGATCAGCGCCTCGCCATCGTCAAGTACCAGCGTCGGCACCCGTCGCAGCGGATTATAGGGTGCGATCTTGTCAGCGTCGCCGAAGGTCGACCACGGCTTATGCTCGAAGGCGATGCCATAGAGCCGCATCGCAATGGCGACGCGGCGGACAAAGGGGGAATCGAATTGGCCGATCAGGATCATGTTCGTTGTGCTCTCCCCACTTGTCATGCCGGGCTTGACCCGGCCATCCAATGTCTTTGGCTCCTACCCAGGAACGTAAGACGTGTATCATCGGGGACAAGCCCGGTGATGACGCTTGAGTGTGCGACGACACCCATTACTCAATAATCGGCACATGCCGCGCCACGTCGCGCGGCACTGTTCCATTGAGCCGCGGATCGTTGACGATTTCGACCTGCCGCCGGAATGGACGAAAGCCCGAGCGCTGGTAGAAGGCGAGCGCGGCGGGATGATCGAAGGTACAGGTGTGCAGCCAGACGCGCGTAACCGGCCGCGACCATGCGAGCTCCAGTGCGCGGTTCATCAGCCAGCGGCCGGCACCCGTTCCGACAAGTTTTTCGGTGACCCCGAAAGAGACGAGTTCGCATTGTCCGGGCTCGCGAAAATCCAGTTCGAGCAAGCCTTCGTCGTGTCCCTCGTGGGCCAGCGCGTAGACCTCCACCCGCGGCGATTGAATGATCGCAGCCAATTCCGCGTCGGACATCCGCATCCTTGAAATCCACAGCCATTGCTGGCCGACGCGACAATAGAGATCACGAAACCAGTCGAGCGCGAGAACATCGACCCGCCGTAGCGACCACGAGCCTGCGGGATCGGAACGCGGCGCGGGGCGCGCGGTCATTTCCAGATGCGTGACGACGGCGGCGATCTTGCCGGCAGGGACGTCGGAATGGCCGTCGGGCAGGATCATCCGACGCTACTCCCCCTCATCGCTTGCCAGGACGCCCTTCACCGCCCTCGCCCATCCGGCCAGCTTGCGCTCACGCGTCGCCACGCTCATCGCCGGCTTGAAGCGGTGCTCCAGCCGCCAGTTGTCGGCGAACTTTGCGGGTTCGGGATAGACGCCGGCCTGCAGTCCCGCGAGATAGGCGGCGCCGAGCGCGGTGGTCTCCTGGATCATCGGGCGATCGACCGGGGCGTCGAGCAGGTCGGCGAGGCGCTGCATGGTCCAGTCCGACGCCGTCATGCCGCCGTCGACGCGGAGTACGATGTTGGCGGCGGTCGCATCCGGCCAGTCGGCGCGCATCGCGGCCCAGAGGTCAAAAGTCTGGTAGCAGACGCTTTCCAGCGCAGCATGCGCCAGTTCGGCCGGGCCGGTGTTGCGGGTGAGGCCGAACAATGCGCCGCGGACGCGGGGGTTCCAGTAAGGCGCGCCGAGGCCGACGAAGGCCGGCACCAGATAGACGCTCTGCATGGAATCGGATTTGTCGGCAAGCGGGCCGGTCTCCGACGCCTGCTTGATGATGCCGAGGCCGTCGCGCAGCCACTGCACCGCGCTTCCTGCGACGAAGATCGAGCCTTCGAGCGCATAGGTGCGCTTGCCGTTCAGTTGATAGGCAATGGTTGTGAGCAGCTTGTTCTTCGAGGCGACCGGCGTAGTGCCGGTGTTGAGGAGCGCGAAGCAGCCGGTGCCGTAGGTCGATTTGATCATGCCGGGCGTGAAGCAGGCCTGGCCGATGGTCGCCGCCTGCTGGTCACCGGCGATGCCTGAAATCGCGATCGAGCCGCCAAACAGGCTTGGGTCGCTATCGCCGAATTTGGCGGAGGAGTCTTTTACCTCGGGCAGCATCGAGCGCGGCACGCGCAGGAGCTTTAAGAGCTCGTCGTCCCACTCGCCGGTGTGGATGTTGAACAGCAGCGTGCGCGAAGCGTTGGTGGCGTCGGTCGCGTGCACCTTGCCGCGCGTCAGGCGCCACAGCAGATAGCAATCGACGGTGCCGAACATCAGCTCGCCGCTACGCGCGCGTTCGCGCGCGCCCGGGACGTGGTCGAGGATCCAGGCGACTTTGGTTCCGGAGAAATAGGGATCGATGATCAGGCCGGTCTTGGCCGAAATCGCAGGCTCGTGGCCCTCGGCTTTTAGTTTAGCGCAGATGTCGGCGGTACGGCGGTCCTGCCAGACGATGGCGCGGTGCACCGCCTGACCCGTCGCGCGGTCCCACACCACGGTGGTCTCGCGCTGGTTGGTGATGCCGATCGCGGCGATGTCCTGCGCTTTCAGGCCGGCTTTCTCCAGCGCCTCGCGGCAGACCGCTATTGTCGAGGTCCAGATGTCCTCCGGCTCGTGCTCGACCCAGCCAGACGCCGGAAAATGCTGCGGGAATTCCTGCTGCGCCGTGGCGGCGATGGAGATGTCTGATCGAAACACCATGGCGCGTGAGGACGTGGTGCCCTGATCGATGGCCAGCACAAAGGACATGACGTTGCTTCCCCGGGACATTTTAGTTGCCAAGAGGCAATCCGATTGGGCGGCGAAGGTCAATATGCGGGAGGCGACGCCTTCTCTTACCCTCCCCTGGAGGGGTCCGAGACGAGCGGAGCTCGCTCGTGGGTCGGCTCGCATGGAGCGAAGCGAAATGCGAGACGGGGTGGGGTGACGGTCTCTCAACTCGGGCACTGTTCGAGTGGAGAGACCGTCGCCCCACCCCGCCGCTCTACCGGACGACCCTTCGCGTCGCCGGGTCGCATCGACCCTCCCCCTCCAGGGGAGGGTAAGATACGGCAGGGGAACTACACCAGCCCGCCCGCGTCGGTGACGCGGCGGAGGTGGTAGTCGGTGTCGCCAAAGGTGTTCTCGATCATGGTGAGCCGCTTGAAGTAGTGGCCGATCTTGGCTTCCTGGGTCATGCCGATGCCGCCGTGAAGCTGGATCGACTGCTGACCGATGAACTTGCCGGATTTGCCGATCTGCACCTTGGCGGCAGCGACCGCGGTGGCGCGCTCTTTCGCGCTGTCGAAATCGGCCGCCATGGTCGCAAACATCGACATGCTGCGGGCCTGTTCGAGCGCCACGAACATGTCGGCGGCGCGGTGCTGCAGGGTCTGGAAGCTGCCGATTGGCACGCCGAACTGCTTTCGGGTCTTGAGATATTCGACGGTCGACTTCAGCGATTCATCCATCGCGCCGACTGCTTCCGCGCACATTGCGGTGCGGGCTTCATCCACCACGCGCTCGATCAAAGGCAAGCCGTTCTCGGGATCGCCGATTGCGGCATCAGCGCCGACCTCGACGCCGGTGAAGGCGATGTCGGCCGCATGCAGGCCGTCCTGAGTCGGATAGCCCTTGCGGGTGACACCCTTGGCATTGGCCGGCACCAAAAACGCGCCGATGCCGCTGCGATCGCGTTGCGCGCCCTTGGTGCGCGCGGTCACGATCAGGGTGTCGGCGTTCTCGCCGTTGAGCACGACGAATTTCTCGCCGTCGATGACCCACCCCGAACCCTTCTTCTTGGCTGATGTTGCGACATCGCCGAGATCATAGCGCGAGTTCTTCTCGAGCTGCGCAAATGCAAAAGTCTTGCTGCCGTCGATGATGCCGGGGATATGCGCGGCCTTCTGCTCGGCCGAGCCGCCATGGCGCAGGAAGCCGCCGCCGACCACCACGGTGGCGAGATACGGCTCCAGCACCAGCGCCTTGCCGAGCGCCTCCATCACGATCATGGTCTCGACCGCGCCGGCGCCAAAGCCGCCATCGGTTTCGGCAAACGGCAGGCCCAGCAAGCCCTGCTCGGCGAGCTTGCTCCAGACGGCCTTGCTCCAGCCACCCTTCTCCTTCTGGTACTTCTTGCGCGCATCGAAATCGTAGGAGTCGGTCAACAGACCGTCGATGCTTTCCTTGAGAAGGCGCTGCTCCTCGGACAAATCAAAATCCATGTTCGTTACTTTCCGACCTCTATGTCGTCATGGCCGGGCTTGACCCGGCCATCCACGACTTTCCTATCCTCAAAACAAGACGTGGATGCCCGGGACAAGCCCGGGCATGACGGTGGTGGGCCTACAGCCCCAGCACCGCCTTGGTGATGATGTTGCGCTGGATCTCGTTGGAGCCGCCGTAGATCGAGACCTTGCGGTTGTTGAAGTAGCTCGGCGCGATCTGGGCGGTCCAGTCCATGGTCTCGTTGGAGCCGTCGTCGCCGTGCACGTCGTAAGGCGCCGCGAACGGGCCGATTACTTCCATCAACAGTTCGGTGGTGGTCTGCTGGATCTCCGAGCCCTTGATCTTCAGCACCGAGGATGCCGGATTGGGCTTGCCCTTGCCGTGCTTGCCTTCATCCGCGACGACGCGGAGCTGGGTGAGCTCGAGCGCCTTGAGTTCGATCTCGCAGGCGGCGAGCTTTTCGCGGAAACCCTGGTCCTCGATCACGGGCTTGCCGTTCTGTTCGACCTTGGAGGCGAGCTCCTTGATGCGGCGCAGCCGCTCCTTGGAGACGCCGACGCGGGCGATGCCGGTGCGTTCGTTGCCGAGCAGGAATTTTGCGTAGTCCCAGCCCTTGTTCTCTTCCCCGATCAGATTCTCGACCGGCACCTCGACGTCGTCGAAGAACACTTCGTTGACCTCATGGCCGCCATCGATGGTCTCGATCGGGCGCACGGTGACGCCCTTCGACTTCATGTCGAAGACGATGAAGGAGATGCCCATCTGCTTCTTCGCATTACTGTCGGTGCGGCACAGGCAGAAGATCATGTCGGCGTGCTGGGCGAGCGTGGTCCAGGTCTTCTGGCCGTTGATGATGTACTTGTCGCCCTTGCGCTCGGCCTTGGTCTTCAGCGAGGCGAGGTCCGATCCCGAGCCGGGCTCCGAAAAGCCCTGGCACCACCAGTCGTCGACATTGGCGATGCGCGGCAGATACTGCTTCTTCTGCTTCTCGTTGCCGAAGGTGTAGATGACCGGGCCGACCATGCTGACGCCGAAGGCGAGCGGCGCCGGCGCCGGATGCATCTGCAGCTCTTCGTTGAAGATATAGTGCTGTACCGAGGTCCAGCCGGTGCCGCCATATTCCTTCGGCCAGTGCGAGACGCCCCAGCCCTTCTTGTTCAGGATGCGCCACCAGGCGACCATCTCGTCCTTGGAGAGATGGCGGCCCTCCACCATCTTGCGCCGCGTCTCCGGCGGCACGTTGTCCCGGAAGAAGGCCCGCACCTCCTCACGAAACGCGATTTCTTCCTTGCTGAAAGCGAGATCCATCGGATCCTCCTGTGAGCGAATAATTCCAAATTCCGGTTACGCGACGTCTTTCTTGATGGTGGCCTGCGGCGGCGATTGCTGCATGCGCAATTCGTGGCGCGACAATTTTCCGACCGGCGTGCGCGGCAACTCGTCGACGAAATCGACCGCCGCCGGAATCTCGTGCTTGCCGAGCTTGCCGGTGAGGAAGGCGCGCAATTCATCCAGCGTGAAGGGCTTTGCATTCGCGCGCAGCTTGATGAAGGCTTTTGCGGCTTCGCCGCGATAGTCATCTGATATGCCGATCACGATCACTTCCTGCACCGAAGGGTGCGTGTAGATCGCCTGCTCGATCATCTGCGGATAGACGTTGAAGCCGCCGGAGATGATCATGTCCTTCTTGCGATCGACCAGATAGAAATAGCCGTCGGCGTCCATGTAGCCGATGTCGCCGGTGAGAAAGCGGTCGCCGACGAAGGCTTCCGCGGTTTCTTTCGGCCGGTTCCAGTAGCCTTTGGTGACGTTCGGACCGCGGATTCTGATTTCGCCGACTTCGCCCACCGGCATCAGTTTTGTGGGGTCTTCCAGCGACACCACGTCCATCTCGATGCCGGGCAGCATCAGGCCGATCGAGCCGGGCTTGTCCGGCCCATCCTTGGGGTGAGCGGTGCCGGGCGAGCAGGTCTCGGTCATGCCCCAGCCGCTCTTCAGCTTCATGCCGACCCGGCGCTCGAAGATTTTTGCGACCTCGACCGGCAGCGGCGCGCCGCCGGAGCCGCAGGACACCAGCGAGGACAGATCGCGCTTGTCGAGATCGGGAAGTGCTGCGATCGCGATCCACATCGTCGGCACGCCCGGGAATGAAGTGGCGCGCTTGATCTCGATATCGCGCATCACGGCCTCGACGTCAAAACGTTGATGCAGCGAAATCAGATTGCCGCGGCGGATCGACGACAGCAGCACCACGGTCAACGCATAGATGTGGAACAGCGGCAGCACGCAGATCACGCGCTCGATCGCATTGCGCTCGGCGCGCGCCGGCTTGCCCCAGATGTCGTAGACCGAGACTGCGGACGTGAGATTGCCGTGGCTGAGCATCGCGCCTTTTGGAAGCCCTGTCGTGCCGCCGGTATATTGCAGCAGCGCGACGTCATCGACCGAGATCGCCGGCCACCGCGCGGGCTTCGCCGCGCCGTCGGTGAATTGGCTGCAGGTGACGATCTTCGGATTATCCGGCAGCGCCGTCTGCGGCGTTCCGGCCTTGCCCCAATAATCGTCCTCGCAGACGATCAGGCGGTCGAGCAGGCCCTTGTCCAGGAATTTCAGTGCGGTCGGCAGCAACGCCGAAAGATTGCTGGTGACCAGCACGCGCGCGCCGGAATCGGTGAGCTTGTGCGACAGCGCGATCTCGCCGTCGAGCGGCGACAAATGCACGACGCGGGCGCCTGCCTTCAGCGCGCCGAAGAAATTGACGGGATGGTCGGGCGAATTGCCGAGGAACAGCGCGACCGAACTGTCCTTGCCGTAGCCGGCGCGCAGAAAGGCGCTGGCGGCAAGTTCGACCTTGTCTTCCAGTTCAGCGTAGCTGATCGGCCGGTCGCGGAATTCGATAGCGGGGCGCGGTCCGAATTCCGCGGCGGCCGCCGACAACAGGTCCGGCAACGTTCCGCGCGCGATCGGATCGTCCCAGCGGACGCCTTCCGGATAGAACTGTTCGCCGGGATGGGTCATGGAAGCGCTCAGTGGAAGCCGTCATTCCGGGGCGCGCGGCGCGCGAACCCGGAATCTCGAGATTCCGGGTCTGGTGCTGTCGCACCATCCCGGAATGACGTGTGGTGGGAGCAGTGCCCCATCAAGCCGCCTTCGACTGCGCGGCCAGCGACGCAAAGGTCTTGCCTTCCGCGGCCAGACGCTTGAGCAGCGGGGCCGGTTCGAGCGAGGGATCGTTGGTCTCCTTGGCGTAGTAGGAGAGACGATCGGCGATGTGCTTGAGACCGACCTGGTCGGCATAGAACATCGGGCCGCCGCGATAGATCGGCCAGCCATAGCCGTAGAGCCAGATCACGTCGATGTCGCTCGGACGCGCCGCGATGCCCTCTTCCAGGATGCGCGCACCCTCGTTGATCATCGGGTACATCATGCGCTCGAGGATCTCGTCGTCGCTGACGACGCGCTTCTTGCGGCCAAGACGCTGCAGCGTCTCGTCGATCAGTTTTTCGACGTCCGGATCGGGCAACGGCGCGCGCGAGCCGCCTTCATACTTGTAGTAGCCCTTGCCGGTCTTCTGGCCGAAGCGTCCGGCCTCACACAGCGCGTCGGCGATTTCCGACTTGATGCCGCGATCTTTGCGCGAACGCCAGCCGATATCGAGGCCGGCCAGATCGCTCATCGCGAACGGGCCCATCGGCATGCCGAACTTCGTCACGACAGCGTCGACCTGCTGCGGCAGCGCACCTTCGAACAACAGCTTCTCGGACTGCTTGCCGCGTTGGGCCAGCATGCGGTTCCCGACAAAGCCGTCACAGACGCCGACTACGGCCGGAACCTTGGCGATCTTGCGGGCGATCGAAACCGCTGTGGTCAGCGCATCCGGCGCGGTCTTGTCGGCGCGGACGATCTCGCACAGCTTCATGACGTTGGCAGGCGAGAAGAAGTGCATGCCGAGCACGTCCTGCGGACGCTTTGTCACTTTCGCGATTTCGTCGATGTTGAGATAGGAGGTGTTGGAGGCCAGCACCGCGCCCGGCTTGGCGTGCTTGTCGAGCGCCTCGAACACTTCCTTCTTGACCGCCATGGTTTCGAACACGGCTTCAATCACCAGGTCAGCGTCCCTGACGTTCTCCAGGCCAACGACGCCATTGATCAGTCCCATGCGCTTGGCGGGCGCATCCGCCGGGATACCGCCGCGGGCCGCGGTGGCCTCGTAGTTCTTCTGCATCACGCCCATGCCGCGCTTGAGCTGCTCTTCGCCAGTCTCGATCAGCGTCACCGGGATACCGGCATTGGCGAACGACATCGCGATACCGCCGCCCATGGTGCCGGCGCCGATGATGGCGACGCGCTCGACCGGACGCGCCTTGGTGCCCTCAGGCACGCCGGCGATCTTGGCGGCTTCGCGCTCGGAGAAGAAGGCGTAGCGCTGCGCTTTCGACTGGTCGCTGGCGACGAGCTTGAGGAAACCTTCGCGCTCTTTCTTCAGTCCCTCGTCGAACGGCAACTCGATCGCGGCGCGCACGGCATCTGCCGCCGCGAACGGCGCTTCGAGCCCGCGCGCCTTCTTGGTCAGCGCTGCGACCGCATTGGTGAAGATCGAGATGTCGGCCTTGGCCGCCGCGAGCTTGGAGTCGTCGTCGCGCAGCTTGCGCAGCGGGCGCTTCTCCGCCAGCACCTTGAGCGCAAAGGCCTCGCCGCCGGCCGCCGGACCTTCGACGATCTCCTCGATCAGGCCGTTCTTGAGGGCTTCCGCCGCGCTGATCGGATCGCCGCTGACGATCATCTTGACCGCAAGTTCAGGGCCGACCGCGCGCGGCAGCCGCTGCGTGCCGCCGGCACCGGGCAGAAGGCCGAGCTTCACTTCGGGCAGGCCGAGTCTGGCCTCCTTGGTCGCCACGCGGTAGTGGCATGCCAGCGCGACTTCCAGACCGCCGCCGAGCGCAGTGCCGTGAATGGCGGCAACGATCGGCTTCGGCGAGTTCTCCATCAGGACAAGTACTTCGGCGAGCCCCGGAGGCTTCGGCGGCTTGCCGAATTCGGTGATGTCGGCGCCGGCAATGAAGGTGCGGCCGCCGCAGGTCAGCACGATGGCCTTCACTTCGGCATCGGCGATCGCGCTCTTCATGCATTCGAAGATGCCGCCGCGCACCGCAGCGCTCAGCGCGTTGACGGGAGGACTGTCGACCGTGACGATGGCGATGATGTCATGACGCTCGAGTTTTACCACTTCGCTCACGGGACTCTCCCTGGATCGTTTGTTCTCTGGATCGTTTGTTCTTGGATGCCGCTCGACTTGCGTTGAGTGGCTACGGTCAATCTCGCCGATTTCGCACTGCGAAATTTAATTCCACATCTTGACAGGGAGGGTTATTTTGAAGCACGTCCCTTGTCAACGAGCTCATCAGCAGCAGTAGCGGGTAATGAAGCGTCCAGGGAAAAAGGTGGCGACTGATCGCAGCTTCGTCGTCGCACTCTCCCGCGGACTCGATGTGTTGCGCGCATTTCATCCCAATGATGGGCTGCTCGGCAATCAGGAACTCGCTGCCCGTACCAATTTGCCGAAGCCGACCATTTCCCGGCTGACCTATACCCTGACCAAGCTGGGTTATCTTACACCCGTTCCGCGGTTCGAGAAGTATCAGCTCGCGCCGTCGGCCATGGCGCTGGGGTATGCCGCCCTTGCCAATCTCGGCGTTCGGCATTTGTCCGAACCCTACCGGGAAGAACTGATGCGCGAGACCGGCGGCGCCGTCGCCGTCGGCGGACGTGACCGCCACAGCATGATCTATTTCGGGCAGAGCCGTACCGGGCTACTCGGTGTGCAGCTCGACGTCGGTTCGCGCGTACCGATTGCGACTACCGCGATGGGGCGCGCCTATATCTGGGCGCTGCCCGAGGATGAGCGCGCCACCTTGTTGCGCGAACTGCGCGATCATTACGGTAGCCGCTGGTCGCGGATGCGCGACGGCATCGAACGCGCGGGGGAAATGGTTGCGCGTCACGGATTCACGATCTCCGCAGGTGAATGGCAAGAGGACGTGCACGCGGTAGGTGTGGCGTTGAAGCTCAATGACGGAACCGGACCGTATGCCTTTAATTGCGGTGCGCCTGCTTTCCGCTTCACGGAAGATCGCTTGATCAACGACATTGGACCTCGCCTTGTCACGATGGTAAGGAACATCGAGGCAGCGTTGGGTGGCGCAGCCCCGCAATCAAAAAAAACAGAGAACAAGAAGTCGAAACCAGGAGGGAAAGTTGCACGTTTGGCCGAGGGGATCAGATAGCCTTCATCACGACCGGCGAAACCATTCGCAAGGTCTTTCCCGCTCCGTGATCAGAGCGGGCGGGGCGCGATGACGCAGGCACAGCTCGCGCAGGGAAGTGCCCCCCTGCTCGCGGTTCGCGACGTCAGCGTCGTGTTCGGCGGCATCATCGCGTTGAATGGCGTGTCCTTTGACATGCACAAAGGCGCAATCCTCGGCCTGATCGGACCGAACGGCGCCGGCAAGACGACGCTGTTCAACTGTCTCTCCAGACTCTATCAGCCGAGCTCCGGCGATATCCTGATGGAGGGCGCGAGCATCCTGACGCGCCCGCCGCACCGGATCGCCGAGATCGGCATCGGCCGCACCTTCCAGAATGTCGCGCTGTTTCCGAATCTCTCCGTGCTCGACAATGTTCGCGTAGGCACGCACTCCCGCACCACCAGCGACATCGTCAGCGACTCGCTGAAGCTCGGCAAGGTCCGCCGCCTCGAGGCCGAGGTCAACAAGAAGGTCCACGAGATACTGGATTACCTGGATCTCAATGACGTCGCCCACACGGTGGTTTCCGGTCTGCCCTTCGGCACCCAGAAGCGTGTTGAGCTCGCGCGTGCGCTCGCCGCCGACCCGAAGATCCTGCTGCTCGACGAGCCCGCCGGCGGCCTCAACCACGAAGAAGTCTACGTGCTCGGCGATTTGATCCGCCGGATTCGCGACGAGCGT
Organism: Bradyrhizobium sp. AZCC 2176; assembly: GCF_036924645.1. NCBI lineage: Bacteria > Pseudomonadati > Pseudomonadota > Alphaproteobacteria > Hyphomicrobiales > Nitrobacteraceae > Bradyrhizobium > Bradyrhizobium sp. AZCC 2176. Next base: position 3,265,960 of record NZ_JAZHRX010000001.1, on the reverse strand, counting down.
CACATGACCGTGCTGCTGGTCGAGCATCACATGGGTCTGGTGATGTCGATCGCCGATCACGTCGTCGCTCTCAACTTCGGCCGCAAGCTCGCCGAGGGAACACCGGCCCAGGTCCAGGCCGACCCGGATGTCATCAAAGCCTATCTGGGGAGCAAGGACCAATGACCGCGATGCTCAACATCAAGGATCTCCGCGCCTATTACGGGCAGGTCCAGGCGCTTCACGGCCTCTCGTTCGCGCTCAACGAGGGCTCGCTGACCACCCTGCTCGGCGCCAACGGCGCCGGCAAGACCACCACCTTGCGGGCGATCTGCAACATGGTGCGTTCGACCGGCGCGATCGAGTTCGAGGGCAAGCCGCTCTCCGGCAAGTCGACCGAAAACGTGGTCCGTCTCGGCATTGCGCATGTGCCGCAGGGCCGCGGCACCTTCACCACCATGACGGTGGAGGAAAACCTGCAGTTAGGGGCCATCACCCGCACCGACAAGAAGAATATCGTCGCCGATATCGAGCGGATGTATGAGCACTTCCCGGTGCTGAAGGAACGGCATACCCAGCAGGCGGGCACGCTGTCGGGCGGCGAGCAACAAATGCTCGCGGTGGCGCGCGCGCTGATGCTGCGGCCGCGACTGATGCTGCTGGATGAGCCGTCATTCGGCCTGGCGCCGTTGATCGTGCGCGAGCTGTTCAAGATTCTCGGCAAGATCAACCGCGAGGACAAGGTCACCATTCTGGTGGTGGAGCAGAACGCGCAACTGGCGCTGGAGCTCGCCGACCAGGCCTATGTGATCGAAACCGGGAAGATCGTGATGTCGGGCAACGCCAAGGACATCGCGAACAACGAAGACGTTCGCAAATCCTATCTCGGCTACTGAGGAGCAGGACAATGGAGCTTTTTACCAACCAAGTCCTGGCCGGGATCGCCACGGGCGCGATCTATGCCTGTATGGCACTCGCCGTCGTGATGATCTACCAGGCGATCGACCATCTGAATTTTGCCCAGGGCGAAATGGCGATGTTCTCGACCTTCATTTCCTGGCAGTTGATGCAGTGGGGCATACCCTACTGGTGGGCTTTCCTGATCACGCTGATCATTTCCTTTGCCGGCGGCATCGTGATCGAGCGGCTGCTGTTCAAGCCGCTCGCCAAGGCCCCGGTGCTGACCAACGTCGCCGGCTTCATTGCGCTATATGGTATCATCAACAGCGTCGCCGGGCTGATCTGGGACTTCACCATCAAGCAGTATCCCACCCCGTTTGGATCTTCGCCGTTCCTCGGCAGCCAACTGATCTCGACCCACCAGGCCGGCATGATCGGCGTCACCGTACTGCTGCTGATCGCACTTTATGTCTTCTTCCAGTTCACGCGGATCGGTCTTGCAATGCGCGCCGCCGCCGCGCTGCCTGAATCGGCGCGGCTGGTCGGCATCAACACCTCATGGATGATCGCGTTGGGCTGGGGCATGGCGTCCGCAATCGGCGCGATCGCCGGCATCCTGATCGCACCCGTCGTGTTCCTGGAGCCGAACATGATGTTAGGCGTGCTGCTCTATGGCTTCGCCGCGGCCGTGCTCGGCGGCCTGACCTCACCGCTCGGCGCCGTGATCGGCGGTTTCCTGGTCGGCATCTTTGAAAATCTCGCCGGAACCTACATTCCCGGCGTCGGTAACGAGCTGAAACTGCCGATCGCGCTTGCGCTGATCATTACCGTCCTGGTCTTCAAACCCGCTGGCCTGCTGGGCCGGCCCATCGTGAAGCGAGTTTGATCATGAGCGCTGTCGAAGACGTCGTCACAGAAGCACCGGCCGTCGAGGCCGTTCCGAAGCGAGCCATGACGCTGGGACTGGGCACCTCGCTGGTGGTGCTGGCCGCGCTCGTCATCGCGCCGCTGTTCGTCAAGAACTTCATCATCTTCCAGATGACGATGCTCCTGATCTACGGCCTTGCAGTTCTCGCGCTGAACATCCTGACCGGCGGAAGCGGCCAATTCTCACTGGGCCAGAGCGCGTTTTACGCGGTCGGCGCCTACACGTCGGCGATCCTGATGGAACACGTCGGCATGAACTACGCGCTGACGCTGCCGATCGCGGGGGTCATCTGCTTTGCCTTCGGCTTCGCCTTCGGCCAGCCGGCATTGCGTCTTTCCGGCGTTTATCTCGCGCTGGCGACGTTCGCGCTTGCCACCGCAATGCCGCAGTTGCTCAAGCTCGGCTTCTTCGAGCACTGGACCGGCGGCGTCCAGGGCCTGGTCGTGACCAAGCCCGATGCGCCGTTCGGCCTGCCGATGTCGCAGGACATGTGGCTGTATTATTTCACGCTCGTGATCACGATCGGAATCTATATCGCATCGGTCAACCTGCTGCGGTCGCGCTCGGGCCGCGCCTTCATGGCGATCCGCGACAACGAGATCGCAGCCTCCGCGATGGGCGTCGACGTCGCGCTGTACAAGACGCTGGCGTTCGGCGTCTCGGCCGGCATCACCGGCGTTGCCGGCGGGCTCGGCGCCATCGCGGTGCAGTTCGTGGCACCCGACGGCTACACCATAGTGCTTGCGATCTCGCTGTTCCTCGGCATGGTCGTCGGCGGCGTCGGCTGGCTGCCGGGATCGATCGTCGGTTCTGCATTCATCATCTTCGTGCCGAATATCGCGGAGGGAATCTCCAAAGGCCTCTCGGGCGCCGTATTCGGCGTGCTTCTGTTCCTCGTCATCTTCCTCGTGCCACACGGAGCCAGGCAGGTCGCGATGGTCGCCCAGCACCTCATCGGAAAACTGAAGAAGTAATCTCAGCCACCGACTTCGCGCCGATCGAGCAACTTCAGATGATGCGCTTCAAGGGTGAGAGATGGGATATGTCGGTGAGGTCATCAGCGGCGAGCCCAGCCATTAACCAATATTCCGCCGGACGGTAGTTTCCCGGAGGATCAGACTAAATATCGCCTCCCGCGACGCCGTCGCGGGGGGCTTTCTGTTGCTGGACGGGGCCGAAAGGTATTCAATATCCCCAAAGAGCCGCCAAGCGCTCCAATCAAAAAGAAGATGACACATCCATCGTGATCCCAGGGAGATCAAAATGTCCGTTATCAACTTGCGACTGGGAGCTTTTGCTGCTGCCCTCGCATTGCTTGCCGCGACCAGCAGCGGCGCATTGGCACAAAAGAAATACGACACCGGCGCCACCGACACCGAGATCAAGATCGGCAATATCATGCCCTACAGCGGGCCGGCCTCGGCCTACGGCGTGATCGGAAAAACCGAAGAGGCCTATTTCAGGAAGATCAACGCCGAGGGCGGCATCAACGGCCGCAAGATCAACTTCGTCAGCTATGACGACGCCTATAGCCCGCCGAAGACCGTGGAGCAGGCGCGCAAGCTGGTCGAGAGCGACGAAGTCCTGCTCGTCTTCAATCCGCTGGGCACTCCGCCGAATACCGCAATCCAGAAGTACCTGAACAGCAAGAAGGTGCCGCAACTGTTTGTCGCCACCGGCGCCACCAAGTGGAACGATCCGAAGGACTTCCCCTGGACCATGGGATGGCAGCCCAACTACCAGAGCGAATCCCGAATCTATGCGAAGTACATTCTGAAGAACAAGCCGGACGCCAAGATCGCCGTGCTCTATCAAAACGACGACTACGGCAAGGACTATCTGAAGGGCTTCAAGGACGGTCTCGGCGACAAGGCCGCCTCGATGATTGTCATTGAGGAAAGCTACGAGGTTTCCGAGCCGACCATCGACTCTCACATCGTCAAGATGAAGGCGACCGGCGCCGACGTCTTCTTCAACATCTCCACGCCGAAGTTTGCCGCGCAGGCGATCAAGAAGAACCAGGAGATCGGTTGGAAGCCGCTGCACTTCCTCAACGGCGTCTCTTCCTCGATCGGCAGCGTTATCAAGCCTGCGGGCTTTGAGAATTCGCAAGGCATCATCTCTTCGAACTACCTGAAGGATCCGACGGATGTCGAGTGGAAGAACGATGCCGGCATGAAGGCGTGGAACGAATTCCTGGACAAATATTACCCGGAAGCCAATCGTTCCGACATCTTCGTGATGTATGCATATACCGTGGCACAGGGCCTCGAGCATGTGTTAAGGGCGAGCGGCGACAATCTCACACGCGCCAACGTCATGAAGCAGGCCGCGAGTATCAAGAACCTCGAGCTCGGCGGCTTGCTGCCGGGCATCAAGGTCAACACGTCGGAGGCCGACTTTGCACCTATCTCGCAGGTCCAACTGATGAGGTTAAAGGGCGAGACGTGGGAACGCTTCGGCGAAATTCTCTCGGATGACGTCGGCGGCTGACGCGCCGGCTTCGCCTACCAAGCACGCAGCCCCTGCGGCTTTGCCGCAGGGGCTTTTTGTTGTGAGGCTTCCGGCAAGATGGTAAGCACGCGACGCTAAAGAGCTTCTTTCAAGGAAGCCTGACGACCAGCTTTGTTTAAATGAAAAGGGAGAGACAGAAATGTCCGCATTAAAAAAACTTGCAGTTCTTTCGACTGCGCTTGGATTGCTAGCTGCATCGTCGAGCGGCGTTCTCGCGCAGAAGAAATACGATACCGGCGCAACCGACACCGAGATCAAGATCGGCAACATCATGCCTTATAGCGGCCCTGCTTCCGCTTATGGCGTGATCGCGAAGACCGAGGATGCGTATTTCAAGAAGATCAATGCCGAGGGCGGCATCAACGGCCGCAAGATCAACTTCATCAGCTACGACGACGCCTACAGCCCGCCGAAGACGGTGGAGCAGGCGCGCAAGCTGGTCGAGAGCGATGAAGTCCTGGTTGTCTTCAATCCACTCGGCACGCCGCCAAACACCGCGATTCAGAAATACCTGAACAGCAAGAAGGTGCCGCAACTGTTCGTCGCCACCGGCGCCACCAAGTGGAACGATCCGAAGAACTTCCCGTGGACGATGGGCTGGCAGCCCAACTACCAGAGCGAAACGCAGATCTACGCCAAGTATATTCTGAAGAACAAGCCGGATGCCAAGGTCGGAATTCTCTACCAGAACGACGATTACGGTAAGGATTATCTGAAAGGCTTCAAGGACGGGCTCGGCGCCAAGGCCTCATCGATGATCGTCCTGGAGGAAAGCTACGAAGTCTCCGAACCGACCATCGATTCCCACATCGTCAAGCTGAAGGCTTCCGGCGCCGACGTGTTTATCAACATCACCACGCCGAAGTTCGCGGCGCAGGCGATCAAGAAGAATGCGGAGATCGGTTGGAATCCGCTGCACTTTCTCAACAGTGTCTCCTCTTCGATCGGCAGCGTGATCAAGCCGGCCGGCTTCGAGAACGCGCAGGGCATCATCTCGTCCAACTACCTCAAGGATACGTCTGATCCGGAGTGGAAGAACGACCCCGGCATGAAAGCCTTTGACGAATTTCTGGCCAAGTACTACCCCGAGGCCAACAGGATCGATAGCTTTGTCATGTACGGCTACACGGTCGCCCAGGGGCTCGTGCATGTGCTCAAAGCCTGCGGCGACAATCTCACCCGCGAGAACGTCATGAAGCAGGCGGCCAGCATCAAAGGTCTCGAGATCGGCAGCTTGCTGCCCGGCATCAAGGTCAACACCAGCGCTACCGACTTTGCCCCGATTTCGGCGGTCCAGCTTCATAGATTCAAAGGCGAGGCCTGGGAACGCTTCGGCGAAGTGATCGATGCCGAGGTCGGCGGCTAATCGAAAAATCCTATCGATCGATTGGTAGCCAGCAACGCCCCCGCGGCCATCCCGCGGGGGTTTTCTTTTGCGGCGATTGGAGGGATAACCTGATTTCCCGTCCCTCTTCGTCCCCGAGCAGACATGACCGACCGACGTCCCCTCTTGCGTGCGATCTTTGACGCGGCCGTGGCGGCCGCGCATCCCGACGTCGTGCTCTCGGCGCATCTGCGCCCCGTACCGAAAGGCCGCGTAATCTGCCTCGCCGCCGGCAAGGGCGCAGCCGCGATGGCGGCTGCGGCGGAGCGGCACTACCTCGATACGCTGGGGCTCGATCCCGCGCGACTGACCGGCCTTGCCACCACGCGCCACGGCCACGGCGTGCCGACGCGGCGGATCAGGGTGGTCGAGGCTGGCCACCCCGTGCCCGACGAAGCCGGGCTGAAAGCCGCCGACGAGACGCTGCGTCTCGCCGCGGAGGCAACCGCTGACGATCTGCTGCTGGTGCTGTTGTCCGGCGGCGGCTCGGCGAACTGGATCGCGCCGGCCGACGGCGTTTCGTTCGCGCAGAAGCAGCAAGTCAACCGCGCGTTGTTGCGTTCGGGCGCGCCGATCGGCGAGATGAATATCGTCCGCAAGCATCTGTCGCGGATCAAGGGCGGCCGGCTGGCCCGTGCCGGACAGCGCGCCGCCGAGATCGTGACGCTGGCGATATCCGACGTGCCGCACGATGATCCGTCCGCGATTGCATCGGGACCGACGGTGCCGGATCCGAGTACGCTGGCGGACGCCCGCGCGCTGGTGGCGAAGTACAATCTCACGGTCGACGATGCCGTCAGGCGCGCGCTCGAAGATCCCCGGAATGAGAGCTGCAAGCCCGGCGATGGCGCGTTTGCCCGCGCCCAATTCGAGATGATCGCAAAACCCAAGGCTTCGCTCGATGCAGCCATCAAGGTCGCCAAGGACGCGGGCTATGAGGTGATAGGCCTCGGTGCCGATCTCGAAGGCGAGGCGCGCGATGTTGCGGCCGATCATGCACGCCTGGCGCTGAAGGCACAGAGCGAAGGCAAGCGCATCGCGATCCTGTCGGGCGGCGAACTCACGGTGACCGTGCGCGGCAATGGCCGTGGCGGTCCCAACCAGGAATATGCGCTGGCGCTGGCGGACCTTCTGAAGGACACTTCAGGCATCGTCGCGCTGGCCGCGGACACCGACGGCGCCGACGGCGGCGCTGGCAGCGCGACCGATCCGGCCGGCGCCGTGGTCGATCAGACGACGTTTGCGAAGATGACCTCGCTCGGGCTCTCACCTGCGGCCTATCTCGCCAACAACGATGCCACCGCATTCTTTTCAGCCACCGGCGATCTCGTGCTGACGGGCCCGACGCTCACCAACGTCAACGACGTCAGGGTGATTTTGGTGGACCCCGCCTAGGTTTTCCGAGCGACCGCCGGCATCCCGTACGTGCCGTGACGGCGTTAACGCTTTGTTGAGCAAGGTTGCGAAGAACCGGCCCGCAGCCGGCCCATCTCGAAGACGCGATTCACCAGCTTGCGCCTCTAATGGCCGCTCTCCTGGAGGGGGAGGGCCGCCGATAGCGGCTGGGGAAACGCTATATGACGGATCACGGCCACATAACCGTTCCGCGGTCAGCGCATTTGAGTGCGCGCCTCGAAGAGGCGATCAACCATTTGTCGCTCGGGATCGTCGTCTTCGACGAAAACCGCGAAATCGTTTTCTGCAACGCCCGTTACAGGGAGATGTACGGGCTTTCGCCTGAACAGGTGAAGCCGGGGATCCCGACCCGTGAACTGATCCAGCATCGGCTTAAGCTCGGCCTGAAGCTGCCGGTTGCGCCCGATGATTACATCCGTGAGCGCATCGGCCGCGACATCGCGCTCGACACCACGGTGCAGGAATTCACCGACGGCCGGATCATCGCCTACACCGTCTACCCGATGCCCGGCGGCGGCGGAATGGCGACCCATGAGGACATCACCGAGCGCGAAGAGCTCAACGCCCGGCTGAAGAAACAATACGAACTCGGCAGGGAGCAGGAAGAGACGCTGCGCGTCAGGAACTTCCAGTTCGACACCGCGATCAACAATATGTCGCAGGGGCTATGCTTCTTCGATTCCGACCACCGGCTGATCGTCTGCAACGACCGCTTCGTCGAGATGTACGATATTGCGCCCGAGCGCGTCAGCCCCGGCATGTCGCTGGTCGAGATCGTCGACCTCAGGTTCGAAGCGGGCAGCTTTCCCGCCATGACGCGAGATGAATATCTGCGTTGGCGCACCAACGTGGCGGTTTCCAACGAAGCAAAAGACAGCATCGTCGAATTGATGAACGGGCGCACCTTCAAGATCCGTCACCGGCCGATGCCCGGCGGCGGCTGGGTGGCGACGCATGAGGACATCACCGAGCAGCGCCAGTCCGAGGTCAAGATCGAATACATGGCGCACCACGATGCGCTGACCGATTTGGCCAACCGGGTGCTGCTGAACGACCGGCTTGAACACGCGCTCGGCCGGGTTCAGCACGAGGAAATGGTGGCCGTCCATCATCTCGACCTCGATCAGTTCAAGGCCGTCAACGATACGTTCGGCCATCCCTGCGGCGACAAGCTGCTCAGGATCGTCGCCGAACGGCTGCGCTCCCTCGTTGGCGAGGCCGACACGATCGCGCGGATGGGAGGCGATGAATTCGTGATCGTGCAGGCCACGATCGCAGATCCCGCCGAGGCCACTTCGCTGGCGCAGGGCGTCATCGATGCGCTGAGCGAGCCCTATGACATCGACGGCCAACAGGCCGTGATCGGCGTCAGCATCGGTATTTCGGTCGGTCCCGGCGACGGATCGAATCCCGACAAATTGTTACGCAACGCCGACTTGGCGCTCTACCGCGCCAAGAGCGACGGCCGCGGCACGTTCCGTTTCTTCGAGCCCGCGATGGACCTGCAGATGCAGACCCGCCGCGTCATGGAGCAGGACCTGCGCAAGGCGCTGCCGGCCGGTGAGTTCGAGCTGCACTACCAGCCGGTCGTCAACCTGGCGAGCAAGGAAATCAGCGGCTTTGAAGCTTTGATACGCTGGAACCATCCGGCCAAGGGGTTGATCTCGCCCGCCACCTTCATCCCGCTGGCCGAGGAGATCGGCTTTATCGTCCCGATGGGCGAGTGGGTCGTCCGGCAGGCCTGCGCCACCGCGGCGCAATGGCCCGACAACCTTCACGTCGCCGTCAATATTTCGGCGATCCAGTTTCGCAGCCCCGGCCTGATGCAGGTGATCGTCGGCGCGCTCGCGGCCTCCGGTCTGGCGCCGACCCGGCTGGAGATCGAAATCACCGAGAGCGTGCTGCTCCACAGCAAGGAGGCGACGCTCGCGGTGCTGCATCAGTTACGGGCGCTCGGAATCCGGATCGCGATGGACGATTTCGGCACTGGATATTCATCGCTGACTTATTTACAGAGCTTTCCGTTCGACAAGATCAAGATCGACCGTTCGTTCGTCAAGAACATCACCGAGGATGCGAGCTCGCTCAACATCGTGCGGGCGGTTGCCGCGCTCGCCAATGGGATGGGCATGACGGCTACCGCCGAGGGCGTGGAAACCGCGGAGCAGCTCCACAGCATCGCCTCCGAAGGATGCACCGAGATGCAGGGCTTTCTGTTCTCTCGGCCGCTCCCCGCCGCCGAGATCAAGCGGCAATTCCTGTCGGGCCGCGGCCCGCGCGACCTTCAAGGCCGCATCGTCGCGGCGTGATCGGGCTGCACGGTCATTCCGGGGCGATGCGAAGCATCGAACTACGATGCGCAATTGCGCATCGGAGAATCTCGAGATTCCGGGTCTGGTCCTTCGGACCATCCCGGAATGACGGACATCAATCAAAACTCCGCGGCGATCTTCGAGAGCATTTCGAGCAGGGCGACGCGGTTGACGGGACCCAGCAATTCGTTGAGACGCGCTTCGTGCTTGCTGGCAACGAGCTTCTTGGCACGCGCCAGCACCGCTTTCCCCTTGTCAGTCAGAACCAGGATGTGGGAGCGGCGGTCGTTGGTCGAGCGCATCCGCGCGCAAAGGCCGCGGCTCTCCAGCGCATCCAGCATCGACACGAAATTCGGCCGGAGGATGCCGAGCGTGTTGGCGATTTCGGTCTGGTTGCGCCCGGGGTTGCGGTCGAGCAGCAGCAGCACCGAGAATTGCGCCGGCGTCAGTTGCAGCGGCGCGACACAGCGCAGGAAGTCCTCGAACACCTTGAGCTGGGCGCGCTTGAGCGAATAGCCGAGCAGTTCGGCCAATTCGCCCAGTTGCAGCCCGGCATTTTCAGCGGCGCCATCCGCAGCGCCGCCCGCAATTTCCTTGCCATTGCCGCGCGACGGCTTGACGGGATCGGTCGCTGCCTTGGAAACTGTCATGGCGTGAGGCTCGCACCCGAAAAAGGACCTGGCCGGCGGCCGGGGCCTTGATGTTATATTTGATAATTGTTATTGAATATATCAAATATCGGCGCCTTTCAACTGCCGAGATATCGGACGGCCGGCGGACCGCGCGAGGTCAGGACCGGCGACGCTTTTAGGGGGAGCGCCAGTCTTGAATACGACGATCATGCTGTTCCTGCTGCAGGACGGCATCACCAATGGCGCGATCTATGCGCTGCTCGGGCTGGCGCTGGTGCTGGTGTTTGCCGTCACGCGCGTGATCCTGATTCCGCAGGGCGAATTCGTCACGTTCGGCGCGCTAAGCTACGCCATGCTGGCAACCGGCCAGGTGCCGGGCACCGCAAAGCTTGCAGCCGCGATGGGCGTGGTCGCCTTCGGCCTCGACCTGTTCGACGCACGGCGATCGCTGCGGGTCAAGCGGCTGTTGCGCGCCTTTGCGTTCAACATCGTGCTGCCCGCCGTCATCCTGGCCCTGACCTATGGCCTTGCCGGGCCCAAGACGCCGATCGCGGTCAACATCGCGCTGTCGCTTTTGATCGTCTCGGCGATCGGGCTGTTCCTCTACCGCATCGCGTTTCAGCCGATCGCCCATACCTCGGTGCTGGTGCTGCTGATCGCGTCCGTCGGCTGCCATCTCGCCTTGCAGGGCTTGGGCCTGGTGTTCTTTGGCGCCGAAGGCCTGCGCGGGCCGGCGCTGTCGAATACCGCGCTCACGATCGGCCCGTTGCGCTTCACCGGCCAGAGCCTCGCGGTCTACGGGCTGACGATCGCCTTCATCATCGCACTGTGGCTGTTCTTCGGCTTCACGCTGATGGGCAAGGCGCTGCGCGCCACAGCGGTCAACCGGCTCGGGGCTCGCCTCGTCGGCATCCGCACCACGCTGTCGGGACAGATCGCCTTCCTGCTGGCCTCCCTGATCGGCGCGATTTCAGGCATCCTGATCGTGCCGATCACCACGCTCTATTACGACACCGGATTCCTGATCGGCCTGAAAGGCTTTATCGCCGCGATCATCGGCGGGCTCGTCAGCTATCCGCTGACCGCAGTGGCGGCGTTGATCGTCGGCAGCGTCGAGGCGTTCTCCTCGTTCTACGCCAGCAATTACAAGGAGGTCATCGTCTTTACGCTGATCCTTCCCGTGCTGGTGCTGCGCTCACTCGCAGCGCCCGCGGTCGAGGAAGAGAAGGACTGACGGAGATGAATCAGCGAACCCCTCTCATCGTCTTCGCAGCTATCATGGCGGCGATCCCGTTCATTCCGGGTGTCCCGCCATTCTGGATCGTGCTGCTCAACAATATCGGCCTCGCCGCGCTGGTGGCGATGGGACTGGTACTTTTGACCGGCGTCGGCGGGCCTCACCTCGTTCGGCCAGGCCGCTTTCTGCGGCTTCGGCGCCTATACCACGGCGGTTCTGACGACTGCCTACGGTTTTTCGCCGTGGCTGACGCTGCCGCTCTCGCTGCTGGTCAGCGGCGTTGCCGCCGTCCTGCTCGGCATCGTCACGGTGCGGCTGTCCGGCCACTATCTGCCGCTTGGCACTATCGCCTGGGGCATCGGTCTATTCTATCTGTTCAGCAAGCTGGAATTCCTCGGCCGCAACGATGGCATCTCCGGCATCCCGCCGCTCTCGATCGGCAGCTTCCGGATGCTCGATCCCGGCACGATCTATTTCGCGATCTGGATCGGAGTACTGATCTCGGCATTGCTGACCATGAACCTGCTGGATTCCCGCACCGGCCGCGCGATCCGTGCGCTACGGCGCGGGCATATCGCCGGCGAAGCATTCGGCGTGCAGACGCCGCGCGCCAAGCTTCTGGTGTTCATCTATGCGGCGGTTCTCGCGGGCCTGTCCGGCTGGCTCTATGCGCATTTCCAGCGCGCCGCCAATCCGACGCCGTTCGGCGCGCAGGCCGGCATCGAATATCTGTTCATCGCGGTGGTCGGCGGCGCCGGCCATGTCTGGGGCGCGGTGCTCGGCGCCGGCATCGTCGTGATCCTCAAAGAAATCCTGCAGAGCTATCTGCCGCTGGTGTTCGGCGGCCAGAGCCAGCTCGAAACAATCGTGTTCGGCATCCTGCTCGTCGTGCTGCTGCAGTTGGCGCCGACCGGTGTCTGGCCATGGCTGATGGCAAGGTTACCGCTCAAGCCCGGCCGCAAGGCGCCCGATGCGTCGCTTCCCCTCGCCAAGCGCGAGCGCGCGCCGGCTTCTGCCGCCGCGCTGCTGCAGATCGAGAAAGCGCGCAAGCAGTTCGGCGGCGTGATCGCCGTCAACGACGTCTCGTTCGACGTGCAGGCCCGCGAGATCGTCGCCCTGATTGGGCCCAACGGCGCCGGCAAGAGCACGACCTTCAACCTGATCACGGGCGTCCTGACCACGACCGGTGGCACCATCTCGGTGCTCGGCAACAAGGTCGACAATGCTCCTCCGCAGGAAGTGGTAAAACTCGGCGTCGCCCGCACCTTCCAGCACGTCAAGCTGGTGCCCGACATGACCGTGCTGGAGAACGTCGCGATCGGCGCGCATCTGCGCGGGTCTTCCGGCGCGATATCAAGCATGTTCCGGCTCGACCGCGCCGACGAGGCGAAACTGCTGGCGGAAGCCGCGCGCCAGATCGAACGCGTCGGCCTCGGCGACCAGATCGACCAGCTGGCGGGAAGCCTGTCGCTGGGCCAGCAGCGCATCGTCGAGATTGCACGCGCGCTGTGCGTCGACCCGCTGCTGCTGCTGCTCGACGAGCCGGCCGCCGGCCTGCGCCACATGGAAAAGCAGCGGCTCGCGGCCCTCCTCCGTCAATTGCGCGACGGCGGCATGTCGGTGCTGCTGGTCGAGCACGACATGGGATTCGTCATGGATCTTGCCGACCGCGTCGTGGTGCTCGATTTCGGCACCAAGATCGCCGAGGGCACCCCGGCTGCGATCAAGACCAATCCCGATGTGATCAAGGCCTATCTCGGAGCTACTGCATGAGTGCGCTGTTATCGGTCTCCGACGCGCATGTCTCCTACGGCAAGGTCGAAGCCGTGCGCTCGGTTTCGGTGGACGTCGCCGACAACGAGATCGTCACCATCATCGGCGCCAACGGCGCCGGCAAGACCACGCTGCTGAACGCCATCATGGGCGTGCTGCCACTCAGGGGCGCCACCGCCTTTGCAGGCTTGGACATGGCCGCGCTCGACATCGAGGACCGCGTCGCGGCGGGCCTGTGCCTGGTGCCCGAGCACCGCGAATTGTTCGGCACCATGAATGTCGAGGACAATCTGGAGCTCGGCGCCTTCCGGATTCCGAAGACAACGGCAGCAAAATCGTTCGAGCGGGTCTACGCGCTGTTTCCGCGGCTGAAGGAACGGCGCAAGCAACTGGCCGGCACGCTCTCGGGCGGCGAGCAGCAGATGCTGGCGATGGGCCGCGCCCTGATGGGCGCGCCAAAACTGTTGATGCTCGACGAACCGAGCCTCGGGCTGGCCCCGATCATCGTCGCCGACATCTTCCGCACCATTGGCGAACTGCGCGCCGCCGGCGTGTCGGTGCTGCTGGTCGAGCAGAACGCGCAAGCCGCCCTGCAGATCGCCGACCGCGCCTATGTCATGGAACTCGGCGAATTCATCCTGAGCGGATCGGCCAAGGATATCGCCAGCAACCAACGCGTCGCGGCGAGCTATCTCGGCTTCCAGCACGAGGGCGCGAGCGGCATTTAGGGGGACGGCCCCATAAGTTCAGAGTGGTTGGTGGTAGGTTCAGAGTGGTTGGTGGACGTCTACCCTGATGCGCCTTCCGGACTTAGGTTGGATGCGTTGCGTGACCCGTCAAGCCGGCCGGGCGAGTCCATTGCGCTTTCATATTAAAAAACGCAGATTAAACTGGATTATGGCTTGGGGATATTTTCATGCGCATCTGTTGGCGGGTTGCCGCCGTCGCGTTCATGTCCTTTTCGGTTAGCTCAGTCGCAGTTTTTGCTGACGAGACCGGTCGGCACCGTCCTGAGATCGACATGTTCGCGTCAATGAGCGGCAAGTGCAGCACGCTGAAAATTGCGGAGCGCGCCTTTTCATGTACCACCGTGGCCTTTTCCCACAGTCCTGGGGGCCGATCCGGTTTCACCATCCCTTTGAACGATCCGGACGACGATAGTCACATCGTTACGTTTTCAGGTGAGAAAAGTAAGAGAGAGCAGGAAAACCTATACGAGCTATCGATCGACCGAATGCTGTTGAAATCAAAGGACAGGCCAAAGGTCGACGGTTTGCCGACGCCGTCCGTCGAGTTGTCGACTGGAACGTGCAAGCAGATCGGGAATTTTGCTGCACAGCAGGTATCCAGCATCTCCTGTAATGCCGCCGACGGAAATGGACGGAAATACGAATTCCAGTTCGTGTCGGATGGATCGCCGATCAAGGTGAGGATGATAAGGGTAGCCGATTCAGTTGTTGAGGACGAGCGTACCAGGACACTCGCCGCGCACGTGGAACAGCTCAAATGCCGGCAGCAGGCTGTTCACGAGGGTGTTTTGCCCAGAGACCGCACAGCCTTCATTCTTAAATGTATGGAGGACTAGCGGATGCGATTATCGCCAACGCGTTGGGCTTTGTTGGGTTTGGCAGTGCTCTTGTCGGCTGTCTACTTTCTCAATCGCGGCATCTTGGTGGGATCTGAGATAATAGCTGCACGACTAAGTGCCGATTATCCGGTGCCATTCTACAAGAAGCACTGCCGCTATCTGTTCTTCAACGGTGTCCAGCAGGTGTGGACAAGCTCCGAATCGACCCGGGAAGAAGCGGAGAAAAGTTCTTGTGCTCCGCTGAAAGGCGAACCGGTCATTCACCGGCGGCGTAAGTCGACCGAATCTTGATGGCTGCAGCGGTGGACTTAAATTGCTGTTTTACGAGATATCCGCTTCGGTTCATTCTCAACGAAATCTTAAGCATGATATGAGTTCCGCCGGTTCCGCGTGAGGTGCACAACTTCCCGAACACACGCGGGCTCCTAACCTTGCGGTACTGCAGTCACTTTCCGTCCGACGCCGGGCGTCGACGATGGCTGCCGGGTTACAAGGTCAGACGATGCATGCCTCCGATTGCCCTGCGGTCGACACGACAGAATTCCTGCTGGCGGCGCTTGAGCGGGCGAGCGAGGCGGTCGTCATCATCGACGGCGAGCTACGTGTAAGCCATTTCAACGCTGCGGCGGAATCGATCTGGGGCGTCGCCCGCGAGGACATTCTTGGTCTCGATGCGAGCTGTCTCGGGCTCACCGACCTCCAGCCGAGCTCCGAAATCACCATCCGGCGCGCCGATGGCAGCCGGCTTCGGGCGTCCGTATCGGCCTTGCTGCGTCGAGATCGGCGGTCGAAGCAGCTACATGGTCTTTGTTCGCGACATAACCGCCGAGGTCGAACGGCGCGAGCAGATCGCGCTCTTGAACCTGGTGGCCGACAAGACCACCCGCGCCGTCGTCGTCACCGATCGCAACCTGCGTGTCGTCTATACCAACGCGGCGTTCTCCGGCATGTTCGGATACGCGGCTGAGGAAGCGCAGGGACGGCAGGCCAACCAGTTGCTCGCCGGGCGATTTACCGACCGCGCTCAGGCTGCGCCGCCGGATCTGCGATGGACGCGGCGACGGGGAGGAAGTCCTCGTCTACGACGGCGACGAGATCTGGCTCTCGGCCACGGTCAAGGCGTTCCGCAACGGTCGCGGGCGCATCAAATATGTGTTCGCGCTGCTGAGCGATATCAGCGAGAGCAAGCAGCTAAGGTCGCTGCAGCAACTGATCATGGCGGCCCTCGCCGACGAACTTCCGATCACCGAGATTTCCGACCAGCTTTGCCGGCGCGTCGAAGCCATTGCACCGATGTCGTCGCTTTGGTGCTGCATGTCGATTCCGACGGGCTGGTGCACCCGCTCGGCGGACCCAGCCTGCCTGACGACTATTCCAGCGCGCTCGAGGGCATCGCCATCGGTCCCGACGTCGGCTCGTGCGGGTCGGCGGCGTATTACGGCAAGGCCGTATTGGCCGAAGATCTCGATACCGATCCGCGCTGGCAGCCGTACAAGCAGCGGCCGCTCGAGGTCGGCCTGAAGGCCTGCTGGTCGACGCCGATCAAGGCCAAGGACGGCCGCGTGATCGGAACCTTCGCCTTCTATTTCAGGGAATGCCGCGCACCGAGCCGCTGGCATCAGCGGATCGTCGACGCCTGCGTTCACCTCGGTGCGCTGGCGATCGAGCGCAAGGAGGCGCGGACCCAGATCGCCCGGCTCGCCTACCACGACATGCTGACCGGGCTGCCGAACCGCGCGCAGTTGCGTGAGCTGATCAACCAGGCCATCGAAGACTGCCCGGCGGAGAAGCAGCTCGCGTTGGTGTTCCTCGACCTCGATCACTTCAAGGACGTCAACGACACCCTCGGACATTCGGCGGGCGATGCGCTGCTGGTCGAGTTCACAAAACGGCTGCGCGCCCGCATCCAGCCGTCCGACCTGCTCGGACGCCTGAGCGGCGACGAATTCGTCATCGCGCTGCCGAATTGCGATCCGGCGCGCGCCTCGCTGGTCGCCTCCAACATCACCGAAGCGCTGACATCGCCGCTATGGATCGACAACAGGCAGGTGCCGATTTCCGCCAGCATGGGCATCAGCATCTATCCCGACAACGCCACCGATATCGATACGCTGATACAGCAGGCCGATGCGGCGATGTACAAAGCCAAGCAGGCGGGCCGCTCCACCCACCGCTTTTTCAGCGCCGACATGAACCGGCTCGCCGAGCAGCGGCTCGTCTTCAGCGCGGCGCTCCGCCGGGCCATCGCAAATGACGGGTTGAAGCTGGTCTATCAACCGCAAACCCGAACCGTCGACGGTGCCCTCTACGGCGTCGAAGCGCTGTCGCGCTGGCGCGATCCCGAGCTCGGCGATGTCCCGCCTTCGAAATTCATCCCGTTGGCCGAGGAAGTCGGCCTGATCGAGCAGATCGGTCTATGGTCGATCCGCGAGGCATGCCGGCAAATGGCGGCGTGGCGCCGTGCCGGGCTCGACGTCCCCTGCGTGGCGGTCAACCTGTCGCCGCTCAACTTCCAGAATGCGAAGCTTGCCGCAATGGTGGCGGAGACCATCGCGGCAAACGGCCTTCCGCCCCAGACATTGATGCTCGAGATCACCGAAGGCGTGCTTGTGAACGAGCGTTCGGCCGCGATCGACACCATGAATGCGATACGAAAGCTCGGTGTCGGCCTGTCGCTGGACGATTTCGGGACTGGCTATTCGAGTCTGAGCCGGCTGGCGCATTTGCCGATCCGCGAATTGAAGATCGATCGCAGCTTCATGCGCAACATCGAGCGCGACGCCAGCGCGCTCGCGATTGCGACCGCCGTCGTCCGTGTCGGCCAGAGCTTGAAAATGGCCGTCGTCGCCGAGGGCGTCGAAACCGAGGGACAACGCAAGCTATTGGCCGAACTCGGCTGCGACGTCGTGCAGGGATATCTCTGCGCGCCTGCGATGTCGCCCGAAGCGTTCGAGCGTTGGCTGATCGACCATGTCGCCGAACAGGCACGGGTGATGCGCAGGAGCGTCGAGGAGGCCCGTTTGACGCCGACGCCGTCATTGCTGATCGCGTCCACGGGTGGATAGAAGCTGAAGCTGATTCCGCAAAAAGTAGGGCGGGCAAAGGCGCACTTGCGCCGTGCCCACCATCTTTCATGTTTGCCGCTCTAGGGTGGGCACGCTACGCTTTGCCCACCCTACAGACTATTTATAGGCTGAGATTCTCACTTCGCCGGGACGTACTTTCCGTCTTTCACGGTCAGGATGATGCGCGAGCGGTCGTCGAGGCCGTAGCGGTCTTTTTCGGTGAAGTTGTAGACGCCCTGGCTGGCCGCGATTTCCTTTTCGGACATCAGCGCCAGACGGATCGCTTCGCGGAATTCCGGCGTTCCGGGCTTGGCCGTCTTCAGCGCCACCGGCACCACGCGCTTCAACACTTCGAAGGCGTCGTAGGAATGGCCGGCGAACTGGCTGCGGCTGTTGGCGCCATACTTGGCTTCATAGGCGGTGTTGAGCGCCAGCCCCGGCTTCTTGGTCAGCGCGGTGTCGGGTTGCGTCTCCGGCGACATCACCGGACCCGACGCCATGATCACGCCTTCGGCCGCCGCACCGGCGATACGTATGAAGTCCATGCTGGCGGCACCGTGGGTCTGGTAGATCAGGCCCTTGTAGCCGCGCTCGCGCAGCGTGGTCTGCGGCAGCGCCGCGGCGGTGCCGGAGGCGCCGACCAGGATCGCATCGGGATTGGCGGCGAGGAGCTTCAGCACCTGGCCTGCGACCGAGGTGTCTGGGCGCGCAAAACGTTCTTCGGTTGCAAGCGTCATTCCCATCGGGATCGCCTGGGCCTTGAAGTCGTTGAACCAGAGATCGCCGTAGGAATCAGAGTAGCCGATATAGCCCACCGACTTGATGCCGTGCGCCTTCATGTGCTCGTAGAGCACCTTGCCCATGATCGGGATCGGCTGCGGCATGGCGACCGACCACTTGATGCGCGCTTCGTTGATCGGGAACGGTGCGAGACCGATATGCGGAATGCCCGCCTCATTCGCCACCGTCGCGACCGCGACCGTCGAAGGCGTCGTCGAGGAGCCCATGATGATGTCGGCCTTGGACTCGGTGACGAAGCGCCGCGTGTTGGTCGTCGCCGTGGTCGGATCGCCGCCGTCGTCGAGCGTGATGATCTTGATCGGCACGCCGCCGATTTCCTTCGGCACAAAATCGAGCGAGTTGCGCTCGGGAATGCCGAGCGCCGCTGCAGGGCCGGTGGTGGTGATGGAAATGCCGACCGTGATCTCGTTGGTTTGCGCCGTCGCCGGCAGGCCCGTCAGAGCAAGCGCCACCGCGACGGAAGCAGCGGACAGAAAAGCCTTCTTCATTCATTCCTCCCTGGATTATCTATTTATCGCTTTAAGCAAAATCTCGTGGGCTATTCAGCCCCTTCTTTAGGTCATGCGGGGGACTGAGTCAGCCCCGATGAGGCCGAGTCAGCCCCGCATGAATCGCTCGATGATCTCCGTCGGCATCGGCGCCGATTTCAGCCTTGCCGGATCGTCCGGATGCTTGCCGACCAGCACACGGGTCTCGAACGCCTCAATCGCCAGTGCCTCGCCCTTGAATACGTTGTGGATCACCTCGAAGGAAGATCGCTTGAAGCTCTCGATCCGGCTTTCGATTCTGATCCAGTCGCCATGGGTCGAAGGAATGTGGAATTTTGCCCGCGTGTCCACCATGGGGATGCCGACCAGGCCATATTTGTGGATGAGGTCCTGCTTCGAATAACCGGCCGCTTCGAACATGATCGACGTCGAATCGTCGAACATCGCGAAATAGCGCGGGTAGTAAACGATGTTGGCGGGGTCGCAGTCGCCCCACTGGATCTGTACGTCGCGCCGGTTGATAAACATCGGATATCCCTCGATCACGGTGCGCTTCAGTAGAAGCGCATCATGATCTCATTCCTTGTTGGAGCACGACCTTCTTGGAAAACCGCTTCGCACTTTTCCGGATCATGCTCTAGCGCGGCGCCATGCGAAGCGCGGCATCGAGCCGCACCACTTCGCCGTTCAGATAAGGGTTGTCGATCATGTGCAGTGCGAGCGAGGCAAACTCATCGGCCTGACCGAGCCGGCGCGGGAACGGGATCGAAGCGGCAAGCGAGTCCTGCGCTTCCTGCGGCAAATTGGCGAGCAGCGGCGTCAGGAACAGGCCCGGCGCGATCGTCAGCACGCGAATGCCAAACTGCGCCAATTCGCGTGCGATCGGCAGCGTCATGGCGACGATGCCGCCCTTGGAAGCCGAATAGGCGGACTGGCCGATCTGGCCGTCATAGGCCGCGACCGAGGCGGTTGAAATCACCACGCCACGTTCGCCGGTCGCAAGCGGCTCCAGTTTCGACATCGGGGCCGTCGCCAGTCGCAGCATGTTGAACGAGCCGATCAAATTGACCTTGATCACCTTGTCGAAATCGCCGAGCGCCATCGGCCCGTCCTTGCCGATCACCCGCTTGGCGACGCCGATGCCGGCGCAGTTGACCAGCACGCGCGCCGGCCCATGGGCCGCCGCGGCCTTGGCGATCGCGGCCTCCGCCGAGGCAGCGTCGGACACGTCGCAGATCACGGCGACGCCGCCGATCTCGGCCGCGACGGCTTCAGCAAGGTTGGCGTTGAGATCGCAGATCGCGACCTTGGCGCCCTGTGCCGCGAGCCGGCGCGCGGTCGCTGCGCCCAATCCCGACGCGCCGCCCGTGACGATGGCGGCCTGGTCCTTCAACTGCATGGTGCTCTCCCTGACAAACTCTTGTGCGAAGTTCGGCTACAGCGAAATCACCTGCGCCGGTGGCGCGGGCGAATAAATTTCTTCAATCAGCGCGCTGCGATTATCCAGTACCGCGCGCTGGTTGATCGAGCCCTTGTCGGTGACCTCGCCGCGATCGATCGACAGCGGCGTATCGAGCAACACCGCGCGCGTGATCCGGGTCGACGAGCCCGTGGCGCCAGCCACCAGCTTCTGGAAGCGCTCGCGGAAGGCGGCAACGATCAGCGGGTCGGACGCAGCAGCGGCGAGATCGTCCAGCGGAAGCGTCGGATTGATCAGGCGGCAACCGTCGAGGTCGAGCACCACCAGCGCCGATATTTCGTCGCGGTTGATTCCGGCAATGACGACGTCACGCACCAGGGGTGCGCAGGCCGCAACGAAGCGCGCGCGCAAGGGGCCGACGCTGACCCAGGTACCACTGGCGAGCTTGAAATCCTCGCCGGTGCGTCCGTCGAAATCGAACCCGGCGTCGAAATCATTGGGGTCGGCCGGCTTCAGCGCATCGCCCATTTTGTAGAAGCCTTCTTCGTCGAAGGCCTTCGCAGTCATGTCCGGCTGGCGCCAGTAGCCCGGCATCACGTTCGGCCCCTTGGCGCGAACCTCCAGCTTGCCATTGTTGGGCACAAGTTTCGCATCATTGCCCAGCACCGGCAGGCCAACATGGCCGGAGCGGCTCGTCATCGGATTGACCGACATGAAGAATGGCGCGGTCTCGGTGGCGCCGAGCCCGGTCAGCATCGGCACGCGATAGCCGGTTTCCTGAACGGAAAGCTCGTCGAGGCTATTCCACACAAAGGCCGACAGCGCGGCGCCCGAGAAGAACATCGCGTGCAAGCGGGTGAAGAACTTCTTCCGCAAGGCGGAATCGTCGCGCAGATAGGGCAGCAGCGATTCATAGCCCTTGGGCACGTTGAAATAGACCGTCGGCGAAATTTCCTGCAGGTTGCGCACGGTCTCTTCGATGCCGCCAGGCATCGGCTTGCCCTCGTCGAGATACATCGAGCCGCCATTGTACAGCGTCAGCCCGATATTGTGATTGCCGCCAAAGGTGTGATTCCACGGCAACCAGTCGACGATGACCGGCGGCTCGTCCTTCAGGAACGCCAGCGTTTCGCGCAGCATCACCTGGTTGGCGCAGATCATGCGCTGGGTGTTGATGACGGCCTTCGGGTTGCCGGTCGAACCCGATGTCAGCAGGAATTTGGCGATCGTATCCGGGCCGATCGCCTCGTGCACCGCGTCGAGGTGCGGATGCAGTGGCGTCGCCATCAGGTCCGCCAGCGTGGTCACGTCGCGGCCGGGCACGGCGCCGCGCGACGCCGCGATTTCGGTGCCGAAGGACACGTTGGCGGCCAGCGCATCGGCGAATTTCGTGGCGTCGTCGGCGAACACGAGGCCCGGCGTCAACAGCTTCATTAGATAGCCGAGCTTGCCGTAGTCCCGCGACACCAGCGAATAGGCCGGCGATACCGGGCAGAAGGGAATGCCGGCATAGAGCGCGCCGAATGCGATCAATGCATGATCGACTGAATTGCCCGAGAGAATGACGACCGGCTTTTCAGCCGAAAGGCCGCGCGCCAGCAGCGCGGACGCGATGTGGCGTGAGGAGGCGAGCAGCTCCGCATAGGTGATCTGCCGCCAGCCGCGTGCGGCGTTCCGTTCCGCCATGAAGACCCGATCGGGCGCGGCCGCGGCCCAATGATGCAGGCGGTCGGTGATGCGCACCGGATAGTCGCGCAGTTGCGCCTTCGGGCGCAGGTAGATGGTGCCGTCGTCGCGGCGCTCGACATCCACCGCGGGCGTGCCAAACGAGATCGGACGCAGCGGATGGTCCCCGCGCGCGGCGGCGGCGGTCGAGACGGACGTGCTGGGCGTGGCGCTCATGTCAGGTCGGCTTCACCTTGGCGGTCTTGTGGTCGAGAAACGCGCGAATGCGGCGCTTCGCTTCTTTGTCGCTCTGCGCCACGGTTGCCATCAGGGATTCCATCAAAAGGCCGGTCTGCGGATTGGCCTCCGCGATCATCGGCAACGCCTGCAGCACGGCGAAATTGGTCAGCGGCGCGTTCGCAGCCACGCGCTCCGCGAGCTCCAACGCCTTCGGCAGCGCGCCATCGGCCTCGGTGAGGTACTGCGAGAAGCCATAGGCCGAGCCTTCGGTGGCCGAATAGACCCGGCCGGTGAGCATCATGTCGATCATCCGTGCTACCCCGATCAGCCGCGGCAGCCGCACCGATCCGCCGCCGCCGACGAAAATGCCGCGCTGGCCCTCGGGCAGCGCGAAATAGGCTGACGGTTCGGCGACGCGGATATGCGCCGCGCACGCCAGTTCCAGCCCGCCGCCGATCACCGCACCCTTCAGCGCCGCGATCACGGGAACGCGGCTATACTGGATGCGATCGAACACCCGGTGCCACATCTGGGAGTGGCGCAGGCCCTCGGTGGCGTCGTGCTCGGTCAGTTCGGACAGATCGAGGCCGGAGGAGAAATGGTCGCCGACGCCATGGATGACCACGGCGCCTGTCCCCTCGGGGAGCTTGGAGAAGCAATCCTGGATCGCAAGGATGATGCCGTCGTTCAGCGCGTTGCGCTTGGCCGGGCGGTTGAGGCCCACGATCAGCACCGCGCCCTTCTGCTCGACCTTGAGCAGGTCAGATGAACCCGCAGCGGCGGTGGAGGCGTTTCCCATGGGTCTGTATTACTTCCTGTGCAGAATAGTTATATTTTATAACGATCTTGGGAGGAGTCAAGGCGGCTGTCCCGCTTCCCCACGCGTCATCGTCGTGCAGCAAACGCGACCGTTGGCGCAAGGGAGCGCCGGCGGCGGCATGGTGGATTACTTCCGCCTTCGCCAAGCTATGCGGATGAGTTCGCTTCGCTCGCAACAAGGGTGAATGTGAAGTGCCATAAGGCCGTCATACACCGCGCAGGCGGGGTATCCAACACGCCACGGATCTCTTCCAATGGCGGCGCGGCTACTTTGAATTTGCTTCTGAACGCATTCTCGTCGTAAGCCACCACCAGATAAATCCGTCCGACCGGTTCGGTAATGTCGACTGTAAATGAACGAACCTGCGGGACCTGCACAATGTGCTGCAAGGTCTACAGCATTCCGGCTCTGAACAAGCGGGAAGGAAAATGGTGCACACATTGTGCAATCGGCTCCGGCTGCCGCATCTACGAGGATCGGCCCGAGCAGTGCCGCTCATTCAGTTGCCTGTGGTTGCAGGATGAGACGATACCGCCGGAGTGGAAGCCGGAAATATCGAAAATGGTGCTCTCCATTTACCCGACGACGGGCTTTATCTACGTCCAAGTCGATCCGGGGACACCGTTTGCCTGGCGCAAGGAACCGTACCTGTCGGGGCTAAAGGCCATGGCGGAACGCCTGCTCCAGGACCGGCGTCACCTTCTCGTTTTCGTCAATGGCAATGCGACCCTGATCCTGCCGACCGGCGCCGTCCCGATTGGCCCGATGTCGCCGGAGGATGGCTTTGCCATCCGCGAAACATTCACGGCCAAAGGGAAGGATTACATCGCGGAGCGCGTGGCGCGCAGCGGTCAGGACCCGCAATAGCGGCGACTAACGACACCTGCTTACAGCACCTGATGCACGTCGATCACCACGCGGTCGGCGTGGCGGGCGGCGGAGGCGATGAACAGGTTTTCCATCAGCCAGCGATACTTTTCACTGCCGGTCTCGAACCGCGGCACGGTGCGGAAATAGATCAGTTTGGGATCGACCGGCTCGCCGCGCTTGAGTTTTTGCAGCAGGTCGACCGGGCCGAAGCGCAGGCCCTTGTTCTCGACATAGACCACCGCGCCGTCGTCGGTTTCGAAGGCGTATTTCGCCTCGAGCTCGATCAGCTCGTTGGGCCGGATGATCTGGAAGTCGGCGCCGAACGGGCAGACCTTGCCGTTGACCTTCTCGCCCCTCACCTCGCCGCCGATGATCGGAATGATCCGGCGCACGCCGGTGCCGATCTCGCCGGCCGACGTCACCTCGCCGATCCGGGCGGTGATGGTGAAGACATATCTGGTCGAGAGCTGCGGAGTCATCTGCCCTATCCGGCCATCCGTTGCGGCAACCACAGCGCCAGGATCGGAAATGCGATCAGGATCACCAGCCGGATCAGGTCGGTCGCCACGAACGGGATCACGCCGCGGAAGATGGTCGAGAACGAGACGTCCTTCACCACGCTCTTGATCACGAACACGTTCATGCCGACCGGCGGATGGATCAGGCCGAGC
Source organism: Bradyrhizobium sp. AZCC 2176 (assembly GCF_036924645.1). Taxonomy (NCBI): domain Bacteria; kingdom Pseudomonadati; phylum Pseudomonadota; class Alphaproteobacteria; order Hyphomicrobiales; family Nitrobacteraceae; genus Bradyrhizobium; species Bradyrhizobium sp. AZCC 2176. Next base: position 3,241,257 of record NZ_JAZHRX010000001.1, on the reverse strand, counting down.
TCGACCGTCATCACGATGATCACGCCGAACCAGATCGGATCAAAACCCAGATGCATGATGACCGGGAAGATGATCGGCACCGTGAGGATGATCATGGCCATCGCATCCATCAGGCAGCCCAGCACCAGATACATCACCATGATCAGAGCGAGGATGCCGTAGGGTCCGAGCCCGAGGCCGGTGAGCAATTCCGTGACCTTCTGCGGGGTCTGCGTCACCGTCAGGAAGTAGCCGAAGATCAGCGCGCCGATCAGCACCGTGAACACCGCGGCCGCGGTGCGGGTCGCCTGCAGCAGCGAGTTCAGGATTTTTTCCTTGTCGAGCCGCCCGGTGAGCACGCCGATCAGGAACGCGCCGGTGGCGCCGACGCCGCCGGCCTCGGTCGGCGTAAAGCGCGGCAGGAATGGCAGCCCGTAGAGCCCGCCGATCACGAAGATGAACAGCAGCACCGGCGCCCAGATGTCCTTCAACCCGGCAAAGCGTTCGTGCCAGGTGGTTTGCTTACCCGTCGGCAGGAAGTTCGGGCGGAACCAACCGATCAGCGCGATGGTGATCATGTACATGGTCATCGCGAGCAGGCCCGGAATGATGCCGGCAATGAACAGTTTTCCGATGTCCTGCTCGGTGATGATGCCGTAGACCGCGAGCACGGTCGACGGCGGCAGCATGGCGCCCAGCGTGCCGCCGGCCGCGATCACGCCGGTGGCGAACGATTGCGGATAACCGAAGCGGCGCATTTCCGGATAGGCGACCGCAGAGAAGGTTGCGGCGGTCGCCACCGACGAGCCGCAGATCGCGGCAAAGCCGCCGCAGGCCGCGACGGTGGCAATGCCGAGCCCGCCGCGCAGATGGCCGACAAAGCCGTTGGCGGCGCGGAACAGTTCGCGGCTCATGCCGGAATTGCTGACGAACGTTCCCATCAGGAGGAACATCGGAATCACGCCGAAGGTGTAGTCGGTCACCGTGCGCATCGAGGTCTGGCCGACCAGCTTCAGCGCCGGCGCGAAGCCGACCAGATAGCCGAAGCCGCAGACGCCGACGAGGCCCATCGCCATACCGACGGGCACACGCAAGAGCATCAGCGCAAACAGCGCGACAAATCCAAGGACGGCGACGGCGTCTGTGGTCATGTCGCCTACTCCACCGTCTTTACCTTGGCATCATGGATATCTTCCGGATGGAAGATCAGCCGATAGGTACGGATCGCGATCAAGAGCACCGCGGCGCCGTCACCGGCCCAGGCGATGGCGAAGAACGGCCAGGTCGGCATGTGCATGTCGAAGGTGAGCACGTTGTCGTTATAGGTGCCGCGCACCTTGTCGAACAATGTATAGGTCTGCACCGTCACCACGAACAGCAGCACCAGAGTTGCGAACACATCGATCATCCGCTGGTACTTTGGACCGACATTGGCCCAGATCAGGTCGACGGTGATGTGGCCGCCGCGGTAGCTGGTGGCGGCGATGCCCCAGAAGATCAGGATGCCGAGCAGCATGCGGCCGATGTCGAACGAATCCGGGATCGCATAATTGAGCGTGTTGCGCAGCAGGACGCTGATGAAGATGTTGAGCGCCACGATGCCGACAAAGCCGGCGGCGATCCATTCGATGGTGTCGATGAAACGATCCATCCACGCGCGATTCATGTCCGCTCCGAACGGCTGGCAATGGCTGAGAAGACGGCGGCAGGAGAATTCCTGCCGCCGTCAACAGCGTTTGCGTTTCTACTGCGCGAGCGCGTTGTACTTGGTGAGCGAAGCCTTGAGTTCGGCCAACGCCGCGTCCGGATCGCCGCCGTTCTTCCTGACGCCCTCGCCCCAGGTCTTGACCAGCGGCTCGGCCGCCTTCTTCCACGACGCGGTCTGCTCGGGCGTCAGCTTGTAGACCTCGTGACCCGACATCGCCTTGATCTTTTCGACGCCGCCGTCCTCGTACTTGCCCCACGGTTCGCCGACACGACCGGCAGCCTCGGTGTTGCAGTTATTGTCGATCGCCTTCTTCTGCTTGTCGGACATCTGGTTGTATTTGTCCTTGTTCATCACGAAGGCAAAGGTCGTGACGTAGATCGGCGCTTCGATGTGATACTTCGTCACCTTGTCGATGCCGAACAGCACCACCGATCCCCACGGGAATGTGACAGCATCGGCGACGCCGCGCTCGATAATGTCACGAACTTCCGGCGCCGATGACTGCACGTTGGTGCCGCCGAGCTGGGTGACGAAATTCGCCATGGTGGCGTGGGCAGGACGGATCTTCATGCCCTTGACGTCCTCGGGCGTGACGATCTTCTTGGTGCGGGAGTGGAATGTCGACGGGGAATGGATGAAGGCGAGGCAGAACTTGACGTCCTTCATCTCCTTGTCGGCATATTTCCGGTACCAGGCGTCGAGCGCCATCGAGCCGCCCTTGGCGTCCGACATCAGGAACGGCAGCTCGCCGGCGCCGATGATCGGAAAACGGCCGGGCTGGTAGCCGGGGTTGACATAGGTGACGTCGGCAATGCCGTCGCGCGCCATGTCGTAATGGTCGAACGCCTTGCCGAGCTGCTGGGCCGGGAACACCTTGGACTTGATGGTGCCGCCGGAGTCCTTCTCCACCGCCGCGCCCCATTCCTCCAGCGCCTTCTGCAGCGGATGCGAGGCCGGCACCCAGTGCGACAGTTTCAGCTCGAAGGTTTTTTCCTGCGCCAACGCAGGCGTCACACCGGCTGCAAGCAGCAGCGCCAACAACGCTTTTCTCATGGACATTCTCTCCCCTGGCATGACAGGCCTTCTTAAGTCGCGGCCCCGTTAGTTAACATGTTATCTAGCCCGCCCGCATTTTCAAGGCGGACATCCAGCCGCATCGTTTTTGCGGTGCGGCGAACTTGGCTTCACAGTTTTTGCGCCAACGCTTTGCCAAGACTGTTATATGATATAATCATTACGGCAAGTCCGCGGGCTACCGACCTGCAGACTACAGCAATCGGGGAGCCAGGATTGAGGACAAAAGTAGCAATCATAGGTGCAGGTCCGGCAGGATTGTTGCTTGGGCAACTATTACACCTTTATGGCATCGAAAACATCATTCTCGAGCGCCAGACACCGGAATATGTGCTCGGCCGCATCCGCGCCGGCCTGCTCGAGGAAGGCACGGTGGCGCTGCTCGACGAGGTCGGCGCCGGCGCGCGCGCCCATCACGAGGGGCTGGTCCACCATGGCGTCGAGCTCGCGTTCGGCGCCGCGCGCCACCGCATCGACATGTACGGCGCCACCGGCAAGACCGTCATGATCTACGGCCAGACCGAGGTGACGCTCGACCTGATGAACGCCCGCAAGGCGGCCGGCCTCGCCACGGTCTATCAGGCCGCCGACGTCAAACCGCTCGATTTCGATACCGACCGCCCGCGCGTCACCTATGTCAAGGACAGCCTCACGCACGAGATCGAATGCGATTTCATCGCCGGCTGCGACGGCTTTCACGGCGTCAGCCGCGCCAGCGTAAAACCGTCGGCGATCCAGACCTATGAGCGGATCTATCCGTTCGGCTGGCTCGGCATCCTGTCGGAAACCCCGCCGGTCAGCCCCGAGCTGATCTATTCCAACCATGCGCGCGGATTTGCGCTCTGCACCATGCGCTCGACCCGCCGCAGCCGCTACTACGTGCAATGCCCGCTCGACGACGACATCGCGCAATGGCCGGACGAGCGGTTCTGGGACGAACTGAAGCGCCGGATCGACCAGAAGGCGGCGGACGAACTCGTCACCGGCCCCTCGATCGAAAAGAGCATCGCGCCGCTGCGCAGCTTCGTCGCCGAACCGATGCGATTCGGCCGGATGTTTTTGGCTGGCGACGCCTCCCACATCGTGCCGCCGACCGGCGCCAAGGGGCTGAATCTGGCCGCCAGCGACGTGCATTACCTCTCGCATGCATTCCGCGAATACTACGACGAGAAATCCGCCGCTGGCATCGACGGCTATTCCGCAAAAGCGCTGGCGCGGGTCTGGAAGGCGGTGCGCTTCTCCTGGTGGATGACCTCGATGCTGCACAAATTCCCCGACGAGGGCGAATTCGGCGCGCGCATTCAGCTCGCGGAGCTGGAATATCTAGTCAGTTCGAAGGCGGCTTCGGCCTCGCTGTCGGAGAATTATGTGGGGCTGCCGTTTTAAGATATGTTGGAGCGGTAGGGTGGGCAAAGGCGCTCTTCGCGCCGTGCCCACCATCAGGCGCTTCGCAAGAATGGTGGGCACGCTGCGCTTTGCCCACCTACGAGGTCCTGCCCGCTTGGCGCTCCATCATCATCTCATTTCAAACACTCCGCCAAATCCCGTTTAAAACTTTGTAGGCGGTGACTTCGTGGGCACGTTGCGTTCAATGACGGAAGAGATCGTCACGACGCGAGTTGCACATGACAGCCACCGACATTCCTGAAGGCTTTGAACGCCACACCCGCAGGAGCCCGCTGACCGATCCCTGGGAGCCGCTGTATTCGAAGCGAACCGACAAGGCGGTGATCATCGGGCTGCGGCTGGCAAAACCGCACACCAACGGCCGCGGCCTGATTCATGGCGGGCTGATTGCAGCGTTGGCCGACAACGCCATGGGCCATAGCTGCGCCCATGTGATGGGCGGGGTGTCCTCGCTGGTCACGATCGGGCTTGCGGTCGATTTCGTCGGCACTGCCGAGGTCGGACAATGGCTGGCGGTCGAGAGCGATGTCGTCAAGACTGGCAAGACGATCTGCTTTGCGCGAAGTCTCATCAAGGCCGATGACGTCGTGATCGCACGGGCCAACGCGACGTTTCGCGTGGTACCGAAGAAGGCGCCTGTGTCCTAGCCGAAATGCCAGTCGGCCATTTCGGTGACGAGATCGATGAAGGTGCGCACCTTGGCCGACAATAGCCGCGACGTCGGATAGACGATCTGGATCGGCATGGCCGGCTGTTCGAACGAGGCCAATACGATTCTAAGCCGTCCCGCTTTGAGCGATTCGGCAGCCTGATAGGCCATCACCCGCGTCAGCCCGCCGTCCGCTTCCGCATATTGGATGGCGGCATCCGAACTGTTGGTGGCGAATCGCGGCGTGCTGGCGACGCGGATCTCGCGGCCGCCCTCGACGAAGCGCCAGTCGAGCGCTGCCGTCATGGCGCCGAACTGGATGGTGTCATGGGCGGAAATCTCTCCCGGCCGCCGCGGCTCGCCGCGCGCTTTGAGATATCCGGGCGAGGCCACCACGATCCGCCGCATCTCGCCGACATGGCACGCCACCAGCGTCGAGTCGGGCAGATGGCCGATCCGGACCGCAAGATCGACGCCATCCTCGACGAGGTTGACCATACGGTCCGACAAACGGAGGTCGACACCGACGTCGGGATAGCGCTTCAGGTACGCGGTCACGATTCCGCTGACATGCAGCCGGCCGAATCCGACCGGCGCCGAGATGACGAGCTGCCCCTCCGGCCGCGTGCGCTCACCCTCGACGGCCCCCTCCGCCTCCTCGATATCGGCCAAGATCCGCCGCGCGCGCTCCAGGTAACGCGAGCCGGCGTCGGTCAGCGTCACCTGCCGTGTGGTCCGCTGCAGCAACCGCGCGCCTAGCCGCTCCTCCAGCGCCGCAATCAGCCGCGTGACGCCCGAGGGCGACAGGCGGAGCTTGCGGGCCGCGGGGGCAAAGCCCCGGAGGTCGGCCACGGCGACAAAGGCCTGCATGGCATCGATTCGGTCCATCGAACTATTGCATATTTTGCAATAGTGAAGTGTCAATCGTCGAGATTGTTTTAGTTATGGGAACATCCATCTTGTAGCCGAAAGACGACCGTTTTGGCGCCCCATGAAAGGGGACTCACGGGAGAAACTCAGATGCCCGAAGTTCACACCTATTCCAGCGACGTCGCCTTCACCCCGGCAGTGAAGGTGATCCAGACCCGCAAGGGCTCACGCGAGGCCTATGCCCATGTCGAGGCGCGCGGCGGCTGGCGTACCGAGATCGACGAAAACCTCGCCGGCTTCCTCGCCGAGGCCACCAGCTTCTATCTCGCGACGGCCGCGGCGGACGGCCAGCCCTATATTCAGCACCGCGGCGGGCCGAAGGGCTTTGTCAAAATCCTCGACAAGAACACCATCGCGTTTGCCGACTATAGCGGCAACCGGCAGTACATCACTCAAGGCAACCTGTCGGAGAATCCAAGAGCGCATATTTTCGTGATGGACTACACCCATCGCCGACGCGTGAAGATCTGGGGCGAGGCGCGCGTGGTTGAAGACGATCCGGCCTTGACCACTGCGCTGATGCCGCAGGGCTACAAGGCGCGCCCCGAGCAGGTCATCCTGTTCCGGATCGCCGCGTGGGACACCAATTGCCCGCAGCATATCCCGCAGAAGTTCGATGCCGCCGATGTCGCGCAGGCGCTGGCCGTGCGCGACGCCTGTATCGCCGAGCTCGAGGCGCAACTGGCCGCATTGCACGGCCAGTCCGCATAAATCGAGATGGGCGAGCACCGAAAGGGTTCAACACCGTGCGGCTCGTTACGTTGATCTCGAGGGAAGTAGCACCAGGGCGGCTGTCATGCCGAGCAAGGCTGCGAGCGCGGCCAGCGTGAAAGGTTTCGCGAACGCCGCCACATCGTTGGCGGTACCAAGCAGAGCTCCCAGGACCGCAATGCTGATGGCGAAGCCGCTTTGGCGCACGATCATCATCACCGCCGAGGCCATGGCCGCCTGCGCAGGCGGCGCGAGAGCTATCGCAACAGCCGACAACTGCGGATTTGCGAGCGCTGCACCAACGCCGATCGCGAGCATTCCCACGACCGTGGCGACGACGCGTATTGCGGGAGTCTCGGAGAGGGCGCAGATCACGAGCGATGCGTCGCCAACGATCATGGTGCCGAAAGCAATCGTGAAGAGAAGCTTCCATCCCTGCTGCGCCGCAAGGCGCCCGCCAATCGGCGGTACCAGCAACATCGGCAAGGTCGCCGCAAGCAGCACCACGCCTGCGAACTCCATGCTCATGCGAAGCCCGGCATTCAGGAACAGCGGCAGATATACCAGCACAGCCCAGTAGCCGAACTGGATGGCGGTCAGCAGCGCGCCCACCCCGGCCATGGCGGACGTTGCGAATACACGGGGATCGAGCAGTGGACGCGGCCTCCGCCATTGCTGCCAACCAAAAAGTATGGCCGCCGTTGCGCTCCCCACCAGGCCGGCGGCTGTCGTGACGAGGCGCCCATCGTGCCCCAGAAGCGTATCGATCGCCAAGCCAAGCGACATCGTAAGCAGCGCGACACCGACAGGGTCTAACGGCCGCCCCTTGGGATCTCTGGTCTCGGCGACGAGCCGTGGCACAGTCAGAGCCAGGGCGACGCAGAAGGGGATGTTGGCGAAGAATATCCAACGCCACCCGAACCATAAAGCCAGGAAGCTGCCGAGCGTCGGGCCCAAAGCCATGGCGACACCGGAGATCACACCCAGGACGCCAAACGCGCGGGCCCGCTGACCGGCGCCCGGAAATGAACTGGCGACAAGTGCGAGTGCACCAGTGACCAGGAACGCGGCGCCTACTCCCTGCAGGACGCGCGCCGCGAAAAGCGTCAGCCCGCTCGTGGCGATGCCACATCCGATTGAAGCAAGCAGGAACACGGCGTTGCCGCCCAACATGCTCCGCCGACGGCCGAAGCGATCTGCAAGCGCTCCGGCCGCAAGAAGCGCGCCGGTGAACGCAAGGCTGTAGGCGTCAATGATCCAGGCGAAGCCGGCTATTCCGAAGCCGAGGTCCTTCGCGATGGCGGGCATCGCGATCACGACCGCCGTCACGTCGAACTGCGTCAGGAAGCTGCCGGTGCCAAGCGCGAGCGTGATAAGGAAAGAACGCCGCTGTCCGATGCCCTTGTCTGATGTGCGGTTGGCCACGCGGCCTCCTGCCCCCACCGCCGCCGTCGCGCGTGAGTCGAAACCCCGATCAGGCGGCTTGCTCTTGCTGCACTGGCACCCAGGCGAATTCCGGATAGTACAGCAGCATCATCCGGTCGACATAGGCGGTGAGGTTCGCGAACTGTTCGGTCCGCTGCCGCAGGGCTGACTCAAAGAACGGCGTCAGGATTCCGGCGAGTGCGCCGAAGGCGGTGGCATCCATGCCGCATGGCGTTTCGCCCATCAGAAACGGCCTGTCGCCAAGCTGGACCGACAATGCAAACAGCGAGCGGACGGCAAGATCGATATCCTCTTCGGGGGCGTGGCGGCCGAGGCCGCTGAGCAGGTAGTTCTCGGCGACCCGGAACTGCGCGTCCTCGCGCATCTTTTCGCGCAAATGCAACGGCGCGCTGTCGAAGAAATGCGCAGGGCCCTTGGCAAAATTGTCGCCATCGACCCAGCGCGCGCCGACCAGCGCCCAATAGACGTGGTGCTCGATCGTCCGCTCGAACGCCCAGGCCTGCGCGCGCGCCTGCAGACTGAGCGGCGCGTCGAAATCGAAACCGTATTTGGCCTCCAGATGAGCGCGAATGAAGGTGGAATCGGCAATCGTCTCGGCGTCATCGACGATGTAGGGCAACTGTCCCTTCGGCGAGGCCGGGGGCTTGGCCTTCTCCTTGCGATAGGCAAGACCGGCCATCTTTAGCTGGACCTCGGTCTTGGTCACAAACGGGCTAATCTCCGGCAGGCCGAACCCGGCCCCGAAGCCGTAGAGGGTAATCATGTGGATCTCCCGATATCCTTAAAACGTGCCCCGAGGCTAGCGGCCCCCTGCTGCCACCATGGTGTCAGCAGCAGCAATGCCCGCCGCGGCCCTCTTCGGCCCGCGGCGTGCGGGTCTTGCGCACCCACGAGCCAAGCTGCCCTTGCGCAAAGGCGCACATTGCGGTGAATGAGCGCCACGCCAGCTCAACCATCGCCCAGCGCAGGTCGGTGGTGACGCACTGGATGGAAACCAGTTCCAATGCAAATGCCTGGGCATTCACGAGGGGTCCGCGGCTTCTCCGGAAGCCGAATTCGCTGAAAATCGTCATGGACAAATTCCCTTCACTTGAGGTGTTGTCCCGGTATACCGAACCCCTGCTGCCAACATGCTGTCAGCATCGGGCAGACGCCTCTTGGAAAAGAGTGCCTTTTGGAAAAGAGAACGAGCCATGCGACGGGCCGACCGGCTGTTCCAGATCATTCAGGTGCTTCGGCGCACCCGGAAGCCTTTGACGGCGGACGCGATTGCGGCCGAGCTGGAGACTTCGAAGCGAACCATCTACCGCGATATAACGACGTTGATCGAACAACGGGTGCCGATCCGCGGCGAAGCGGGCGTGGGCTATATCCTGGAAAAGGGATTCGACCTGCCGCCCTTGATGCTCACGCCTGACGAGATCGAGGCCTGCGTGCTCGGCGCGCAATGGGTGGTCGGCCACGCCGATCCGGCGCTGGCACGCGCAGCCCAGGACCTGATGGCCAAGGTCGCCGAAACCGTGCCGGAACGGCTGCGGCCCTTCGTGCTGGAGCCGGCCAGCCGCGCCCGGTCGGCCTGGAACCGGGAGCCGGACCGTATCGACATGGTGCGGACGCGGACGCAAATCCACGAGGGCAAAAAGATTACCCTGAACTATCGCGACGAGCACGGCCGCGACAGCCAGCGGACGATCTGGCCGATCGCGGTCGGCTATCACGAGGCGGTGCGGATACTGGCAGCGTGGTGCGAACTGCGGAAGGATTTCCGCAGTTTCCGCACCGACCGGGTCGTCGAGGCGGTCTATCACGACGAGAAATATCCGGAACGGCGCGACATCCTGCGCGCGAAATGGCGGCGGAGCCTGGTCTGGGAGGCGCCGAAAGATACCTGACGCCGGTCCGCTGGCCGTGGCCGCCATTTGAGGCTAAACGCAAACCATGCATCGAATCGCCGCCGAAAACGAAAGCCCCTGCCAGACCTGCGGCGCCTGCTGCAGCTACTCGCGAAACTGGCCGCGCTTCACCACCGAGGACGATGCGGCGCTCGACCTGATCCCGGAAAAATTCGTCAACGAAAGACTGTCGGGAATGCGCTGCGCCGGCGATCGCTGTTCGGCGCTGTCAGGCAAGGTCGGCGAGGCGACGTCGTGTCTGATCTATGCGGTGCGACCCGAAGTCTGCCGCACCTGCATGCCCGGCGATGTCGAATGCGCGATGGCGCGGAAGCGGCACGGCTTGCCGGTGCTGGCGTGATATGAGTTGTCGTCCCTGCGAACGCAGGGACCCATAACCACAGGGTTACGTTGTTGAAGAAGGACGTCGACCCGCGTGCCCAATAACCACGGCCGCGGCGTATGGGTCGCTGCGTTCGCAGTGACGACGGGCGGAGAGATTACGCCGTCACCGCTTCGGCAAAATCTTCGTCGTCGATCTCGTCCTCGATCGGCTTGAACGTCGAGAGCGGCTTGGTTGAAAGCGTGATCGGCTTGCGGCCGCCGTGGGATGACGACGAGGCGGAACGCGCGGCGGGTTCGCGCGACAGCGCATAGAGCGTGGAACCGACACGGCCGCCGAAATGGATCAGCTCGCGTTCGGTGCAGCTTGCTGCAATCGCAACGGCCAGCGCATGCAGATGGCTGCGGCGGTAGCAGAATAGCGCCAGCATGGCGCGGACCTCGGATGAAACGCTTTCGACCAGCAACGCCAGGCCGTTTGCATTGGCGCGATACATCTCGCCGAGCAACTCGTCTCGGACCGGACAGAAATCGTTCTCGAAGGCGTCGCGGCTTGAAAACATTGCGGGTTCTCCCTTTGCGGAAGATGCAGTGCAATACTCTAATGAAAGGTTAACCACCCGCATCAGTAGTGTTCCGGGGGGCTTGCCAGTCATTCCTGAATTTGAACCGGCACATGATTCGTGGCCGGAGCGGATACTTAGCCTTCCGATACGGGAGGAGGATTGAACAAGGCGGCCGGTAGCGGCGGAAACGGGATCAGTTCGCCGCCATGAAGATCGACAGGCCGAAGCCGGTGAGATGGTGCAACGCCTGATCGACGCCGATCAGCGTCCAGAACCACGGATGCTCGTTCTCCTGCGTCACGCCGTAGCGGGAAGCGATGATCCCCTTGAGACGGTCGACGGTGATGTGAATCGCGAAGTCGATGAAGGCGACGAACCAGAATCGCGGCGCGACGATCAGGATCAGCGCCATCCCTACCGCGAGGTGGACGAGGCAATGCGCCAATAGCGGCAAGGCCCAGCCTGTCTTTTGATCCTTGCCGAACGCCATCCAGGAAGTTTGCAGCATGAAGTCGGCAATGACGTGCTTCACGGTGAGAAGCAGCATCCATCCTATCAGCGCACCTACCGGGACCGAGGACGACATCGAAGGAAACAACAAAGCTGGCGCCCTTTGCTGGGACTGGAGAGGTGGCGAAAAACCGGGACCTAGGCTGTCAGCGCAATGTTGTTGTCAAACCCGGACTGTTCGAACGTTGCCTTTATTTATGACATCTCCTGCGCCGGAATGCACCTGTGGGTAGTCTGAAAATCGCACGGTGTGGCGGAACTGCGATACTGCGGCACGGGCGCGCAGCGTGGTCTGCGGGTAACGTTACCGGGCGGGCGCGGTTTGCAATCCCACAGGAGCGGGCTATCATTGGCCGGCGGGCTAAATTATCGTTCTTTTCTAGGTATTTACGAATTCATTCGGACGGCCTGCAGCCTGCTCGGCGGCGACACGTCCCTGACCTTCCGGGTACGAGCCATGAGTGCTGAAGCCCCAACGCCGCATCCGGAAATGCCGCGTCGCCGTGCACGGGTCGTCAAGAGCAACCGGACCCAAATCCTGCTGTTTTCCATCCTGACCCTGATCCTGACCGCCGCCGTGGTGTGGGGTGGCCGGACCTGGGTGCGCAATTCGGAGACGCTGGTGTTTGCCGTCGGCGAGGCCAACGGCCCCGAGGCGCGCTTTGCCGCCCGGCTGGCGACGGTGCTGAAAAACAATTCCTCGCGGCTGCGGCTCAAGATCGTGCCCAACGGCGACAATGCAAAGGCGTTGTCGCAGTTCGACCGCAAGGAAGCCAACCTTGCGGTACTGCGCACCGACGCCAGGATTCCGCCCCGCGCCCGCGCGCTGGCGATTCTCGAGCACGACCTGCTCCTGCTGATCAGCCCGAACGGCAAGAAGATCAAATCCATCGCCGAGCTGAAGAAAAGGAAGATCGCGGTCATAGCCGACGGCGAGAGCGGGGCTACGCTGGTGCGCAATATTCTCGAACTCTCCGACACCCCGGATGCGGCAGCGCGGGTCCAGATGGCGCCGCCGGGCGCGACCTTCGACCAGCTCTTCGCCGCAGGATTTGGCGCCGTGGTCAAGATCGCGCACGCCTCGCAGATCGTGAAGGACAAGAGCTACGAGCAATATACCCGGCGCGGCGGCTTCACCCTGAATGCGATCGATTCGGCGAAAGCGATCGCCAGGAAATACCCGGCGCTATCGGAGGAGACGGTGGCAACCGGCATGCTATCCGCCTCGCCCGCTGTCCCGGCGGAAGACGTCGACACGATTGGGCTCGAATGGCTGTTGGTCGCCCAATCCAAGCTCTCGACTACGACCGTGAGTGACCTCGCGCGGATCATCTACGAGAACAAGGCCGAGCTCTCGCTCACCGACGGCTTCGCCTCCAAGATCGAGCCGGCCGCAACCGATAAGGATGCCTTCATCGTGGCGCATCCGGGCGCTGCCGAATACATCAATGATGAAATCAAGTCCTTTGTCGAGCGCTACAGCGACCTGATGTATGTTGCGCTGGCCGCGCTCAGCATCATCGGCTCGATCTTTGCCGCCATCTATACCAAGGTCACCCGGATTGCGCCGGAGAAGGCCAGCCAGCTCGCAACCGCCATTCTCGATATCGGCGAGCGCATGGAATACGCCAACTCGCTGGACGCCGTGGACGAGCTGCAGATCGAGCTGGAAGCGGTCCTGCGCGGCGTGGTGATCGGATTGCGCGACGGAACCATCAGCAGCGACGGGCTAGACACCTTCAAGCTCGGCTATGAATTCGTGCGCGACGAGATCGGCTTGCGCCGCGAGCATCTCAAGCGGCACCCGCCATCCCAGGACGACAAGGTGGTGGCGGTGAAAACCGCGCAAAGCGCGTAAGATTAGACGTAGGGTGGGCAAAGCGAAGCGTGCCCACTATCAGGACCTTCCGCACGGATAGATGGCGGGCACGTCGCTTGCGCTCCTTTGCCCACCCTACATTCAATGAACTGCCGCGTTCGAACCGGCGGGCACCCGCGCGCGGATTTCGGCGATCTTGCGCTTGAGCGCCGCCTGCCGCGGGTCGGGCAATGCGGCGGCGCGCGCCTCAGTCACGGCGCCGGCAAGATCCGGCAGTGCCAGCACGCCGTCGAAGGTCGGCTTGGCAAGCCCGTCGATGATCGCATTCCAGTCCGCCATGCCCTGCCGGTAGACGTCGCCATATCCCTCGATCATGGTCGCGGTCTGGATAATCGCGGGCGCGGCCGCGGGCTGTTTGGTCAGGCTGCGGTCGATCATGTGCAGCCAGCGCTCGACCCAGACCCGCTCTTTGGCATAGCGCACCGAAAGCAGCCGCCATCGCCGCAGCCCCGCCTCTATCTTGAGGCGGCGGATGCCGAACCGGCTGGCCGTGCTGAAGCGGATCGAGACCCGCTTGTTCAGCCAGCCTGCCCATTCGAGTGCATCGAGCAGATACTCGGCGATGACCGCGGGGAGCGCGCCGACCAATTCTTCTAACCGGAATTTCTTGACGTCGACTGATCCGGCCGGTGCGCCGGGCCGGCTGTCGAGTTCGGTAAGCTTGAGCTGCGCGATCCGGATCGGGTCTTCGTAGCTCATGCGCATCGCCATCAGCCGCGCAATTTCGGTCAGCATCGCGTCGTCGACGCCCTGCTTGCCGACGAACCGGCGCAACCGGTCGACATAGAGGTGGGCGTAGCTCGGCCCCTGATAATCGATCAGAAGATGGATGCCCTCGCTCGCTACCGCCATCACCGGCTCCGGCAATCCCTCGGGCAAAAACGGCGGCGTGTCGTCATCCTCGCCGATGAAATCCGCGAACAGATAACGCAACGACGACAGGATACCGCGGTCTGACACTCCCTTGGCTCCCGGCCTCTATGCGGGCTTCGGCGCGGCGGCGGATGCCGTTTGCTGGTTCAACTGCTGCTGCAGCGTCTCGAGGTTCTGAAACAGCCGGGCGCTGGACAGGCGAAGGAAGTAGAAGCCGAACGCCGGGTTCTGCACGTAGAGCTCCTCGACCTTGGTGTAGCTGACGCTGAGGACGAGCCCGGCTTCCACGCATTCCAGCGTCTGGGTTCGCATGTTCGACGGCGACAGCATGCCGAGTTCGCCGACGATGGCGCCGACCGGAAGCACGATACCCGACTCGACCAGCTTGAACTTGCCGCTGACGATATAGAGCATGTCCTCGGCCTTCTCGTCCTTGTAGAACAGTATCTCGCCGGCCGCGCATTGGCGCTCGGTCATGAACGGCTTCAGCCATTCCATCGAGAGGTCGCTGTTGACGGACTTCTTCACGTCGCGCACCAGTTGCAGCATCTGGTGCAGGCGATAGGAGTTGACGAACAGCATCACCGCCTGAACGCCCATGACCAGGTAGTTGTGGGTCGGGATCGCGGTCACGATCAGGACGACGTTGGCGAGGATGCCGAAGACCCGCAACGGGATCATGGTCTTCATCGTGGTGGTGGCGACCACGAAAATCGACGCGAACAGCGCGCCCGCGGTTCCTGCGTGTTGTGCCAGATGAGACGTATCCATCGGAAACCAACCAATATCTAAAACGCGTGCGTTTTCACGATTCTGTTGCACCGCCCGCTATCGTAATGTCCGCGGGGCCATTTTGATATACGAGGAAAGAACGACGATTTGTCGGGATTCTCACGATTCCCGGGTAAAATTCGGCCCTCAACCCGGCCCCCGACCGCCGCCCGGACCGTCGGCCCGGGGACGCGTAGCGCGCTGTGAAGGCCGTCGTTGACGGCCTCGCTGCTGGCGGGCACGTTGCGGACATTGGTCACGCTGCGGCTTGGCCGTCACCCAGCTTTATTGCACCCATCAGGCCCCTCCTCATCCGATGACCAAGCGGCTCGTTCTCTCGGCACTGGCTCAGTTCACCGCCAAGACGGCCGGCCGCAACATGACCACAGCGGCCTATGCCGCGGTGGCCGCCGGCGTCGCGGCGATGGTAGTGCTCACCGCGGCCCCGGCCTATGAGGCGGCGCACCATTGGGTCGACGCGGTGCTGTGGACGTGCCTCGTCTATTTCGTGTTCGAATGGCTGGTGCGGCTGCGCCACATGGCGCGGCAGGGGCGGCTGTCGCTCTACGCGCGCTCCAGCAGCGGGGTCGTCGACGCGATCGGTGCCCTGGCCGTGCCAGTTGCTCTCCTCGTGGGCATCGAGCCCAGGACGGCGTGGCTGCTCAGCATCCTCTGGGTGCTCAAGGTCGTTCCGGGCATCCCGGGGCTGCGGCAGCTCCGGCGTGTGCTGGTGCTGGAATCAGGGCCGTTGTTCAGCGTGCTCGTGATCTTCCTGATGGTGGTGTTCCTGGCATCGGTTGCGGAATATTTCCTGGAGCGCGACGTGCAGCCGGCGACCTTTGGCAGCGTGCCGGCGGCGCTGTGGTGGGCGGTGGTGACGCTGACCACCACCGGCTATGGCGACGTGGTGCCGATCACGCCGCTCGGTCGCATGGTTGCGGCGTTGGTGATGATCTCCGGCCTCGGCGTGTTCGGGCTCTGGACCGGTATTCTGGCGACCGGCTTTGCCGCCGAGACCCGCCGCGACAATTTCCTGAAGACGTGGGAGACCGTCAGCAAGGTGCCGTTCTTCGCTACCCTCGGCCCGGCCGCGATCGCCGACGTCACGCACATGCTGCGCACGATGGACCTGCCGGCGCGCACCATGATCATCCGCAAGGGCCAGCAGGGCGACTGCATGTATTTCATCGCCGCCGGCGAGGCCGAGGTCGAATTGCCCGGCAAGAAGGTAGCGCTCGGCGAAGGCGCGTTCTTCGGCGAGATGGCCCTGCTCGGCAACAATGTGCGCGGCGCTAATGTCACGACCACCAAGGTGACGCGGCTGCTGGTGCTCGACCTCGTGGATTTTCGCCTGCTGATGGCGCGGCATCCTGATCTGGCCGAGACCATCGACGTCGAGGCCAAACGCCGCGCGCAAGAGAACAAATAGTTCAAACAAGCAAGAACAATGGAGAACAGCATGCGTGAAGCAGCCGAGGCGGCAAGCGTGCCCATCCTCGAGATCAGCGGCGCCCGCGCCACCATCCGCCTCAACCGGCCGAAACATCTGAACCGGCTGCAGAGCGAGGATCTCGGCGATCTCGTAAAGCTGTTCGACCGGATCGAGGCCGATCCCGCTATCCGCGTGCTGGTGCTGACCGGCACCGGCCGCGCCTTCAGCGCCGGCTATGATCTCAATTCGGTGGCCGATCGAGCAACCAGCGAGACCGCGCAACCGAGCGCGGGTTCGGCGTTCGAAGCGGTGGTCGACCGCCTGGAAGATCTCGGCGTGCCGACGATCTGTCGACTCAATGGCGGCGTCTATGGCGGCTCGACCGACCTGGCGCTGGCCTGCGATTTCCGCATCGGCGTCGATACGGCTGAAATGTTCATGCCGGCGGCACGGCTCGGCCTGCACTATTACAAGGGCGGCATCGCCCGCTACGTGTCGCGGCTCGGCGTCGACAACGCCAAAATGCTGTTTCTCACCGCGCAGAGGATCACCGCGCCCGAGATGCTGCGGATCGGCTACCTCACTTCCATGGTGCCACCGGAATCGCTCGACGAGGAAGTCGACCGTCTCGCCACCATCCTGGCCGGCAACGCGCCGCTGGCGATGCGCGGCATGAAGCGCGCCATCAACGAGTTTGCGCGCGGCAAGCTCGATGAGGAAGCCGCCGACCAGCGCCACCGCGAAAGCATGCGCGGCGAGGAGATCAAGGAAGGCATCAAGGCGTTTGCGGAAAAGCGCCCGCCACGGTTCTGACGGTCCTGTCTCAAAATGCTCCAGACCTCATCCTAAGGGATGGCGGTTGATATCTGCGCAGCTCGGAAATGCCGCCCACGAAACACTCCTGAAACACGATTCTCCCCTTCGCACGTGAACGCAGGACGCCGTCCGCCCGACTGATGGGCAGGGACGCAACAAGGCCCCTCGTGCCAACCAACTGGAGAATACGATGCTTCGCAAGGTTACCCTCGGATTGATCGCCGTCGCCTCGCTCACCTTTGCCGCTACGGCGCCGGCTTCCGCCGGCGGCTTTTACCACGGCCATCACTGGGGCCATGGCTGGGGCTGGGGCCCTGCTGTCGGCGTCGGATTCGGCGGCGTCTATGTCGACACCGGCTTGAACGGCTGCCTGCAGCAGCGCTGGGTCGAAACCCGCCGCGGCATGCGCCTGCGCACCGTGAACGTCTGCGCTTACTGATCGAACGTCCCTGCAACATGCACCCCGGCCGCGGCACGCGGCCGGGATTTTCCTGCCGATTTTCCTGTTCTGGAGCCGTGCCTCCGGCCACGTTGACCATTGCGTGCACCCGCCATATTGTAGCGCATGCGGTGCAAGCCGCTCCCGGGCCCGCGGGAAGGGTTGAACCCACTTGCAGCTTTCGAGCGACATCTAGAGCCTTTGTGCAGCCGGTATTGCGGGCCGTCGGCGATGTCATGCACGGAGGTGTCTGATGAACCCGCTCCCCGATCGATTGAATCTCGATCATCTGAAGAAGCAAGCCAAGGAATTGATCCGCCTCTATCGAAGCCGCGATCCGGCGGCGATGGCGCGGTTTCGCAGCGCATTGCCGGCTGCGGCGGGCCGGAGCGATGAGGCCGTTGCATCGCTGCAACTTCGCCTGCACGACGCGCAATCCTGCCTCGCCCGCGAGCACCGTTTTGCCTCCTGGTCCGACCTTAAGCGCAATGTCGAGGTGCAGGCCGCCGCGCAGAAGCAGCGCGCCGATCGCGTCCTGCACTGGCTGCAATTGATCTATCGCGGCGATGTCAGCAACACCTCCGGCCGCACCAATCTGCGGGTCGGCTTGCGGATGCTGGCGGAGGATCCCGGACTGGTCGCCGGCGACCCCTACCTTGCCTGCGCCATCGGCGACGAAAACCTGCTGCGACATGCGACGCAAGCCGATCCGTTATGGGTCAACCGGCCCGGCGGACCGCTGCAGATGCCGCCGCTTTTTGCGGTCGCGCATTCGGGTCTGCTGCGCGTCGAGGAATTTCGCGAGCGTCTTTATCGCTGCGCGCAATTGCTGATCACGGCCGGTGCCGACCTCAATCAGCGCATCTACAGCCGCTGGCCGCCGGCGTCGCTTGAAAAGCCCGACATGCGCTATCCGCTCTCAACGCTCTACGGCGCTGCGGGAGCCAACCATGACCTTGCGCTGACGAGACTGCTGCTCGACGCAGGCGCCGATCCGAATGATGGTGAATCGCTTTATCACTCCCTCGAAAATCCCGCCTGCATCCGCCTGCTGCTGGAGCACGGCGCGCACATCGCAGAAAGCAATGCGATCTATCGCTCGATCGACCTTGAGGACGACACCGCGCTGAAATTGCTGCTGGAACACGGCGGCGACCCGAACGAGCCCGCGCGAAATGCGCCGTTGACCGATTGGGATTCGCCACTCTTGTGGGCCATCTACCGCCGGCGGCCCCATCATGCGAATGCCCTGCTGGTCGCCGGCGCCGATCCGTCGCGCACCACTCCGGATGGCGTCAGCCCATACCGAATGGCACTGCGGTTCGGGCTATCGGATGTTGCGGATTCGCTGCGCGCGCGGATCGACATGCCCGACATCCCCGACGACGAACGCTTCATCGCCGCATGCGCGCGCGGTGATGAAGCCGGGGCGCGAAGGATCGGGGCACTGCGGCCCGATCTGCCGGCCGCGCTGTCGCCGGCGCAATTGCGACTGTTGCCCGATATGGC
Source organism: Bradyrhizobium sp. AZCC 2176 (assembly GCF_036924645.1). Classification (NCBI taxonomy): domain Bacteria; kingdom Pseudomonadati; phylum Pseudomonadota; class Alphaproteobacteria; order Hyphomicrobiales; family Nitrobacteraceae; genus Bradyrhizobium; species Bradyrhizobium sp. AZCC 2176. The sequence continues at coordinate 3,222,324 of NZ_JAZHRX010000001.1, read as the reverse complement.
CGCGGCTGGCGCCGACGACATCGTCATGCTGATGGTCAGGCTGGGCTGGCCGATCGCGGTACGCGGCGGCGACTGGGATGCCTCTGCGCTTAATCTCGCGGTGTTCAGCGGCAACGCGGCCTTGACGCGCTTCCTGCTCGAACACGGCGCGAAATGGACGGAGCAGCACGGCCACGGCGACAATGCCTGCGGTACGCTGTCATGGGCGTCCCTTAACGAGCCGGTCGAAGGCGGCGACTGGGTTGCTTGTGCGCGCGCATTGCTCGATCACGGCATGCCGGGCGCGACGGCGATTGCTGATGATCCCGAATGGGTGCTGATTGCCGGCAAGCGAAAACAATTTTCCGACGAGGTTACCGAGGAGTTGCTGTCGGCACGCGCTTGACGCGCGTGCCACCATCACTCAGGCGCGCTTGGTCCGCATCGCGCGCGTCTGGATGAGGTTCGGATCCTTTGCAAGCGCCTGGTATCGCGTGCTGTCGACGGCGTAGAGGGCGACGCGGCCTTCGGCATCGGCGTGAATGCCCCAGCCGAAGCGTTTGCCGAGACCGGATGCCCGCAGACACGCTTGCCCCTTGAAGAAGAATTCGCTACGGGCCAGATCGCGCGCCTTCCTCGTCGTCTTCGCATCGAGTTGCCGGCCGGCAGCAGAGGTTGCGAAAACCACGTCGTCGGAGGTGTATTTGTAGGGTGCCTGCGCGATCATCTGATATTGCAGGCCTGCCACGGTCGGATTACCGCCGCGGAGCGGCGGCTCCTCGCCGGTTTGCGCCGGACAATCTTCCGCGACCCGGATGAAGGTATTGAAGCAATTGGTCGTGTGCATCGTCTTTGTCATGGGTGGTTGCATCCTTTATCCGGCTGCCTCAGCGTGCCGGGCGGCCATCTCATCGTCCGCGGCGCTGATCCGCTGAAATGCCGGGCGCTGCGTGATGCGCTCGGCGTAGCGAACGAACACGTCCTTTTTGGGCACGAGGCCGAACATCATGGTCCAGCTAAAGGCGACGCCCCAGAGGATATCGGCCGCCGTCATCCGTTCGCCGAGCAAATATGGGCCCTTCGATAGCTGCGCTTCTAGGGCACCGAGCATCGAGTCGTAATCGGAATATGGCGATTGCGTTACCGGCGCCGGCTCGCGCTTCATGAATTTGTCGATCACGGCAGGCTCGAACGAGGCGCCATAGTAGGCGATCCAGCGCAGATAGGGGCCGCGGAGCGGATCGTTGAGGGCAGGCGCAAGGCCGGCTTGGGGAAACAAGTCGGCCAGATAGATGTAGATCGCGACCTGCTCGGTCACCAGTGCCTCGCCGTGACGGATCGCCGGCACCTTGCCGAGCGGATTGACAGCGAGAAAGGCCGGCTGGCGCTGCTCGCCTGCTTTCATGTTGAGGACATGGAGATCGTAAGGCGCGCCCAACTCCTCCAACAGGATCCGCGCGCCGGTCGCCCGGCTCTGCGGCGAATAATACAGGGTGATGCGGGGATGATCGGTCATTTGGCAGGTCTCCTGATGCGGGCTGGGGACATGGCCTCTCTATGAACCCCCATACCTGACATCTTCTGTCAGGTATGCTTTAAGAAGCCATGCGCGCGAGCCGTTTGCTTTCCATCCTCACCGCCCTGCAGGCCCGGGGGCGGATCACCGCGCCCGAACTCGCTGAGGCCTGTGAGGTCTCGGTGCGCACCATCTATCGCGACATCGACGCGCTTTCGGCGGCCGGAATCCCCGTCTATGCGGAGCGCGGCGCGGAAGGCGGCTATCGCCTGCTCGACGGCTACCGGGTGCGGTTGAACGGACTGTCGCCGCCCGAAGCGGAGGCGCTGTTCATGGCGGGACTACCGGGCCCTGCCGCCGCGCTTGGCCTGGACACGGCCATGATGGCGGCCCAAACCAAGGTGATGGCGGCGCTGCCGGCCAATCTGCGCCCGAGCGCCGCGCGGATGCTGGGACGCTTTCATCTGGATGCGCCTGGCTGGTTCGGAGAGACGGAACAGCCCGAGCATCTGCGCGCCATTGCCGGCGCACTGCTGCGCGAGAGCCTGATCGAGATCCGCTATCGAAGCTGGAAGGCAGAGAGGCGCCGCCGCGTTGCGCCGCTCGGCCTCGTGCTGAAGGCTGGCAGTTGGTATCTCGCCGGCAGTGTCGATGGCAGCGTGCGCACCTATCGCGTCGCGCGCATCCTCGATTGCTCGGTGCTGGAAAAGACCTTCGTCCGGCCCGCCGATTTCGATCTTGCCGCCTATTGGCAGCGCGCGACGGAGCGCCTCGAAGCCGAACTGCATCCAAACCGCGCCACCGTGCGGCTGTCGCCATTTGGCATCAAGCTGCTCAACGCGCTCAGCCAGCCTTACGTGAAGATGCGCACGCGATTCGAGGAAGCACCTGATGCGGCGGGCTGGCGGATCGCGGAGGTACCAATTGGAAAATCCGTGTGGCACGCCGCCGCCGAGTTGCTGCGGCTCGGCGCAGAGGCCGAGGTGCTGGCGCCGGCGGAGCTGCGCGACAAGATGGCCGAGATCGCGCAGGCGATGGCGGTGCGGTATCAACCGGAGGCAGTCCGCGACCTATCTGATCTCGCTATTCATCGATGAACGTCACGGTGTCGGCAACGCTCGCCCGCGAGGTGCGATAGCTGTTGACCTTGTGGGCGTGGTCGGCGTAGCCGAACGAAATGCCGCAAACGACCTTGCGATCGTCGGCGAGATTGAAGTGACGCCGGATCAGCCCGGAATGCCGCGCCAGCGCGGCCTGCGGAATCGTGCCGAGACCGAGCGCCTGCGCTGCCAGCATGAAGTTTCCGACATAGGCGCCGCAATCGACCGCGCCATAGATGCCGAGCGGCTCGTCGGTGTGAATGACAGCGACATGCGGGGCGCCGAAGAAATTGTAGTTCTCCAGCGCCTGCTTCGCATAGGCCATCTTGTCGCCTCTGGTGATGCCGAGCGTGTTGTAGAGCTGAAAGCCGCTCTCGCGGCGGCGTTCGAGATAGACGCCGAGATATTCGCGCGGCGGCGTGAAATCATGGTCGTCCTTGGCGCCGGACGCGGCCTCGGCATAGATCGCCTTGCGAAAGCGCTCCTTGGCCTCGCCGCTCGCGATCAGCACCTGCCAGGGCTGGCTGTTGCACCAGGACGCCGTGCGTTGCGCCACGCTCAGAATGTGCTCGATGGTCTCGCGCGGCACCTCCTGCGGCAGGAAGGCGCGCACCGAGTAGCGCTCGTTCAGTAATTCTTCGAGCACGCCGATGCGATCTTCCGTCTCGTAACGCGCCTTTGCCGCAGCGTCCATGGTCAGCGCCCCTTGGTCGGGATCTTGTTGAAGGGCACGTCCTTGTCGACGCGGATATCGCCGGGCAGGCCGAGCACGCGCTCGGCGATGATGTTGCGCAGGATTTCATCGGTACCGCCGGCGATGCGCATCGAAGGTGAAGACAGCAGCATCTGCTGGAACTGGCCGCTCGCCTCTTCTTCGTCCGTGCCGGTGAGCACGCCGGCCGCACCCTGCAGATCCATCGCGTAAGTCGCGATGTCCTGCAGCATCGAGCCCGAGACCAGCTTGCCGATGGAATTTTCCGGACCCGGCCGCTCGCCCTTCGACAGCGAGGAGATCGCGCGGTAGCTGGTGTATTTCAGGCCGCTCGCCTTTACCGCCCAGCTTGCGAGCTTCGAACGCGTCGCGGGATCGTCGATAGCGGGCCCGTCATCCGTCATCAAGTTCGAGCAGAATTCGAACATCTCGGGAAAGCCTGTTGCAAGCCGCGATCCGATCGACATGCGCTCGTTCATCAGCGTGGTCAGCGAGACGTTCCAGCCGTCACCGACCGCGCCAAGGCGCTGGCTGTCCGGGATCACCACGTCGGTGAAATAGACTTCGTTGAACTCCTGCATGCCGTTGGCCTGCTTGATCGGCCGTACCTCGACGCCCTTGCTCTTCATGTCGAGAAAGAACATCGTCAGGCCCTTGTGCTTGGGCACGTTGGGATCGGTGCGCGTGATCAGAAGGCCGTAGTCGGAATAATGCGCGCCCGAGGTCCAGATCTTCTGGCCGTTGACGATCCAGTTGTCGCCCTTCTTCTCCGCCCGCGTGCGCAGGCCCGCAACGTCGGAGCCGCCGGCAGGCTCGGAGAAGAGCTGGCACCAGATGTGTTCGCCCGAGGCGAGCTTCGGCAAATAATGACGTTTGTGCTCCTCGCTGCCGAACGCCATCACGGTCGGGCCACACATGCCCTCGCCGATCTGGAACGGCTGCGTCAGCTTGCCATAGACGCCCTCTTCCTGCTGCCAGATCACCTTCTCGATCGGGGTCGCGCCGCGGCCGCCATATTCCTTTGGCCAGTGCAGGCAGGCCCAGCCGCCTTCGGCCTTCTTCTTCTGCCAGGCCTTGCCGACATCGACGATCTCCTCCTTCTCCAGCCGGATACGCCCGAGCGAGGATTTTGACAGCTCCGTCTCGTATTGCTTCGGCGCGTTGGCGGCGATCCATTTGCGGGCGGTAGCGCGAAATTCCGCTTCCTGCCGGGTATCGTCGAAGTTCATGGCGCTTCCTCTTTTTCTGCGTAGGGTGGGCAAAGCGAAGCGTGCCCACCATCTGAGTGTAACGCGGTGGGCAACGCTTGCGCGATGCCCACCCTACGAATCTGTTTATGCCCGGCCCTTGGTCGGGATTTTGTTGAAAGGCACATCCTTGTCGACCCGGATATCACCCGGCAAACCAAGCACGCGCTCGGCGATGATGTTGCGCATGATCTCGTCGGTGCCGCCTTCGACGCGGGTGCCCGGCGCACGCAGCAGCATCGCCTGGAACTTGCCGGCGACCTCGGCGTCTTCAGGCCCGCTCAGCACGCCGGCGGCGCCCTGCAGGTCGAGTGCATACATCGCGACTTCCTGGACCATCGATCCCGCGACCAGCTTGCCGATGGAATTTTCCGGACCGGGACGCTCGCCTTTCGACAGCGCCGAGATCGCGCGCATGCTGGTGTATCTGAGTCCGCTGGCCTTCACCGCATAGTTCGCAAGTCTCGATCGAACGCTGCGGTCCTCGATCGCGGGGCCGTCCTCCAGCATCAGGCTGTTGCAGAAGTCGAACAATTCGGGGAAGCCGGTCGAAACGCCGGCGCCGATCGACATGCGCTCGTTCATCAGCGTGGTCAGCGAGACGTTCCAGCCGTCATTGACGGCGCCCAGCCGCTGCGAATCCGGAATCTTCACATCGGTAAAGTAGACCTCGTTGAAGTCGGACTGGCCGCTGGCCTGCTTGATCGGCCGCACTTCGACGCCCGGGCTCTTCATGTCCAGGAAGAACATGGTGAGGCCCTTGTGCTTGGGCACGGTCGGATCGGTTCGCGTCAGCAGGATGCCGTAATCCGAATAGTGCGCGCCCGAGGTCCAGATCTTCTGGCCGTTGATGATCCAGTCGTCGCCCTTCTTCTCGGCGCGGGTGCGCAAGCCCGCAACGTCCGAACCGCCGGCAGGTTCGGAGAACAACTGGCACCAGACCTTTTCGCCCGAGGCCAGCGGCGGCAGGTATTTGCGCTTCTGCTCCTCGCCGGCGAACGCCATCATGGTCGGGCCGCACATGCCATGGCCGATGATAAACATGCCGGAGAGTTTGCCGAACGGGCCCTCTTCCTGCTGCCAGATCACGCGCTCGATCGGCGACGAGCCGCGGCCGCCATATTCCTTCGGCCAGTGCAGGCAAGCCCAGCCGGCATCGGCCTTCTTCTTCTGCCAGGCTTTTGCGACCTCCAGAATGTTGGCGTCCTTCAGCACGGTACGGCCGAGCGAGGACTTGCGAAGCTCTTCCTCGTACTGCTTCGGCGCGTTGGCTGATATCCACGCCTTGGCTTCGGCGCGGAACGCGGCTTCCTGCGGGGTGTCATCGAAGTTCATTCGCGTGGTCCTTCAAATTGTGCTGTCGTCCCTGCGAACGCAGGGACCATAACCACCGGCGCAAATAGTTGGTCGTGTCTCTCGCAACTTCATTCAATCGACGGGCCGCGGCGTATGGGTCCCCGCTTTCGCGGGAACGACAACGTTGCCCTACGCCGCGTTCTTCTTGCGCATGCGGTCGATCAACTGATCTTCCCAGTACGACAGGCTGCCGAGCGTCAGCGCTGACGCGTTGGCGCGGCGGTAGTACATGTGGCAGTCGAACTCCCAGGTGAAACCCATGCCGCCATGTACCTGGATGTTGTTCTTGGAGCAGTGCTGGAACGCCTGCGTCGCACTGATGCGCGCGGCCGCCGCCGCTTCCGGCAATTCCGACGCGTTGGTCGAGAGCGCCCAGGCGCCGTAATAGCAATTCGAGCGCGCCAGCGTCGCCGAGACATACATGTCGGCGAGGATGTGCTTCACCGCCTGGAATGAACCGATCGGCCGGCCGAAGGCAATGCGATCCAGCGCGTAGTCACGGCCCATTTCCAGCGCACGATCGGAGCCGCCGACCTGTTCGAACGCCAGCAACACGGCGGCGCGGTCGAGCACCTGGGTCAGGATGCTCCAGCCGTCGCCGGCCGCTCCCAGCGGCTCGGCCCTGGCGTTCTTGAAGGTGAGTTCGGCCTGGCCACGGGTCGGATCGACATTGGTCAGCGACTTTGCTTCGACGCCGCCGGCCTTCAGATCGACCAGGAACAGCGAGATATCGGAATCGCGCCCGGTCGAGCCGGTGCACGCGGCGACAACGGCGAAATCGGCGATCGCACCGTCCGGCACCGGCTTCTTGACGCCGTTGAGCGTACCGCCAGTGGCTTGCAGCCTGATCGCCTTTGGCGACGGATTGCCCTTGCCCTCGAACAGCGCCAGCGTGCCGATCGCCTCGCCGCTTGCGATCTTCGGCAGCCATTTCTGCTTCTGTGCGTCGGAGCCGGCCAGCAGCAGCGCTTCGGCGGCGAGATAGACGGTGGATGAGAACGGTACCGGCGCATTCGCGCGGCCCATCTCCTCCGCGATCACGCAGAGTTCGAGATGCCCGGCGCCCGCGCCGCCGAATTCTTCCGGGATGGCGACGCCGAGGAACCCCATCTCGGCGAGCCCCCGCCACAGCGCCTTGTCGTACGGCGCCTTGCCGTCGAGCACCTCGCGCACGGCCTTCGGCGGACACTTTTCGGCAAGAAACTTCCTCGCCTCGTCGCGCATCTGTTTTTGTTCGTCGGAGAAATCGAAGTTCATGGCGGTTCACTCGGGTTTTGTGTGAGGTGTATCTCTTTAGCTCGTCGTCCCCGCGAACGCGGGGACCTATAACCACCGGCGTTTGTGTTTTATCCGGAATTAGCTCCAACCTGACATTGATAGGCCTCGGCGTATGGGTCCCCGCGTTCGCGGGGACGACGATGAAGGGTGGTTCTCATCGCAGCACAATCACGTCCTCTCCCGGCTTCTCGGCATAGAGCTTCTCCACCAGCCTAGCGCGGCGTTCGAGGCCGGCGCGCTGGTTGATGTAGCCTTTGTCGGTGAGTTCGTTGCCGTCGATCGAGGGCGGCTCGGCCATCAGCATGGCCCGCGCGATCCGCAGGCTGCTGCCGGTGGCGGATGCATTGTGCGCTTCCAGCCCGCGCTTCAGGCAGGCGATCACTTCGGGATGCCTGATCACGTCCTCAAACGTCGCATCGGGATTACCGACGATCTGCCGGCAGGCGTGCAGGTTGGGCCAGGCGAGCAGCCCGATGAACGGACGATCCTGTCCCGTGACCAGCGCGTCGTGCACCACAGGCGTTGCTGCTGCGATCGCATCGGTGCGCAGCGAGCCGACATGAACGAAGGTGCCGGTCGTGAGCTTGAAGTCCTCGACCACGCGGCCGGCGAAGATAATGCCCTGCAGCGGATCGTTGTCATCGACGAACACACCGGCATCGCCGATGCAGTAGAAGCCTTCCTCGTCGAACATCTTCCTGGTCAGATCGGGCTGGCCGAAATAGCCGGGCGTGACGTTGATGCCGCGCAGGCGCAGCTCGTATTTCGAGCCGCACGGCACCAGCTTCAGTTCGACACCGGGGAACGGCAGGCCGATCAGGCCGACGCGCTCGGTGTCCCAATAGGTGCCGGTCGACGTCGGCGCGGTCTCGGTCGAGCCCCACCCCGTATAGAACACGATGCGCTCGCCTGTGGTCTTCACCGCCAGCGCCTGCATGCGGTCGTAGAGATCATCCGGCAGCCGCGCGCCGCCATAGGCCATGATGCTCAGGTTTTTGAAGAAGCTGCGGCACAGCGCGTCGTCCTTTTCCATCGCGGCCGCCAGCGCCGCGTAACCCGCGGGCACGTTGGCATAATAGGTCGGAGACACCTCGCGCAGGTTACGGATGGTCTCTTCGAACTGGCCGGGCATCGGCCGGCCGTCGTCGATATACAGCGTGCCGCCATCGACCAGGATCGGATGGAACGCGGCGTTGCCGCCCATGGTGTGATTCCACGGCATCCAGTCCAGCACCGTAGCGAGCGGCCCGTTCGGATCGCGCGGCCGCACCTGCATCATCATCGCCGCATTGGCGCACATCATCTCCTGCGTGTTGATGACGGCCTTCGGCATCCCGGTCGAGCCCGACGTGAACAGCAGCTTGCCGACAGTCTTCGGCGTAATTTTAGCAATCGAGTCCTCGACCGCTTTTGACACCGGCGTTGCCGCGAGATCGGCAAAGGACACGCTCTTGATCCCCCGACAGGCACGCGCGACGTGAACGACCGTAACGCCGGTGAGATCGAGCGCCTTCAACGCTTTCTCAAAAGTCGGTCCGTCCTGCACCATCACGACGGCAGGCCTGATCAGATCAAAGAGGTATTTGAGCTTGAGATGATCCTGGCTCATCAGCGAATAGGCCGGCGATACCGGCGCGGCCGGCAGGCGCGCCTGCATCGCGGCCTGCGTCATCAGCGCGTGCTCGATCGAATTGCCCGACAGGATCGCAACGGGACGGCCTTCAGTAAGGCCGAGATCGAGCAGGCCCTGCGTCAGCCCGTCAGCGATGCGCTTGGCTTCGCCGTAGGAGACTTTGCGCCATTGCCGATCGGCACCGCCGCGTTGCGCCAGCCAGATGCGCTCGGGCGCCTGCTTCGCCCATTTCGCCAGCGATGCTGGAATATGCTTCTCGTAAGGCTGCAGCGGGATACGGGACTTCAGGACGATGACGCCGTCCGGGCGACGCTCGACCGCGATGTCGCGCGCCAGCCATTCGATCTTGCGAAAGGCCGGCTTGGTCAACACTGCGGCAGCACTCCCACTCATATTGCGTCTCCCGGAATTCGGTCCTTTGCGGATCTTCAAGTTCTATCGCTTGATATAGACAGGCTTTCGCTTTTCGAGAAAGGCGGGCCGGTCGCGTGTGGCCCAATCGACTCCGTTATCTTTTTCGATCAGCAGCGGTTGAGTCACGCCGATCTTCCATCCATCGTCGTCCCGGCCAAGCGAAGCACGAGCCGGGACCCATACGACGTGCCGTATCGATGAGGCACGGTGGCAGAGACCTTCTGTAACAAGAGCGGCCGCGGCGTACGGGGTCCCCGCGCCCCGTACGCAATTGCGCACCAGGCGGGGACAACGACCGAGTTTGCGCTACCGCGGCGCCATGCGGATGGCGCCGTCGAGGCGGATGGTCTCGCCGTTGAGCATCGGGTTCTCGACGATGTGAACCGCGAGGTTGCCGTACTCCGAGGCATCGCCGAGGCGGGCCGGATGCGGCACCTGGGCGCCGAGGCTCTTGCGGGCCTCTTCGTTGAGGCCCATCAGCAAGGGCGTCAGGAACAGGCCGGGTGCGATGGTGTTAACGCGGATCTTGAGGCTGGCGAGGTCGCGCGCGGCCGGCAGCGTGAGGCCGACGACGCCGCCCTTCGAGGCCGAATAGGCGATCTGACCGATCTGACCTTCATAGGCTGCGACGGAGGCGGTGTTGATGGCAACGCCGCGCTCCTCGCCGATCGGCGGCGCTGTCGCAAGCCGCTCCGCGAACAGGCGCAGCACGTTGAAGGTGCCGATGAGGTTGACATTGATGATGCGGACAAACTTTGCCAGCGGATAGACGCCGTCCTTGCCGACGGTGCGCTGCGAGCCGCCGATGCCGGCGCAGTTCATCAAGACGCGCGCGATGCCGTGCGCGGCTTCGGCTTTGGCAATCGCCGCCTTGATCGCCTCTTCGTCGGTCACGTCGGCATGCAGGGCAACGCCCTTCACTTCGGCGGCGACCTTTTCGGCGTTTTCCCTGTTCTGGTCGATCACGCCGATTTTCGCGCCCTTGGCGGCCATGGCGCGGGCGGTAGCGGCGCCGAGGCCGGAGCCACCGCCGGTGATGAGAACGGCTACGTCTTGCAACTGCATTGTAACTACCTTTCCTTCCTTGGGCGTTTCTTCTCTAGATGGCGAATGGCGAATAGAGAGTAGCGAATGGATCAGGGCCCATTCGCTATTCGCTACTCACCATTCGCCCATTCCCATTCAACATCCCGCCGCAAATCAGCGCTTCCATATGCTTGATATATTCGCGGCAGACCTCGTCGGTGACCGGACCGACACCGGTCGCCCGCGACATCGCGTGGCGGCCGAAGAACAGGTGATCGCAGGCGCCGATCAGGCTGGTGTAGAACAGCACCGGATCGATGTTGCGGAACTCGCCGGCCTTGACGCCTTCCGCAAGCAGCCGGCGATGGAATTCGAGCAGCGGCGCAACAAAAAACTTCGATACCTCGTCTGCGGCCTCTGCCGTGCTCTCGTGCAGGAGATAGTGGATCAGCCGGTTCATATAGGGGAACTGGTGATAGGCACGGATGATGCCGCCGATATGCAGGCGCAGTTTCGCGGTCGGCGTGATCGGCTGGCGGATCAGATATTCGAGCCCCGACATCTCGGTCGCGGCGTCGCGTGCCAGAAGCGCCAGCAACAGCCCGTCCTTGTTGCCGAAATGGTATTTCACCAGCGCAGCGTTGACGCCCGACTTCTGTGCGATGTCGGACAGCGACACCTCGATCGAGGCGCGCTCGATCATCAGCTCGCTCGCCGCGACAAGCAGCTTCTCGGCGGTGGCATTTCTGCCGCTCGGAAGCCTGGCCGGTACGCTGGTATTCAATTGCGACGCCATTCCTCACCCGCCGGAAATCCGGTCCGCACATAAGCGCATGCCGCGGCTGCACTCAAGAGTTAATTGATTGATTGACTAAATCCCGCAGCGCCCCTTAAATCCGGCCCAACTTTCAAAACACCATCAGAACAATCAGGGAGAACAGACATGGCCGAGGCCTATATCGTCGCCACCGCACGGACCGCGGGCGGCCGCAAGGGCGGACGTCTCGCAGGCTGGCACCCGGCCGATCTCGCCGCTTCCGTGCTGAATTCGCTGGTCGATCGCACCAAGGTCGATCCCGCCCAGATCGAGGACGTGATCATGGGCTGCGTGATGCAGGCCGGCGAGCAGTCCAACAACATCGCCCGCAACGCGGTGATGGCCTCGAAACTTCCCGAGAGCGTGCCCGCCACTTCGGTCGACCGCCAATGCGGCTCGTCGCAGCAGGCGCTGCATTTCGCGGCGCAAGCCGTGATGGCCGGCTCGATGGACATCGTGATCGCCGCCGGCGTGGAATCGATGACGCGGGTGCCGATGGGCCTCGCCTCGCAGCTCCCCGCCAAGAACGGTTTTGGCCATTACAAGAGCCCCGGCCTCGAGGCGAAATACCCGAATATCGTGTTCAGCCAGTTCACCGGCGCGGAAATGATGGCCGAGAAATACGGGCTCTCCAAGGACCAGCTCGACGAATATTCCTACAACAGCCACCAGCGCGCGATTGCCGCAACGCAAGCCGGCAAGTTCAGGGACGAGATCGTTCCGCTTGAGATCACCCGGGCCGACAACTCGACCGATACCCACCATATCGATGAAGGCATCCGCTTTGACGCCAGCCTCGATGGCATCAGGGGCGTCAAGCTGATCGCCGAGAACGGCAAGCATACCGCCGCCAGCGCCAGCCAGATCTGCGACGGCGCGTCCGGCGTCATGGTGGTCAACGAACGCGGCCTCAAATCGCTCGGCGTCAAGCCGCTCGCGCGCATCCATCACATGACCATGATGGGCGGCGATCCCGTGATCATGCTGGATGCCCCGCTGCACGCCACCAAGCGGGCGCTGGAAAAGGCCGGCATGTCGATCAACGACATCGACCTGTTTGAGGTCAACGAGGCTTTCGCGGCCGTGCCGGTGGCGTGGCTGAAGACGACGGGCGCCGATCCGGAACGGCTTAACGTCAATGGCGGCGCGATCGCGCTCGGCCATCCGCTCGGCGGCTCCGGCACCAAGCTGATGACCACGCTGGTCAATGCCCTCAAGCAGAACAACAAGCGTTACGGCCTCCAGACCATGTGCGAAGGCGGCGGCATGGCCAACGTGACGATCGTGGAAAGGCTGTAAGAAAGCGCCCACAGGCGCCACAACAACAAAGGTGTCGTCCCTGCGAGAACGCAGGGACCCATAACCACAAGTGTTTGTGGTTATACGTCGCTGGAGCTCCAGCTCGTTTCAATATTCAGAGCGATGGTTTTGGGCCCCTGCGTTCGCAGGGGCGACCACGTTGTTTCGGGATTATGAATGACCCACCCCTCCATCCACGCCCGCACCCGGCCGAACAAGATCGCCTACCAGATGGCCGGGACTGGCAAGTCCATCACCTATCGCGAGCTCGACGAGCTCTCGAACCAGGGCGCGCAACTGTTCCGCTCGCTTGGGCTGAAGGCCGGCGACCACATCGCGCTGTTGATGGAAAACCGCCTCGCCTTCATGGAAATCTGCTGGGCGGCACAGCGCGCAGGGCTCTATTACACCGCGATCAGCCGCTATCTGACACAGGACGAGATCGCCTACATCGTGAAAGACTGCGGCGCAAAAGTCTTCATCACCACGCCGAAATGCGCCGAACAGATCAGCGGCCTCGTCGGCCAGCCGGATGGACCGCTGCTCTACATGATGGACGAGCCAGAGCCGGGCTTCCGTTCCTTTGACAGGGAAGCCGCCGCGCAGCCGGCCACGCCGATCGCGGATGAAGTGGCCGGCTACGACATGCTGTATTCGTCAGGCACCACCGGACGGCCCAAGGGCATCAAGAAGGAATTCGAGGGCAAGGCGATCGATGTGCCGAACCCGCTCCTGAGAATTCTCTGCGCCGACATGTGCGGCATGTCGTCCGACAGCATCTATCTGTCGCCGGCGCCGCTCTATCACGCGGCTCCTTTGCGCTTCAACATGATGGCGATCACGCTCGGCGGCACCTCCATCATCATGGAGCATTTCGACGCCGAGGAATTTCTGAAGCTGGTCGAGAAATACAGGGCCACGCAGTCGCAGTTGGTGCCGACCATGTTCGTGCGCATGCTGAAGCTGCCGGACCAGGTGCGCGCAGCTTACGACGTCTCGTCGCTGAAAGGCGCGATCCACGCCGCCGCGCCCTGTCCGGTCGATGTCAAAGCCAGGATGATCGAATGGTGGGGACCGATCCTGATCGAATATTACGCCGGCTCCGAGGGCAACGGCGTCACGGTGTCGACCTCGCAGCAATGGCTGACCCATCGCGGCACCGTCGGCCGCGCCGTGGTCGGCAAGGTGAAGATTCTGGACGAGAACGACGAGGAAAGGCCGACAGGGGAAATCGGAACGGTCTATTTCGCCGATGCGCCTGTTTTCACCTATCACAATGACCCCGAGAAGACGAAGAAGGCCTACAACGACAAGGGCTGGTCGACGCTCGGCGACGTCGGCTATCTCGACGCGGAAGGCTTTCTCTATCTCACCGACCGCAAGAGCTACATGATCATCTCGGGCGGCGTGAACATCTACCCGCAGGAAACCGAGGACGTCCTGATCACCCATCCCGCCGTCTCCGACGTCGCGGTATTCGGCGTGCCGAACGAGGAGATGGGCGAAGAGGTCAAGGCGGTAGTGCAGCCGCACGACATGGCGAAGGCCGGGAAGGAACTCGAAGCCGAACTGATCGCGTTCTGCCGCAAGCATCTATCGCCGATCAAATGCCCGAAGAGCATCGACTTCGAGGCCGAATTGCCGCGCACCCCGACTGGCAAGCTGGTAAAACGGCATCTGCGGGATCGCTATTGGCCGAAGCCCGCGGCGAAGGCGTAGGGATCGTAGGGTGGGCAAAGGCGCGCCTTCGCGCCGTGCCCACCAATAGCGCCCCGCTCGTGATGGTGGGCACGCTGCGCTTTGCCCACCCCATCCGGGCTGGAAGCGTAGCACTTTGCTTCCCTTCTCCCCTTGTGGGAGAAGGTGCCTTCCCGAAGGGAAGGCGGATGAGGGGTCTCTATCCGCGTAGACGGACCCCTTACCCGTCTCGAATGAGCTGCCGCTCATTCGATCCACCCTCTCCCACAGGAGGAGAGGGGAAGAGAGGCGCAAACAATGACCACCCTCCCCGAGATCCCGCTCCCCTCCTCGATCCGCTCGCGATACGTCGACAACATCAACGGCCTCCGCATGCACGTTCTGGAAGCCGGTTTCGAGACGCGCGGCCGGCCCTGCGTGCTGCTGTTGCACGGCTTTCCGGAACTCGCCTTCTCCTGGCGCAAGGTGATGCCGGTACTGGCGGAAGCCGGCTATCACGTGATCGCACCGGACCAGCGCGGTTATGGCCGCACCACCGGATGGGACCCGGACTACGACGGCGATCTCGCCTCGTTCCGCCTCACGAACCTGGTGCGCGACGCGCTCGGACTGATATCGGCGTTCGGCTATCGCAGCGTCGACGCCGTGATCGGGCACGATTTCGGCAGTTCGGTCGCCGCGTGGTGCGCGCTGATCCGGCCCGACGTATTTCGCTCGGTCGTCATGATGAGCGCGCCGTTCGGCGGCCCGCCGTCGCTGCCCTTCAACACCGCGAACGAACCGGCCAAGCCCGCCGATGATCCCATTCACCGCGACCTGGCGGCGCTGCCGCGGCCGCGCAAACATTACCAATGGTACTACTCGACGCGCGAGGCGAATGCCGACATGCATCGCGCGCCGCAGGGCGTGCATGATTTCCTGCGCGCCTACTACCATCACAAGAGCGCGGACTGGAAAGACAACCGGCCCTATCCGCTCAAATCATGGTCGGCTGACGAGATCGCAAAACTGCCGACCTATTATGTGATGGACCTCGCCAAGGACATGGCCGCGACGGTTGCGGCAGAAATGCCGTCGGCCGCGGAAATCGCTGGCAGCAAATGGCTGCCCGACAGCGAGTTGGCCTTCTACAGCGCGGAGTACGAACGCACTGGATTTCAGGGCGGCCTGCAATGGTACCGGTGCGGCACCTCGGGCGCATTTTTGCCGGAGCTGCAGACCTGGTCGGGCCGCACCATCGACGTGCGCTCTGCCTTCATCTCGGGCAAGCAGGACTGGGGCACGTATCAACGCCCCGGCGTATACGAAGCCATGCAGTCGAAGGCCTGCACCCGCATGATCGGCTGCCATCTCGTCGATGGCGCGGGCCACTGGGTGCAGCAGGAGCAGGCTAACGAGGTGAGTTGGTCGCTGGTGCAATTCTTGCGTGGGGGACGCTAGCGAACAACAAGCCGACGGCGGGCTAGCGAAACAAGCGGCCAAGCGAATTGACCGGGAATACGCGGCGCTCTATAACTATTTAGAACAATTCTAAACTAAGAGTAGGCGCCGTCCCGTGAAGAATTTCGCCGATCTGACCGAGCGCGAAGTGCTGGCCGTTGCGATCTCTTCCGAGGAGGAGGACAGCCGTATCTACATGACCTTCGCGGAAGACCTCGCCGGACGCTATCCCGACTCAGCCAAGGTGTTCGAGGAGATGGCCGAGGAGGAACGCGGCCACCGCCATCGGCTGCTCGAACTCTATGAGAAGCGCTTCGGGGCGCATCTGCCGCCGATCCGCCGCGAGGACGTCAAGGGATTTTTGCGAAGGCGCCCGATCTGGCTGACCAAGAACCTGTCGCTCGACACCATCCGCAAGGAGGTCGAGACGATGGAACTCCAGGCCGAGCAATTTTACATCAAGGCCGCAGAGCAAGCCGACGATGTCGGCGTGCGTCGCTTGCTCGGCGACCTCGCCGAGGAAGAAAAGGGCCACGAGAAGCTCGCGGTGAAGCTGACTGGCGAGTTTCTCAACCCCGATGTGCGCGCCGAGGAGGACAAGACGCAGCGGCGCATGTTCGTGCTGCAATATGTGCAGCCGGGACTCGCCGGATTGATGGACGGCTCGGTCTCGACGCTGGCGCCATTGTTCGCCGCCGCCTTTGCCACGCATCAGAACTGGCAGACGTTTCTGGTCGGACTAGCCGCTTCGATCGGCGCCGGCATCAGCATGGGCTTTGCCGAAGCGCTGTCCGACGACGGCGCGCTGAGCGGGCGCGGCTCGCCCTGGCTGCGCGGCATCACCTGCGGGTTGATGACCACGCTCGGCGGCCTCGGCCACACCCTTCCCTATCTGGTGCCGGATTCCTGGCCGAACGCGTTCTGGATCGCGACTGCTATCGCCTGTGTCGTGGTGTTCTTCGAACTATGGGCGATCGCCTTCATCCGCGCGCGCTACATGGACACGCCGTTCCTGCAGGCGGTGTTCCAGATCGTGCTCGGCGGAGCCATCGTGCTCGCGGTCGGGATATTGATCGGCGCAGCTTAAGGGCGGTCGAATCCTCAGGATGTACCGGCAGCCATTTCTACATCGCGTTTCTTTCCTAACCACCTCTCCTGACGAGCTTCGACGTGCGCTGGTCGCGTAACATTTCGATCAGCCCGCCACTGTACAGCCATTGCTCTTGCGGCATGCACGCAAACTGAGCATCATCCGCGCCGCGTCGAACAAACAGAGCGGGAGTACGCCTTGGCCAAGTCGCAGTGGAGCTTCAGGACCGCCGTTGAATTGTCGGCAGCCCTCGCAGACAGGAAGGTTTCAGCGGTCGAATTGGCAGAGGACGCAATCGCCCGGATCGAGCGGCACGATGCGAAGATCAACGCAATCTGTGTTCGCGACTTCGAGCGCGGCCTCGCGGCGGCCCGCACCGCCGACGCCGAGCTGGCGCGCGGCGTGAAGAAGCCGCTGCTCGGTCTTCCTGTGACGGTAAAGGAATCCTACAATATCGCAGGCCTGCCGACGACCTGGGGCATTCCGGCGCAGAAGGATTTTACGCCGACCGAGGACGCACTCTCGATCACGCGCGTCAAGGATGCCGGCGGCGTGATCCTTGGCAAGACCAACGTGCCGCTCGGGCTCGGCGACTGGCAGAGCTACAACGAGATTTACGGCACCACCAACAACCCGTTCGATCTCGGTCGCACACCGGGCGGCTCTTCCGGCGGATCGTCGGCGGCGCTCGCGGCGGGCTATGGACCGCTGTCGCTCGGCTCAGATATCGGCGGATCGCTGCGCGTGCCCGCATTTCACTGCGGCGTCTATGCGCACAAGCCGACGTTTGGGCTGGTGCCAGGGCGCGGCCATACCCCGCCGCCATTCCAACCGTTGCCGCTTGACCGCGACCTGGCCGTGATCGGTCCGATGGCGCGCAGCGCCGCCGATCTTTCGCTGCTGCTCGACAGCATCGCAGGCCCCGATCCACTGGAGGCCGGCAAGGGCTACAAGCTCGCACTGCTGGCGTCGCGCCACGGCGCGCTGAAGGACTTTCGCGTGCTGGTAATCGATACCGACCCGGTGATGCCGACCGACAACGTGGTGCGCGGCACGATCGGCGACCTCGCCTCCAATCTCGAAAAGGTTGGCGCCAAGGTCGAGCGCGACAGCCCGCTGCTGCCGGACTTTGCCGCAACATCCCGGCTCTACATGCGGATGCTGATGGCGTTCCTCGCCGCCTCCTTCCCGCCGGAAGCTTATGCCGGCGCGCAGGCCGCCGTCGCCACGCTGCCGGCGAGCGACCTGAGCCTCCGCGCCGAACGCCTGCGCGGCATAGCGCAAAGCCACCGCAACTGGCTGATGGACGATGTCGCGCGCGGGCGGCTGCGCGCGCAATGGCGCGAATTGTTCAAGAGCTTTGACGCCGTGATCTGCCCGATCATGCCGACGCCCGCCTATCCGCACGATCATTCCGACGACCAGGAGAAGCGCCGCATCAGGATCGATGGCAAGGACTACGTCTATCCCGACCAGCTCTCCTGGCCTGGCATCGCCACTCTGCCCGGCCTGCCCTCCACCGCGATCCCGACCGGCTTTTCGCCGGATGGACTGCCGGTCGGCGTGCAGATCGTCGGGCCCTGGCTGGAGGATCGCACGCCGCTGAAGCTGGCGGAACTGATCGAGCGCGAGTTCGGCGGCTTCAGGCCGCCGCCGATGTTTGATGATTGAGGACTGAAGGGAACACCATGAGCAACGACATCGAAGAGCTGACCGCGCTCAATCGCGACTACGTCGACTCGGTGCAGAACTCCGACGTCAAGCGTTTCGACGAGATTCTTGCGCCGGATTTCTACTGCTCCAATCCCGACAAGTCGCTGGTCGACCGCGCCGGGTTTCTGAAACAGACGGCAATACCAGTGACGATCAAGAATCTAACGGCCCACGATGTGAAGATTCGCGTGTTGGGCGACTTCGCCATCATCCACGCCGCCACCAGCTACACCACGGCCGATGGCCAGCAGGCGCATGGGCGCTATACCGATTGCTGGGCGAAGCAGAACGGGAAGTGGCTGGCGGTCTCGGCGCATGTGTCGCGGTAGGCTAATGCCGTCATTGCCGGGCTTGACCCGGCAATCCATCCACTTCGAAACAGGCCTTCTTTGAAGATCGATGGATGCCCGGGTCAAGCCCGGGCATGACGAGAGTGCATCTCAGCTATCAAACATGATCACGCTGCGCAGCGTCTTGCCGGCCTTCATGTTGGCAAAACCCTCGTTGATTTCGGAGAGCTTCAGCTTCGCCGAAATCCAGTCCTCCAGGTGCAGCTTGCCGCGCATGTAGAATTCGACGAGGCGGGGCATGTCGACGCGGAAATGGTTGGAGCCCATCGACGAGCCTTGAATGCGGCGCTCGCGCAGGAAATCGAAGCCGTGCAGCTCGATCTTCTGGCCGAACGGGATCATGCCGACGATGGTCGCCGTACCGCCCGCCGCCAGCATCGCAAAGGACTGCTCCGCGGTTTCCTTGCGGCCCAGCACCTCGAAGGAGTGATGCACGCCGCCGCCGGTGAGTTCACGCACCTGCTGCACCACGTCGCCCCTGGCGGGATCGACGATGTCGGTGGCACCGAGCTTGGTGGCCAACTGCAGCTTGGCCGGGTTGGTATCGATCGCGATGATACGGCCGGCGCCCGCGATCGCGGCCCCATTGATCGCCGCCATGCCGACGCCGCCGCAGCCGATCACCGCGACGGTCTCGCCGGCCTGGACCTTGGCGGTGTTCACCACCGCGCCGTAGCCGGTGATGACGCCGCAACCGATCAATGCCGCCAGTTCCAGCGGCATGTCCTTGCGGATTTTGACGATGGCGTTTTCGTGCACCAGCATCTGCTCGGCGAATGACGATAGATTGAGGAACTGATTGAGCTTCTCGGCGCGCGCCCAGGACAGGCGGTTGGACTGGCCAGGCAGCATCTTCACGGTCGTGTCGGTGCAGAGCACGGTGCGGCCGGTGGTGCAGTTGTCGCAGGTGCCGCAGAACACCGAGAGGCAGGTCACGACGTGATCGCCGGGTTTTACATAGGTGACGTCGGAGCCGACTTTTTCGACCACGCCGGCCGATTCATGGCCGAGCACCGCCGGCAGCGGATGCGGGTAGAGCCCCTCCATGAAGTGCAGGTCGGAATGACAGAGGCCGGCGACGCGGGTGCGGATCAGGACTTCGCGCGGGCCGGGATTCGGCACGGTGACATCCTCGATCACCAGCGGCTGGTTGACTTCATGCAGGACGGCGGCCTTCATCGGGGACTCCCTGTCATTTATGTTTTTTGAACCAGAACTAACAGCAGCCTACGCTGCGACAAGCAGTTCGCCAACCTCGGCCATGCCGACGTTGCGCTCACCGAGCAAATGATCGGTGATGGCGCGCTGGGTGGCATTTTCCGCAAGCCGGAACGGATCGCCCGCCGAAACGCGATGGTCGACTACCATGCGCGAGAGCAGGAGCCGCCTGGCGTCGCCGCGCATCTCGTGGATGCGCCCGCCCTCCCAGGCCAGCGCGACCGCACTCGCGACATGATAGAGCAGGCTGGTGGCGCGCCGCGCATCGCCCTCATTGTCGCTCCGGCTGGCCACTTCGCGCGCGAAGCCGACGGCGCGGTCGGCCAATTCGCGCAGGCGATCGCGCCAGGCCTGCGGCACGTTGGCGCTGTCGTCGAGACGGGCATGCAGGTCGGCGGCGAGCGCCGCATCTGCGCCGTGGCGGCCGACCGCGCGCGTCAGCGCATCGATCGCGACGATGTTGCCGGTGCCTTCCCAGATCGAGCCGAGATGGGCGTCGCGCAGCAGTCGCGCGGTTGCAAATTCCTCGATGTAGCCGATGCCACCACGCATCTCCAATGCGTCGCCGCAGACCTTGCGCGCATCGCGCGTCGCGCGGAATTTCAGGGTCGGGGTCAGGATCCGGAGCAGCGCCGCGGCATCCTGGCTGCCGGCTTCCGCACGATCGAGCGCGTCCGCCGTGAGAAAGCTCATCGACAGCGCCTGCTCGGTCGGCAGCATGATCTTCATCAATTGCCGCCGCGCCAGCGGCAGGTCGATGATTCGTTGGCCGAACACCAGGCGGTTGCGCGCCACCGTCATCGCGTCGTGATGCGCACGCCGCATCAGCGCGGTCGACTTGACGCCGTTACTAAGCCGCGACGAATTGACCATCTCGGCCATCTGCACGAAGCCGCGGTCGAGCTTGCCGACCGCGTACGCAATCGCGCCCTCGAGCTTGATTTCACCCGAGGCCATCGAGCGGGTGCCGAGCTTGTCCTTCAGGCGAACGATCCGGTAGTAATTTTGCGATCCGTCGTCGAGATGCCGCGGCATCAGGAATAGCCCGACGCCGCGCGTGCCGGGACCTGCTCCCTCGGGACGCGCCAGCAGCATCACCACCCTGGCGTCGGCATTGGAGCAGAACCACTTTTCGCCATAGAGCCGCCAGTGGTCGCCTTCCTGGACGGCTCTTGTCGTCAGCGTGCCGACGTCGGAGCCGCCCTCCTTCTCGGTCATGAACTGGCCGCCTTGCGTCAGCTTGCTCATGTCGGTCTGGGTCAGGCCGTCGAGATATTTCGCCTTCAACGCCTCGCTGCCGAAATTGTTGAGCAGCTTTGCGCAACCATCCGTGACGTTGATCGGACAGCCCATGCCGAACTCGGTCTGATTGAACAGGAACGTGAACGCGTGCTTGGCCACAACGGGGTATTTGTCCGGCCAGCCCATGATGCCCTTGCGGATCGACATCGCGTGAATGCCGAACTCGCCGAACGCGGCCTTCTCCAGTTCGCGATAGGCGGGGTGATATTCGATGTACTGCGCATCGCGGCCGAACTTGTCGCGCTGGTGCAGCACCGGCGTGTGGCGGTCGGCCAGCCGGGCGCATTCGTCGAGATAGCCCCCAGCCAATTCACCGAGGCGGTCGAGATGCGGCTCGATATGGCAGAACAGCGCATCGGGAAGGTGCAGCCGCAGCAGATCGGTCAGCGCCGGATCGGCCCGGTAGAAATTCATTCCCGTCGTATCGGGCGCGAGCAATCCCGGCTGATTGGCCGAACCTGTCGCGCGATCATGCATGAGTGGATGCATTTTTGACCCTTGTTCGTTCCTTCAGATATTGATCATCTACCGATAACGCAGGCGATCGCCCCGTCAACAAGCATCATTGGAGGGCCGCCCCATGGCGGACAGATATCGCATCATCGGCGCCGGGATGCCGCCCCGCGCCGTCAAGGTCCGCTGCTATTTCCGGTACGCTGCTATTTCCGGTACAAGGGAATTCCGTACCAATGCATGATCTCAGCCACTGCGGGTTGCCTTGCGGGATTGCGCGCCTAGATACCAAGTCCCGGTCTTCTCTGGAGAGCGCTCATGGAAATTCCCAACTACAAGATTGCCCTGATCGTCGGCGCCGGTGAGGGGCTGAGCGCATCGCTGGCGCGGCTGTTTGCGCGCGAAGGCATCAAGGTCGCCCTCGCCGCGCGCAAAATCGAAAAACTCGGCGCACTCTGCGCCGAGACCGGCGCCCGCGCCTTTGCCTGCAATGCGACCGAAGCCGAAGAGGTCGAGCGTCTGTTCGGAATGGTCGAGCGCGAGATCGGTACGCCCGATATCGTCGTCTACAACGCCAGCGGACGGGCGCGCGGTGCCTTTACCGATCTGGTGGCTGCGGATGTCGCGAATGCGATCGCAGTCTCGGCGTTCGGCGGCTTTCTGGTGGCACAGCAGGCGGCGCAGCGCATGCTGCCCAACAAACACGGTGCAATCCTGTTCACCGGGGCATCCGCCAGCGTGAAAGGCTATCCGCAATCGGCGCCGTTCGCTATGGGCAAGTTCGCGCTGCGCGGGCTCGCCCAGAGCATGGCGCGCGAATTGTCGCCGCAAGGCATCCATGTCGCGCATTTCGTCATCGACGGCGGGATCCGCAGCGCGGCGCGCAGCGAGCCGGCCGACAAGCCGGACTCGATGCTCGATCCCGACGCGATTGCGTTGAGTTACTGGAACGTCCTGCAACAGCCGCGCAGCGCCTGGACCTGGGAAGTCGAACTGCGCCCATGGGTGGAGAAGTTTTGATACGGTCGTAGGGTGGGCAAAGGCGCACTTGCGCCGTGCCCACCATCTATCGCCAGGCACGGCTTGAATGGTGGGCACGCTTCGCTTTGCCCACCCTACGGCTCCCCGGAATGACGGGGACAACAACAAGGGGACCCATGACCACCGAAACCAAGATCGACACCGGCACCGACGAACTGCTCTGCGTGATCCGTGACCGCGTCGCCATTATCACACTGAACCGCCCAGAGGCCCGCAACGCGATGTCGGATAATCTGACCCCGGCCTTGCGCAACATGATCAAGGCCTGCGGCGAGAATCCCGATGTCGGCGTGCTATTGCTGACCGGCGCCGGCACCGCGTTCTGCGCCGGCGGCAACGTCAAGGGCATGGGCGCGAATCGCGACAAGACGAAGCTCGCAATGTCCCATGACGAGCGCGTCGCCGATCTGCAGGAGCGGCAGCGTCTCCTGACCGGCGCGCTGGTCTCAGTGCGCAAGCCGACCATTTCCGCCCTGCCCGGCCCCGCAGTCGGCGCCGGCCTTGCTCTGGCGATGGCCTGCGACATCCGCATCGCCGCGCAATCGGCATTCCTTTCCACCGGTTACCTCAAGGTGGGCCTGAGCGGCGATTATGGCATCGCCTGGCTCCTGACGCGGTTGGTCGGCACTTCGCGGGCACGGGAATTGATGTTCACCTGCGACAGGGTCGATGCGGCCAGGTGCGAGGCGATCGGCCTGGTGAACCGCGTGGTCCCCGACGACAGGCTGCAGGCGGAGGCCTTCGCGCTCGCTAAATCGATCGCGGAAGGACCGACGATCGCGCTTCGTTACATGAAGGACAATCTGGACGAAGCCTTGATGTTCGATTTCGCCACCGCGCGCGATCATGAGGCCGAGCGCATGATCCGCGCCCAGGGGACAGCCGATCACAAGGAGGCCGTGCAGGCCTTCATCGACAAGCGCAAGCCGGTGTTCAGGGGAAGTTGAGTGTTGCCGTAGCCCGGAAGGGGAGCGCAATCCGGGACCGCTCCCACATGCGGCAACACCGCCGCCGGATTGCGCTGCGCTCGATCCGGGCTACGAGACGTGGCTACGAGACGTGGCTCTGTCGGGAGAAAAATAGCCCGGTTCTGGGGTAGCCAGAACCGGGCTCAGTGGTCAGACCGCAAGCGAGGACATTGCGCTGGGGGAGACGGCGGCGAGCCGCCAACTGGCGCATGGGATTTCCTGCGGTTCGACATAGATCTGCTTCTGGAAGCGCGTCAGTTTCCAGTCGCCGGGCGTATTGGTGAATGCGTAGCCGGCCTTGCGGGCGAGCGCGATCATCGCGTCATTGGAGCGCAGCGTGTCGCCGAACACGCGCGTGGCGCCGAACGAGGCCGCGCGACATTCCAGATTTTTCAACAGCGCCTTGCCGATGCCATGGCCCTGCCAGCGGTCGTCGATCGACAGGCCGAACTCGATCGAGGCCGTCTCGCTGTCAAAGGCATAGCGCGCTTCGCCGACGATGGTCTCGCGGCCCTCGACCAGCATGGTCGCGACCACGCTGAACCTGTCGGCCTCGCCGACATGGATGAAGCGGTCGAGCTCGGATGGCGGCAGTTCGCTGGCCGCGCCGAGGAAACGGTTATAGCGGGAGCGCGTCGTCAGCGAGCGGAAATAGTTCTGCAGCGCCTCCGCATCGCGCGGCTCGACGAAGCGCACGGTCACCACCTCGCCATGCCGCGAATGCAGCACGTCGGAATATTGCCTGAAATCGTCGAAACGCATCGTGGTCATAGGTCGCTCCCGCGGAGCAAAAAACGGCCGGCGTCCCCCTGACGAGGCGACGCCAGCCCGGCTGCCATCAAGCCCGCCAGAACGGCTTTTCGGTCTCGTAGGCGATATCGCTCCAGGAGATGCCGATGTCGTGCAGTTCGCGCTCGGACCAGCTCGCCAGTTCGCGGCGCGTCCGGTAGCGCTGCCGCCAGATATGGAGGGTCTCGCCAATCTGGCTTAAAAGCCCCGGTTCATGATGATTTATCATCGATTCATGCGTGAAAGTGGACATTTTCGGCTCCTGTAGCTAATCTGTTGCGGCTAATATCTGCGCTAACAGGGCTTTCCACAAACGACACTTTGTACCGTTTCGGATGATATAAACTCATGCATTTGGGGATCGCGGAATGACCGCCAAGCTGCCGTCGCTGAATGGATTGCGGGCGTTTGAGGCCGCGGCCCGGCATTTGAGCTTCACCCAGGCGGCCTCCGAGCTGAACGTCACGCAAACCGCGATCAGCCACCAGATCAAGCGGCTGGAGGAAGAGCTCGGCGTCCGCCTGTTCATCCGCCAGAACCGCGCGCTGGCGCTGACGGCGGAAGCACAGGACTACCTTCCCGGCATCCGCGCCGCCTTCAACGATCTCAGGCTCGCGACCGACCGCCTGCTGCGCAAGGACGACGACAACGTGCTGACGGTCTCGACGCTGGCCTCGCTGGCGGCCAAATGGCTGTTGCCGCGGCTGACTGCCTTTCAGGAAGCCCATCACGGCATCGACGTCCGCATCACCACCTCGACCAGCCTGGTCGACTTCCAGCGCGACAAGGTCGATGCGGGGATCCGCTACGGTCGCGGCCAGTGGCCGGGCGTTCGCGCCGACTGGCTGATGGCGGACGAGCTGTTCCCGGTGTGCAGCCCGGCGCTGCTCAAGGGCAACAAGCCGCTGAAATGCCCGGAGGACCTCCGGGATCACGTGCTGCTGCACACTAGCAACGCCAACAGCGACGACTGGCGGCTGTGGCTGACGGCCGCCGGCTTGCCGGCCGATTATTCGAAGCAGCCCGGCGTCACCTTCGACTTGATCTTCATGACCGTGCAAGCCGCAATCGACGGCCTCGGCGTCGCCATGGGCCGCACGGCCTATGTGCAGGAAGACATCGCCAAGGGACGGCTGGTCGTTCCCTTCAACATCGCATTTCCGGTCGACGCCGGCTTTTATCTGGTCTCGCCCTCGGGGCGAACCGACCCACCCAAACTCGCGGCCTTCCGGCAATGGCTGCTTGCCTCCGTGCAGAGCAAGCCCTGACATCGCAGATATTCCGCGATGCGAGTTGCATGCGACATCGTCGCATACGGCCGCGCTGACCGACGAAGTTCGCGCACGAGACGCGTGACGCGGCCGCTTCAGCAGGCTAGAAAAACGCCGGGACGGATGGACTTGCCTGGCCGAGCGCCGGTTTGATTTCCATGCCAACAACGACAACAAGAGCGCATGGTCGATCTCACGCAAAAATTCGATGTGCTTGTCATCGGCGGCGGCAACGCCGCCCTGTGCGCCGCGATCAGCGCACGGCACGCGGGCGCTTCCGTGCTGGTGCTGGAAGGCGCGCCAAAATTCTATCGCGGCGGCAACACCCGTCACACCCGCAACATGCGTTGCGCGCACGATGCCGCGACCGACATCCTCACCGGCCCCTACACCGAGGAAGAGTTCTGGGACGATCTGTTGCGCCTGACCGGCGGGCAGACCGACGAGGAACTGGCGAAGTTCATGATCAAGGAGTCCAAGGACATCCTGAACTGGATCGTCGAACAAGGCGTACGCTGGCAGCCCTCGCTCGGCGGCACGCTGAGCCTCGGCCGCACCAATTCGTTCTTTCTCGGCGGCGGGCGCGCGATGCTGAACGCGCTCTATCTCACCGCCGAAAAGCTCGGCGTCAAGATCGTCTACGATGCTGAAGTGACCGATCTCCAGATCGAGGACGGCATGTTTCTTTCCGCCAAGCTGAAGCAGCCGATCGATGGCGCCAGCGAAATCGGCGCCTCGGCGCTGGTGGCGGCGGCCGGCGGTTTTGAAGCCAACATCGAATGGCTGAAGCAATACTGGGGCGCGGCGGCTGACAATTTCCTGATCCGCGGCACGCCCTATAACCGCGGCTCGATCCTGAAGATGCTGCTCGACAACGGCGTGCAGGACATCGGCGATCCCACCCAGTGCCATGCGGTCGCGATCGATGCCCGCGCGCCGAAATTCGACGGCGGCATCATCACCCGCCACGATTCGGTGGTGTTCGGCATCGTCGTCAACAAGCACGCCGAGCGCTTCTATGACGAGGGCGAGGACATCTGGCCGAAGCGTTACGCCATCTGGGGCCGGCTGGTGGCCGCGCAGCCGGACCAGATCGCCTACATCATTTTCGATTCGACTGTTGTCACGAGCTTCATGCCGACGCTGTTTCCGCCGATCGCGGGCGCAACGCTTGCCGAACTCGCCGGCAGGCTCGGGCTGGAGCCGGCGGCGCTGGAGAAGACCGTCACCGATTTCAACGCTGCGGTGCGGCCCGGCACCTTCGATCACACCATCCTCGATGACTGCCGCACCGAAGGCGTCACGCCGCCGAAGACGCATTGGGCACGCAGGATCGAGACGCCGCCTTACCTCGCCTATCCGGTGCGGCCCGGCATCACCTTCACCTATCTCGGCACCCGCGTGAACAAGCAGTCGCGGATGGTGATGAAGGACGGCAAGCCTTCCGCCAACATGTTCGCGGCCGGCGAGATCATGGCCGGCAACGTGCTCGGCAAGGGTTATGCGGCCGGCATCGGCATGACCATCGGCAGCGTGTTCGGCCGGGTCGCGGGACGGGAAGCGGCGAAGAATGCGAGGAATTAGCGAGTTACCTCGCCCGCGCTTCGCGGGGAGAGGGAGAAGACAACGACGGGAGGATTGATGATGCGGCTTACGATTATTTCTGCTGCGGTAATTTTGATGGGCACGGCACTGGCCAACGCCGCTGAGCCGATCGCGTTGCGCGACATGGGTTCGTTCCATCTCGGCGGGCGGCTGGTCGAGATTTCCGGCAAGCCGGTCAAGGAAGTGACGTTCACGCCGGGTGGCGTGCCTGCAAAGGTCGATCCCAACGGCACCTATCAGGTCGAGCAGATGTACGTGCAGTACTTTCTGCCGGCCAACGAGAAGGGTGCCTATCCGCTCTTGATGTGGCACGGCGGTGGACTCACCGGCGTAACGTACGAGACGACGCCGGATGGCCGCGAGGGCTGGCTGAACTATTTCCTGCGCAAGGGCTGGGCCGTCTACAATTCGGATGCGGTCGAGCGCGGCCGCGCCGGCTGGGCGCAATATCCTGATATCTTCAAGAGCGAGCCGGTGTTCCTCAACACCGCCAATCCGTTCGAGCGTTTTCGCATCGGCGACGGCGCAGGCTCCTACAATCCGGATCCGGCCAAGCGCAAGCTGATGCCGGGCAGCCAGTTCCCGAACGAGGGCTACGAGAACTTCGTCAAGCAGAACGTGCCACGCTGGACCACGACCGACGACGCGATCATCGCCGCCTACATCGCCGAGATCGACCGCGTCGGCCCTTCCATCATCCTGTTCCACAGCCAGGCCGGCAGTTTCGGCTTCAAGGTGGCGCAGGCGCGGCCCGACAAGGTCAAGGCGCTGATCGCGATCGAGCCGGCCGGCCTCGGCGATCCCGCCAAGGTCGATGTCTTGAAAAACATTCCGACGCTGATCGTCTATGGCGACTATATCGAGAAGGATTCGCGCTGGCCGAAAATCCGCGCCAACGGCATCGCCTTTGCAGACAGCATCAAGGCCGCCGGCGGCAGCGTCGATGTCGTCGACCTGCCGCAGGCCGGCATCAAGGGCAATTCGCACATGATAATGATGGACAAGAACAATGCCGAGGTCGCGGCCTTGATCCAGAAATGGCTCGAGGGCAAGGGGCTGACGAAGTAAGCAGGTCGGCACCAGGGCAGGAAGCAACGGATGCACGGAACGCGAATTCTCGAAGAGGCCGACCGGCTGATGACGGTCTGCAATTCCTGCCGCTATTGCGAGGGGCTGTGCGCGGTATTTCCGGCGATGGAGATGCGCCGCGCGTTCTCCGACGGCGACCTCAATTATCTCGCCAATCTCTGCCACGCCTGCGGCGCCTGCTACACCGACTGCCAGTTCTCGCCGCCGCATGAATTCAACGTCAACGTCCCGAAGACGCTCGCGGTGGCGCGCGCCGAGTCTTACGCGGCCTATGCGTGGCCCCGCGCGTTTGCCGGCGCCTTCGCGCGCAACGGGCTCGTCATCAGCCTCGTCGCCGCGCTCAGCGTTGCCGCGTTCATTTTCGGCTTCGCGGCGCTGAATGACCGGCAGGTACTGTTTGGCACCCACACTGGCCCGGGCGCGTTCTACAAATTGATGCCGCATAGCGCGATGGCCGCCCTGTTCGGCGCGGCGTTCCTCTATGCGATCGTGGCTTTGGTTATGGGCGTGCGTGCGTTCTGGCGCGATATCGGCGAGCCCGTCGGCATGAAGACCGATATCGGCGCGCTGCTGCAAGCGATCCGCGATGCCGGCGAATTGCGCTATCTCGACGGCGGCGGCGTCGGCTGCTTCAACGAGGACGACCGCCCGACCGACCGCCGCAGGCTTTATCACCATTTCACCTTCTACGGCTTTGCGCTGTGTTTCGCCTCCACCTGCGTCGCGACGCTCTATCACTATCTCTTGGCGCGCGAGGCGCCGTATGCGTGGTGGGACCTGCCCGTGGTACTGGGCACGCTCGGCGGCATCGGGCTGCTGATCGGGCCGATCGGCTTGCTCACTGAGCGATGGAAGCGCGACGCCGTCCTGGTCGACGAAGCGCGCTACGGCATGGACATCGCCTTCATCGTCATGCTGTTTCTCACCAGCCTCACCGGCATGGCGCTGTTGCTGTTGCGCGAGACAGCGGCGATGGGCCCGCTGCTGGCGCTGCATCTCGGCGTGGTGTTTTCGCTGTTCGTCACCATGCCCTACGGCAAGTTCGTGCATGGCATCTATCGTTTCGCCGCGCTGGTGCGCTATGCGATGGAACGAAAGGCGATGGCGCACGGAGCGGGGGAGTAGACGTTCTTCGTCATTGCGAGGCGTCCGTTGGATGGGTGGAGCGCAGCGGTACCCATCAATGCCGGCGCAGAAGATGATGGGTATCGCTCCGCTCCACCCTACGACTGCACCCGCGGTCTCGCGTGCGATTTGCGCATAGGAAAAATGCACACGAGCATGTCCAATATTTTTGCAAAGGGGGTTGGACAGGTCTTTTGGTGATTTGCCCGACAAGCTAGTTTGTCGCAATTTTGCCGCCGTCATTCCGGGGCGCGCCACTTGGCGCGAACCCGGAATCCATCGAACCGCGTCTTCTGCTGCCCAGTGGATTCCGGGCTCGCGCTACGCGCGCCCCGGAATGACAAGTAGAGCGCGTGTTCATCCTCCGCCATTGATTCGATTCACCGGAACGTGACTGCTTCATGCCTTTGCAGGGCGAGGAAAAAATTAGTGCAAAATGCGCGCTATTTGATCTCGCATTAACGCCCACCAGTACCTATGTGTGATTCAGGTAGGAAATTCGCCCCAAGGACAACTCCGAAAAGGAGCCATCTATGGCGAACGTACTAACCACTGGGGCCTGGCTTTCTGCCCCGACCAAAAAACCCTCATTTTTCGCACGATTATTGCGCGCTTACGTCGAATCCAATCAGCGACGGGCTGATCGCGTTGTCGAGACGTACATTGCTACCCACGGGATGCAAAAGCTGTCTGACGATGCCGAGCGACAAATCAGCCGCTTGCTTGCCAAGGCGAGCCACCAGCCATGATCACGCTCATCATCATCCACGTAGCAACCAAGCTCACTCGCTTTGGGAACGACGTTCGTGAGACGTGGCGCGAAACGCAGCGCCTCCGCCGCACGCTTGCCGGCCCAATGGAGGAGTAGCAAAACGCAGCGTAGGGCAAGGCGCTGGCGCCGTGCCCGTCATCGCGCAAAACGCGGTAAGCACGTGGAGCCCGTCATGGGGCGCGCATTGGCGCGCCCCGGTGGCGTGCCCATCTGATGCATCGCTATCCGCCGATGAGCATGCGCTCGCCCGTGCTTCAGTATCGCTCCACGATCTGATCGAGCTTTCTGCTGAGCAACCAGGACAGGCCAAGGAACGCGACCAGCATCACGATGCCGAGGCTTGAGGAGGCATTGTTGATGGACGTCTCCGAGAACTGGCCGAAGGCATAGCCCGCCGAGACGACGGCGCCGGACCAAAGGCCCGCCGCGACGAAGTTGAGCGCAAGGAAGGTGGACCAGGGCAGCCGCGATGTCCCGTAAGCAAACCCCGCGAGCCCGCGGATGCCATGCGGGAAACGATGAAACAGGATCATCCAGACATAGTGACGGTCCGTCAGGCGGACGACGGTCTGCACGGGGCGCTCGAACCGCGGAAAGCGATCGAGCAAGCGGGCGCCATAGCGCCGCCCGATCCAGAAGCGAATGACGTCGCCGGCGAAACTGCCGAACCAGCAGACCACGATGAGCGTGCCAAGACCCAGCGCGCCCGAATGCGCCGCATAGCCCGCGAACAGCGCAAGCAGCAGGCTATGCGAGGCCGCATAGGCAAACATGAGACTGTAGGCCGCATCGCCGTGCTGGCGTATGAGGTCGAGGAACGAGGTCAGATCCGTCGGAAACAGCAATGTAAGCCCGCCCAAACTCGCCGATGGAGTATTCCCCCAGATGAGTGGGTTCGGGATCGACGCTAGCACTCCGCTGAAGGTCGCGGAAGCCAACCGGCAGGCCTACGGCCGCCAGCTTTGCACGCCGAGCGTGCTTGCAAGTTAGGCCGGGTGTGCAACGGGTTAGGATGCGTACCCACTAATCGAGATTGATCGATGTCCGCCATGCCCCGATAGCGGCCAAATTCCGCACCGCACCGAAATGACGCGATGTGCCAAACAACGGAAGTCGCTTATTCGATCACCTCGTCGCCATGGGCGAGCACCTGGCTGCGATGTTCATTCGGGCAACCCGGCTCTCCTCAACCCTTCTTCGTATCGTGCGAGGTCTTCAGCTCGCCGATGAGGCGCCAGGTCTCTTATTTTGGAAACACGTAGCGCAGGATCGAGTTGCAGCAGTCGAGCTATTGCCTTGTATGCCTGCTCCGGGCGTCCGGCCATTGCGTTGCTCGCGGCAGCGACGCGCAATCCAGGTGGAAATTCCGGACTGTCCTGCAATGCCATTGCCGCCCATGATGCCGCTTCGGCAAAGTGACCCAAGAGGAAATTTGCATACGCGGTCCCGGTTCGCATACCAGCCATCCGTGGATCAAGTGGATTCAGACGCATGGCGTGCGCGAAGCATTTAAGCGCCGGCTCTGGCTCGCCGAGCCAGTTTTTTATCCAACCACCGCACAACCATCCCTCGGCCAAATTGGAATTGAGCGCAAGCGCACGATCGATCAAGGCGGCACCTTGCTCGAAATCACGAACGACATACACTAACGCCCACCCGCTGGCGGTGAGCGCGATCGCATCATCTTTGCCCAACTCGACTGCACGCTTGGCGAGTCTCGTTACTTCGACAATCTCGCCCGCTGTACCTGGAATCCAGCCAATGCCCCTGCCATAGGCGTAACAAGAGGCGGCACGGCCGTACGCAGCCGCAAAATCCGGGTCGAGTTCGGTTGCGCTGTTGAACAGGCGCAGTGCCTCGTCAATCGCCTGCAGGCTGGCAACCTGATAAAACTTGGCCAAGCCGCGCAAATAGACGGTATAGGCGTCGAGACTGTCGGTCGGCTTACGCCTGGCACGTTCGATCTCGGCTTTTTCCACCGCCGGCGCGATCGCCCCAACGACGCTCTCAGTCACCTGGTCCTGCAAATCGAAGATGTCGCCCAGCCCACCATCGAACCGGGCGGCCCAAAGATGGATCCCCGAGGAGGTATCGGCGAGCTGTCCCGTGATACGCACACGGTTTGAAACCTTGCGAACGCTGCCTTCCAATACGTAGCGCACCCCGAGCTCGCGCCCTACCTGCTTCACGTCGACGGCACGCCCCTTGTATGTGAAACTCGAGTTGCGGGCGATGACAAACAGCGCCTTGAAACGAGACAATGCCGTGATGATGTCCTCGGCCATCCCATCAGCAAAGTAGTCCTGTTCCGGATCGGAGCTCAGGTTGGTAAAAGGCAGAACGGCCACTGAAGGTCTATCGGGGAGCGGGAGAGCAGGTATCGGCCGTTGCGCAGAAACATCGCTGGCCGACTCGCCTGCGAGCTTGTTCGCTTCCCGTACGGCACCAACGAAGCGGAAACCCTTGCGCGGTAGCGTCTTGATCAGGCGCTGTTCCTCACCGGAATCGCCGATAGCACTTCGAGCGACATTCAGGCGGGTCGTCAGTGCTGCATCGGAGACGATACGCCCGTCCCAAATGGCGTTGATGAGGTCGTCTTTGCTAACGACGCGCTCCCTGTTGCAGATCAAGTAATCGAGCAGGTCGAACACCTGTGGTGCAATGGAGACGACGTCCGCCCCGCGATGTAGCTCGCGCCGGTCTGTGTCGAACGCGTACTCCTCGAAGAGATAGCGCAAGCTGCCAATCCCTCAGGTGGCTCCGATCATCGGGGCTCTAGCATCGCTTGGACGTAAAGAATAAGCCGCCGGTGAGGAAAATGTAAGCCGGATGTCAAGCGCGCTCGGTCACGCCTTGGCACCCTCGTCTGGGTAGAACAACACCCAGGAGATGCCGCGATGCGCACGACCTATGGTGCAACAGGGTTGGGACAGACGGCCGTATCGACCCGGCGCGTCTCCAGTTTTTTCAAGAGATATTGGGGTGCGTTTCAGGAACGGCGCAAACGCCAGAGGCTATTAGTTAACTTGTGCGACCTAAGTGACAGGGAGCTAATGGATATCGGTATTTCGCGTGGCGAGATCGACTACGCCGCCTCGAACCCAGGCATCGACCCGAGAGGCATCCGATCCGCCGGATGAACGTCTGATATCTGGCACCGGGTGGACGGCCGGAACTGGATACGACGAGACGCTATTCCTCGGGCCGACTTCCGTATTGGGGTCATTCGCGACAGGGGCGAGTCGACGACAAGCCCAGTGATGTCCGACATGTCGCCGAAAGCGGAACTCAATTCAGAGCATTTGCGGCAGCGTTACTGGCGAGTTTGGGTTGGTCGTACAGCCGTACGACGTGCTTCAACGACCCTACAGATCCACCACCACGTAGTCGCTCTCCACCGACACGGCGAACGTCTCCGCGACATACGGCCCCTTCACCACCGCCGATCCCGGCTCGACATTGACCGGATAGGCGCGGGCGCGAAAGCGTTTGGGGTCGCAATAGGACTGCCCGGTGCGGATGTCGAATTCCCAGCCGTGCCAGGGGCAGCGGATGATTTCACCGAGCTTGGTGTATTCGATCTCGCCGGGATCGGAGGATTGCGCGAGCCCGATCAGCGGGCCCTCGCACAGGGCCGCGCCCTGATGCGGGCAGCGGTTCAACAGGCCGAAGAACTCGCCCTTGATGTTGAAGATCGCGATCGGACGCTCGTCGATGGTGAGGAATTTTCGTGTACCCGGCGGCAGCTCGTCCACCGGGGCAATCACATGTCGCGCCATCAGCTCAAACCATACAGCTTCTTCGCGTTGCCGAGATAGAACGCTTCGCGGTTGGCGTCGCTGACGCCCGCCGGCAACACGCGCGACGGCTCGTCGAAATCCCAATGCGGGTAATCGGTGGCGAACAACAGCTTGTCCCAGCCGATCCATTCGATCACCTGGAACAGATGGTCGCGGCGCTCCGGATCTTCCATTGGTTGCGTGGTCCACCAGATGTGGTCGCGGATGTATTCCGAAGGCTTTCGTTTCAGATGCGGCACCTCGCTGTGCAGTCGCTCGAAACCTTTGTCGAGCCGCCATGCCAGCGACGGCGCCCAGCCGAAGCCGGCCTCGATCATAACCATCTTCAGCCTGGAGTATCGCTCGAACACGCCTTCGAGCACGAGGCTCGCCAGCGCGGTCTGCTGGCACTGCGCATGGCCGACCATCTCCTCGATATAGAAGCTCGGCCACCCGGACGGGGTGAGCGGATTGCCGCCGAAGCCGAAGGCGTGGACGCCGACCGGCAGGCCGATCTCCTGCGCCGCCTCGTAGATCGGCCAGTAGCGGCGCTGGCCGAGCGGCTCGACATTGCGCGAGAGCAGCAGCACCTGGACGAAATTCTTGTCTCCCGCGCGCCTGCGGATTTCGGCGGCGGCGGACAGGCCATCCTCATTGGCGACGACGATCGACGCCTTCAGGCGGGAATCCTTAGCTGTCCATTTCTCGATCTGCCAGTCGTTGATCGCAGTGCAGATCGCGCCGGCCAGATCCTGGTTGCGCAGGCCCTGCCCGCTGGCGAGCGGATTGAGCACGCCGAGCGCGACGTTGTAGGGATCGAGAAGCTGCTTCTGCATGAAGGATAGCGAGGAGCCCTGGGGACCGCCTTCCGGCGGCCAGGCGTCGCGGCGCGAGGCATTAGGCTGCGCCTTCGGATAGGGCGGGCCTTCCATCATGCCGTGATAGGCCTGCTTGCCGTAGACTTCGAGGTGTTCGTGCCAGCGTTTTTCCAGGAACGGATAGAGTTCGTCCGCGGTGGCGCGCGCCGGATGGATGTCGCAATCGGCGATCGCGGTCTTGAGGCTGACGGGTGACGCGGGCTCCGGACGGTCGCGGAACTGCACATTCATGGCGTCGTCTCCTTCATCGCCGCCTGATCGAGGCGGCTATAGGTCGCGAGCGGATTGTCGATCATGATCTTGCGAACAAGATCGGGCGACAACCCCGGCGGCAGCACCTCGTCGCCGTCGAATTGCCAGTGCGGATAGTCGGTCGAGAATAAGAGCAATTCGTCTGACTGCATATGGTCAAACAGGCGGTTCAGGGTTGCGGGATCCGGCGGCGCATCGACCGGCTGCAGCGAGAAACGGATGTTGCTGCGCACAATCTCCAGCGGCGCGCGATCGACCCACGGCGTTTCCATCCGTATGCCGCGCCAGAACTTGTGCAGCCGCCACAGATAGGCCGGCAGCCAGGTGAAGCCGCTTTCCAGCATCACCATCTTCAGATTCGGATGCCGGGCGAACACGCCCTCCACGATCAGGCTGGTCAACTGGGTCTGGAACGCAGTGGCCTGTGCGACGTAGTCCTCGATGTGATAGGAGCCCCAGCCGACCGAGGTCGGCGGGTTGTGATAGGCGCTGCCGGCATGGATGCCGATGGTGAGGCCCAGTCGTTCGGCGGCGGCATAGATCGGCCAGTAGGCGCGTTTGCCCAAGGGCATGTCGCCCATGACAAGCACCAGCACCTGGACAAAGCGCTTGTCCTTGGCGCAGCGCTCGATTTCGGCGACGGATTTTTCGACGCTTTGCGTGGGGATGACGATCGAGCCGCGGAGCCGTTCATCCCTGTCGAGCCATTCCTTGGCCAGCCAGTCGTTCAGCGCGCGGCAGAATGCGTCCTGCATGTCTTCGGAAAACACCATCTGCACGCCGTAAAGCGGATTGCAGATACCGTAGCTCACCTGAAAGCGATCGAGTGCCTGTTTCTGCATGTCGGCGAGATCGGCGCCCGGCTTGCCCTGCGCCGGCCGCCAGTCTGGCCGCGACGAGATCGGCGAATTGGTCGGATAGGATTGCGAGACCAAATCGGTCATGCCGCGCGTCGTCACCTGATCGCGCCAGTAATCGTTCATGTAGGGCAACAGGCTGGTCAGATGCGGAACGGCGGGATGCAAGTCGCAATCCACGCCGCCGGGAAGCGGCGACGTCATGGTGTTTCCTCGTTCGCCCGCGGGCGCGGCTGTTTGAGCCATTCAATCAGGGCGACCGCTACCCCGCAACTCGGCAAATGTGGACCTCCTGTGCTAGGAGGACATGACTGGCGGAGTTTTTGGGAGTTGAGATGAAAGAGCTTGTGACGATAGCTGAAAAGATTGCCGCTCAACTGATCGCGCGGAAACAGACGATTGCGGTGGCGGAATCTTCAACCGGCGGCCTGATCTCGGCGGCGCTGCTGTCAGTGCCGGGCGCATCGGCCTATTTCCTCGGCGGCGCCGTGGTCTATACCCGCGACGCTCGGCGGCTATTGATGGATATTCCTGACGAGACGATGCAGGGCATCCGCTCGGCGTCCGAGCCTTACGCAAAGCTGCTGGCAAGCCAGGTCCGTCAGCGCTTCTCGACCGACTGGGGCTTGTCGGAAACCGGCGCGACGGGGCCGACCGGCAACCGCTATGGCGATGCTGCCGGGCATAGCTGCATGGCGGTGGCGGGGCCGGCGCGATCGGTATTCACGCTTGAAACCGGCAGCACCGACCGGCAGGCCAACATGCAGGCGTTTGCGAAGACGGCGTTGAATCTGCTGCTGGAGAATTTGTCGAGGTAAGACGATCGTAGGTTATGGGTCCCTGCGTTCGCAGGGACGACCGAGAGAGAATCATCTCTCCCGGAACGAGCGCATCAACTGGTCGCTGAACGGCTTCATCAGATAGGAGAACATCGTGCGGTCGCCGGTCTGGACGAAGGCTTCCACCGGCATGCCCGGGATGATCTTGACCTCGCCGAGGCGGGCGACCTCGGCCGGCGGCAGTGAGACGCGGATGGTGTAGTAGCTCTGGCCGGTGCGCTGGTCGGTGGTGACGTCGGCGGAGACGCGGGTCACCACACCGTTGAGTTCCGGCGTGGTGCGCTGGTTGAAGGCGGACAGCCGCAAGAGCGTCTTCTGGCCGATCTGCAGCTTGTCGATGTCCTGCGGATTGACCTTGGCTTCGACCGAGAGATCGTCAGCCTTCGGCACCACCATCATGATGGCATCGCCGGCGGTGATCACGCCGCCCACGGTGTGCACCGTCGACTGCAGCACGACGCCGTCCTGCGGCGCGCGGATGTCGATGCGGCGCAATTGATCCTCGGCTGTGACCTTGCGCTCGACGAACTCGCCGATCTTGTCGTTGGTCTCGCGCAGGTCCTTGGAGACCTCGCTGACCACGTCCTTGTCGACCTGGATGATCTGCAGCTCGGTTTCGGTGATCTTGCCCCTCGCCTGCGCGCGCGCGGCGATGTATTGCGCGCGCTCGCCCGACAGCCGGGCGAGGTCGCGTTCCAGCACCGTCAGCCGCGAGATCTGGATCAGGCGCTGCTCGTAGAGCTGGCGCACGCCGACCAGCTCCTTTTCCACCAGCGCGACTTCCTTTTCCTTGGCCTGTTCCTGCGCCGTCAGCCCTGCGATTTCCTCGTTGAGCTGCGCCACCCGCTCGCGCAACTGCGATTTCTGTCCGGCACGCCCGAACACGCGCACCTCGAACAGCTTGGTTTCGCTCGCCATGACGTCGCGGACGTCTGGGTCGTCGGCGCGCTCGGTTAGCTGCGGGGGAAACTTGATCTTGTCGAGACCGCGCTGCTCGGCTTCCAGCCGCGCCGCCCGCGCCCACAATCCGTTCAGCGTCTTGACGACGATGGCGAGGCCAGCCTTGACCACGGTCTCGTCGAGCCGCACCACGACGTCGCCGGCCTTGACGATATCGCCGTCGCGCACCCTGACCTCGCCGACCACGCCGCCGGTCGGGTGCTGCACCTTCTTGACGTTGGAATCGACCACTACCGAACCCGGCGCGATCAGCGCGCCGGAGATCTGCACCGTCGAGGCCCAGCCGCCGAATCCGCCGGCCAGAACCAGCATCAGCGAAAGCCCGACGATGAGATGCATCCGTATCGAGCGCCGCGCGCCCTTCAGCTCACCGGTCATGATTTTTTCGCGGCTCCTGCTTCGGACACGATCTTGATCGGCGTCGGGGGTGCTACGCGCTGCAGCACCTGGCCGAGCACGGTTTCCTTCGCACCGAACGCCTGCATGCGGCCGTCCTTCAACACCAGCAATTGGTCGACCGCCTCGATGCCGATCGGCCGATGCGCCACCACGACCACGATGGCGCCGCGCTCGCGGGCGCTGCGCACCGCGCCCGTCAGCGCCTCGTCGCCCTCGCTGTCGAGATTGGAGTTCGGCTCGTCGAGCACAATCAGGAACGGATTGCCGTAGAGCGCGCGCGCCAGCGCCACGCGCTGCGCCTGGCCTGCCGACAATGCTGCGCCCTGCTCGCCTATCTGGGTGTCGTAGCCCTCGCGCATCTTGATGATCATCTCATGCACGCCGGCTTCCTTGGCGGCGGCGATGATCGCCTCCGATTTCGCATCGGGGTCGAAACGGCAGATGTTCTGCGCCACAGTGCCGGCGAACAATTCGACGTCCTGCGGCAGATAGCCGATGTGGCGGCCGAGCACGTCCGACGACCATTGGTCGAGCGCCGCGCCGTCGAGCCGCACCTTGCCGCGGGCCGGCGTCCAGACGCCGACCAGCGCCCGCACCAGCGACGATTTGCCCGATCCGCTCGGACCGATGACGCCGACGCCGCTGCCGGCCTCGACGGCGAAATTGACGTCCTGCACGACGACACGCTGGTCGCCGGGCGGTACGATGCTGACCGCCTCGACCGACAGCCGCTTCGACGGCGCCTGCAGCAGGGTCTGTTCGTTCCGCGCCGGCATTTGCTCCAGGAGTTTGGTGAGGCGGTGCCAGCTCTGGCGCGCGGCGACAAACCCCTTCCAGTGGGCGATAGCGAGATCGACCGGCGCCAGCGCGCGCGCGCTGAGGATCGAGCCCGCGATGATGATGCCGGCGGTGGCTTCCTGGTGGATCACGAGGTAGGCGCCGACCGCGAGCACCGCCGATTGCAGCATCATGCGCAGGACCTTTGCGACGGCGCCGAGGCCGCCGGCAATGTCGCTGGCGCGCTGGTTGCCCGCCAGATAGGTCTCGTTGGCCTCGCTCCAGCGCCTCATCAGGCGCCCCGACATGCCCATCGCGACCAGCACTTCGGCATTGCGGCGGCTGGTGGCGGCCAGATCGTTGCGCCGCGCCGCAAGCGTCATCGCCTCCTTTGCCGGCGTGCGCGACAGGAACTCGGTGATCAGGGTCAGCGTCACCAGAATGATAGCGCCAACCAGCGCGGTGACGCCGAGCAGCCAGTGAAACGCAAAGCAGATCGCGAGATAGAACGGCAGCCACGGCAGATCGAAGAACGCGCCCGGCCCCATGCTGCCGAGAAACGACCTGACATTGTCGAGATCGCGTAGCGGCTGCAGGCCCTCGTTGCGCCCGCCGACCAGCAGCGGCAACCGCACCACGGTTTCGAACACGCGGGCGTTGATGGCTTCGTCGAGCGCGGTTCCAATGCGGCCGAGAATCCGGCCGCGGATCAAGTCGAGGCCGCCTTGCGCGATGTAGAGGCCGCCGGCAAGAATCACCAAGCCAACCAGGGTCGGCACGCTGCGGCTCGGCAGCACGCGGTCGTAGACCTCCAGCATGAAGATCGAGCCGGTGAGGTACAGCAGATTGATCATGCAACTCATGACGCCGACGCCGAGAAAAGCGTTGCGACAGGCGCGCAGCGCTTCACCGAGTTCGGAACGCCGGACGCCGGGAGCGGCTGCCATTAATCCGTATCTCTTGAAATGGATAAGGGTACGTGCGGGTTTTAGCGATGTTTTCGGACACCGTCTATTTAAGTCACGTTAACCGCTTAAGTCACGTTAACCGCACTCCAGTTCACCCCCATGAAGGGGGATGAAGACGGAAAGTCGGGCGTTTTGGACAGCTAATCTGACGCCGGCGCCGGCCGCCCGGCGGCTTCGGCCTTCGGGCTGGGCGAAAACGGCACCAGAATCACCGACATCGAGACCCGGCCGATCTCGCCGTGAATATCGAGCAGGACGCCGCTTCCGGCACCCACCCCGCCCGCCGGCCGCCATTTGGTCTGGGCGCGAATGCCGACCCATTCGCCTTGCGGCTGGCGGAACAACTGAACCGTCAGATTGGGATTCGGATCCGCCACCACATTCTGGAACGGCCGGGCGATTCCATGGGTCCAGTCCGCCGGTCCCAGCACCGAGGACATCGGCGCGTTCGATAAGGATCCTGCGCCGTCGATGATAGCCTGGTTCATGCGAAACCAGGCGACGCCGTCGCCCTGGCTGGCCTCCATGGCGTCCATGAACCAGGGCCGGCCATGCGCGGCCCGCCTCGTGTGGACCGGAAACCGGGTGGGATCGGCGGCGTCACTTTCGGGGTCGATGAACCCAGGCACCTCGACGGCACGCTCACGCGACAGCGTCACCCGCACGGTCGCGCAGGGCTGGTCCTCATTCACGGGCCAGAGCGTGTTGTCGATCACACTGACGCGGCCGCCTTCGGTGACGACAGACAGCCCGGTTCGCAAAATTGTCATCGGCGTCGGCCGCAGGAACCAGGCCGACGAGGCGATCGCCGTGCCCCATTTCCGTTGATCCGCCAGCGCCTCGATTTCGGCCGTCAGCAGGCTTGCGACTGCCCCGCCCTGCAGGCCGGCGAAGGGGCCGGCGGCAAGTGTCGTGGGTTGCCAGCGATTGGGGCCGGCGGGCTCGAAGATGGCCAATGTCAGGGTATCCGAGATGAAGAATGTTGAACGTCAGGCCAGTCTGGCGGAAGCTAAAGCCAATCACAAAAGGGATTTCCTCATCACAGATGAATAGCATTCAACTCTTGGCTGCCCCGCTTTCGCCGCTGCGCGCGATCCCGCCCTTGACCGCCTTGCTGGCGTTCGAGCGCGCCGCTTCACAAATGAGCTTTCGCCGCGCGGCGCGTGACCTCTCGCTCAGCCCGTCCGCGATCAGCCATCAGATCCGCGGGCTGGAGGAGCAGTTCGACACCAAACTGTTCGTGCGCGGCGCACGTTCGGTGCGGCTGACAGCCGACGGCGAACGCTATTTTGCAAAAGTCTCGGCCGCGCTGGCGGCGCTGCAGGACGCCAGCCGCGACATGCTGCGGCAGCGCCGCGATGCGCACGCTGAACTCTGGATCAGTTCGCTGCCGTTCTTCACGAGCGCCGTGCTGATCCCGGCGCTACCGGAGCTCAAGCGACGCCATCCGCAGCTGACGCTGCGCATCGAGGCCACGCACCAATATGCCGACTTCAACGCCTCGCGCGTCGACGTCGCGATCCGCTATGGCCGCGAGCATTCCACGGGATTGAAATTCGAACCTCTGGTCACGGTGAAGGGTCTGCCGGTCTGCGCGCCCGCGCTGATCAGAGGCGGACTGAAACGGCTGGAAGACTTGTCACAGCAGGTTCTGATTCACCTGACGACGCAGCCCCGCGCCTGGCCGGCCTGGCTCAGGGAGGCCGGCCTTCAGCATCTCTCCCCGCGCGGACATCTGTGGCTCGACAGCGTGCCGGCGATGCTCGAGGCTGCCGAACAAGGACTTGGCGTCACGCTCGCGATGTCGCCGCTGATCAAGGCGCGGCCGGGCTTTGGCAAAAAGCTAATCGCGCCCTTTGCGTTCGAGGCCAGCCATAGCGAGACGATCTACCTCGTCTCCCGCACCGAGCAGGCGCGCGACCGCCGGATTGCCGCGGTGCGGCGCTGGATCGTGGAGGCGGTTGGCCGCGCGAAATAGCGCTCGCGCTAGAACCGCCCGCCGGTTCGCACCAGCCGCACGACCAGCAGCAGGATGACCGCGCCGATGGTGGAGTAGACGATCTCGGATATCAGCCCGGTGCCGAGGCGGATGCCGAGCTTGGGAAACAGCAGGCTTGCGAGCAGCGCGCCGGCGATGCCGACAAGGATGTCGCCGATGATGCCGAAGCCGGTGCCGCGCACGATCTTGCCGGCCAGCCAGCCGGCCACCAGGCCGACGAAGAGAATGACGAGAATGCCTTCGTTGGAAATCTGCATTTGAAGCCCCCCGATGTTGCGGCGCGTCGTGTCCAGGCGAACGATAGCTATAATTGCTCGATGTGACGACCCAAAAACTTTGCGGCTTGCGGCGGCTGCCGCAGCATTGAAACTTTTTTCCGCCACACGCGTTATGCAGCCATGAAGAATGGCGATATTTGGTATGTGACTTTTGGTCCGGACAAGACGGACGAGACTGCGGGGAGCACGACCCGCTCGACCCGTACCTTCAAATCTGAAATCGACGCCAAGCTGTTTGCGATGCAGATCCTGGCCAAGGGCTGGTCCGCCAGCGCGGGCACGCTCAACCCCCATCAGCCGAAGCAGGTCGTGGGACCGGCGCAGATCGAGCGCTGGGCCGATCCGGGCTTGGGTGGGTGACTACCCTCTTGTCCCGGACGCGGCGCAGCGTGGAACGCTGCTCCGCAGGGCCGGGACCTGTCGCCCCGAGCTCTAGACCCGGATCAGCAACGCACCGCACCGCGAAGCGCGGCGCATGCGCAGCATCCGGGACGCCACGCGAGGCCCAAGCTCGCACATCAGACATCTCCAGTGCAGCGACTAGCTTGCAGTGGCGTCGACCGGCTCCGCCAGCACGCATCGCGCGGTTCGGTCCGGCGACACCTGCACATTGGGCGGCAAGCGCTCGCTGCAGCGCGGCTGCGCATAACTGCAGCGCTGCGCGAATGAGCAACTGGCAGGCGCCTTGTCGAGCGAAGGCGGGGTGCCCGGGATGGTCTCCAGCCGCTGGCCGCGCTTGGCGCAGTGGACGGTCGAGGCCAACAAGCCCCTGGCGTAGGGATGAACCGGCGTGCGCACGATGTCGCGCAGGCGGCCCTGCTCCACGATCTGGCCGGCATACATGACGGCGACGCGATCGCAGATTTCGATGGCGACGCCGATATCGTGGGTCACAAAGATCACGGACATGCCGAACTCGCGCTGCAGTTCGCGCAGCAGCAGCAGGATCTGGATCTGCACGGTGGCGTCCAGCGCCGTGGTCGGCTCGTCGGCCAAAAGAATTTTCGGTTTGCAGGCCAGCGCCAGCGCGATCATGGCGCGCTGCCGCATGCCACCACTCATTTCGTGCGGATAGGCCTCGAGGCGGCGCTTGGCGGAGGGAATCCGCACCACCTCCAGCATTTCCAGCGCGCGGGCCATCCCTTCCTTCTGGCTCTTGCCTTCATGGCGCATCACGCTTTCCGCGATCTGGTGGCCGATCGTGTAGACGGGATCGAGCGCCAGCGCGGGCTCCTGAAAGATCATGGAGACGGTCTGGCCGCGGAACGCCGAAAGCTGCTCGTCGTTCATCGCCAGCACGTCGTGGCCCAATACCTTCACAGTCCCCGAAATCCGCGTTCGCTTCTTCGGCAATAGCCGCATCAGCGCGCGCAAGGTCACGCTCTTGCCGGAGCCGGATTCACCGAGCAGGCCGAGCACCTCGCCCTCGCCGAGCGAGAGCGAGATGTCGTTGACGGCGTGAACCGTGCGCTCGCCGGTGAAGCGGATGTTAAGGTCGCGGATTTCGACGAGGTTGCTCATGCCAACTTGGGTACCTGCTGGTGATAGTCGGTGGCGCGCTGGAACGCCGCGCCGATCCGCGACAGCCCGGCCTCATCGAACGGGCGGCCGATCAACTGCATGCCGACCGGCAGGCCGCTCCTGGTGAAACCTGAGGGAATCGAAAGCGACGGTAGGCCGAGATAGTTGATCGGCCGGGTGAAGCGCGTGATGCGCTGGATCACAGCTTCCGCATCGAGGCTGTTGCCGACATCGCTCTCGGCAATGGTCGCCGCCGGCATCGGCGCGACCGGCGCGATCACGGCATCGGTTCCGGTGACCGCGGCAAGGTAGGCGGCGAGCGCAGGACCGCGCCAGCGCATCGCTTCGAGATAGGTCACGGCCGGAATCGCAAGCCCGTTCTGCAGCCGCATCAGGACCTGCGCGCCGTAATCCTGCGGCCGCTCGATCATCCAGCGCTTGTGGAAGGCAGCGGCTTCGGTCGCGAGCACGATCTGGCAGGCGGCGGTGAGCTGACGCTGGTCCGGCAGCTCGACCTTGACGATCTCGGCGCCTTCTTTTTTCAAGGTGGCGATCGTTTCGTCCAGCACCCGTGCCACCTCGGAATCGAGATCATCGACATAGAACGCAGTCGGCACGCCGATCCTCAAGCCCTTGAGCGAGCCCGTGGTGGCGGCCATGTAGTTCGGTACCGGAAGCGTCGAGGTGGTGGGATCCTCAGGGTCGGCACCCGCCATCAGCCCGACCAGCAGCGCGCAGTCCTCGACCGTTTGCGCGAGCGGGCCGACCGTATCGAGCGACTGCGACAAGGGCATTGCGCCGGCGCGGCTGATCAGCCCGACCGTGGTCTTGAAGCCGGTGACGCCGCAAAAATGCGCGGGCATCCGGATCGAGCCGCCGGTATCCGAGCCCAGCGCCGCAAAAGTCAATCGCGCCGCCACGGCAGAACCGGAGCCGGACGACGAGCCGCCGGTGATGTGATCGACATTCCAGGGGTTGCGCACGGCGCCGTAGTGGACGTTGTGACCGGTCGGGCCGTAGGCGAACTCCACCATCTGCAACGAGCCGAGCCTGACAGAGCCGGCGTCCTTCAACCGCTGCAATGCCGTGGAGGTCGTGGTCGCCACGTAAT
Organism: Bradyrhizobium sp. AZCC 2176; assembly: GCF_036924645.1. Lineage (NCBI taxonomy): Bacteria > Pseudomonadati > Pseudomonadota > Alphaproteobacteria > Hyphomicrobiales > Nitrobacteraceae > Bradyrhizobium > Bradyrhizobium sp. AZCC 2176. Next base: position 3,177,405 of record NZ_JAZHRX010000001.1, on the reverse strand, counting down.
CGCGGCGTATCTTCGAGCCGCAAGTCACGACTTTGCCGGTCTCATAGTACATATCCTTGTGCGCCATCGGCACGCCGTGCAGCAGGCCCGGATTCTTGCCCCTGGCCAACGCCGCATCGGCGGCATCAGCGGCGGCGAGCGCCTCCTCCGCCTCGATCGCCATGAAGGCGTTGACGCGCGGCTGCCATTGCTCGATCCGGTCGAGACAGGATTGCGTCACTTCGCGCGAGGAAAATTTCTTGCCGGCGATCGCTTTCGCGACCGACGCCAGCGACATCAGGGCCGGTTCGCCGCTCATTTCGACACCTTTGCGCGCTGCACCAGCAGGAAGCTTGCAGGTTCAAGATCCATCGGCAGCGTGCCGGCGATCGGCGCAAAGCCCTCGAAGGCCGGGCCGATGGAATTGGCGATGCGCGCGGAAACCTCCGAATCCTGCGGCACCCCGGCGACATCGGTCATTACCTTGACCTGCTTCGGATCGGGTCTTGTCATGCGGCGTTTGCTCCCTTGTCGTTTTCTTTGGCCGGTGCGCGGCTGTGCCCGGAACCAGCAATGGCCATGTAGCACGCCGCCTGATGGCCCATTGTATCGACATCGCTGAGCTTTGGCGTCGCATTTGCGCAGAGCGGCTCCGCAAACGGACATCGGGTGTGAAACCGGCACCCCGAAGGCGGATCGATCGGATTGGGCGGATCGCCCGAGATCGGCGGCGTCTCGGTGCGGTTGTCGGGGTCCGACGACGGCATCGCGGCCAGCAGTGCCCGCGTATAGGGATGCGCCGGCGCATCCCAGACCTTGTCCACCGGGCCGAGCTCGACGACTTCACCAAGATACATCACCAGCACGCGGTCACTGATGTAGCGCACCACATTGAGGTCGTGGCTGATGAACAGGTACGTCAGGCCGAATTCGCGCTTGAGATCAGCGAGCAGGTTGAGCACCTGCGCTTCGACCGATTTGTCGAGCGCCGACACGGCTTCGTCGAGGATCACGAGCCGGGGCGACAGCGCTAGCGCACGCGCGATATTGACGCGCTGGCGCTGGCCGCCGGAAATCTCGTGCGGATAGCGGTTGGCGAAAGTTTCGGGCCGCAAGCCCACCTTGCCGAGCAGTTCGCGCGCCAGCGTGCGCGCGGCGGCATCCGCCATGCCGTGAACCTTTGGGCCGAATGCGATCGACTCCTCGATGGTGAGGCGCGGGTTCAGCGAGGCATAGCTGTCCTGAAATACCATCTGCATGCCGCGGCGCAGTTCGCGCAGCGAGAGCGCGCGGCCGACCTGCATGCCGTCATAGACGATGTCGCCGGCGTCGCGCTTCATCAGGTGCATCAACAGCCGCGCGGTGGTCGACTTGCCGCAGCCGGACTCGCCGACGATGCCGACGGTTTCGCCCTTGGCGATGGAGAAGGACACATCATCGACCGCGCGCACGGTTTTGCGAGAGCTGAACAGATCGCCCCGCACCGGGAAATGTTTTGTCAGGCCGGTGACCTGCAACAGCGGCTGCGCCGCGCCGCCGACGTCTTCGACCGGCTCCAGTAGTTCGACGGACGGGCTTGTCTCACTCATCGCGTCAGTTCCTGATGTCCATGGCGCTGCGCATGCCGTCGCTCAGCAAGTTGAAACAGATCGACACCGCAAAGATCATGACGCCGGGTAGCGCAGCCACCCATGGGTTGACATAGATCGCGGTGCGCAGCGTGTTCAGCATCAACCCCCATTCCGGCTCCGGCGGCTTTGTACCGAGGCCGAGGAAGGACAAGCCCGCTGCGAGGATCATCGAGACCGAAATGAGCCCCGTCGCATAGACGAAGATCGGGCCCAGCACATTGCCCAGCATGTGCACCCGCATGATGGTCAAAGGCCGGGCGCCGGAGGCGCGCGCGGCCTCAACGAAATCCATGTTGCGCACGCCGGTGGTGACGCTTTCCGCCACGCGGGTAATCTGCGGCACGAACACGATGGTCAGCGAGACAATCGAGTTGACGATGCCTGCGCCCAGCGCGCCCGAGATCGCGATTGCCAGCAGCACCGACGGGAAGGCGTAGAACACGTCGATGGTGCGCATGATCGCGGTATTGAGCCTGCCGCCGACATAGCCGGCAACGAGCCCGAGCGAGGTTCCGATCACGAAGGCGAAGATCACGGGCAGAATGCCGATGATCAGCGACAGCCGGCCGCCATAGATCAGCCGTGCCAGCATGTCGCGGCCGAGTTCGTCGGTGCCGAGCGGATAATTTGGCGTGCCGATATGGCGAAGCCTGCGGATCATCGAGCCCTGGTAGGGATCGGCAAGGCCGAGCCACGGTGCCAGCAGCGCGGAGGCGAAGATCAGCACCAGCACGAACGCACAGGCCATGCTGACCTTGTCGCGCGAGATGCGGCGGCCGACGGTGGCCCAATAACCGCGCGCCTTGGTGATGGGGGCGGCTTGCAGGGCGGTATCCGACATCACAGTCATGAATCAGCCCCGCTTGATGCGTGGATCGATCGCGGCCTGCGCAATATCGACGAGCAGATTGAGGGCCACGAAGAACAGCGCCAGCACCAAGATCGTGCCCTGCAGCAGCGGCAGGTCGCGCTGGAAGATCGCCGAATTGAGCAGCAGTCCCGAGCCGGGCCAGGAGAACACGGTCTCGATCAGGATCGAGCCGCCGAGCATGTAACCGAGTTGCAGTCCCATTACCGCAAGCGCGGTCGGCGCCGCGTTCTTGATGACGTGTTTGAACACGTCGAGTTCGCGCAGGCCTTTTGCGCGCAATGCTTCAACAAAATCCTGGCTCAGGATGTCGCCGGTCAGTGCCCGCACGGTGCGGGTGACGATGCCCATCGGAATCACAGAGGTCGTGATCGCCGGCAGGATGAGATATTTCATGTGCTCCCAATCCCAGCCCCACGAGCCGGAACCACTGGGACCGGCGCCGACCGCAGGCAGCCAATTGAGCTGCACCGAGAAAATGATGACCATCACCATGCCGAGCCAGTAATGCGGCACCGAGACGCCGGCGATCGCGATCGAAGTCGCGACCTTGTCGACCCAGGTATCGCGGAAATAGCCGGCGATCAGTCCGAACAATAGCCCGAGCGTGAAGCCGATCAGCGCCGCGGCAATCGCAAGCGTGACGGTATTGCCGACCGCGCGCAACACTTCCGTCAGCACCGGTCGGCCGGTCGCAATCGAACTGCCGAGATCGCCATGCAGCGCGCGCCACAGCCAGAGCCCGAACTGGACCGGCAGCGGACGGTCGAAGCCATAGGCGGTGCGCAGTTGCGCCGCAAGTTCCTGCGACGCATCCGCCGGCAACACGGCCACCAGCGGATCGCCGGGCGTGATGTGCACCAGCAGGAAACACACCAGCGCGACGCTGATCACGATCGGGATGACGTAGACGATACGCCGGGCGATGTAAGCAAACACGAGCAACTCTCTTCTTCTCCCCTTGTGGGAGAAGGTGGCGCGGACTTTAGTCCGCGCCGGATGAGGGGTTCTATCCGCGGAAGCAAGTCTTTCAGATGAGGGAGGCATGTCCGCGGAGAGAACCCCTCACCCGTCTTCGATGCTTCGCATCGAAGCCACCCTCTCCCACAAGGGGAGAGGGTACAACATGGCAGTCCTGGACTACGGCGCCATCGACACCGGCGAGAAGTCGACGAACCAGCTCTTCGGCTGCACAAAACCCTTGACCTTCGGGCTCATGGCGCGCGGCGAGACGTCGTGGGCGACGTAAAGGAACGCCGCATCGTCGACGGAAGCCGCGTGCAGTTCAGCCAGCGCCGCGTCACGCGCGGCGGGATCGAAGGTCTGGCGGGCCTTGGTCACGAGTTCGTCGAACTTGGGATTGTTGACGTAGCCCCAATTGTTCGACGTTGGCGGCGCCATCGACGACTGCAGGAAGCGCACCAGCGCGAAGAACGGATCCATCGCCGCATAGGTGACGTTGGTGGCATTGGCGCCGTTAGCGGTCGGATCCTTGGCGCCGCGGCGCCAGTTGGTGAACAGCGTATTCCACTCGATGACATCGAGCTGGACGTCGAAGTAGCATTCGGCCAGCGCCTGCTGCAGATATTCGTTCATCGGCAAGGGCTGCATCTGGCCCGATCCCGACGCCGAAGTCTGGGTCTTCACCGTCAGCTTTTTGCTTGGGCCGTAGCCTGCTTCCTGCATGAGCTTCTGGGCGCCCTTCAGGTCATACTTGATCTCGAAAGTCGGCTTGCCGCGCCAGGGATGGCCGGGCTCGAAGGTGCCGGTGGCCGGCACCATCAGGCCGGCGAGCAGGCCCTCCTTGAGGCCTTCGCGATCGATGCAGAGATTGGCGGCCTTGCGGACGCGGATGTCGTTCCACGGCGAGCCTTCGACGCGCGAGAACTGCCACGGCCAGACATGCGGTGATTCATTGGCCTGGAGCTGGAAGCCGCGCTGCTTGATCTCCTTGACCGCATCCGGCGCCGGCGCCTCGACCCAATCGACCTGACCGGACAACAAGGCCGCGGTGCGGGCATTGGCTTCCGGCATCGGCAGCAGCACCATGCGGTCGATCTTGGGCACGCGCGCCTTGTCCCAATAGCCCTCGTTCTTCACCAGTTCGAGCCGCTCGCGCGGGGTAAACTTCGACATCTTCCAGGGCCCGGTGCCCGAGGCGTCCTTGGCGAACGCCGCCCAGGCGGCCTGCGACTTGGCCTTGGCGTCGGCGCCTTCAGCCTTGTCATAGAACGCCTGCCACTTGGTCGGGCTCGCCATAAACAGATTGGTCAGGTTGATCGGTAAAAAGCTGTCCGGCTCCTTGGTGGTCAGCTCAACCGTCATGTCGTCGACCTTGCGCGCCGAGGCCAAGGTGGGCATGCGCGAGGCGGTGACGCCGACCTGGCTGGCGTCGAAATGCGGCGCGTCCTGCTTCAGCACTTTTTCGACGTTCCAGACCACGGCATCGGCATTGAACGGCGAGCCATCATGGAATTTGACGCCGGGACGCAGCTTGAAGGTCCACTTCTTCTTGTCGGCCTCGTCGACCTTCCATTCGGTCGCGAGCCCGGGAATCATCACGCTCGCCTTCTCGGCCGACGACAGGTCCCACATCGTCAGGCCGTCATACATGGTGAGGCCGGTGAAGCGGTTGCCCTCAAAGCCCTGGTCGGGCTGGCCGAGCGTGCGCGGAATATCGGCAGCGGTCATGCCGATCCGCAGCACCGTTTCGGCGCTCGCAAGTTGCGGCAGCCCCACCACCAGCGCGGTCGCCAGCAGCCACGCGGTGGCCGTCTTCTTCGATTTGTCGTTACGCATGCAGCAATCCCTTCTCGACTTGGGTGACTAATTCTTATGCAAAGGTATGCAACGCCTGTGCCAAGGAAGGCGCTGAGGCAGGCGCTTCTTGAGGGGCCATTAGCCGCACAACTCTCTGTGAATGCGTATGCACGCGCTGGTTCTATGCTCCATCTGGCACCAAGCTTGCATTTTTTGGCTCCAACCCCGGCCCGATGGAGCTTAATTCATGCGCACCCGAAATTCGATGCTTCTTGCTGCCACAGCACTTGCCCTCGGATTGTCCCTTGGCTTGCCTACGATTTCGGCGCAGGCGGAGACCGTTGTGCGCTACGGCATTTCGATGGCGGACATCCCGCTGACCACTGGCCAGCCGGACCGCGGCGCCGGCGCCTACCAGTTCTCGGCCTATACGATCTACGATCCCTTGGTCGCCTGGGAGATGGACGTCTCCGACAGGCCCGGCAAACTGGTGCCCGGCCTGGCCACCGAATGGAAGGTGGACGACACCGACAGGAAGAAGTGGCGCTTTATCCTGCGCAAGGGCGTCAAGTTTCACGACGGCAGTGACTTCAATGCCGACGCGGTGATCTGGAATCTCGACAAGGTGCTCAATGACAAGGCACCGCAGTTCGACAAGCGCCAGAGCGCGCAGGTGAAAACCCGCCTGCCCTCGGTCGCGAGCTACGCCAAGATCGACGATGGCACGATCGAGATCACCACGAAAACCGTGGATTCGTTCTTCCCGTATCAGATGCTCTGGTTTCTGGTCTCGAGCCCCGCGCAATATGAAAAGCTCGGCAAGGACTGGGACAAGTTCGCCGGCCAGCCCTCCGGCACCGGCCCGTTCAAACTGACCAAACTTGTCCCGCGCGAACTGGCCGAACTCTCGAAGAACGCCGACTATTGGGACAAGAAGCGGATCCCGAAGGCCGACAAGATCGTGCTGATCCCGATGCCGGAAGCGCTGACGCGCACCAATGCGCTGCTGGCGGGCCAGGTCGATCTGATCGAGACGCCGGCGCCGGATGCGGTACCGCAGCTCAAATCCGCCGGCATGAAGATCGTCGACAACGTCACGCCGCATGTCTGGAACTATCATTTGAGCGTGCTGCCCGGCTCGCCCTGGACCGACATCCGCCTGCGTAAGGCGCTCAACCTCGCGATCGACCGCGAAGCCGTCGTCGGACTGATGAACGGGTTGGCCAAACCCGCCAAGGGTCAGGTCGACCCGTCGAGCCCGTGGTTCGGCAAGCCGTCCTTTGAACTGAAATACGATGTCGCGGCGGCGAAGAAGCTGGTGCAGGAAGCGGGATATTCGAAGGAAAAGCCGCTGAAGACAACCTTCATCATCGCGCAGGGCGGCACCGGGCAGATGCTGTCGCTGCCGATGAACGAATTCCTGCAGCAGAGCTTTAAGGAAATCGGCATCGAGATCGACTTCAAGGTGGTCGAGCTCGAGACTCTCTATACGGCGTGGCGCAAGGGCGCGGCCGACGAGATGAATGCGAACATCACCTCCAACAACATCGCCTATGTCACGTCTGATCCGCTTTACGCGATCGTCCGCTTCTTCCACTCCGGCCAGATCGCACCGGTCGGCGTCAACTGGGGCGGCTACAAGAACCCGAAGGTCGATGCATTGATCGACGAGGCCAAGCAGACGTTCGACGTCGCCAAACAGGACGAACTATTGGCGCAGGCGCACGCAGCGATCGTCGACGACGCGACGCTGGTGTGGGTGGTGCACGACACCAACCCGCATGCGCTGTCGCCGAAGGTGAAGAGGTTCGTGCAGGCGCAGCATTGGTTTCAGGATTTGACAACGATCGGGCTGGAGTAGGCCCCCTACTGTCATTGCCGGGCTTGACCCGGCAATCCATCCTGCTTCGCAAAATTCTTCCGAAGAGTGATGGATGCGCGGGTCGAGCCCGCGCGTGACGGGTTACCGCGTCACTTCGTCAGCAGGGCGAATGCGCCGTTCCAGCCTTCCGGCGGCGGGTTTTCGAGATAGCCGCGGATGCGGGCTTCGTACAGGCTGTAGAGCAGCTCCAGTGAATTCGCCTCGTCGGTCTTGCGGCCGCGCGCGATCGCCGCGAGCGCGCCTTCCCAGTCGCGGTTGCGATAACAGGCGAGCATCTCGATGGTCAGGTTGCGCAGCCGCTGGAAGCGGCCGGACTGCGCGGTATCCTCGCGGCCGGCGATGGCATAGATCACCTCCGGCTCCTTCTTGCCCTTCACCATGATGAAGTCGAGCTCGAGAATCGCGAACTTGTCCTTGACCGCCAGCGCGGTCTTGGAGCCGACGATGATCGGGAAGCCGTATTCCTTCGACTGCCCCTCCAGCCGCGAGGCCAGGTTGACGCTGTCGCCGAACACCGAATAGTCGAAGCGCTGGTCTGAGCCCATGTTGCCGACCACGCAGATGCCGGTATTGAGCCCGATGCCGGCATTGAGCGGGATGAACGGCCGCCCCTCTTCCTTTGCCTCCTGCTCGCGCGCCTGGTTGAGCTCGTCGACGCGCTCCAGCATGTCGAGCGCCGCCTCGCAGGCATTAAGGTGATGGTCCTTGTCGTCGAGCGGTGCGTTCCAGAACGCCATGATGGCGTCGCCCATGTATTTGTCGATGGTGCCCTTGCGGCTGAGGATGGCGTTGGTCAGCGGCGTCAGGAAGCGGTTCATCAGCGCAGTAAGACCCTGCGGGTCGTTCTTGTAGGTTTCCGAGATCGAGGTGAAGCCGCGCATGTCCGAGAACATGATGGTCATCTCACGTTCCTCGCCGCCGAGCACCAGCTTTTCCGGCGACTGCGCGAGTTGTTCGACCAGAGCGGGCGACAAATACTGGCCGAACGCCGAGCGAATCTGCCGGCGCTGGGCCTGCTCGCGCACAAAACTGGAAAAGATCAGCGTGAGGTAGATCGCCGTGGTCGACATCAGGGGATAGGTGAAATCGATCAGCAGACGGTTCTGCGTGTAGAAATACACCGACATGCCGACCAGCATGCTTGCGAACGCTGCGCCAAGAGCGACCAGCGTGACCGGCCCAAACACGGGTGCAAACACGATCACCAGAAGCCCGAACAGGAGCGCAGTCACGAACTCCACGGCAATGCCGTAGATCGGCTGCGAGATCACCTCGCCGGTCAAGGTGCTCTCGAGCACCTGGGCATGAATCTCCACGCCGGGCATGGCGTGCGACACCGGCGTGGTCTTGATGTCGTTGAGGCCGACCGCCGAGGTGCCGATCAGCACCAGCTTGCCGGCGATCATGTCGGGCGCGACGTTTTTCTCCAGCACGTTGACCGCGGGGACGTAGATCGAGGCATCGTTGCGGGCATAGCGAACCCAGATCTGGCCGTTGTGGTCGGTCGGAATCTGGACGCCCTTGATGCCGAGGCTCTTGATGCCGGCCTTTTCGGCCTTGATCAGGATGGTGCCGGACCCGGTAGCGACGCGAAGCATCTCGAAGGTCAGCGAGGGCATGGTCTGGCCCTGCGCCTGCATGATCATCGGCACCCGCCGCACGATGCCGTCGCGTTCGGGCTTGATCGTGAACAGGCCGCGCCCGGCGGCGGCATGCTCCAGCACCGGCACGTTGCGCAACAGGCCGGGGAAATCGAACATGAAGCGCTGCGGCTCCTCGCCCAGCATCGCGATTCCGGTGACCGGCAGCGTCTTGTCGAGGGTGGCGATCTCTTCCGGCAGGCCGGACTCGCCGAGCACTACACGCGAAGCCTTGATGGCTGCGGCGAAGATCTGGTCGTTGCTCGGCAGCGCCCGCAGCTTGGCGCGGGTTTCCGGGTCAAGATTACGGAAGGTATCGGCCACAAAGTCCGGATTGAGCCGGTCGGGCTCCGAGAAAACCGCGTCGAATGCGATGACGACCGCGCCCAGCCGGGTCAGCTCGGTGATGAGATCGGCGATGCGGGTGCGCGGCCACGGCCACTGCCCGAGCTTCTCAAGGCTCTTGTCGTCGATATCGACGATGGTGACCGGTCTTGCCGTTTTGTTGCGCGGGTCGATGCGCTGGAAGGCGTCAAAGGTCCGGACGCGGATTTCCTCGACCGGCGCCGGGTCGGCGACGCGAAGCGCGGCGAGCCCGATCAGCAGCGCGAGACAGAGCAGCCGGGCGTAGCCAAAGCGCCGCTGGAACCACCTTCGCAATACCCGCAGTCGTTTCATGGCTTCTGATTGTTCGTCTAATCGGCTGCGCCGGACAAGCTAGAAGATAGCATTGATATCGCGGGGCTAGCGTGAATTCGCAAGCCGCCACACTAGATAACGTGATGCGGCGATACGATGAAGTCGCCGGCATGCAGACTGGTGACGGTGACGTTCTTCAGCGTGAGAGCTTCGTTGCCGAGCGTGATCAGGATATCCGCGGGGTTTGTCGAACTCTGAATCGCATGGGTGGACAGCCAGCTATTGATATTGTCGGAGCCCACTTCGGAAAACAGCCGCAGATCGATGCGGTCCTGGCCCGGCGTGAAATCCGTAATCGTGTCGGCGCTCGGGTTCTGTCCCGGCGCAAAAACGAACTGATCGGCGCTCGCACCGCCGGTCAGCGTATCGTCGGAGCCGGTCGCGAAAATAACGTCCTTGCCGGAAGTGCCGACCAACGCGACGGGCCCCTGTCCGGCCTCGTTGAACACGAAATGGACGGTGTCGGAATGGCCGAGGCCGTCTGATACCGTTAGCGTCACCATGTCGGTTTGCGGTGGACTGTCGCCGGGGTCGTAATTAATGCCGCTATTCAGTGTGGTGTTGACGGCCGAGAGCGAACCGTCAGCGGCCGGCGGGATTACGCTGCCGCTGGTACTGCTGGCAACCGCGCTGACCGTGAACGTGTCGTTCGGCGCGGTGGCGTCGCCGTCGGACACATGCAAGCCCGACACCGTGGTCGTTCCGTCGCCATTCTCGGTGACGCTTACCGCATCGGTGTCTATGACCGGTCCGGTAGCGAGGCTGAGCGATGCGTTCGTCGTATTTTCTGCACCAACGAGGGTAATCGTCAGCGGCTGACTGCCGGTATGGCCATGACCGTCGCTCACCTCCGCGACGAATTTGATCTTCAGTATGTCGCCCGCATTGAGGAAATCGAGATTGGCATTGATCGGTTGATAGGTCCAATTCAGGACAACCGTTCCGCCATTGCTCGACGCGGTGTCGAACGTCACATCCGCGGCGTTCACCAACGTGGATATGTCGATGTTGCCCGGCACTGACGACGAGCCGTTGTACTCGATCGTGGCGTTGCCGATCACGAACGCCGTCAAGGCGTCGCCGATGTCGGCATCATGAACGTTGAGCGTACCCTTGATCGGCCCTGAAAGCCCGGGCGAAGGAATATTTCCGGCAGAAATGTTGTCGATCTCGAATGCGTTCGAACTGCTGCCGAGCACTACCTTGTTGAAGGAGTGCAGTCCGGAGAATTCCACATACCCGTTTGAGGCGAACGAACCCTGGTTACCGGTCGGGAACAGCGGCAAAATATCATTGCCGGTGTAGGAAGCGACAAGCGTCGTTCCGTCGTAAAATTTGATGGTGTTGTAGGAATCGAGCGACCCCCAGTAGAGGCCGAAGGTGTTTTTCTCCGAAGCAAAGGTGATGGTTTCGGTACTATTGCTGCCGATGCTCAGATAATGGGTCGTGTCCCGCGCTCCAGGTAGCGGCCCGACGAACGGCGCCGCCGTGACCGAGGACGAGCCAACTACGATCCCGCTATTTCCAGATGCCGAGAAATGGGCCCCGAGCGCAGCGCTTTCGAAATTGCCGGAGCCGGCGCCATTGTTCGATGTCGCGCCCGCCGCTACGCCGTCAAACGTCTCCGTGTTCAGGCCAAGCGAATTTACGCTTACGCCCGGAGCAAGCACGACCGGCCCGGTCGGAGCGACCACAATAACGGTCTGCGCGGAAGGATCGACTTCACCCACGATCGACGGCGCATCGTTGGTGCCGGTGACCGTGACGATGAAGGTTTGCGGCGTCACGCCGCCATCGCCATCGTCGATCGAAACCGTATAGGTCAGCGTCAGGACCTCGCCCTTCGCCAGATAGTCGAACGCGGTCGAGGCCGCCGAGAATGACAGGTTGACCGCTCCCGCCGTGGAACCGGCGGCTTTGGTCACCGCGCCGGGCGCCACCAGCGCGATAAGCGCGGCCTCGTCGAGCGCAAGGCCCGTGGTGGTGCCGGTCGCGGCCGCGTGGGTAATGGTTGCGCTGTGGCCGACATCGGACAAATCGCGATCGGTGAAAGTGACAGGGATCGTCGTCGTCAGCGGCGTGGTATCGGTCTGCTCGGTGAGGGCCTGCTGCGCGATATTGGCAATCTCGGGCGCATCGTTGCTGCCGTTGACGGTGACGACAATGTCCTGCGCGGTGACGCCGCCATGGTGGTCATCGACCTCTACCGTGTAGGTCAGCGTGACCGACTGGCCATCGGCGAGGTAATCGAAATAACTATCCGGCGCTGAGAACGACCAGCTCTGCGAACCCTGCGCGCCATCGGTGGAATCATGCAACGACCCCAGCGATAGCCAGCTGAGCTGCACCGTGCCGTTGGCAAGACCCGTCGTCACGCCGGAGGCGTGGACGCTGGTGATATCGACCTCATGCGTATCGGTCAGATCGACATCGCTGAACGCGATCGCACCGCTTGCAGTATCCGGCGTCGCCGAGCCGTGGGCGTCGGCGCGTTCCGCGATGGTCGCGGCCTGCGTCGCGCTGGTGATTTCGGGCGTGTCGTTGCTGCCGGTAACGGTGATGGTGATCGGCTTGGTCACCACGCCGCCATGCCCGTCATCGACAGTTGCGGTGTAGGTCAGCGTCAGGGTCTCGCCTACGGCAAGGAAGTCGAACGCATTGTCGCCGGTGCTGTAACTCCAGGTCGCCGAACCGTTATTGGTATTGCCGGGAGCCTGCACCACCGTCAGCGGTCCATCCACCGCAGCGATCGCCGCGAGTTGCTTGGCCGTCAGCTGTGAGGTGACGTCGACGCTATAGGCGTTCAGGTAGCTGAACGAGGTGAAGGTGGCGCTCGCCACCGGCCGGTCGGTCAGGTCGACGTCCGTGAAACTGATCGTACCGGATGCGACATGGAACGCGTCGGACCCGGTCGGGTTCGGCTGGTTGACGTTCGAAAATTCGGCAAAGGCATCGCTCGTCGCAGCGATGGTCGGCACGTCGTTGGTGCCGATGACGACGACGTCGGCGCCCTGGATCGAGACGGTGATCGGCGTAGAGACCACGCCGCCATGGCCGTCATCGACCTGGGCGACGTAGTTGAGCGTCAACGTCTCGCCCTTGGCGATGAAGTCGAACTTGCTGTCCTCAACGCTGTAAGTCCAGGTTGCCGAGCCGTTGTGGGTGTTGCCGGCCGCCTGCGCCACGCTCAGCGGCACCTCGACGGCGAGGATCGCCGCCCGTTGCGACGGCGTAAGCGTCACGGTGACGTCGTTGCCCTCCGCGTCGTAATAGCGGAACGGATCGGTCGCGGAGATCGCTGCGCTGACGACGGGCCGGTCGGTCAGGTCGACGTCGGCGAAGGTGACGGTGCCGGTCACGATATCGACCGCCGTATTGCCGGTGCCAATCCGCTCCGTGATCTCGCCACCGGTCGCGGAGATGGTCGGCTTGTCGTTGGTGCCGGTGATGACGATCTTAAACGGCACGAACGTCGTCTCGTTGCTCGGCGCGTAGTTGTTGTCGACGCGCGCCATATAGGTCAGCGTCAGCGTCTCGCCGGAGGCCAGAAAGTCGAAGGCGCCGTCGGCAATGTTGTAGGTCCAGGTGGCCTGGCCGGTGTTCTTGCCGTTGGGGTCCTGCACCACGGAGAGCGGCACTTCGACCGCCTTGATCGCGGCCAGTTGCTCCGCCGTCAGCGTCGCGGTGACGTCGGCATTCTGCGCGTTCGCGTAGGTGAAGGAGGAAAACTCGGTTTTGACGCTCGGAACGTCGCCCGGATTGATATCGGCATAGCCGACTTTGCCGGACATGCTGTCCACGGCGGCGCTGGCAGTGATGGCGGTGCGTTCGGTAAACGAGCTGCCGGATGCGGCAGCCGCCGGCGGCCCGGGAATGTGAGTGAGCTGAGGACCGGGACCCGTGCTGGGGCCGGCGGCGGGCCTGTCCGGAACGTTGACGAACTGAAGCGTCACCGGGACGAAGTCGTTGCTGGCCAGCTTCAGGAATGAGTTTTCCGGAACGATCGAGTCGGTAAAGTTGCTCGTCAGCTTGGTGTTCGGGTTGTTCAGGTCGGTGAACTTCAGCGAAAACACGTCGCTGATGATCTTCTGCGCGTCGGGCGACAGTTGCACGGACGACTGGAAGCTGACCGTGCCTTGGCCGTTGATGATCGTCTGCGTGCCGGCCCGGTTGACGGTTGCGATCGGCGTCAGCGTGGTCTTGTCGAACAGGATGTAGGAGCCGGTGGTGCCGTCGGGCTCGACCAGCACCTGGAATTTCGCCGGCGGCGCGCCGCCCTGCGACGGCACCTCGAAATCGATCTCGACCAGCACCGCGGTGCCGCGGATGCCCATGGTCGCGACCGGCGTATCGACCTTCATGTCGCCCTTCTTCGCGGTGGCACCGGCGACGAAGGAGATGGTGCCAGCCACCAGGCTGAGCAGCGATTTGTTGTCCGACCCGTTGGGGTCGTAGACCATTTCGTTCAGCACCATCTTGGCGTTCGACGCGAGGCCGAACACGGTGCCGTCGATGAAGGTCATGCCGAGCGTCGAGTCGGAGCCGGACTGGACGACGTCGCCTTTGTGGACGGTGTCACCCTGGTTCAGGATGATCGACACGCCGTTGCGGATCGCGGTCGCGCTACCCGTCAGCTTGGTGACGTGGCCGATCAGCTGCGGCGCGACGCTGGCGCTGCCGTCAGCCTGCGCGAACTGGGTGTGGCCAGTCAGCGCGTTGACGATGTCGCCGGTGAGGTGGGCACCATCAGGCGAGGCCAGCGCGGCGCGTTTCTCGCCCCTGAAATAGTCGGGCAGCACGAGCTCGCGGTCGCCGCTGGAGAGGACCAGGTCGACGCCCGACCGCTTGAAGTCGCCGTGGAACAGCAGATGGGCATCAGAAATAATTATCGCGTCCGACGGCGCATGTGTCGAAACCTTGTCGACATGGAACTTGCCGGGAGACGAAAGATGACCGTGCGGTGACAGCAAAGGCCCAAAGCCAATGTCCGCGCCGGGAAAAGGGTCGAGGTCACCCGATCCGAATTTGCCGGCATAGTTCAATGGAACACCAATCTAAATAGTTAAGAAGTATGAAATTTTTCTGCGAGGTTACATATCACGCAGGTAAGGAACACAAAAGCCGGTACGCCACAAACACCCACAATATGGGTAAGTCTGCAACAGGACGAAAAGGTCCGGGAAAACTGTCGGGCGAAAGTGTGGCAAGGAAAAGGCCGGACTTGACCCCGGGCTGACCGAAAAATGGGCGGAGCCTTCCCAAGGCATAAAGACAAGCAGTCATAATACCTTATCGTCGCTGCAGCGCGGCGAATACCGCTTCCTGAGGCAAGCCGCAGCGGCCTAAGCCTGATCACTTCGCCGGATCCATTCGAAGCCGTCATCCCTTCAAGGCGCCCTGGACGGTTGCAATCGCGCCGAGCGATTCTGCGGGCAAGGTTAATTCGCTGACCTGTGACCCTCTCGCAACCGTAAATCTCCCGCAGCCCGTCGCGGATAACCGAGCGGCCTTGATGAGCGTCGATCGAGGTAGATCGATAAAATTCTCTGCAAACCGGCAAGGCCGCCCTCACCCTGCTTCGCAAACTTCCGATAGGTCCCCTCGCGTTTTAAGCGGATCAAAAGCGCCGTTGCTCATCCTGCCCGTTCCGAAATGATCCGTGCACGAGCAGGCAGAACAAGCCCGCCGATGCCCGGACAAGGGGCGTCAGATGAGGTTGTCAGTCTACGCGCGCGCATGGCGTGCGGGCATCGTCGCGTGCGGCCTGGCCTGGTTCGGGCCAGCGGACCTGCGCGCGGAGACGCCGGAGCCACCCGCGCCGGTGGAGCTGATCGAGCGATCGGCCGAGCCGTTCGGGCTCGGCGCATCTACGCTTCAGAGCGGCGGACTGCGCGACAAATGGCTCGGCGTGCAACGCCGGCTCGACGACGAAATGGTGCAGCTTGCGCTGTGCGAAGGCGACCGTGACGGCTGCGTGTCGCCGGCCGCGCTGAAATTCCTCGACATCGTCGACGCTGCCCGGCTGCGCGAAGGCCGCGCCCGCCTCGGCGAAATCAACCGCGCCATCAATCTTGCTATCCGGCCAATCAGCGACCTCGCGCATCACGGCCAGATCGACGTCTGGACCTCACCGCTCGCAACGCTCGCCCGTGGCGGCGGCGACTGCGAGGATTATGCGATTGCGAAATTCGTCGCATTGCGCCGCGCCGGACTCGCGCCCGACGATCTCCGGATCGTGGTGCTGCACGACACCATCCATGGCGAGGACCACGCGGTGGCCGCCGCGCGGCTCGACGGGCGATGGCTGATGCTCGACAATCGCCGCATGGCGATGGTCGAGGATTCCCACGTCAGAAATTACCAGCCGACATTCGTGATCGATCAGCACGGCGTGATGCGATATGCCGATTCTTCCACCCTGCTCGCCGATGCCTCGGGCAATAATTCTGTGGCTCCGCTCGTCGTGAGTTCACTGGCCGCCTCCGCGGGCCGGCCATTCGAAAGCGCCGACTGACGAACGACGGCGCGCAATTGTTGCGCGACGACGGCTGACAACAATCTGCTTTCCTTGCCTGATTTTCCCTGTCTCGCGCCGATGGTGCGGTACAGGCGTGATGCGCGTTGTATTCCGTTTGGCAAAAGCGTGACGATACAAATTTTCTCTTTTTCATTTCGCGCCTCGCATTGATTGACGCGATCCTTCTCACCGGCATAGCATTCCGGCAGATCCGCTAGAGATCACTGGGAGGGGATTGAGATGACACGTTCGCCGCGCGTTGATTCCGCTTGCCGTTTATTTCCTGAAATTGCCGTTACCTCCCGTCGATCGGCGCGCCTTGCGCAGGCCGCGATCGCCATCGGGCTGGGCCTGACGCTATCCGGCAGCGCTGCACTCGCGCAGAGCCCCGCCAAGGGATCGCCCGAGCACATCAAGGCCGTCACCTCGGCGGTCGACGGCGCATCGATCAAGGCCAACACCGCGACCTCGAACGATTGGCCGACCATCGGCCTCGACTATGCCGAGACGCGCTTTTCCAAGCTCAACCAGATCAATACCGACAACGTCAAGAAACTCGGCCTGGTGTGGAGCTACCCGCTCGAATCCTCCCGAGGCGTCGAGGCGACGCCGGTCGTGGTCGACGGCATCATGTATCAGACCGCGTCATGGAGCGTGGTGCATGCCATCGACGCCCGCACCGGCAAGCAGCTCTGGACCTTCGATCCCAAGGTCGACCGCGAGAAGGGCTACAAGGGCTGCTGCGACGTGGTCAATCGCGGCGTCGCACTCTGGAAGGGCAAGGTCTTTGTCGGCGCCTATGACGGCCGGCTGTTCGCGCTCGACGCCACCACCGGCAAGGTGGTCTGGGAAAAGGACACCATCGCCAGCAAGGAGCACTCCTACACCATCACCGGTGCGCCGCGCGTATTCAACGGCAAGGTGGTGATCGGCAACGGCGGCGCCGAATTCGGCGCGCGCGGCTACGTCACTGCCTATGACGCCGAGACCGGCAACCAGGCATGGCGCTGGTTCACCGTGCCCGGCGATCCGTCAAAGCCGTTCGAAGATGAATCGATGGCGTCCGCAGCCAAGACCTGGGATCCCGCCGGCAAATACTGGGTCAACGGCGGTGGCGGCACCGCGTGGGACACCATCACCTTCGATCCCGATTTGAACCTCGTCTATATCGGCACCGGCAACGGCGCGCCGTGGAATCAGAAGGTCCGTAGCCCCTCGGGCGGCGACAACCTCTATCTGTCCTCGATCGTCGCGCTGAATGCAGATACCGGAAAATATGCCTGGCACTATCAGGAAACGCCCGGCGATCACTGGGACTATACCGCCACCCAGCCGATGATCCTGGCCGACATCACGCTCGATGGCGCGCCGCGCAAAGTGATCCTGCACGCGCCGAAGAACGGCTTCTTCTTCGTCATCGACCGCACCAACGGCAAGTTCATCTCGGCAAAGAACTTCGTCGACGTGAACTGGGCGACCGGCTACGACGCCAACGGCCGGCCGATCGAGATAAAGGAAGCGCGCGGCGACGAAGCCTATGACAGCATTCCGGGGCCGGCCGGTGCCCACAACTGGCATCCGATGTCGTTCAATCCGCAGACCGGTCTGGTTTACGTGCCGGCACAGGGCATCCCCACCAATCTCACGCCGGAAAAGGCTTTCAAGCACAATGCCGTTGAGCCCGGCAAATTCGCCAGCGCGACGGGCTGGAACCTCGGCTTCCTGCTGAACGCCACGCCCCCCAAGAACCCGGCCTTCGGGCGTCTGGTGGCCTGGGATCCGGTCAAGCAGAAGGAAGCCTGGCGCGTCGAGCACGTGGCGCCGTGGAATGGCGGCACCCTCACCACCGCGGGCAATCTGGTGTTCCAGGGTACGGCCGACGGCCGCTTCGTCGCCTACAACGCCACGACCGGCGAGAAGCTCTGGGAAAGCCCGACCGGGACCGGCGTGGTCGCGGCGGCTTCGACCTACATGCTCGACGGCAAGCAATATGTGTCGATCGCGGTCGGCTGGGGCGGCGTGATCGGCCAGTGGATTCGCGCCACCGAGCTGCAGAGCCCCGGCACGGTCTACACATTCGCGATCGACGGCAAGGCGCCGCTGCCGACCTTCGTGAAGTATCAGACCGAAGGACTGCTGAAGGGCGTGAAGTACGATCCGAAGGATATCCCTGAAGGCACCGCCATCTATGTCGCCGCCTGCGCCGCCTGCCACAGCGTGCCCGGCGTCGACAACGGCGGCAACATCAGGAACCTCGGCTATGTCGCGCCTGAAACCATCACCAACCTGAAGGACATCGTGTTCAAGGGCCCGTTCCGCGACCGCGGCATGCCCGATTTCACCGGCAAGCTGAAGGAAGAGGATATCCCGAAGCTGCAAGCCTTCATCCAAGGCACCGCGGACGCGATCCGGCCGAAGTGATGAGCGCCCCGTCATTCCGGGGCGATGCGAAGCATCGAACCCGGAATCTCGAATTCCGGGTCTGGTCCTTCGGACCATCCCGGAATGACAACTAAAATAAAGGGCTGCGCGATTGTCTTGCGCAGCCCCTTTGCCGTTGGCGCTCTTTTGGTTGGCACGACGTAATGGTTGTCCGTCATTGCTAGCGAAGCGAAGCAATCCATCGTGCCACAAGGAAGAATGGATTGCTTCGTCGCTTCGCTCCTCGCAATGACGAGGTGACGCCCGCAGTCAGAACCTCAAAACAAAGAAGGGCCGCGCGATCGTCTCGCGCAGCCCCTTCGTTGAAGCTCCTGCCTGCAGAAGCGAAACGCCCCTCAGAACATCAGGCCTTCCTTGACCAGCACCCAGCGGCCATTCTTGACCTGCTGGACCTGGGTGATGGTGTTGGCGAGATGGTCGGTCTTGGAGAACTTGGTCGGCGGCGAGTTGAAGATGTCCATGAATTTCTCGCCTGACTCCAACGAGTTCATCATCTTCTGGCCGGTCAGGTCCTTTCCTGCCTTCTCGGCGTAGAACGCAAAAGTCATCATGGCGTTGTAGCCGATGATCGCCTGCGTATTGGCGTCCGAGCCGAACATCTTCTTGTAGTTGGCGAGCCAATCCTTGACCTTGCCCTTTGCCGTGTCTTCGTACGGGATTTCGAAACCCGAAGCCGCATAGAGGCCTTCGACCGCATCCTTGCCGAGCGCCGGCACTTCGAGCACGTTGGTCGGCGTGGCGCCGAGGAAGGTGACGTCCCAGCCGAGCTTCTTGGCTTCGCCCATCGCGCCGATGGTTTCGCGGATAACAGTGCCGAGCACGACCATATCGCAGCCGTCGGCCTTCATCTTGGCGATCTGCGCGCTGAAGTCGGAAGCGCCGCGCTTGTAGCTCGTGACCGAAGCAGGCTGTAGCTTCATCGCCGTGACCTGCTGGGTGAAGCCGTCAAGCACGTTCTTTCCGTACTCGTCGTCCTGATGCATGATGCAGGGCTTCTTGAAGTTCTTCCCCTCGATCATGTATTTGACGGCCGCACGCGTGCTCTCGACATAGGGCAGCAAATTGTTGAACTTCAGCCGCTCCTGCGGCTTTGCCGGATCGAACTTGAAGGTGAATTCGGCCGCCGTCAGCGGGAAAAGCTGCAGGACGCCGGCATCGAACAGGATGTCCTGCGCGGCGAGCACGGTGGGCGAGCCCATCGGGCCGACCATGGCGAACACCTTGTCGCGCTCGACCATCTTCTGCGACGCCAGCACGGCGCGCTTCGGATCGTAGCCGCTGTCCTCCAGGATCAGCTTGATCTTGCGGCCGTGGATGCCGCCGGCGGCATTGATTTCCTCAGCCGCCATCTTCATGCCGTTGGATACAGGCACGCCCCAGACCTTGATCGGGCCGGACAGATCCTGATGGGTGCCGATGACGATCTCGCTCGCCGAGATGCCTTGATCGGTAACCTTGGTCTGGGCTGCGGCCGGCAACTGGGTCAGCGCAAGGGCGCTCACCGCAAGGCCCAACGCCCTAAACGATTTCGACATTGCAATATCCTCCTTATTGGCCCGTGTTGAGCGAAGGGTAGGGCCTTCTTGTCCTTCGCCGCTTACGTGATGCTCGCTTCAAACTTCCGTTTCCCTACGCCACCGCCCGTTCGCCATACATGGCGTTGATTTCGGCCGCATAACGCTTGTTCACGAAACTGCGCTTCAACTTCATGGTCGGCGTTAGCTCCTCGTCCTCGGGCGTGAGCTGACGTTCGATCAGGTAGAACTTCTTGATGGTTTCGACGCGCGCGAAGTTGACGTTGACCGCCTCGATCTCGCGCTGGATCAGGTCCTGGATTTCGGGCGCGCGGCAGAGGCTGGCGTAATTGGTGAAGGGAATGTCGTGGTCCTGGGCGTATTTTTCGACATTCTCCTGGTCGATCATGACCAGGCACGTCAGGTACGGCCGCTTGTCGCCGATCACCACGGCGTCCGAGACATAAGGCGAGAACTTCAACTGGTTCTCGATTTCCGACGGCGTGATGTTCTTGCCGCCCGAGGTGATGATGATGTCTTTCATCCGGTCGGTGATCCTGACGAAGCCTTCATTGTCGATCGAGCCGACGTCGCCGGTATGCAGCCATCCCTTGGCGTCAATGGTCTCGGCGGTCTTTTCCGGCTGGTTCAGATAGCCCATGAACAGGAAATCGCCGCGGATCAGGATTTCGCCCTGCGGTGAAATCGCGACCTCGCCCCAGGGCGCAGCCTTGCCGACCGAGCCGAGCTTGATTCGATCGGGCGGCATCACGGTGGCGACGCCGCAATTCTCGGTCTGGCCGTAGACCTCGCGCATCTCGAGGCCGAGCGCGAGATACCAGCGGATCAGATCCGGCGCGATCGGCGCGGCGCCGGTAAAGGCCAGCCGGCAGCGGTCGAGCCCGAGCATGCGGCGGATGTTGCGAAACACCAGCCAGTAGGCGGCGCGGTTGGCGAGCCGCAACGAGAGCGGCGGCGTATCGCCCTGCAGCTTGTACTCGGTCACCCGGTTGCCGATGGCGAGCGCGGTGCGGTACATCCAGTTCTGGAACGCGGTCGCATCCTTCAACGCGATCGTGATTCCGGAATAGAATTTTTCCCAGATCCTGGGCACCGCCAGGAAGGCGGTCGGCTGCACCTCGCGCAGATTGTCCGGCACGGTTTCGGGACTCTCGGCGAAATTCATCACCGATCCCAGCGCCAGCGAGACGTAGTAGCCGCCGACCCGCTCGGCGACGTGGCAGAGCGGCAGGAACACCAGCCGCTCTTCATTGTCGCTCGATGGAAACAGATCGTTGGCATGGCGCATCTGATGCGTCACGCTGCGATTGGAATGCATGGCGCCCTTGGGCGGGCCCGTTGTGCCTGACGTGTAGACGAGGATAGCGAGATCGGACGCTGAGCGGCTTCCGATCATCTCGTCCCACAGCGCCTCGTTGCCCTGCTCGTGGTTGCGTCCGAGCGCCATGAACTCGGCCAGCGACAACACCATCGGATCGGTGAAGCCGCTCAAGCCTTCCATGTCGAACACGACGATCTTCTGCAGCGTCGGACACCGCGAACGGCACGACAGGATCTTGTCGAGTTGCTCCTCGTCCTCCGCGAAGATCACCTTGGTCGAGGAATCGTTGATGAGATATTCGACCTGGACTGAGGAGTCGGTCGGATAGATCCCGGAAGAGACGCCGCCGGCGCAGAGGATGCCCATGTCGGCATAGACCCATTCCGGCACCGCGTTGGCGATGATCGAAGCGACGTCGCCGGGGCGGAAGCCTGACGCATGCAGGCCGAAGGCGATGTCCTTGGAGATCTGCAGCCACTCGCGCCAACTGGTCGGCTGCCAGATGCCGAACTTCTTTTCGCGGATCGCAGGCTTGTCGCCGCGGGTTTCCACGGACTTCAGAAAGCTCCTCGCGATCGTGTCGGCGACCGTCAGCACTGCCGGTCTGGCCATGCTCTCTTCCTCCCTCTGTCGCCTGCCTCAGGTGCCGGTCTTGGCAACCGGTCTTGCCTTCTTGAAGCAGGGCCTGAATCTAGCTCTAACTCGTTCTTAACGCCATGCTTTTGACTGCGACGGTTAACGCCAGATATTCTAACGCCAGATCCTCTAACGTCAGGTCTTCTAACGCCACGTCTTCTTCTTTTTCCAACGCCGCTCGCCGCGGGCGCCCTCTTCCTTGGCGCCGAGATAGAATTCCTGGATGTCCTTTGAATTCATCAGCCGCTCGCAGGTGTCGTTCATGACCACCCGGCCGATTTCCAGCACATAGCCGTAATGCGCGGTCTCCAGCGCCACCTTGGCGTTCTGCTCGACCAAGAGGATGGACATGCCCTGCTCCTCGTTGACGCGCTTGATGATCGTGAAAATCTCTCTCACCAGGATCGGCGACAGGCCGAGCGACGGCTCATCCAAAAGTAGCAGGGTCGGACGGTTCATCAGCGCCCGCCCGATTGCCAGCATCTGCTGCTCGCCGCCGGACAACTGCCCGGCCGGCTGGTTGATGCGCTCCTTCAGCCGCGGGAAATAGCCGTAGACGCGGTCCAGATCATCGGCGACACCGTCGCGGTCCTTGCGCGGATAGGCCCCCATCATCAGGTTTTCCCGCACCGAGAGGAACGGGAACACCTCGCGTCCCTCCGGCACGTGGCTTAAGCCCAGCCGCACGATCTTGTCGGCCTCCATGCGCTGGATCGGCTTGCCCAAAAACTCGATCGAGCCCTTCTGGGGATCGAGGATGCCGGAGATGGTCTTGAGCACGGTGGTCTTGCCGGCACCGTTGGCGCCGAGCAAAGTGACAATACGGCCGCGCGGCACCTCAAGGCTGATGCCCCTGATGGCCATGATCGGCCCGTAATAGCTCTCGATATTGCTGAGCTTGAGGATGATGTCGGAAGCGCTCATGGCATCATCCTCATGCGCCGAGATAGGCGGCGACGACGTCGGGATGGCGCTGCACCTCGGACGGCGAGCCCATCGCGAGCACGCGGCCGTAGTTGAGCGCGATCACGCGGTCGGAGACGCGATTGACCAGCGTCATGTCGTGTTCGACCATCAAGACGGTGATGCCGAGTTCGCTCTTCATGTCGCGGATCCAGAACGACATGTCGTCGGTCTCCTCGACGTTGAGCCCCGATGACGGCTCGTCCAGCAGGATCAGCTTCGGCTCAGAGCACAGCGCACGCGCGAGCTCAATCACCTTGCGGACGCCGTAGGGCAGCCCCGAGATCAGCTTGTCGCGATAGGCTTCGAGATCGAGGAATTCGATCACCTGCTCGACACGACGGCGGTGGATCTTTTCGCCGGCGCGCACGCTCGGCATGAACAGCAGTTCCTGCCAGAGCTGCGTGGTGGAGTGCCTGTGACGCCCGACCAAGAGGTTGCTCAGCATGGTCGCATTCTCGAACAATTCGATGTTCTGGAAGGTGCGGGCAATGCCGAGGCCGGCAATGTCGTAGGCCGGCTGCTCGGTGATGTCCTGGTCCTCGAAAAAGATTCTGCCTGAAGTGGGCGGATAGATCCGCGAGATCAGGTTGAAGATCGAACTTTTGCCGGCGCCGTTGGGGCCGATGATCGAGAGTATCTCACCCTTCTCCACCGCGAAGCTGACGGAATCGACTGCCTTCAGGCCGCCGAAATGCAGGGACAGATTTTCTGCACGGAAATAGCTCATCGGTTCCGCTCCGATTTCACGTAGATTTTCTGCCGCTTGAAGGTGGCGCGCTTGTAGAGCGGGAATAGCTGGAAGAAGAGTTTGATCTTCAGCCAGCGTCCGTACAGGCCGAGCGGCTCGAACAGCACGAACAGCACGATGATCACCCCGTAAATGGCGCCCTTGAGGCCGTTGGCGGATGCAATGGCGGAGACGTTGCTATAAACCTTCCCCGCGGTCACGCTGTCCGCGCCGAACGTTGCGGCCAGCCCTGCAATGATGCCGGGCAGATCGTCCTTCAGATAGGTCAGGAACGGATCGATCATGACCAGGAAGATCGCGCCCAGCACCGCGCCGTGCAGACTGAAGGTGCCGCCGATCAGGATCACGATGATGAACTCGATCGAGAGCTGCAGCGTGAACATTTCTGGAGAAATGAAGGAGAGCTTGTGCGCGAACAGCACACCGGCCAATCCGGTGATCGCTGCACTGATTGCAAACGATTTCACCTTGTAGAGCGAGACGTTGACACCCATGCTGCGCGCCGCCGTTTCGCTGTCGCGGATCGCGACGAAGGCGCGCCCCGTGGGCGAGCGCAACAGATTGAGCGTGCCGACGATGGTCAGGATCAAGACGCCGAGACAAAGGAAGTAGAAGGTCGGGCCGTTTTGCGGCACCGCCTGCCCGAACAGGCTCAAGGTCTTGACGCGCATGCCCTCATTGCCGTGGGTCACGCTTTCCCAGCGCGCCAGCACTTCCTCGACGATGAAGGCAAAGGAGATCGTCGCGATGACGAGGTAGATGCCCGTCAGCCGCAGCGCCGGGAATCCGACCAGCGCACCGACCACGCCGGTCAACAGGCCGCCAGCCAGGAAGTAGACCGGAAACGGAACGCTGTACTGCTGCAGATAGGCCGCCGTATAGGCGCCGATCGCCAGAAACGCGGCGTGGCCGAGCGAGGCCTGCCCGGTGAAGCCGGTGAGGATCATCAAACCGACGCCCACGGTGGCGTAGATGCAGACGAACACCAGTTGGCTGACCAGATAGCTCGACAGCACGAACGGCGCGATCACCAGAAACGCCAGCAGGATACCGTAGGAAACGACGTAGCCGCTATGCGGAAACAGTCTGATGTCGTCTTCGTAATCCGTCTTGAAGAGGAACCGCATTAGACCTTCTTCCGCATATGAATACCGAACAGGCCTTCGGGCTTGAGCAACAGCACCACCAGAAGCACGATGTAGGGCGCGACGTCCTTCCAGCCTTGCGGCAGGTAGAAGCCGGCCATGCTCTCGATCACGCCGATCAGCACGCCGCCCACCACGGCGCCGGGAATCGAGCCGAAGCCGCCGAGCACTGCGGCGGGAAATGCCTTCAGGCCCAGCACCAGACCGACGTTGGAGTGAATGAAGGTGATCGGCGCCAGCAGCACGCCGGCGGCGGTCGCGACCGCCGCCGAGATCGCCCACACGATCGACACCACGCGCTTGACCGGAATGCCCATGTAATAGGCGGCCAGCATGTTCTCAGAGCTGGCACGCATCGCGGTGCCGAGCGTGGTGCGGTTGAAGAAGAGATAAAGCAGCGCGCAAAGGATGACGGTTGCGGCGATCACCGAGAGCTTGTCGTACGCCAGCACCAGCGAGCCGATCCGCAACACGCCGTCGCTGAACGGCGTGTCGATCTTGAAATCGTCGGTGCCCCAGATCATGCCGACTACGGAGCGCAGGAAATATCCGAGCCCGATCGTCGCCATGATGATGGAAAACTGCGGATAGCCGAGGATCGGCCGCACCACGACGCGTTCGGCCAGCATGCCGAACGCAGCCATGGCGATGACCGCACCGGCGAATCCAAGCCAGTAATTGAGGCCGAGCATGCCGATGAAGGTGAAGGCGAAGAACCCGCCCAGCATCATCAAATCGCCCTGGGCGAAATTGACGACCTCGGTTGCCTTGTAAACGAGCACAAAGCCGAGCGCGATCAGGCCATAGACGCAGCCGAGCGCGATGCCACTCACCAGCTGCTGAACGAAGTCCAGCATCATTTCCCTCCCCGATGCCCGGGCGATTCTGTCGATCGCCTCTTCCGCATCTTGTGTCTACACGCTGCCTGGCATCCACGATGCCGGTAGCCGCACATGTCCCGCTGCATTGAGCCCAAAGCGCCGACCCCTGTCAACAAAGCGCTGCGTGTCGCGCCGTTAACAATTGCGGAGAAATGCCGCAGCCCGGGAAGTTGCGGGGTTCGCTGCGATTTGGCGTGCAAGATTCACCGCGCCGAAAGTTCTTCGGTTCATGGTCCGCAGCGAACAACTGGATCGCCCCGAAATCATGACGTCAGATGTATCGGCGCTCGAGGTGCGAGGGTTAACGAAGCGTTTTGACCGCCCGGCGGTCGACGCGCTCGACCTTACCATTCGCGCTGGCGAGTTTTACGCCCTGCTCGGCCCCAACGGCGCCGGCAAGACCACGACCTTGCGCATGGTCGCCGGTCTGCTCAAGCCCGACGCCGGCTCAGTCGCCATCTTGGGTATCGATGCGCTCGCCGATCCCGTCGCCGCCAAGCAGATCATGGCCTGGGTCTCCGACGAGCCGATGATCTACGACAAGCTGACGCCGCTGGAATATCTCGAATTCGTTGCCGGCCTCTGGGGCTTCGATCCCGCCGTGTCGGAACCCTCCGCGCACAAGCTTCTGGTGTCGCTTGGCCTGGAGCCACATCTGCACGAACGCTGCGAGGGATTTTCCAAGGGCATGCGCCAGAAAGTCGCGCTGGCCGGTGCGCTGGTGCACGATCCCCGGCTGATCATCCTCGACGAGCCGTTGACCGGCCTCGATGCGCTGTCGGCGCGTCACGTCAAGGGATTGCTGCAGGACCGCGTCCGTTCCGGCTGCACCGTGATCATGACGACGCATATTCTCGAAGTCGCCGAGCGCATGGCCGACCGCATCGGCGTCATCGCCGCAGGCCGGCTGGTGGCCGAGGGCACGCTCAGCGAGCTGCGCCAGCAGAACGGCCGCAACGACACCAGCCTCGAAGATATGTTCATCGCGCTCGTCGATGCCGAGGCGGCCGCTGCATGAGCTCGACAGCGGCGCTCTCCTGGTTTGCCCGGCACGAAATCCGTCTGGCCTGGCGCGAATGGCTGGCGATGATTGGCGGCAGACGTGGCAAGCGAAAGCGCGCGATCATCGCCCTGGTCGTATTCGTCGCCATCATGCACCTCCCGGCCTATGCCGTGATCGGCCGCTTCGCCGATCTGCAAGCCCCGCTCGGCAAGCCCGAGTTGATCGTCATCACCACGGCCATCTTTCTCGCCTGGGCATTGATGCTGTCGCAGGCCATCGAATCCGTGACGCGGGTGTTCTACGCCCGCGCCGATCTCGACCTCATCATGTCGTCGCCGGCGAACCTCGCCAACGTGTTCTCGGTGCGGATCGCAGCGATTGCGCTCTCGGTCACCGCTATGGCGTTGTTGCTGTCGACGCCCTTTGTCGACGTTCTTGTGATCGGTGGCGGCATCAGATGGCTCTCAGCGTTCGGCGTCGTCGTCGCGGTTGGTGTTTCGGCCGCGGCGGTTGCGATCGCGATCACGGTCGCGCTGTTCAGATTGATCGGCCCGAGCCGCACCCGCCTCGTCGCGCAGATCGTGGCCGCCATCATCGGCGCCGGCTTCGTCATCGCGCTCCAGGTCGCAGCCATCCTTTCCTACGGTACGTTGTCGCGCTTTGCGGTACTGACCTCCGATACCGCTGCGGCCTATGCGCCTGCGCTCGACAGTGCGCTGTGGTGGCCGGCGCGCGCGGCGGTCGGTGATGGCATCGTGCTGTCGTGGCTGATCGCCGGCGGGCTGGTGCTGCTCGGCGTCGTGATGGCGGTCTTCTCGCCAAGATTTGCCGACACCGTCGTCAGTGTCGCCGCAACCGCCCGGTCTGTCCGTCGCGGGCCGCGCGCGACGGCATTTCGCGGCGGTTCGCGGCAACAGGCGCTGCGCGCCAAGGAGTTCCTGCTGCTGCGGCGCGACCCATGGCTGTTGTCGCAAACCCTGATGCAACTGCTGTATCTGGTGCCTCCGGCCCTGATGTTGTGGCGAAGTTTTTCCGAAAGCTCGGATGCGATTGTCTTGATCACGCCCGTGATCGTGATGGCGGCAGGCCAGCTTGCCGGCGGGCTGGCGTGGCTGACGATATCAGGCGAGGATGCCGCCGACCTGGTGGCGACCGCACCGCTGACGCCGTCGCGCGTGATCCGCGCCAAGGTCGAAGTGGTTCTGATCGCCATCGGCGCCATCTTTGCGCCGCTGATCGCAGCACTGGCGTTCGCTTCCGTAGCGCAGGCGAT
This sequence comes from Bradyrhizobium sp. AZCC 2176, assembly GCF_036924645.1. NCBI lineage: Bacteria > Pseudomonadati > Pseudomonadota > Alphaproteobacteria > Hyphomicrobiales > Nitrobacteraceae > Bradyrhizobium > Bradyrhizobium sp. AZCC 2176. Next base: position 3,149,479 of record NZ_JAZHRX010000001.1, on the reverse strand, counting down.
CGTCACCGCGCTCGGTGTCATCGTGGCAACCGTCTCGGCGGCCGCGATCCAGCTCTGGTTCCGCGTGCAGGCCAAACGCAGCCAGTTCCGACGCCGTCAGACCTCGTCGCGGCTGGCAACATTCGCGGAAGCCTTCTGCTCGATCGGCTGGGCCGCGACCGCAGCGCTCGCCGTCACCATCCCGATCGCCGCCGTGATCAGCGGCGCGATGACCGCGGCAATTCTGGCGGCGACGTGGAAAATCAGCCCACGGCGGGACTAAAGGCACCCCCGAGGTAAAGCCATTCCCGGTTGACCTTGAATCTTGGGTTTCCTGCCTCACAGCGGCACAGCCGACCTATGCCTTGGCCAGCTCCATCACCGCCGCGGCAAACGCCTCGGGCGCTTCCTGCGGCAGATTGTGCCCGGCACGCGGCACGACGCGGTGGGCGCGGCGCGCGGTAAACTTTGCCGCGCTCGCGGTGCCATCGGTCGCGGGTGCAACGCCGTCGCCGGCGCCATCCAGCGTAATTGTCGGCACGGTGATCGGAGGCAGCGCCGCGAGCCTGCGCTGGATATCAGCATATTGCGGATCACCCTCGGCGAGACCAAACCGATGGCGATAGCTGTGGATCACCACGTCGACGTAATCGGGATTGTCGTGAGCGACGGCTGTGCGCTCGAAACAGGCATCATCGAACGGCCAGTTCGGCGACCATTGCGTCCACAATATCCTGGCGATCTCGCGCCGGTTGGCGGCCAGTCCCGCGCGGCCGCGCTCGAGTTGGAAGTAATACTGATACCACAACGCTACCTCGCGCTCGGGTCGCTGCGGCGCCATGGCGTTGGCGATATCCTGGATCAGATAGGAATTGACGCAGACGAGCCCGGTGCAGCGCTCCGGCCATAGCGCCGCGCCGACGCAGGCCGCGCGGCCACCCCAGTCGTAGCCCGCGAACACCGCGCGGCGGATGCCGACCGCATCCATCAGCGCCATCATGTCGGCGCCGACCGCCGCCTGCTCGCCCGAGCGCGGCGTGCCCGCGTCGCGAAACCGCGTCGGACCGTAACCGCGCAAATAGGGAACGATGACGCGGCAGCCCTGGGCGGCCAGTTGCGGTGCGACGTCGACATAGGAATGAATGTCGTAGGGAAAGCCGTGCATGAGCATCACGGCCGGGCCATCGGCAGGCCCCGCCTCGTAATAGGCGATGCTGAGGACACCGGCATCGACCTGGCGCAACGGCTCCAGCCGTTTCGATGACGGCGCGCGCGGGGCCGGGGCGACGGTCTTTTCAGTCACGGCGAACTCCTTGGGCATATCCTACAATATGGCATCGCTCCCGCCGATGAAGCAAATCCGGCGCGCCGCCGTGCGCGAATGCCATCATGACGTTTCCAAAATTCGGCGATACAGTGCGGCCTGCGGCCTTTGCCGCGGATGGGTCATGCCATGTTGCGATCGCTTAACTTATCCGTTGCTGTCGCCCTTACCTTCCTCGGTTCGCTGATCGTCCCGGCGGCCGCCCAGCAACAGCCGTTGCGCAGCGAATGCCTCGCGATGGCGAGCGCCCCGCCGCTCGCAGTACCGGTCAGCCTTCGGCGCGTCGCAGCCAAACAGGAACAGGTCGCGATCACCTATGTCGGCCATTCCACCTACTATATCGACACGCCCGGCGGCGTGCGGATCGCGACCGACTTCAACGGCGCCTATCGGACCGGGAGGCTACCCGACGTCGCCACCATGAACCGGGCGCATTCGACGCACTACACGCTGTTTCCCGATCCAAAGATCCCACACGTCCTGCATGGCTGGGGCGAGAACGGACAGGCCGCGCAGATCTCAACGCGGGTCGGCGACGTCTATATCCGCAACGTGCCCACCGACATCCGCCGCTACTATGGCGAGGACACCGGTGGGGCGATGCTCAAGGACGGCAACTCGATCTTCATCTTCGAGGTCGCCGGCCTCTGCATCGGCCATCTCGGACATCTGCATCACAAGCTCGACGATACGCATTTCGCGGCGATCGGCCGGCTCGACATCGTCATGGTGCCGATCGACGGCACCTATACGATGTCGCTCGACGGCGTCTCCGAGATCACCAGGCGCCTGCGCGCCTCCGTGGTGCTGCCGATGCACCGTTTCGCCACTCCGCTCGACGAATTCATGCAGCTGATCGGGCAGCAATTCGTCATCGACCAGCGAACGGAGCGGACGTTGAAGATTTCGCGCGACACGCTGCCGGGGACGCCGACGGTGATCATTCTGGAAGGGGTCTGACGCAGCCGAAACTCGCGCTCAGGGCCGATGCAAAGGGAGGGAAGCTTGAGCGTACCTGTGCAGCGAACCATCGAGAGCAACGGTATCCGCCTCAATATCGCCGAGCAGGGCAAGGGGCCGCCGGTGATTCTGTGTCACGGATTCCCGGAGTCCTGGTATTCCTGGCGCCATCAGCTCCCCGCGCTGGCCGCCGCCGGCTTCCACGCGGTCGCTCCTGATCTGCCCGGTTGCGGACACTGGACCCAGCAGGAGCGCCCAAGCGAAGTTAATGCCGCGCTTCTCGATTTCATCCGCGGTCTGCCGGACTGAAGGGTTGCCGGAAAGCCGCGGAAATGAAGTAGCGGCCTTCGCGATCCGCCTGCTGCTTTGATCCCGTGATGCGCTAGTATCGCTCCCCGAGAAACATAAAATCCGGGGAGCGATATCCATGGCCGCCAGCACTGCACCCGCCTCGAAGAGCGGGCTCTACGCTGATCCGCGCGAGGACTGGCTCGCGCAACATACCGAGGAGATCATCGATCCCGCCCGCCCGATCGTCGACCCGCATCACCATCTCTGGGACCGCGGCGGATTGCGCTACATGATCGAGGAGATGGCGGCCGATATTGCCTCCGGCCACAACATCATCGCCACCGTCTATGTCGATTGCCGCTCGATGTACCGCGCGCACGGTCCTGAAGCGTTCCGTCCCGTCGGCGAGGTCGAGTTCGCCAATGGCGTGGCTGCGATGGCGGCGAGCGGCGCTTACGGCAAGGCCGCGATCTGCGCCGGCATCGTCAGCCACGTCAATCTCTTGCTCGGCGACGGCGCAAAGGCGGTGCTGGAGGCGGAGATCGTTGCCGGCAACGGCCGCTTCCGCGGCATCCGGCATTCCTCCGCGTGGGATGCGGACCCCAATGTCGCCGGCATGTATGCGACGCGGCCAAGAGGACTGTTGCTCGACAGCACTTTCCGCAAGGGCTTTGCCTGCCTCGCACCATTGGGCCTGAGCTTCGACGCCTGGTTGTTTCATCCGCAGATCGGCGAACTCACCGATCTCGCGCGCGCTTTTTCCGACACCAGGATCGTGCTCGATCATTGCGGCGGCCCGGCCGGCATCGGCAGCTACGCGAACCGGCGCGAGGAAATCTTCCCGGTGTGGAAGGCCTCGATCCAGGAACTTGCCAGATGTGAAAACGTCGTCGTCAAGCTCGGCGGCCTCGCGATGTGCCTGCTCGGCTATGACTTCCACCTGCGCCCGAACCCGCCGTCTTCGGAACAGGCCGCCGCTGCGTGGCGTCCCTACATCGAAACCTGCATCGACGTGTTTGGACCCGATCGCTGCATGTTCGAAAGCAATTTTCCGCCGGACAAAGGCCAGTGCAGCTATCAGGTGATCTTCAACGCCTTCAAGCGGCTGGCCGCGCCATATAGCGAAGCGGAGAAGACGGCGCTGTTCTCCGGGACCGCGACCGACTTCTACAAGCTCAAGCTGGACTGATTACGCCCACTCGCCCTTGCGGAATACTGGTACGCGGCTTCCGTCGGCGTGAATGCCGTCGATGTCGGTTTCGGCCGAGCCGATCATCCAGTCGATGTGAATCAGGCTCTTGTTGCCGCCCTGCGCCGCAATCTGTTCCGGCGTCAGCTTGTCGCCGCCGACGAAGCATTTCGAATAGCACTGGCCGAGCGCGATATGCGAGGCGGCGTTCTCGTCGAACAGCGTGTTGAAGAACAACAGCCCGCTCTTCGAGATCGGCGAGGAATGCGGCACCAGCGCCACTTCGCCGAGGCGCGCTGCGCCCTCATCGGTATCGAGCACCTTCTTCAAGACCTCCTCGCCGCGCGAAGCTTTGGCCTCGACGATGCGGCCTTCCTCGAACCGCACCGCGATGTTGTCGATCAGCGTGCCCTGATAGGACAGCGGCTTGGAGGAGACGACGTGCCCGCTGACGCGCCGGCAATGCGGCGTGGTGAAGACTTCCTCGGTCGGAATGTTGGCGTTGCAGGTGATGCCGTTCCTGGCGGTCGAGGCGCCGCCCTCCCATTCGTGGCCGTCGGCGAGACCGATCGTAAGATCCGTGCCCGGGCCGGAATATTTCAGCGCGTGGAAGCGCTGGCCGTTCAGCCATTCGGTTCGCTCACGCAGCACGGCGTTGTGCTTTTCCCAGGCCGCGACGGCACCATCCTGATCGACGCGGGACGCTGCAAAGATCGCATCCGCCAGCTTCGCCACCGCGACATCCTCCGGGACGTCGGGGAAGACCTGCTTCGCCCAGGACGGGCTCGGATAGGCGATGATGTTCCAGTTGGTTTCGAAATTGACGATCTTTTCCAGCGCCGGCTGATAGGCCATCGAATTGGCCTTGCTGGCGCGCGCGACCTTTGTCGGGTCTTCGCCCGACAGCAGCATCGGATTGTCACCGACGATGGCCAGCCGCGCGGTGTTGGCGCCAAATGCCTTCGCCATGCCCTCATAGAGCCAGCCGGCGGCGCGATCAAAACTCTCGTTGTGGCCGTGGCGATAGCGCGCCAGCGTGATCGCCTCATCCGACAGGAACGGGGTCACGATACCCGCGCCGGCCTTGTAGGCATGTTCGGCGATCCGGCGCACCAGCGGCAGCGCCACCGAGGGCGCGGTCAGCAGCAGGTCCTGACCCGGCTGCAGCCGCAAGCCGACCTTGACCGCGACTTCGGCGAGGCGGTCGAGTTTCACGGGATCGATCGAGGCGGAAACGTTGCGCTGAAGTGCGGTCATGATTCTTTCGGCCAATGCTCTCAGATTTTCCGGCTTCGCAACCTTCGGCCGTGATCACACCATCAAGCCAAGGCGAGCGAAGCGCCTGACACCAGCAATAGCACAAGAATAGTCCGGCGGAAGCCGATCTCATCGATGTTCCGGAATGCAACAATGCCGAGCACGGAACCGGCAAACAGCGCCGGCAGGCTGATGGCGAGGTCGATCACGAGCTTGGGAGACAGGCTTTGATGCCCGTGCAACAGCGCCAGCGCCATGATTTGACGCGTTTTCTTGACGCGAACGGGTCTCCACTTCGCTGGAAAACGCCCTAGTCAAACGGCAGTGACGGCCCCGGCAGCATTGCATCCGCCGGGCACTTCGCTTCATCGTCAGGCGTCGACGCATGCGCCTGCGGACCGAGCATGGCGCCGCCTGCGACATGGAGGATCATTATGAGGATGGCCATGATTGCGAGCGCCGTCAGGCTGAGCGGCGTCACGTCACGCGAACCGGGTGCCGGCGTCCCGGCGCGGCTTGCGGTCGGCGCGGACCGGCCCGTTATTTCGTGGGTAGTTCGGCTGCTCTTTTCGGTTGGTCGGGATTTTGGCAGATGCCTTGCGGGACGAATCTGAGCCTGCCCGGCAATCAAATGACGGTAGCGGCGCAATACCCGTATCGCGTCGCGACGCCGCGAGCGGTGAAGCGCTTCGAGGAGGCGTGTAAAGAATCCCTTGCGCGTCGTACGCTGGCTGGACTCGCCTTCGGAGGAAGTACGCATCGCTGATGCCCCGCGTGCTGGTGTGTGGTTCGCGCGGGCAAGATGTCAGCGAGCGCGAGGAAGGCCTGTGAAATAGTTCACAGGAGCTTCGTTGCGCGAGACAAATGGATGTGAGGAAGCTTGATGAACCCTTGACGTGTGCTTGAGGCGAGACGCGCCTATGTCATCCCGGCGCGGATCAACTCAGCGCTTCGAGGCCGCCTGAGGGCGAAGCATTTCTCGTCCGCCGAAGTCCAGATGCAGGGTGATTGACGACGAATAGGGATTCCAGGGGGAATAAATGCAGCCCGCTGCGCTCAGCCCAGGCCTCTCACTGTCAGCACGATGGCGTCGGCGCCTGCCTTGCGATCGACCGAGATCTCCTGATATTCGGGCGAGTTCTGGAATTCCCGCGCCGCTTCGTCATCGGGAAACTCCATGATCACGACCTTGTCGCGCGGCCAGTCGCCTTCCAGCACCAGCGGATGCGCGTCCGCCACCAGCAGCTTGCCCTTGAACTTCTTGAACACGCCCATGAAGCGCGATTGATAGCGGTCGTAGAGTTCGCGACGGGTGAATTTCAACTGGGCGATAATGTAGACGCTCATGACGGCTCCTCGCCTCGCATGTCAGGCGGCGCCTTCAGGCCACCGCCCGGTCAATCGCGAAACTTCTTCTTTTTCTTCTTGCCGAAGGCAGCCTTCGCAGGCGCCCCGCTTTCGTGCCGCGGCTTTCCGGTGTGAGCCGGCTTGTCCCGATGCGGCTTCTTCGTATCGTAACGCACTTTCTTGTCAAACTGCGGCTTGTCAGAGGTTCTTGCGTTGTTGCCGTGCGGCTTCGGTGTCCATTCTTTTTCGCGCACCTCCTCGCGCGGCGCGGCACCTGCGAGCGCCTCGATGCGAATGCTGTCTTCCTTGTCGGGGCGGCGGATTCTTGCGGCAAAGCGGCTCGCGACACGGCCGGAAATCTCGAACTCGGTGGTCGAATCGAGAATGCGGATGGCGCCGATGTCTTCCTTCTTGATGCTGCCGCGGCGGCACAGCATCGGCAGCAGCCAGCGCGCTTCCGCATTCTTCTTGCGACCGATCGCGGCGGAAAACCACACGCTGTCTTCCGCCATGCGGTGGCGCGCCGGGGATTTTGCAGGCTTCGGTCCCCGTCCGGTCTCGCGATCGGTCCGCTCCCGCGCACGTTCGGCACGCGACTTGACGCGTTCCTCGCCGGGATCGACGATGTCCTCAGGCGACGGTAACCGCGCGCGATAGAGCCGCGCCAGCGCGGCGGCGATCTCCTCCGCCGATCGCTCGGCGAGCAGCGCCTGTGCGAGCGCCATGTCTTCCGGTGTCGTCTCCGCCGCGAACACATCGTCCCGCAGCATGCGTTCCTGGTCGAGCTTGCGGATTTCATCCGGCTGCGGCGCCAAACCCCAGGCCGCATCGATGCCGGCGAGTTTGAGCAACATATCCGCGCGCCGCCGCCGTGGTGGCGGCACCAGCAAGATACTGACGCCCTTGCGGCCCGCGCGTCCGGTGCGTCCCGAGCGGTGCTGCATGACTTCCGGATCGTTGGGCAGATCTGCATGGATGACGAGATCGAGGTTCGGCAGGTCGATGCCGCGCGCGGCAACGTCGGTCGCAACGCAGACCCGGGCGCGGCCGTCGCGCAGCGCCTGCAGCGCCAGCGTCCGCTCGTTCTGGGTCAATTCGCCCGACAGCGCCACCACGGAAAAGCCGCGCTCCAGGAGCGTTGCCTGCAGATGCCGGACCGCGTCGCGCGTGTTGCAGAACACCAGCGTGCCCGGCGATTCGAAGAAGCGCAAGATATTGACTACGGCGTGCTCGACATCGCCGCTCGCGATCCGGATCGCGCGGTATTCGATGTCGGCGTGTCCGCCCTCGTCACCCGCGACTTCGACGCGGAAGGCGTCTTGCTGATATTCCCTCGCCAGCCCGACAATACCGGGCGGCAGGGTCGCCGAGAACAGGAGCGTGCGGCGGTCCTCCGGCGTGGCCTGCAGGATGAATTCCATGTCCTCGCGAAAACCGAGATCGAGCATCTCGTCGGCCTCGTCGAGCACGATCGCCTTCAATTCCGAGACGTCGAGACGGCCGCGTCGCAAATGATCGCAGAGCCGCCCCGGCGTGCCGACCACGATATGCGCGCCTTGGGCCAGCTCGCGCTGCTCGCGGCGCGGGTCCATGCCGCCGACGCAGGAAACCACGCGCGCGTCCGCATGCTGATAGAGCCAGGCAAGTTCGCGGTGGACCTGAAGGGCAAGCTCGCGGGTCGGCGCGACGATCAAGGCCAAGGGAGCGGCAGCCCGTTCGAACCGCTCGCCGCCATCCAGCAGGTTTTTCGCAACCGCCAGGCCATAGGCGACGGTCTTGCCCGAACCGGTCTGCGCCGAAACCAGGAGGTCACGGCCCGCGGCCGCGTCCGCCAGCACCGCCGTCTGGACTTGTGTCAGCCGATCGAAGTTGCGTTCCGCCAAAGCTCGGGCGAGCGGCGGGCTTGCGGTCAAGAATGTCACGAGATGTCAGATCCTGGTTGGCTCTATAGCCTGAAATGTTGAATATCGCCCCGAACCGAAATGGCTCGAAGCTTGCGCAATTATCGACGCGCAGCGGCACGGCCTGACGGGTTTCAATGAGGTGGGGATGCTTTAGGCGAAAACCAGCCGCTGCGCCATCCATTCTTTGCAGATCAGCCGATCACTTCTACATTATGGTTTCAGGGCATTTCAGGGAGCTGTACGCCGTGACCGCGTTCAAGACCATTCGCGCCCGCGCCGAAAAGCGCAAGGGCGGTCCCAAGGCGCTCGCCAAGCTGCTGCCGGCCAGGACCGACCCGAAGGCGCTCGCCAAGCTCGGCGACGACCGGATTCTGGCGGAAATGACCAAGCGGGTGTTTTGCGCGGGCTTTGCCTGGAGCGTGATCGAGAGCAAATGGGCTGATTTCGAGAAGGCGTTTCTCGGCTTCAAGCCGGGGCCGCTGTCGCTGAAGCCGGATGAATTCTGGGACGATTTGCTGAAGGACACACGCATCGTCCGCAACGGCGCCAAGATCATGTCGGTGCGGGCCAATGCAAGCTTCGTCCGGGACGTGGCCAAGGAGCACGGCAGTTTCGGCAAGTTCCTCGCGAACTGGCCCTCGTCCGACGAGGCCGGGCTGCTGGAATTGCTGGCCAAGCGCGGCAGCCGGCTCGGCGGCAACACCGGGCAGATGATGCTGCGCTTCCTCGGCTGGGACGGGTTTGTCACGTCAAGCGACGTGGTGCTGTGCCTGCGTGAGGCCGGGCTCGACATTGCCGAGACCGTCACCTCCAAGCGCGACCTCGCCAAGGTGCAGGCGCAGTTCAATGCATGGGCCGAGGAGACGGGGCTTTCCTACGTGCAGCTCTCGCGGATCTGCGCGATGTCGATCGGAGAGAACTACGCTGCGGAGACGCTCGAGAGCATGCTGGGCGGCGATGATTGAAGTCCGGTTCGTTCACTCAGGGCTTGTCACGTTGCGATTCCTGCAATGCTAACATCATTCGCGCAGCGTCTTCCCGTGGCAATTCGTTGAAGAACCCAACACTCACCCCGCACGCCTCTGCCAATTTGTTCGCAACCCTTAACGCTATCACAGTCAACTCACGCATTTGATCCGCTGTAACGCTCGCTTCTCTGAATACGTCATCAAAAGATGTATGGGCGCTTCTGTGCGCAAAAGCCTTGTGTCGCAGGATGGTGACTTTCGATTCTAAAGACTTCGCGTTCATGAGGAGGCGATTAACTTCGATCAAGTCGACCCCTGACAGTTGACCGTTTCGCGTCATCTCTCGAGCTAAATGGGGAAGGCTAATCGTATCGGCACGCTTATCAAAGAGCGCAGCAATTGTGACAACAAAAGCAACCTGATTGGCGTGCGGCATGAAACGAAAGAATTCGCTATACTCGCACATGGTTTCGAGTATGGCCGAACGCGTTTGTTTGGCTTCAAAGTAAAACCAGATATCAAAAAAGATTCTGGCTCGTAGGACAAGCTGAACTGCCCGGTCAACACGGTTTTTAATGGGAAGAGGTGATCGCGTTCCTGCGGCTTGCGCGCCCGTCATCATCTAGACCGATTGCTGTCAGCGGTTCTGCCCGACGCCCGCAACGCGCAGCGCTTCGCCAGTAAACCTCTCTCCGCTGCGCTGGATTTCCGCAAGATCCACCTCAATGCGGCCGCTTGGTTCGCGCAGATACTTCGCTTCGATTATGCGTTCAAACGCTGTGAGGTTCTCCTGCACCACGTGGTTCCACTGCAGCACGGTAAGTCGACGCTGGGGCGAGCCGAACGGCAGCAGCTTATCGAACGTGTCATCTAGCGCGACGCGTTGTATTATGGCGATCTTCCGCTCGCTGTCTTGCCAAAACTCCAAAAGGACGCCTTCTTCGGAATGCTCTGCGGTGACCACCGCAAGACCTTTAAGTGCCATTGTCGCCTCCTAGTCGATGGAACGGCATATGGCGACGCCGCAAGCAAAGCACAAGTTCATCAGGCTCCATCAGCTCCAGCTTTAGCTGGGTCAACGAGATGTTTTCGCTCCCACCATCAAATCACGAAAAATCCATGGGTGGCGTCGCGACGGAGCTGCTCGACGAGGCCGTATTCCCAGTCGAGATAGGCCTGCATCGCGCTTTCCCTGATATCGGTGCCCTCATAGGGGCGGCGGTAGCGGTGTGATGGATCGGGCTTTGGAATGACGCGCGGCGGCCCGACTTGCAGCGGGCCGTCATAGCCGCCTTCCAGCACGTAAGTCTCCCAGCCCATCTGCGCGAGCCAGGACGCGGTCATGTCGGCGCGGACGCTTCTGTTGTCCGTCAGCACGATGCGCGCGCCGCGCACGGGCGCGGCCATGTCGACCTCCTGCACCAGTTGCCCGCCCGCGTAATGGCGAAAGCCCGCGAGATGGCCGGCCGTGTATTCCTCCTCCGAGCGAACGTCGAAGCGGTACAGCGTGCGATCAGCCTGCGACTGCAGTGCCGCCACTTCCGCAAGGCCAATGTGACGGACGCCGGCGCGATAGGCGACGTCGCGCGCATTCGCCTCACCGCCATCGATGGCGCCGATCTCGCCGCGCCGGTTGGCGCCATGCTCGAGATTCTGCTTGGCCAAAGTCCAGCCGATCGTCCCGTTGCGCAGCGCCCGCACCTTGTTGGTGACGCCGGCATTGATCAGCGACTGGGTGCCGATGATCGAGCGGGTGCGGCCGGCGCAATTGACGATGATGGTTGTTTCCGGATCCGGCGCCGCGCGGCCGGCGCGCAGCACCAGTTCCGCGCCGGGCACGCTGATCGAGCCCGGGATGTTCATGGTCGCGTATTCGTCGAAGCGGCGGACATCGAGGATTTGAATGTTGGCTCCGCTCGCGATCAGGGCGCTGACTTCCTCGGCGGCAAGCGATGGCGTGTGGCGGCGATGCTCCACCAGTTCGCCAAATGCCTTGGCATAGGAATTGACGTCCTGGAACAGCTCGTAACCCGCCTGTTTCCAGCGCTGCAGCCCGCCATCGAGCTGACGGACATTGGTGTAGCCCAGGGTTTTCAGGCAGTCCGCGGCTTGCGCTACCAGACCTTCGCCGCCGTCATAGAGAACGATCGGCACGTCCTTGCGCGGCATCCGCGCTTCCGCTTCCAGCGCGATCCGGCCCGCGGCCATGTTGGCGGCGAACAGGGGATGGCCGGTGGCGAACACCGCCTCGTGCCTGACATCGAGCAGCGCGATTTCCTGGCGCAGCAGCAGCGCGGTTCGGACTTGCTGGGGAGTGACGGAGGCACCCGTCATGGACGGGGAATCTGAAAACGGCATATGATGGCTTCCGGAATGGGCACCTTGGGCACCCGATGGATCTCAAACAATTGCGGACTTTCCGGGCCGTAGCGGAACTCGGCAGCCTGAGCAAGGCGGCGGACCGGCTGCGCGCCGCCCAGCCCGCGCTCAGCAGGCACATCAAGCTGCTTGAGCACGAGCTTCGCGTCGAGCTGTTCATCCGCAACGGCCGCGGCATGCTCTTGACCAGCGCCGGCCGGATGCTGCTCGACCGCACCACCGGGCTGATCCGCCAGATCGAACAGGTCAGCGATGACCTCAAATCGGCAAACGGCAATCCGTCGGGCCGTGTCATCCTCGGGCTGGTGCCGACGGTGAGCGCGGTGCTGTCCGGACGGTTCGCCCGCCGCGTCATCGGCGAATTTCCCGACGTCTCGCTGCGCATCGTGGAAAGCTATGGCGGGCATCTGGTCGAGTGGCTGCACCGCGGCGAAATGGATCTCGCGATCATCTACGGTCCCGCGGTCGACCTGCATCTTCAAGTCCAGTCCATCGGCCGTGAGGATATCGTGGCCGTCGGGCCGCCAGGATCGGGCCTGAGCAAGCGGAAGCAGGTCGATCTCAAATGGCTGGTGAAACAGAAGCTGATCCTGCCGAGCATCTCGCATGGCCTGCGGGCACTGCTGGAGAAGGCGCTGGCGCGCGAGAAATTGAAGCTCGACGCCATGATCGAGGTGGATTCCTATCGCGCGCAGATCAGCCTGATGGAGGAAGGGCTCGGCTACACGCTGCTGCCGCCGTCCGCGATCCGCGCCGAGGTAGCGGCGAAACGCCTGGAGATGGCCGCCGTCAGCCCCTCGGTGTCGCGCGAACTGATTCTCGCTTCGCCGATCGCCCATCCGCCGTCGATCGCAACGACGACGATTGCGACGCTGATCGTGTCGGAGATTCAGCAGCTCTCCCGGGAAGGGCTGTGGAAGATCAACATGACGGCGTAGCGCCTGGGCTTTCTCTTTCGTCATGGCCGGGCTAAAGCGCGAAGCGCGTCTTCGCGCAGATGTCCCGGCCATCCACGTCTTGCCTCCGCGAGGTCCGAGGTCCCACCAAAGACGTGGATACCCGGCACAAGGCATGACGAGCAAGTTTTGCCACTCCTCAATTAAACAGCGCCGCGTCGCCCAGCACCGATTGCCGGAAGCGCGTCGTCAGGATGACGCCATCTGCCGGCGGCATTACGAAGACCAGCGCCTCGGGGTTGATCTTGATCTGCGCGAAGGCGGTTCCTCGCCCCTCATGCGCGAGATCGCGGAGTTCGGTGACTTCCGCCATCGTGCGGACGATGCGCGAGGTGCGGATGCCGCAGGCGGCCGCGATGGCGGCAAGGTCGACGCCGGAGGCGGTCGGCGTCTTCTGCATGCCGGTCTCGCCGAAGCGTTCATTGTCGAGCACGGCAATCGTCAGGTTCTTCGGCGCCTCCACCGCGACTGATGCGAGCGAGCCGATATTCATCAGCATTTCGCCATCGCCGGTGACAACCATTACCTTGCGCTTGGGCTGCGCCAGCGCCAGCCCAAGCCCGATCATCGAGGCACCGCCCATCGCGCCCCAAAGCGGAAAGTTGTTCGGATGATCGCCGGCGGCGGAGACATCCCAGTTCGGCGCGCCGAGGCCGGCGATGACGAGGAGACCGGCGCGATCGCGCAACAGTTCGTTGACGACGTCGCGGCGATGCAGAAGCGCGTTCGGGTTGGAAGTCATTTGCGGGCAAGCTCCTTGAAATTCTTGGCGCCGAGCACGCGCTGGCCGATCAAGACCGCCACCGGCTTCCAGGTGTTGAAGGCGAGGTGCGCCGCACCCTGCACGGCGGAGGCGACGAGATCAGGGTCGTCCACCTTGTTCACGATCACGCCCATGGCCTCGAGCGAGGGGCGCGTGCCCTGCCCCATCGGGATCTGCCACGGATTGAACTCCCCCCAATCGCCGCGCATGGTGACGATCATCAACAGCGGCATGTGGCAGATGACAGGCAGCGACAGCATGTTGATGCAGTTGCCGACGCCGCTCGACTGCAACAGAAGAACGCCGCGCTCGCCGCCGAGCCATGCGCCCGCCAGCATCGCCACGCCTTCCTCTTCCGTCGTCAGTGTCACGACGCGGGTTTCGGGATCGGCCTCGAAGGCGCGGATCAGGCGGCTGTGGCCGGCGTCCGGCACCATCGCGACCTGGCGAATGCCGGCGTCCTTGAGTACGCGGTAGATCTCGTCCGGCCACGTCGGAAGGGGCGCCTGCGCCTCGCTACGTGATTTTGCTGCTTCCGCCATCGGGCTCAGTTTCCTCTGCGACATCAGGGTTGATTTGCCTGCAGGATAGATCGCGGCAGGGAGACAAGGAATTTGAATGTGGACATGGCTTGTATCGCAAAATTGAAAGACTGGGGTGGGATGCGGCTTCGCTCGCTCCAACCGTCGTTCCCCGGTGCGCAATTGCGCACCGGGGAACGACGATGGGAGCGGCAATACTGCGGCTTGGAATCCGGCGCAAGATTTGCTTCGCTGTACCGATCGCTGGAGGAGTTTCATGACCATAGACCTGACCCGCCGCACGCTGCTGCATCTTGCCGGCGCCTCCTCGCTGGGCGCGGCGGCCGTCGCCGCGGCGCAGGCCGAAGGGGCGGAAGGCGCGGCAGGCGGCGGGCCGACCTTTGCCAACCGGACGCCGATGCGGATCGGCATGGTGACGCTGCGCGTGCGCGACCTCGATCTGGTCGCCAACTATTATCGCGACGCGATCGGCCTTACCGTCATGGCGCGCACGGCGACCAGCGTCCGCCTCGGCTCGGGCGGCGTGCCGCTGCTCGACCTCGAACGGCGAGAAAGCGCCGCGCGCGAGGCGCGGAACGCGGCGGGGCTCTATCACACCGCGTTCCTGATGCCGACGCGCAAGGACCTCGCGCGCTGGCTGGTGCACGCGGCGAAAAACAGGATCCCGCTCTCCGGTTTCGCCGACCACCTCGTCAGCGAATCCGTCTATCTCGACGACCCCGAAGGCAACGGCATCGAGGTCTATGCCGACCGCGCGCCCGAAACCTGGAAATGGGACGGCGGCTCGGTCGCGATGGCCACCGACCAGCTCGACATCGACGGCCTGCTGGCGCTGACGGATACGCGCACGACCAACTATGCCAAGGCGCCCGATGATCTTCGCATCGGCCACATGCATCTGCGCGTCGGCGGTCTCGAACAGGCGGACCGTTTCTATAGCGCTACCCTTGGCTTCGATCCGACCCGCAAGCGCAGCGGCGCCGCGTTCCTCTCCTCGGGACGCTATCATCATCACCTCGGCCTCAATGTCTGGCAGAGCGCAGGCGCTGGCCCGCGGGACGAAACAGCCACCGGGCTCGCCTGGTTTTCGCTGGAGATCGAGGCGCAGCAAATTCTCGAGGCCCAAACGCTGCGCCTGCGGCAGGCGGGCGCGCCGGCTGTGGCGATCGAGAACGGTATCGAGACCGCCGATCCCTGGGGCACGAAGCTGCGGCTGATCAAGGTCTGATGCTGGCAGGCATAGTCGATTGGCCCGCGCCGCAAACCAAGGTCCGACCAGCCGAGAGGATGGGTTCCTTTGCCGATGAGCTGGGACGGCAACTGGCCAGCACGCCCCCGACAGGCTGAGTTTGCGGCGGAGGGTTCGGAAATGAGGGTCAGCCCCGACCAAGGGGCATCCGTCACTACTTCTTTTTGCCAGAACCCAACGTCGGCTGCCAGCCCGCACCCTTCTGGCTCGGCGCTGCGGCAATCACCTTGATCTTCTCTTTCTTGGGTTTCTTGGTCTCCCGATTGCTTCTTTGCTCGCCCTTGGCCATGTCGATCTCCCTGGGTTTTGATGGTTAGGTCGGAATTGCATACCCTCAGTCACCGATAGACGCCGCAGGAAACGCGGTGAAGACCAAACTAGGCTTACGTCCCGGGGATAGCGAGCGCAAAAAGCGGCACAGGAAGATCGCCAACTTGTCCTGGATAGCGATACCTCACACCAGGCCGCTTCGGGATTTCCCTCGACATCGGGACGCAAAGAGCGTCTGCTGCACTCATCACCCATCCTTGACCGCAATGGGCCGCAGGTGATGGACGTCCGGATCTGACGATGTCCAGTGAGCTGGTCTCCGGCAAGATCGGAAGCAGCACCTTCCATCTTCATCATATCACGCGGTCAATTCAGACCGGCCTCTGAACCAGATCAAAAAGATAGTCGCGGTGACGCGGAAGGAATAACGATGAAAAAGCCTCTCCTCTCAATTGACGAACCAGAGCCGAAGAAAGCAACACGAGCCGACAGGCCACCTACCGAAGGGTTCGCGACGGTTGTCGACGGCCATTTCAAGTCGGAGTTTGACACCGCCGACGCGGCTGAAGCCGCCGGCCGAAAGCTGAAGTCGGCTTATCCGTATCTTCAGATCGAGATCTATGATTCCGCCATGAAGGTCCGCACCTTGCTGAGCTAGCAAGCCGGGCTATCGCGTCGTCATCAGGGCGGAAACGAAGAGTTTGACGCGGAATCATCCGTCGTCACGCAACCTCGTCGGTCCAGACCTTGAAGCTGACCAACGTGTTGGGTCCGAAGGTCTGGGTGATCGGCACGTCGGCGGCGTCGCGGCCCTGCGCAATCAGGATGCGACCGATCCTCGGCACGTTGTTGCGCGGATCGAAGGTGCGCCAGTGCCCGCCGATATAGGCTTCGAACCAGCCGGCGAAATCGCCTGCGGCCCAAGGTTTCGGCGTGCCGATATCGCTGAGATAGCCGGTGCAATAGCGCGCGGGAATGTTCATGCAGCGGCAGAACGCGACGGCGAGATGGGCATAGTCGCGGCAGACGCCCTTGCCCTCCTGGTAAGCCTCCCACGCCGTCTTGCTGGCGCGGGCGTGCTCGTATCCGAAGGCGATGTGGCGATGCACGAAATCGCAGATCGCCTGGACCCGCGCCCAGCCCGGCGGCGTTTTCTCGAACAATTGCCAGGCTATTTCCGAAAGCCGCTCGGTCTCGCAATAGCGGCTGCCGAGCAGATAGACCAGAGTATCCGCGGGCAGATCCTCGACCGCATGCTGAATCGCTGAGGCAAACACTGGATCGGGCTGGCCGCTGTCGCGAACGACGCCATCGGCGGCAAGACGTACGCGGCCGGCAGGCGCCACCATGCGGCTGCACCAATTGCCGAACATGTCGCGATACGGCGTGATTTCGACCGCCGGGTCGGTGGTGAGGAAATCCGGCACGATGACGTCGGACGCACGGGTGAAGTGGGTGCCCAGCACCATGATCATCGGCGTCGGCTGCGGGAAATCGTAGAGCATTTCGAATCCGACGCGAATCTTCATTCGAAAGGCCTTCTCCCTCTGCTGACTGCTCGAAGTGGCTACGAAACCAGCGAATACAAGACGCTGGCCGCCTTATTCGACCAAATGCAGCCGGTAGCGGAGAAAACGATAGCTAATTGCCACAAAAGCGCGCACGCTGCGATGATGTCCGAAAAGCATCATGACTTCGTACGCAGATCCACCGGGCTGCCGGCATGACCACGCGCACACGACGGGAAACGGTTCATTTCAGGCATCCGTTCCGCATCAAGGGAATCGACCGGCAGCTTGCACCGGGAGCTTACGAAATCATCACCGACGAGGAGATGATCGAAGGCCTTTCGTTCCCGTGCTTTCGGCGGGTCGCCACCATGATCATGGTGCCCGGCGCGCCGCCGCAACGCTCCGCGATGGAAATGATCTCGATCAGTTCGGTTGATCTGTCCGACGCGCAATGCATCGACGCGAGCGCGCGGCGTGACTGAGACCCCGATCGAGCTCGACAAGCATCGCGGCATGGCGGCGCAGAAGGCCACCGATATCCGTCGCGTGATTGCCGACGTCGAGGCCAACGCAAAACTGCTGCGTGACAAGCAGGGCGTTGTCGAAATCGAGATCCTCGCCGTGCCGGCCACGACGTGGCCCGAGGCGGTGGCCAAGGCGCGTTACGTGCTCAATCTGTATTCGGCCGGTCTCGCGCCGACCGACACGCATCACCGCGACCTCGTGGCCGCGGTGCTTACGGACCTCGCCCGGCTCTCCGGGGAAGGGACCTGAACAAATCAATGTTCAGCCGCAACAGCTTCCTCCATCCAGCCGTCCCGACCAGAATCGAACGGCGCAAACCGAAAGCACACGATGCAAAATCTCTCGCCACGTCACGTCATGACGGAAGAATCGCTTCGTCTCGGGGTGGAGTCCGGCTGGTATTCGACCAAGGTCAGCGGAACCTTCGTCTCGGGCCCGCATTCTTCCGAAGCGGACTGCCTGCGCAGGATCGCAGAAATCAATCCGCCGCCGGTAACGAAAAAGAAGGGCTAGCCGGAGAAAGAAATCGACAGGAAGATCGTTCCGTTCGGGAGGAAGTCTGATGACGTTCGCGCGCGGCAACATCCGAGGCTATGACGACGACCGGATGGTCCTGTTGTTCTCCATGATGGATGGCGCGAGGGAAGTGCCCTGCGCCGTCAGCGCTTCGGCGATGGATGAATTGGAACACGTGCCGCGGACGCCGGAAAACCAGCGCGAGGAACAGTTCGCGCGGTTGCGGGACCGGATCGAGGCCTGCGCATACCGCAAATTCCAGGCGCGGGAGTTCGAAGGCTCTCCCCCCGGCATCATCGTGCGCAGTATCGATTTCCGTTCCTGAACACGGAGGCCGCGATGAACCGGTCTGCGGACTGGTGAAAAAAAGTTCCACCCCTTCCCCGATCATGTTCTAAGGTCCGAGCTATTTTCCGAGGGGACGGATTGCATGAACTTGCCTATGGGCTGGGACGAGTGGGCTGACCACGACGGCGTTGCGCTGGCTGCGCGCGTCGCGAAGGGCGAACTGACGGCCGCGGAGCTGGCCGCGCAGGCGGCCGCCGGCATCGCCAAGGTCGATCCCGCGCTTTCCGGCGTCGTCGAAATCTTCGAGGATGCGGTCGCCGACCCCGGCACCGACGGCACCAATCTCGATGGACCGTTTGCCGGACTTCCATTCCTGATGAAAGACCTCGGCCCGACAATGAAGGGCCGCTTGCAGGAAATGGGCTCGCTCTACATGCGCGGCAATCGCGCCACCGCCGACACGTTCATGACCAGGAAGATGCGCGCGGCCGGGCTCAATCCGATCGGGCGCACCACCACTCCCGAATTCGGGGTCTGCAGCTCGGCGGACAATCCCGCCGTCTATGTCACGCGCAATCCCTGGAATATCGATTACACCACCTGCGGTTCGTCCGCCGGCAGCGCCGCGATGGTTGCGGCCGGCGCGGTGCCGATCGCGCATGCAACCGACGGCGGCGGCTCGATCCGCATTCCTGCCGGCGTCAACGGCAATATCGGACTGAAGGTCTCGCGCGGCGTGTTCTCGCTGTCGCCGCTTTTGTCCGACCTCAGCGGGCTGGTGTCGATTCAAGGCTGCCAGTCGCGCACGGTGCGCGACACCGCGGCTTTCGTCGATGCCTGCCGGGGACCGGCGCCAGGCGAATTCATGCCATTCTGGAGTCCGCCCGAGCCCTATACACGGATGATCGCGCGCGATCCGGCGCGGCTGAAAATCGCGCTGTCGTACCAGTGGGGCGAGTACCGCGCCACGCCGCATATCGCCGCCGAGCTGCAGAAGGTCGGACGCTTCCTCGAAAGCCTCGGCCATCACGTCGACTACGCCTTGCCGGAGTTGGACTATCGCGAAGCGTTTGCGGCGCAGACCACCTGCTACATCAGCAATTTTGCCGTCGTCATCGGCAACATGCTGGCGGCGCGCGGGCTGGAGCAGCCGCCCGCCGATCTGATCGAACCGATCAACATCCGGATCTGGGAGCATGGCCGGCACACGAGCTATGCCGAACGGGCACGGATGCAGGCGGTGTTCAACACGACCTCGCGCGCTTTCGGCGCGTTCTTCGAGGATTGGGACATCATCCTGACGCCGATTACGGCGCTGCCGACGCCGAAGGTCGGCACCAAGGAGTATCTGACGATCAGCGACAATCCTGACGTGCTCGACTGGTTCGGCAATCTCTGGCGCAATTTTGCGTTCACGCCGCTCGCCAATCTCTGCGGCATTCCCGCGATCTCGCTGCCGCTCGCCACCCACGAGCACGGCCTGCCGCTCGGCATCCAGGCGATTGCCAGGCAGGCCAATGACGGATTGCTGTTGCAACTGGCGGCGCAGATCGAGCGCGCGATCGGCGGCAAGTGGAATGCGGGGCAAAGGCCCGGCGTGCACGTGACGAAGGGGTGAACGGCTAGAGTCTTCGTGAGGATGATATCTCCGCGCCTTCACTTCCCCTGCCAAGGAGCGCGTCGCGGGCTTCCTTCAGGCGCTTCAAGCTCGCCACATTGGTCTCGCGCCGTTCCTCCAGGCGATTGAGATAGGACAGCTCGGCCTTGACCCGGGCGAGGTTCAGGGCGTCGTCCATGCTGTTCAATCCTTGCTCTGCGGGCTGATCGGCTGCTTCAAAGGCCGTGTCGTGGGCGGGGCAAATTAATTTTAGCATGAATATTCTGGTCCGATTGTGAAGCTCTTCACACATGGCATTGGCGGGGCAGCGGCGTCCTGAAGCGGCTGTTGAGACATTCTGAAATTTTTCTGATATTCGGCGCGCCTGTGCGTTTGGGCACATTTTTGCGGGCCATCCGGGGACTAGATGGGGACAGTTGCCGGTGGGAGGGGACGGGTGCTGCGCTTTTCTGGCTTCGAGCTCGATTCCGAGCGCGCCGAGTTGCGCCGGCCTGATGGCGGGACGATCAGGCTCCGGCCGAAGACGCTGGAGATACTGCGGCTGCTCGCCGGCAATGCCGGCCGCGTCTTAAGCAAGCAGCAATTGATGGAAACCGTCTGGCCGAACGTCCATGTCAGCGAGGACAGCCTGTTTCAGTGCATCCGCGAAATCCGCACCGCGCTCGGCGACGACAAGCGCCAGGTGGTCCGGGTCATCTCCGGGCGCGGCTATCTGTTTCAGGCTGAGGTGACCGAAGTCGCCGTGCCGGCCGCGCCGGCGGTAGTCCCGACTGGCCAGCCTGTGCCCGCCGAACCGGATACGGCGGCGGCCACTGATGCGAGCAGCGAACCCGCAAAACGCCGGCTCGATTTCAGCCGTCGCAGCGTCGCATTCGCGTCCATGACGGGGCTTGCCATCCTGAGTACGGCAATCGCCGTGTCGATGTTGCGCTCCGGCGTGATCTTTGCGCGCGGGCCCGCAACCATCGCCGTGATGCCGATGACGAATTCGGCCAACGACCCGCTCGCCGCCCAGATGGCGACGGACGTCAGCGGCCGTCTCGCCGATGGGCTGGCGAAGATCGAGAACATCCGCGTCCTCGGACGCCGGGCGGAAGCCCAGCGTTCATGCCAACAACCATTGAACGGCCTCGAGCAACAACTGGCTCATTTCCACTTCGCCAGATAGAAGCGCGGCAGCTCATCCGGGTATGGCGTGAAGTCGAGTTGCTTGGAGTGGCCGTAGGTCGTCACATAGGTGTGCAGCGGCGCCCAGTAGGCCTGCTCGGTGATCTTCTTGATCGCCGCCGAATAGGCCTCCTTGCGCACTTCCGGGTTAATGGATGATCCGCCCTGCAGCAGCCATTTCTGCACGTCGGGATCGCGCGCATAGTCGTCGGCGCCGCCGTCGAAGTAATTGGGCAGGATCGCCGAGACGTCGTTGATCGAATAGCTGCCCCAGCTTCCGAGATACATCCGCAATTCGCCGGCCTTGGCGCGCTGGATCAGAGCCGCGGTCTGGAGCTGGTTGAGCTTGGCGCGGATGCCGACCGCATGCAGGTAGTTCTGAACCGACGAGCCCCATTGCGGCAGCACGTAGCTTGCAAGCTCGACATCGAAGCCATCGGGATAACCGGCTTCAGTGAGAAGCTGCTTCGCTTTTGCCGGATCGTAACTGTAGGCGACTGCCGCTTCGGCATCGCAGCCGAACTGCGACGGGAAACACGGTGCTGCAGGAACGCGGCTGCCGCCGGTGACGAGCTTGTCGGCGATCGCCTTGCGATCGATCGCATGCCAGATCGCCTGACGCACCTTGAGCTTGGTCAGGGGATTGTCGGCGCCGGTGCGGCCGCTGGCGTCGAGCGAGAGAAAGCCGATCCGCATCGATTCCTTGCGCACGGCCTGCAGATGCGGCATCCGGTTGACGGGTTCGAGCTGGTCCGGATTCATGTTCCAGATCCAGTCGGCGCGGCCGGCGAGCAATTCCGTCGTCTCGGTGCCGGCATCCGGCACGAAACGCACGCTCATCTTCTTGATCGCCGGCTTGCCCTTCGGGCTGCCGGCCCAGTACTCCTCGAACCGCTCGAAATCGATGGAAACGCCGGGCTCTACCTTGGTGATCTTGTAGGGACCGGCGCCGACCGGCGCCTTGGCGTAACCTTCCGCACCGACCTTCTCGCGATAGGCCTTGGGATAGATCGGCAGCACCAGCGCGAAATATTCCAGCGCCGCCGGATTCGGCCGCTTCAACTTGACGCGCACCGAAAGGTCGCCGGTCTTCTCGGCCTTGTCGATCCAGTTGTAGTTCGACGGCGTCGAGACGCGGCTCGCCGGATCGGCGACGAGGTTGATCGTGTAGACGACGTCATCGGCGGTAAACGCGCTTCCGTCGTGGAATTTGACGCCAGGCCGCAGCGTGAACTCGATGGTGGTCGGATCCGGCAGCTTCCACTCGGTCGCCAGCAGCGGCTCGAGCTTGAACGTATCCGGATTGCGGTAGACCAGCGCGTCCCAGCCTTGATGGTGCATCACCACGCCGGTGCGCAGATTGTTGTAGTAGGGATCGACGTTGGGCAGCGCGTCGCGCATCACGATGCGCAGCGTGTCGGCGGATTTCTGGGCCGTTGCGGGCGCCGCACCGGCGCCGAGCAGAGCTACCGCCAGAATGGCCGCACCGAGTTTGTTTTGCATACGCATATCGCGCTCCGTTATTGGTGTTTTGTGAAGTGGCGTGAAACACGCCTTATGCCAGATGACATTCTACCACTCCCTGGGGCGGCCGGACCATGCGCGCTGGTGCCTCATGGCGGCATCGTTCCACCGCGATACGGCAGCGCGGGTTGAACCGGCAGCCCGGCGGAATATTGGCCGGATCCGGCATGGCGTCGCCGAGACCGATGTCCGGCACACCCTTGCCCGGCTCCGGCGTCAGCACGCTTTCCAGCAACGCCTGCGTATAGGGATGCCGGGGCTTGCGAAACAACGCGTCGGTATCGTTGCGTTCGACGATCCGGCCGAGATACATCACCGCGACCTCGCTCGCCACGTGCTCGACGACGGCGAGATTGTGGCTGATGAAGAGGTAGGTCAGCCCGAGGTCGCGGCGCAGATCGGCCAGCAGATTGAGGATCTGCGCCTGCACCGAGACGTCGAGCGCACTGGTCGGCTCGTCGCAGATCACGATCCGCGGTTCGAGCACCAGCGCGCGGGCAATCGCCGCGCGCTGGCGCTGCCCGCCGGAGAGTTGTGCCGGCATGCGCTCGCCCATCGCGGCCGACAGGCCGACGCGCTCGAGAATACTGCCAACCCGGCGCTCGATCTCACCGCGCGAGAACGTGCCCTGGGCGGCCAGCGGCAGCGCCACGATGTCCTTGATGCGCCGGCGCGGATTGAGCGAGGCGAACGGATCCTGGAACACCGGCTGGATCAGCCGGGCGCGCGCCTTGCGGTCGAGGTCGAACAGGCGCTTGCCGTCGACCAGCACGGTCCCCGCCGTCGGCTTGAGCAACCCGAGGATCATGCGCGCCAGCGTGGATTTGCCGCAACCGGACTCGCCGACGACGCCGAGCACGCTGCCGGCCGGCACGCTGAAGGTGACGTCATCGACCGCGACCACGCGCTTTTCCGCCGACAGCAACCCGGTGTGGACGCGGAATTCACACCGCAGATTCTCAACCTCGATCGCGGCGGTCATGCGGGTTGCAGCTCCGCCCAGTCCGGCTCGAGCCGGCAAAGATAATCGTGCGCATCGCCCGCCGGCCGCCGCGGAATCGCGCCCGTGCAGGTCTCATCGGCGTGGGCGCAGCGCGAGCGAAAGGCGCAGCCGACGAAGCCCGCCCCGATCGCCGGCACCACGCCGGGAATCGAGCCGAGCGGCCGGTCGCGCTGCACCCGGCCCGGCACCGGCACGCAAGACAGCAGGCCGCGCGTGTAGGGGTGCTGCGGCGCGCGGAACAGTTCCGCAGTCGGCGCGCGCTCCACCACCTCGCCGGCATACATGACCGACACATGGTCGGCGACGCGCGCGACGATGCCGAGGTCGTGGGTGATCAAAAGAATGGACAGGCCGAACTCGCGCTTGAGGTTGGCGAGCAGCCGCAGGATCTGCGCCTGCACGGTGACGTCGAGCGCGGTGGTCGGCTCGTCGGCGATCAGTAGTTCAGGATCGCACATCAGAGCCATCGCGATCATCACGCGCTGGCGCAAGCCGCCCGAGAGCTGGTGCGGGAACTGGCCGAGCCGCATGCCAGGCGCCGTGATGCCGACGCGGCCCATCAGTTCGGCGGCGCGGTCAAGCGCTACGGCGCGTGAGCCGCCCTTGTGGCGCGTCAGCACCTCCGCCATCTGCGAGCCGATCGTAAACGCCGGGTTGAGGCTGGTCATCGGCTCCTGGAAGATCATCGCCATGCGATTGCCGCGCAGCCGCGCCATCTCGCGGTCCGACAGCGACAGCAAGTTGGTGCCGGCAAAGCTCATATGTTTCGCCGAACGGTGGCCGCCGCGCGCGAGCAGGCTCATCACCGCGAGCGCCGTCACCGACTTGCCGCAGCCGGATTCGCCGACCAGGCAATGGGTCTCGCCCTTCTCGACCCGGAACGAGGCGCCGCGGACCGCCGCGGTGCGGCCGCCGAACGTCACCTGCAGTTCTTCGACCTCCAGCAGCGCGCTCATCGCAGCCGCTCCGCGCCGAGCAGATTGCGTAGTCCGTCGCCGACCAGATTGATGCCGAGCACCAGAACGGCCAGCGCGACTCCCGGGATCATGATCACCCAGGGCGAAAAGAACATGTAGTCCTTGCCCTCGGCGATCATCAGTCCCCAGGACGGCAGCGGCGGCGGCACGCCGAGGCCAAGGAACGACAGAGCGGCTTCGAGCAGGATCGCCAGCGCCATCTCCAGCGTGGCCACCACGGCAAGATGGCTCGCGATGTTCGGCAAAATCTCCTTGATCAGGATATGCGGCATCGAAGCGCCGGCGCACCAGGCGGCGCTGACATAGTCGTGGTTGCGGACCTGCATGGTGGTCGCGCGCGCGACAACGGCAAACCGATCCCACAACAGGAGCCCCAGCGTCGCGACCACGAGCCCGAGGCCCGAGCCCATCAGCCCGACCACCGCCAGCGCGACCAGCACGACGGGGATCGACAATCGCGTCGTGATGGCGAACAGCACGACATCATCGACGCGGCCGCCGAAGAAGCCGCCGAGCACGCCAAGCGTGATGCCGATCAGGCCCGATGTGATCACGGTCATGACGCCGATCAGCAGTGAAATGCGCGCGCCATAGACCAGCCGCGCCAGATAGTCCCGCCCGAGCTGGTCGGTGCCGAGCAGGTGCCCCGCCTGGCTGCCCTCCATCCAGAACGGCGGCTTGAGACGGTTGCCGAGATCCTGAATGAACGGGTCCTGCGGCACCAGCGCGTTGCCGACCACCGCGGCTGCGACGATGAGCCCGACGATGGCGATCCCGATCGCAAAGCCGGCGGTGCCGATGCGCGAGCTACCTGTGCTCGAAGGCTGCGGCGCCTGAATGGAAATCGGCTCGCTCATCCCGTGCGCAACCTCGGATCGAGCAGTGCATTGAGAATGTCGGCCAGCAGCGTGAGGCCGATATAGAACACGGCAAGCACCAGCACTACTGCCTGCACGACGGGAAAATCATTCTTGGCGATGCTCTCCCAGCCGAGATAGCCGACGCCATGCAGCGCAAACACCGTCTCGATGACGATCGAGCCGCCCAGCATGAAGCCGAGCTGGACCGCGGCAATCGACACGACAGGGATCGCGGCATTGCGCAGCGCATGCTTGAAGATGATGCGCGCCCGCGACAGGCCTTTTGCGCGCGCGGTGCGGATGTAGTCAGAGGCCATCGCCTCGATCATTCCCGAGCGCGTCAGCCGCGTCAGCGCCGGGATCGCCGTAAAGGCGAGCACGATCCCCGGCATCACGAAATGCTGCCAGGTGCCGGTACCCGAGATCGGCAGGATGCCGAGCTGCAGGCCGAGCACGATCATCAGGATCAAGGCGAGCCAGAAGCTCGGCACCGCCTGCCCCACCATCGTGAACAGGGTGACGCTGCGGTCGACCCAGGTATTTTCGCGCAGCGCCGCGAGGATGCCGAGTGGAATCGAGATGACCAACGCAAGGCTCAGGCCGACGAGGCCGAGCGTGACCGTGATCGGCAGGCGCTTCTGGATCAGGTTCGCCACGCTGTCCTTGAAGAAATAGCTCTGGCCGAAATCGCCGACCATGGCTCGGCCGGTCCAGGCGAAGAACTGGACATAAAGCGGACGATCGAGGCCGTAGGCCTTGCGCACGATTTCGACGTCGGCCTGCGTTGCCGACGGGCCCGCGATTGAAACCGCAAGGTCGCCCGACAGCCGCGTCAGCAGGAACGCGAGCGTCATCACGGTGAGCGCAACCAGCACACCGATGACAAGACGCCGGGCAATCAGACGCAACATATAACAAAGGCTCCACTAGAGCCTGTTCCGTTCCGATAGAATCGGAACGGGGCTCTAGATTTTTGATTTGACGCGTTTTCTTGACGCGAACCGGTCTCCACTTCGCTGGAAAACGCTCTAGCGACCCGGAACGCGCGATCACTGGCCGGCCGCCATCCCCGAAGCAAGCGCAACGGTGTCATCAAACTATTGCTCCATGCAAGGGAGGCGACGAAATTTCGTGCACCGTGCGGGGGATCCGGAATGTTGGCTTCGGCAAAGATCGATTCGAAGCTGGACGTTGAGCGAAGGCGGCATGATCGTGCACTCGTGCCGCCGCATTTGAAACGAATGCATCGAAGCAGATGCAATGTGCATGCCAGCAGAGTAGCTCCGGCACCTGATCCGGGTGAGGCTTTTCGCAATCAAAAAATGAAGCGCATTCAACGCCGTTGGCCGGCAAGCGGTTTGCTGCCGCCTCGAGCCGAGGGCCCTGCCGATTTTGGTCGATTTGCGTCGAGCTTTGAATGGCTCATCTGCTGCGCTTCCTTGAGCAGCCGGATCACCTCTTCGTCGGTCGTCTGGGCAAAGTCGGCGTAGTACGCACCGACGGCGTAGAACGGATCGGGGCTCAGGAGACACACGACCTCGTCACATTCCGTCGCGACTTCATCGAGACTGTCCCGCGGAGCGACCGGCACGGCGAGAACGAGGCGCCCCGGCCGGCTTTGTCGCACGCCTCGCAGCGCCGCCTTCACCGTTCCGCCGGTAGCGATGCCATCGTCGACCACGATAACGGTGCGCCCGCTGGTATCGGCGGCCGGCTGCTCGCCGCGATAGAGAAGTCGACGACGTTCGATTTCGGCGAGTTGCCGCTTCTGTTCCGCGGCGATGTAGCCCGGCGGCGGAGCGACCATGTCGACGACCTCCCAATTGAGCACAAGTTGCGGGTTCCGGCCGTCCACCACGGCACCGATACCGAGCTCCTCATGCCCGGGCGCGCCGATCTTGCGCACCAGCAGGAGGTCGAGCGGCGCGGCGAGCGACTTTGCGACCTCGAACGCGACGGGAACGCCACCGCGCGGCAGCGCGAGAATCAACGGATTGGCGTCACGGAAGTGCGCGAGCGCCGCTGCGAGCTGGCGTCCGGCCTCGCGTCGATCGCTGAAGCTGTCCTGTCCAATCATCTTGGGCGCTCCTTTGCGAGCGACAGACTGTTATGTCTAAAGCCCGAATGGATACGTTTCCGGCAGGCCTTGCTCATGCCGGGCGGGCAGCGGCGTCACCGCGCGCGTCTTCTCGAACCACACATAGGCATCGAACTGCTCGGCAAGGACCGCCTGGAAATAGTGGCTGGTGAGCTCGCTTTCCGGCCGGTAAATGACGCCGATCGCCCGCTCCAGCATCGGTTGACAGCGCCTCGACGAGTTCGCGACGGGCCAGGGCGCGCCAGTCGGTGAGCGTGCGAGCCAATCCCGTTTTCCGGAAGGCATATTCGTAGCTGTCAGGGCGCGCCGGAAGCACGGTCTTGACCTGCATCCGCGCGTCCCAATCACTCGCCGCGGCGACCGTGCCGCGATCGGTGCCAAAGCCGATCAGGACCGCGGCATCCCCATAGGCGGTGCGGCAAAGTTCGCCGATGTTGAACTCACCCTGCCAACCCATGGCCGTAGCGGCGGCATTGCCAATGTGAGAATTGTGGGCCCAGACGACCGCCTTCGCACCGGCGTCGCGCTGAAGCAGCGCCTGCAAGGTGTCGAACATGTGCCGGTCGCGCAAATTCCAGGATTCCCGCAAGCCGTGATACATGATGCGGTAGTAATGCTCGGCTGCGCGAACGATCCGGGCGTTCTGGACCGCGTCGAAGAAGTCATCGCCGTCCGCCGCACTATAGGCCAGGCGACGGCGCAAGAGCTCGGTGAGTTGCGCCACCGCCTCGTCCTCGCAAGTATCGCGGTGGCCATACAGGACGGCGCGGCCATAAGCGGCCGGCTCGTCCTGCCACGGCGTCAGGCAGCCGTAGCGGCGGCGCGCTGCACTGGCCGCGACCGGGTCGACGCGGTCGAGATATTCAAGCACCGCGGTAATGGAAGCGCCGAGGCTGTAGACGTCGAGCCCGTGGAACGAGACGCGCCGCTCCGGCGGCAGATTGCCGTTGTGGGCCCGCAGCCAGTCGACGAATTCCCCCACTTCGGCATTGCGCCACATCCAGGTCGGAAAACGCGCAAATGCCGCGCCTTTCCCGCTCGCGCGCTTGTGATGGCGCACATGGCGATCGATGCGCGCCGCGTCCGGCCAATCCGCCTCGACGGCGATAATGGAGAATCCGTGATGCTGTACCAGTTCGCGGGTAATGGCGGCGCGCGCTCGATAGAACTCCGAGCTGCCATGGGTCGCTTCCCCGAGCAGCACGATCCGGGCGTCACCGAAACGGGCGAACAGGGTGCCGAATTCACCGGCGCACTCGGGCGCCGGCAGGCTTTCGCCATGACGGCGCAATATCTCGGTGAGCGATGCCTGGCTTTGTTCACGGGCTCGTTCGCTGGGCGTCAAGCCGGCCATGGCTCGGATCTCCAATGGCTCGAGATTGCCGATCGCAGAGAAAATCGCGCATCCGGCGCCGCTCGACCCTGCGGCAGGCGCTGCCGGTCCGGCCTGCCTGCTGCACCGAAACAACCCGGACTTCCGTTGAGCGTTCCAGAGATTGGCCGGAACCGATGCCGGCAGATGCCGTGTTTCATCAGCACGACGAAACCGAGCCTCAAAAAGAGAAACCCCGCCATCCGCATTTTAGCGGGATGACGGGGCTTTCGGAGCATTCACCTTCTTATTGATTGAAGGTTACCTGCTCCTTACCTCGATAACTCGCAAGGTGCGGTTACGTTCCGAAGAAATTCAAAAAATGGCTGTCCGGAACGAACAGAGGTCGGAACCCCGGGGCGGAAGACGTCGTATGCAGTCCTCTAGTGCATGCGATTCCCGGCAGGTTTGCCTTTCATGCCGTCATGCGAGTGCCTGAGGTCGAGCGTCGGCTTTGGCTGCTCTCTGACAAAGCTTTTTGCCATTTCTCCCGGGCCGCCTTTTGCAATCGTAGTTCCGCCGTCGGCGAACATCAGGGCTCCCGTCAGGAAACTCGCTTCATCCGAGGCGGCGAAGGCGAATACATTGGCCATCTCCTCGGGCGTGCCGCGCCGGCCGAGTACGGTGCCGGCAACGGTCTGCTTTTCCATTTGCGCATCCATTGGTCCCGTCTCCTTGTGCGTCCAGGCCGTGTCGATCGGGCCCGGGCACACGCAAAGCGCACGCACGCCGTACTTGCCCTGCTCGTAGGCGACGCCGCGCATGAAGGCGTGGAGAAAGCCCTTGGAGCCGCCATAGGGCGCCGCCATCGGCTCGCCGATCTCGCCGGCTTCCGAACCGGTCGAGATCACGACACCGCGCGAACGTCGAAGATGCGGCAGCGCGAACTTGGTCATCAGGAACGCGGAACGGATGTTGTTCCGGATAACATAATCGAACATCTCGACGGAATGATCCTGGCATTCGGCGATTTCAGGAAACACACCGGCGTTGTTAATGAGAATGTCGATCTTGCCAAATACATCCGCCGCCAGAGCGACGCAGGCCTGGGCGTCTACTTCATCCGCCAGATCGCCGAGAAAGGATTCGGCCACGCCGCCACGCCCCCGGATCGCCCGGACGACGTCATCCACGGGATCCTCGGGCAACCCGGCGGCCACGACTTTCGCGCCTTCTCTCGCGAATTTGTGTGCGATGGCTTCGCCAATACCGGTCCCCGCCCCCGTCACGATTGCTATCTTGCTTTCCAGCCTACCAGCCATCGTTGCTGTCTCCGCTTGCGTTGACCCGAGCCTTGAACTCCGTCGCGCAAGCGGTGTTCCACAGTTGCGAGTGCGGGTTTATCGGCGCTCCTTCGCAGTCGGCTGCGAGATGTCCTTCAGCGCGCCCTGCGCCGCTTCGTCCTCCGAGCGGCCGAGGTCGGCCAGCGCGATGACCCCGACGAGCCGCTTGTTTCGGTTGAGAACAGGCAGGCGCCGCACTTGATGGGTGGCCATGATTTGCGCGGCGGCTTCGGCATCATCATCGCCGAAGCAGTAGCAGATGCCTTCGGACATCACCTCTCGAACCGTCGTATTGCCAGGCGAGCGCGCTTCGGCGACCGCTCGCACCACGATATCCCGGTCGGTGACCATACCGATCAAACGATCGTTTTCGCCGACCGGCAGGGCGCCAACGTTGTCGGCCCTCATGCACTTTGCGGCGTCACGAATGGTCATATTGGGATCCGCGATGCGTATCGTTGGCGTCATGATTTCCTGGACCTGCATGGCTGGTCTCCTGATGCTAACGAGCCTGCAAGATGAACCTGCAAGATAACGCCGGCAGTTTGGGGTTGTTTCGGGGACCTTCGGGGAACCACTGAAGACGCCGTCGGGCGCGGCAACGCGTCTTCGACACCGAGTCGAAGAGTGTTCCACCCTGGTCGGGTCAGATGTAGCGATCCGGCGCGAACGGTGTGACGTCGAAAGGCGGCGGCGCGCCGCCGATCATGGCGGCGATGGCGGCGCCGGTCGCGGGACCGGTCGTGAAGCCGATGTGCTGGTTACCGAAAGCAAGCCACAGGCCGGCATGCCGAGGCGCCGGACCGATCATCGGCAGGCTGTCGGGCAGCGTCGGGCGCGAGCCTCGCCAGGTTTCGCCGACGGCATCGCCGAATTCGGCCACCCCGCGCGCGAGCGGAACGACCTGATCGAGCTGGGCGAACGAGGAAGGCGCATCGCGGCCGGTCAGTTCGACGCCCGAGGTGACGCGGATGCCCTGCTCCATCGGCGTCATGATGAATCCGCCGTCAATGTCATAGATCGGACGCCGCAACGGGCGTGCCGGGTTCGGCTTGAATTCACGATGGTAGCCGCGTTCGAAGGCAAGCGGCACGCGATAGCCGAGCGGCCGCAACATGTCAGCGGACCACGGTCCCAGCGCGACCACGACATGGCGCGCAAAAATCTCGCCATCGGCCAGCACCACGCGCCAGCGATCGCCGTCCGGCACAATCGCGTTGACGTCCGCCTGCCTGATATCGCCGCCGGCAGCCGCGAACATCCGCGCATAGGCCCTGACCACCGCGCCAGGCGAATCGACCGAGGCGGTCTGTGTGTGCAGCAGGCCTACTTTGTAAACGGGCACGATATCAGGCTCGAGCGCGGAGATGGCCTGGCGGTCGAGCCGCTCACTGGCGATACCATATTCGGCGAGCAAGGCCTGCTCCTGTTTCGCCGCTGCAACCGCTTCGCCGCGCCATGCTTTCAGCCAGCCGGTCTCGCGAATGCGGTGCCCGGCTTCCGCCTTCACGATCCATTCCCGGTGCAGTTTTGCCGATGCGCCGATCAACCCATGCAGCGCGGCCGCGCGCGGCCTGAAACGCGACGCAGCCGAATCGGCCAGGAACCGCGCGACCCAGCCTGCGTTCTGAACCGCCCAGCGAGGATTCCAGCGCAAGGCGGCGTGGCGATTGGTCAGGTATTTCGGCAGCGCCTTCCACAGCGACGGATTGTTGAGCGGCGCTATCGAGCCGCTGCTGATGATGCCGGCATTGCCATACGAGGTCTCGCTGCCCGGCTCGCGCCGATCGATAAGAACGACCGACATCCCGCGCTCTCGCGCGGCATAGGCAGTTGATACGCCGACGATGCCCGCACCGAGCACCGCGACATCCGCATTTTCTTCCGACATCGAGCTTCCAAACACCTTCCCGGAACTTCACATCATGGTCGGCCCGCGCTCGACCGGCAACACCGGAAAGTTCCGCTCCCAACAAATCATCACCAAAACGCCGCATGTGAGTCCGCAACCTTTCCGGCTGCCGTGGCTTTGTGCAGCGCGACGTTCGTCGCATTCCAGCCAACCTTCATAGGAGTTGACTATATGGCTGCACTACTCGGAAACCTGCTTGGTACCGTCGATGGCCTGCTCGGAACCGCCACCGGCGTCCTTGGCGACGCCAGCGCTAGCGGCAGCACCTCTGCCAGCGCCAGCGGCACGGCGGACCTGTCGCACACGCTCGATCTCGGCGCGGTGATTGAAACCAGCCCGAGCATCGACCTCTCCGCCGGGCTCGACGGTATCGACACCTCGGTTTCCGCACCGACCCTGATCGGTGCCAGCGCGGATGTCGGCCATCTCGATGTCGGCGGCCTGCTCCACGGGCTCGCCTAACCTTAGTTGAGTCAAATCATTTCAAGAATGCGTGACGTGGGGAGCGCATCCCACGTCACGTCATGGCCGCCTGCACTGCACGAATAGATCGCGCAGCGCATTATCAACCACGCCCCAAGGTGATCGCCGAATGCCTACGGGCACGCTGACCGCTCTTGATGATTCTGTCGCCTCCGGGCGCCGGATCGATGACGTTCGCCAGGCGCTGATCGCGCTGTGGCCGCACTTCCTCTGGGCCGGGCTGTTCTCCAGCGCCATCAACTTGCTCTATCTGAGTTCGCCGCTCTATCTGATGCAGGTCTACAACCGTGTCCTGCTCAACGAAAACGTTTCCACGCTCGTCCTTCTCACTTTGATCCTCGCGATTGCGCTGCTCACCATGGCGGCGCTCGACGCGGTGCGCTCCTGCATCCTGATTCGCTGCGGCATCCGCCTCGACATGGAATTGTCGGCGCGCGTGTTCGAGGCGCTGGTGGTGCGCTCGGCGCAGCGCGGCGCCTCGCGCGGCGCGCAGCAATTGCGCAACCTCGACCAGTTTCGCACCTTCGTGACCGGTCCAGGCCTCTATTTCGCGTTCGACCTGCCATGGATACCGATCTACCTCCTGCTGCTGTTCTTCATCCACCCGCTGCTCGGCATCGTCGCGACCATCGGCGCCATCCTGCTGCTTGGCCTCGCCGGCCTCAACGAGGTGATGACCCGCGACCCGATGAAGCAAGCGGAGGCCGCCGGCAACCAGTCCTACGTGTTCACCGAAAATATCCTGCGCCACGCCGACGTCATCCGCGCGATGGGCATGCAGCCGGCGGTGGAGCGCAACTGGCAGAGCCAGCGCTCATCGATGCTGGTGCAGCAGGCCGAGGCCAGCGACAAGAACGCGGTGATGACCTCCTCGATCCGTTTCTTCCGGCTGCTGCTGCAATCGCTGATGCTCGGCACCGGCGCCTGGCTTGCCATCGACCATGCCATAACGCCGGCCACCATTTTCGCCGCCAGTATCGTGATGGGGCGGGCGCTGGTGCCGGTGGAACAGGCCGTCGGCACCTGGAAGCAGTTCATCGGCGCGCGCGAGGCCTATGCGGAAGTGCGCGAGCTGCTCGGCGACATCGACCTGACGCCGCCGCACACCATCGTGCCGCGGGCGCGCAACACCATCGAGGTGCGCGAGCTGCGCTGCCTGCTGCCGGCGCGCAAGGAGCCCGTCATCAAGGACCTGACGTTCGAGCTCGGCGGCGGCCAGGCGCTCGGCATCGTCGGCCCGAGCGGCTCCGGCAAAAGCACGCTGGCGCGGCTGCTGGTCGGCGCCATCGCGCCGGCCGACGGACGGTTGCGGTTCGGCGGGCTCGATTACAGCCATTGGGATCCGCTCGAATTCGGCCGCCATGTCGGCTATTTGCCGCAGGACGTCGGACTGTTCGCCGGCACCGTGCGCGAGAACATCGCGCGCTTCGGTGACGCCTCGACGGAGGAGATCATCGACGCCGCCAAGCGCGCCGGCATTCACGAGATGGTGCTCGACCTGCCGAAGCAATACGACACGCGGCTGGGTCCCGGCGGCGTCGGCCTGTCCGGCGGCCAGCGCCAGCGGCTGGCGCTGGCGCGCGCGCTGCTCGGCCGGCCGCCGCTGCTCGTGCTCGACGAGCCCAATGCCAACCTCGACGCGCCTGGCGAAGAGGCGCTCAAGATCGCGCTGCTGCAGGCCAAGAGCGAGGGCGCCACCGTCATCGTGATCACCCATCGCACCACCATTCTCGACATCGTCGATGTCATGATGGTGCTGCGGGGCGGCGTGCTCGACATGCTCGGGCCGCCGGGCGAGGTCTATCACGCCCTGCAGCAGGCCGCCGCGGGGCGCGCATCATGACCGCGATCGACGATGGCTTCACCCCGATGCGCGACCGCGCGCGCTACGCCCGCCCCGCCCGGCCGGCGCTGATCGGCGGCGGCGTGGTCGCGGCGTTCGCGGCCGCAATGACGATGTGGGGAACGCTCGCGCCGATCTCCGGCGCGGCCATCGCCAGCGGCAACCTCCAGGTCGAAGGCCGCCGGCAGAGCGTGCAGCACCCTTATGGCGGCGTCGTGCGCCAGCTCGCGGTGCGCGATGGCGCGCGCGTCGAAAAAGGCCAGCTCCTGATCCGGCTCGACGACAGCGACCCGCGCGCCAAGCTCGACGTTCTCACCGCCGACCGCGACGCCGCGCTGGCCGCCCGCGCGCGGCTGATGGCGGAACGCGACAAAAGCGATGCACCGGACTTCGACGAAGGTCTCCGGGCGCGCAGCGAGCTATCGGCCGTACGCCAGGCCATGGACAACGAGGCGGCGATGATGGCGGCGCGAAAGCACCAATTCGCGGCCGAGACGGCGGTGCTGCGCGGCAAGATCAAGGAACTTGAGTCGCAGATCACGGGCACGCAGGCGCAGCTTGCCGGCACCGAGAAGCAGCGCGAATTGCTGACGGACGAGATGAACGGCGCGCAACATCTGTTTGCGCAAGGCTATACGCCGAAGACCCGCATCCTCGCTTTGCAGCGGGAAGACGCCAAACTGCAGGCCGATATCGGGGCGCAGCAGGCCAGCATCGCCGGCATGCAGCAGCAGATCGCGCAGAACGATCTCGAGATTGCCCGCGTGGAACGTGCGCGCATGAGCGAGATCACCGACCAGTTGCGTGCCACTGAAAACAAGCTCGCGGAACTCGCGCCCAAGATCGACGCCGCCACCGACGTGATGGCCCGCACGCGCATTACTGCACCTGCGACCGGCTCCGTGGTCGGCCTCGACGTCTTCACCGAGGGCGGCGTGATCCAGCCCGGTGCCCGGCTGATGGACATCGTGCCGACGGACAATCCGCTGATCGCGGCTGCGAAGCTGAAACTGTCCGACATCAACGACGTCGCCGTCGGCCACCGCGCCGAGGTGCAGCTCATCGGCGTCAACTATATCGAGCGCCCCCGGCTCTACGGCACCGTGCACACGGTGTCCGCCGACCGCCTCACCGACGACAAGTCCGGACAGGGCTATTACGCCGTCGAGGTCGCGCTCGATCCGAACGACGTCGAGAAGTCGCGCATCGATCTGCAGGCCGGCATGCCGGCCGAGGTGATCGTGCCGACGCGTCCGCGCACCCTGTTCGAATATCTGCTCGGTCCGCTGCGCGACGAGATCACCCGCGCCTTCCGCGAGCGCTGAGGAGGAGATGGCCATGGCCGAATCCGAAAAGAACGCCCGCCGCTCCGACGAAGCCGAACGCAGCCGTCATATAGCGGCAACCGAGTCGGTGGCCTTCGCCACCATGTTGCTCGGCCTTCTCAACGATGCCGACACCGTGCTGCACCGCCTGGAGCACGAGGGGGACGCACGCGCGGCGGAATCGGCTGCCGTGCACGCGCTTCCGGCAGAGATCGCCCCGGCAGCGCTGACGCCGGCCGATCCGGAGCCGAACCATCAGGACCAGCATGCCGGCACGATCGGAACACCGACCGCCGACCTTTCGCCGACGGTCCACGCCGACACAACGGCAGCGACTCCGTCGCAGGATGCGGACGCGACCCTCGACCACAGGCCGGCAGGCGAAGTGCTAGCCACGAGTGCTTCATTCACATCGCCTCCTGCGCTGTCGGGCTTCAGCGCATCTACCGATCACGCGCCATCGGCAAGCGGGAGCACCACCCTGCAAACCGGCAGCATCGCGTCATCCTCTTTCGACCTCAGCTCATCCGTTCACAGTCTCGTCGATACCGTCACCGGCATCGTCGACACCGCGCTCACAACGGTGTCGGGCACGGTCGCGAGCCTGAGCGCCACGGTCGGGCAACTGACGTCGACAGCAACAGACACAGTTGGTCACCTCGTCGATGGTCTTACCGGCGCGGTGAGCGGCCTGCTGCATGACGCACCCGCCACAGGCCTGCTTGCGCCGCTGGCGACGGACCTTTCCGGACCGACATCCGGCGCCACGGATCTCTCCGGCGCCACCCAGCATGACGTCCCGCTGCTCGACACCGCGGGTGCGATCCCGACGTCGCTCCTGCACCCGATCCCGCTGCAACTCGGCTTTCTCGGCCAGCCGACGATGGACGGCCACGAGCCGCATGAAGGCGCCTTCTCGGCGCTGGGCGTGCATCATTTCTGAAGCCGCTGGCGTGCTCCTCGCGCTTGTCGCGATATACGAAGCAAAGCGATGGCCGATCGACTTTGCCGCGGCGCTGTGAAGAAGCACCCTTCAAAACAGCCTACCGGACCGGGTTGACTCCGCGAAACGCGTAAGTCTATACTTACGCGTAAGTGATGGCTTACACAACGAACGGCTGGACGGCGCTGGGTGATCCGACCCGGCGGGCGATCTTTGAGCGGCTGATCGGGCACCCCAGCGCGGTCGGCGAGCTCGCCCGCGCGCTGCCCGTCAGCCGGCCGGCGGTCTCGCAGCATCTGAAGGTGCTCAAGGACGCCGGTCTGGTCGTCGACAGACGAGCCGGCAAGCAGCGCATCTACGAGGTCGACCCCGATGGACTGGCAGCGCTTCGGGCCGAACTCGACCGCTTCTGGACCAAGACGCTTGCGGCCTACAAGACGGTCGTCGAGCAACCGAAGGAGGGAGATCCGATGAGTATCCAGGCAGCAGACACATCCGTGCGCATGTCGATCGTGGTCGAGGCTCCGATCGCGCGCGCATTCAAGGTCTTCACGGAGGACTTCGGCAGCTTCAAACCCGCCGAGCACAACCTGCTCAAGGTCGGGATCGCCGAAACCGTGTTCGAGCCGAAGGCCGGCGGCTTTCTCTACGACCGCGGGATTGACGGCAGCGTGTGCCGTTGGGCGCGGGTGCTGGCCTACGAGCCGCCCAGCCGGGTATTGCTGAGCTGGGACATCAGCCCGCGGTGGCAGATCGAGGACGACCCGCTGAAAACCAGCGAGTGGGAAGTACGCTTCATCGCCGAAACCCCGCAACGCACGCGGGTCGAGATCGAGCACCGCAATCTCGACCGCCACGGGGATGGCTGGCAAGGCGTCCGCGACGGCGTGGCCGGCGATCAGGGTTGGCCGCTCTACCTGCAGCGCTACGCCAAGCTGTTTGCGAGCGAGCGCTAACGACTGCGTCAGCCCGGCTGGCCGAGGCGACGACGACGCATCGCCTCGGCCACACACCGTCCTGGATCGGACGCAAGGAGTCCGCGACATTCACGAGTGGCGCGCCACAGCCGATGCAGAGGGACACTGCTCGGCCGTGAGCGCCGCAGCTATTTGCTGCGATGCACGGCGGGCTACGCCGTATGCACGCTAAGAGTCGGAACGGGGCGGCGCACGGACCGTTAATATTGCACTCTGTCACTATCCGAGAGGAGGTACCTATGAGGCGAAGTATCTTGGCACTCGCCGCGTTGGTAACGCTGACAGCGGGAGCAACGACGGCGGCAAACGCCGTTGAGTTTGGCGTTGGTCCGAACGGCGTCTACGTCGGCCCGGACCGGTATCGCCATCACGACGAGTATTACCGCGGCTACGGCTACCAGAACTGCCGGGTCGTCATCACCCATCGGACCAATCGCTTTGGCGAGGACGTCGTGGTCCGCAGGCGCATCTGCGATTGATAGCGATGGGTTGAGGGGCGCGCCCCTGCCTTCGGCAGTTGGCGGCCCCTTACTCCATAAGTTCGGATTCATCACCGGCGACCGTGCCGGGTGGAAATCCTCCCACCGTCGCCCCGCAACGGTGGGAGGAGAAAATCGCGAAAAATCGCGAGGTAGCGCAGCCGAAGCCTACAGGTCCGGCTGCCATCGTAGACGACCTCGCCGTGGCGTTGGTTTGCACGAGCGGGTCAGAATCAGGCTTCGGCAGTAGACGTTTGGATTGCGAGCGCGGCGCAAGCGCGGCCCTTTAGACCGTAGCCGAGAGGCCAGGCCTGCCTATCGCAAGACCTTGGCCACCCAAGCCCCACGCAGTTCGGGCATAGGGCTTTCACTAACGTTGGCAATCATAGCAGCGCTGAACAGCAACACAGCGAAGCTCAGCCCAAGCAGCTCGCCCCAATTCCAACTCATCGTATTCCTCCCTTGATCGATCCGGCTTGATGCGCAAGCGCGGACTTCATCTTTGGACTACCGCCGCAGGTGGCGAAGGTGCGGCCCACACCACAGCCGCGATTCAAGTTGGCAAACGCCGAATCGTTCCGTTCGCTGCTGGTCGGTCTTGATCCCGGGATCGAGGGACGGCGCGCCGGGATTGCCTGCGATTTTGCGCGATGCTTGCAAACGGGATTCGGCTGGCCACATCAAAAGGAGCGCAGGTTCACTGGTCCCGCCATGGCTGACACGGCAGATACCGCGAATGTGGTTGTCCGGCCGCCGATCGCATGGGCGCTCGCGGTGCTTGCCGGGCTCGCGCTCAACTGGCTCATGCCCTGGCCGTTCTTGCCGTCCGTGGTTTCTGCAGGCCGGCTCGGCACGATAGTCTTTGCCCTTGCGCTGGCACTGGTCGCGTGGGCGATCTTGACCATGACCCGGGCCGGCTCGAACGTGCCTACCAATCTGCCGACCACGACCATCGTGGAGACGGGCCCCTACCGCTTCACGCGCAACCCCATCTATCTAGGCATGGTGCTGGGGCTCATCGGCCTGGCTGTTGCCTTTGATAGCCTCTGGCTGCTGATGACGCTGGTGCCCTTCGCGCTTGTCATCCGCTACGGCGTGATCACCCGCGAGGAAGCCTATCTCGAGCGCAAGTTCGGGGACGTCTATCGCCGCTACCGCGCGCGGGTACGGCGCTGGGTGTAGGGCTTGCCGGCCAAGATATCGGGGCCGGCGAGTTCCCTACCTCGCGGTTCCCGCTACGCGGAACGGCATGGGCGCGGGCCGCCGGAGGGCGTATAATTGTATGGTTCTTCGCGCATGATCAAATATGGAGGTGGCCATGAAATACGTACTGCTTGGCAACCTGAGCCCGGAGTGGGCAAGCAAGCAATCTGAGCGGACCGGCAAGGCCAAGGCAAAGCTCGACAAGCTGGGCATCAAGATCGAGTCGATCCATTATACGCAGGGCTACTACGATTTCGTCGACATCGTCGATGCCCCGAATCAGGAGGCGATGCTCGCATTCTCCGTCTGGTACGCGGCCCAGGGCCTCGGGCGGATCCAAAGCATGCCGGCCTTCGACGCAAAGAGCTTCGAGACTGCCATCAAGGACGCGGCGAGCTAAGGGCCGGGTGGCTGCGACGCCCGGCTGCACATTCGAAGGCGCCTTCAGCAACAACGCATTCGAGCGTGTGCTCGGGCGGCCCCAAAGCGATATTGGGATGCGACAACACGTGCCCGTTGCTGCGCGATGTATATTGGTGGGCCGCTCTGGCGACCAATCCGATGCGAACGCCGCGCGGCCGGCTGCGCGCTCCGGCCGCATAATCCGGGATGCCCTGCGATTTTTCGCTACGCCTCGTGGGCGGCGTTCTTTCCGATTTCGCAGGTGGTCCGGGTGCCCTTCGATAGCGGCCCTCTCGATCAATCCGGGGGATCGACGTCATGTGCCAAAAGGGTGGGTCGCGAGCGAACGGGAGTCCTCCTCTCCCCGGCGATTGTCGCCGGCATGCCGCAGGGTTCGCAGTCTGATCATGATGAGGCCGTGAGCCCGTTGTTGGGCGGGGCCATGGGCGCTTTACAAATTGCGCGAGGGTGGAGCAGTGCCGCTGATTTGCTCGACGTGTCAAAATGTTTTCGCGGGATCGCTCAAAGCAGCCATGCAGGCGATCACCCGCTACTTTGCATGGGGTTGTTTTCGATATTTCAGTTCGGAGCGACAATCACGCCGGCCTTGCGCTGTCTTTCCTGATGATGATCGTGGTTGCGAACGGCAAATCCGACGCCGCGGCCCGCCTTCGTCCGGCGGCTGCGGCGCCGATCCGTCTGCGCATTCACTTCGCGCAAGCTGCGCCCAGCGCGTCGAGTGGACACGAAAGAGGTTCGCATCACGGGGTCGAGAAGCGCATTGCTGCGCGCGCTGATCGCTGCCTCAAGCGCAAAACAAAAGATTTTGGAGTGCCCAGTTTTGTATCGAAATGGCGCGCCCGAAGAGATTCGAACTCCTGACCCCCAGATTCGTAGTCTGGTGCTCTATCCAGCTGAGCTACGGGCGCGTTTTCGCTTGGCATTTGGGCTTTAAGAGACCCGGATGCGTCCGAATAAGGTCCGGACGGTCGCGAAAGAGCGCTTTAGCTACCCGCTCCGGCCCCGCTTTGCAAGGTCCGCCTGACGGGATCAGCCCATCCATTTCCGATGGTAAACTGGCCGCAAACCACCGCAAAACGCAGTCAAGGCCGCGCCTTACGCCCGCGCCCGCTCGTTGCGGACGCTTTGCAGTTCCACCGGCCGATCCGGGATCGAGATCCGGAAGGTGGCGCCGATGGTGCCTTCGACCAGGTGGATGGCGCCGCCATGAGCGCGCACCAGTTCGGCGGCGATCGCAAGGCCCAGCCCGCTGCCGCCGAGCCGGCCGGAGGTCTGGAACGCCTCGAACAGATGCTCGCGCGCCTTTGCCGGCACGCCCGGGCCGGTGTCGGACACCTCGATGATGGCGACCGAGCCTTCGCGGCGGCCGGTGATGCGGATCTGCAAGGTCGCGGCATCCCCCTTGGCGCTTTCCAGCGCTTGCGCCGCGTTGCGCACGAGGTTGAGCAGCACGCGAAACAACTGGTCGGGATCGGCGTCGATCGACAGCCCGCGCTCGATCGCACTGATCCAGGTGATCGAGGCGTCGGCGGCGAGGCCGGCGGATTCGCGCACCTCGGTCACCACGGGTTCGAGCTGGATCATGCGACGGTCGGGCTCGGCTTCCTGGGCGCGGCCGTAAGAGAGGGTCGACTGGCAGAAATCGATGGCGCGCTCCAGCGAGCGCATCAGTTTCGGCGCAAAGCGCTGCACCCGCGGATCCGGCACGCTGGCGAGCTGGTCCGACAGCAGTTGCGAGGACGCGAGAAGATTGCGCAGATCGTGGTTGATCTTCGACACCGCGAGACCGAGCGCGGCGAGCCGGCTCTTCTGCGACAGCATCGAGACGAGGTCGCGCTGCATGTCGGACAATTCGCGCTCGGCAACCCCGATCTCGTCGCCGCGATGGCTCGGCACGATGATGCGCGCCGCACTTTCCGGGTTTTCGTGGAAGCCGACGAGATTGGCCGTCAGCCGCCGCATCGGGCGGACGAACAGATAATGCAGCGCCAGATAGACCAGCCCCGCGGCGAGCATCGCGATCCCGAGCGAGACCAGCAGCAGATTGCTGGAAAAGCGGTACATCGCCTGCCGCAACGGCTTCTCATCGACCACCACCTCGATGAATTGTGCGCCACCGGGCGCGGGCCCGACCACGCGAATGGTCTGGTTGCCGGTGTCCAGCATGGTCTCAAAGGATTCGACGATCGCGGACCACACCGTCAGGGTCCGCAGGTCGATATCGCGGTCGATCGCCGCCGGCAGGTCGGCACTGGCAAGCAGCCGGCGCTGCTGCCCCATCTTGATGGCCACCGCCCGCGCACCCACGCTGGTCAGGATCTG
This sequence comes from Bradyrhizobium sp. AZCC 2176, assembly GCF_036924645.1. Taxonomy (NCBI): domain Bacteria; kingdom Pseudomonadati; phylum Pseudomonadota; class Alphaproteobacteria; order Hyphomicrobiales; family Nitrobacteraceae; genus Bradyrhizobium; species Bradyrhizobium sp. AZCC 2176. Next base: position 3,107,449 of record NZ_JAZHRX010000001.1, on the reverse strand, counting down.
CCGGGCCAACGAATCCGGCACCATGCCGAGCGGCGCGGCATCCAGCACCAGGGCGGCGGTGTTGGCCGCCGCGAGGCGGTCGTTCAGCCGGTTGGTCCAGAAATTCGCGATCGAAGGCACGTAGATCATCAAGAGCGCGATCATCACGAGCGGTATGGTCAGCAGCAAAAGCTTGCCGGACAGGCCGAGCCGACGCGGGCCCGTGCACCGTGGGGCTTGAGAGATCGGCTGGTCGTCGGTCGCTGACACGAATAGCTGCCTTGATATCTCTGCGTTTGGAGCCTGCCGGACCCAAGCCACCCCGGCCCGCCATGCTGGTGGTACCGTGATTCCAAAGATGCGTTTGGGCCACCCAGCGGTCAAATTACCGATCGCTAATGTCCGGACGTTCCGGTGGTCCGGGCGCGCCGCCGTCTTGCCCCTGAAAACCCCGCGAAAACAGATATATTCGCCCCAATTGCGACGTTTCAAAGAACGGCCGATGCGGCAACCCCTGACATTGACGAAAACAGGTCGCTCCCGTATAAGCCGCGCCAACTGTCCGCGATGGCCCGGTTCCACCGGGGGCGGCTCGTTTGGGCCGTAAGTGGCCCTTTTTCGGGCCGGCCCGCATCATCGGACGCACCTCAATCCAACAGGCAAATTGCCCGGTCAGCGGAGAACTACCCGTGAAGCGGACTTATCAACCCAGCAAACTGGTGCGCAAGCGCCGTCACGGCTTCCGCGCCCGTCTCGCCACCGCCGGCGGTCGCAAGGTTCTCGCCGCCCGCCGTGCGCGCGGCCGCAAGCGTCTGAGCGCCTGAGCCGGATCTTCCGGAGATTTCATTCATGGATCGGCTGAGGCAGCGGGCGGACTTTCTCGCCGTTGCCAATGGCACGCGGGCCAACAGCGCTGCCTTCGTGGTGCAGGGCCGCGCCCGCGACGATGGCGGCCCGATCCGGATCGGTTTCACCGTTACAAAAAAGAACGGTACCGCCACCGAGCGCAATCGCATCCGGCGCCGGCTTCGCGAACTCGTGAAGCGGCTGGACGTCATATCCATGCGAGCCCACCATGATTATGTCCTGGTAGGCCGCCGGGCCGCGCTCACCCGCGACTTCGCAACCATGCTCGACGATCTCCGCTCGGCGCTGCATCGCCTCGACCGGCAGCCGACCAAATTTCCGAATTGAATGGCGAGACCTCAAAAACGATGACCGACAATCGCAACACCATCCTCGCCGTCATTCTGTCCGGCCTTGTGCTGATCGCCTGGCAGTATTTCTACAACATGCCGCAGATGGAGCGGCAGCGCGCGCAAAGCCAGACCCAGGCCGAGATCAACAAGCCGGCGCCGCAGGCGACGCCGGGATCCACCACCCCGCAACCAGGCTCGGCGCCATCCGCCACCGCGCCAGCCGGCCAGCCGGGCGGGGCTGCGCCCGTCGTCAGCCGCGACGCCGCGATCGCGGCCTCACCCCGCATCAAGATCGAGACGCCGCGGATTTCCGGCAGCATCTCGCTGAAGGGCGCGCGCATCGACGACCTGTCGCTGGAGAAATTCCGCGATACCGTCGATCCCACCTCGCCCGCGATCATGCTGTTCTCGCCTTCGGGCACCGCTCATCCCTATTACGCGGAATTCGGCTGGGTGCCGGCGTCCGGCTCGACCGCGCGCATCCCTGACCAGAACACGATGTGGCAGCAGGAGGGCTCCGGCGCACTGTCGCCGAGCAATCCGGTGACACTGAAATATGACAATGGCGAAGGCCTTACCTTCCGCCGCACCATTGCGGTAGACGACCGCTATCTCTTCACGATCAAGGACGACGTCACCAATGTCGGCGCCGCGCCGGTAACCCTCTATCCGTTCGCGCTGATCTCGCGCCACGGCACGCCTGAGGTCTCGGGCTACTACATCCTGCATGAGGGCCTGATCGGCTATCTCGGCGACCAGGGCCTGCAGGAATACGGCTACAAGAAAATCGACGAAGCCAAATCGGTCGCTTTCAACGTCACCAATGGCTGGCTCGGCATCACGGACAAATACTGGGCGTCTGCACTGTTGCCGGATACCACCGCGAAGCTGCAGGCGCGATTCTCCTCTAATCAGGTCGGCACCAAGCACCACTACCAGACCGACTATCTGCAGGATCCGCAGACCATCGCGATTGGCGGCACCGGCAGCGCCAATGCGCGGCTGTTTGCGGGGGCCAAGGAAGCCAGCGTCGTCGGCATCAACTTCCCGCTGGCCGGCCATGGCGGCTACAACAAGCAACTCGGGCTGAACCATTTCGACCTGTTGATCGACTGGGGCTGGTTCTACTTCATCACCAAGCCGATGTTCTTGGCGCTCGACTATTTCTATCACCTAGTCGGCAATTTCGGCGTCTCGATTCTGCTGGTGACGGTGCTGGTGAAGCTGCTGTTCTTCCCGCTCGCCAATAAGTCCTACGCCTCGATGGCGAAGATGAAGTCGGTACAGCCGCAACTCGCCGCGCTGAAGGAGCGTTATCCGGACGACCGTCAGAAGCAGCAACAGGAGATGATGGAGATCTACCGCAAGGAGAAGATCAATCCGATCGCCGGCTGTCTTCCGGTAGCCCTGCAGATTCCGGTGTTCTTCTCGCTCTACAAGGTGCTGTTCGTCACCATCGAAATGCGCCACGCGCCGTTCTACGGCTGGATCAAGGATCTCTCGGCGCCCGACCCGACCACGATCTTCAACCTGTTCGGGCTGCTGCCGTTCGACCCGACGCATGTGCCGGTGCTCGGCGCCTACCTCGCGCTCGGCGTCTGGCCGATCATCATGGGCATCACGATGTGGTTCCAGATGAAGCTGAACCCGACGCCGCCGGATCCGACCCAGAAGATGATCTTCGACTGGATGCCGCTGATCTTCACCTTCATGCTGGCGGGCTTCCCGGCGGGGCTGGTGATCTACTGGGCCTGGAACAACCTGCTCTCGGTCGTGCAGCAGAGCTACATCATGCGCAAGAACGGCGTGAAAGTGGAGCTGTTCGACAATCTCAGGGCGACGTTCGTCTCGAAGAAGGCTGTAGAGAAGACGTGATGCCGTCATCCGAAACCTCGAGATTCCCCGATGCGCAATTGCGCATCTAAGGTCTGGTGCTGACGCACCATCCCGGAATGACGGATGAGCAAGCGCCGCGTTGCCCTACAATGACGGCCTGGAAAGAACCTTCGCATGACCGCCGAGACTGATGCGAAGCTGATCGAAGAGGGCCGAAAACTCTTCGCCGGCGACTGGAAGTTCGTCTGGGCCTCGCCCTCGATCGAAACGCTGCCGCCGATGGCCGGCATGGAAGTGGCGTTTGCCGGACGCTCCAATGTCGGCAAATCGAGCCTGATCAATGCGCTCACCGGCCGCAACGCGCTGGCGCGCACCTCGCATACGCCGGGCCGCACCCAGGAACTGATCTTCTTCGACGGCCCCGACAGCGCAGGCCTTCGGCTGGTCGACATGCCCGGCTACGGCTACGCCTCAGCGCCGAAGACCCAGGTCGCGTCCTGGACCAAGCTAATCCACCAATTCCTGCAGGGACGCGCCACGCTGGCACGGGTCTACGTCCTGATCGACGCGCGCCACGGCGTCAAGGATGTCGACCAGGACGTGCTCAAGACGCTGGATAAATCTGCCGTGAGCTATCAGGTGGTGCTGACCAAGGCGGACCAGGTGAAGACGGCCGAACTGGAGAAGAACATCGAACAAACCACGGCCGCGCTTGCCAAGCACCCGGCGGCGTTTCCGGACGTGCTGGTGACGTCGTCGCGCTCTGGCGCCGGGATGCCGGAACTGCGTGCCGCGATGGTGCGCCTGTTGCACGAGCGCGCCTGATGAGCCGCACGGGCCGCATCCTGATCGTGCTCGCTGGCATCATGGGCGCCGACGGCGTCATGCTGGCGGCCGCCTCCGCCCACGGCGCGGACGCATCGCGGCTGGCGTCGGCGTCGTCGATGCTGCTATTTCATGCCAGCGCTGTGCTCGGCGCTATCGCATTGGCCGAGCGCGGGATTGTCCGTGGCCACATTGGCATTGCGGCCGCCTTCGGCCTCGTCATCGGGGCATCCCTGTTCGCCGGCGACCTGACGCTGCGCCACTATGCCGGACATGGGCTGTTTCCTTTTGCCGCGCCGACCGGCGGGACATTGTTGATCGCGAGCTGGCTGGCGCTGGCGGTAGCTGCGGCCTGGCCGAAGCGGCGGTAAAATTCTGTAGCCCGGAAGGAGCAAAGCGAAATCCGGGAAAGCCGCATCAATTGACGGGACGGCCCGGATTTCGCTTCGCTTCATCCGGGCTGCAAACTCCGCAAATCCCCCACTTTGCGCCCTGCCCTCCAATCGGATAGAACCCGGCCCGACATCCGGAATGGCGAGACCCGCTTCATGACCTCAGCGCAAAATATCAGCCCGCTCGATCAGGCCCGCATCCTGTCGGAAGCGCTGCCGCACATGCAGCAATATGACGAGGAAACCATCGTCATCAAATATGGCGGCCATGCCATGGGCGCCGAGGAAACCGCAAAAGCCTTTGCGCGCGACATCGTGCTTTTGGAACAGACCGCGATCAATCCGGTAGTCGTGCATGGCGGCGGACCGCAGATCGCGACCATGCTCAAGCGGCTCGGCATCCAGTCTGAATTCGCCGCAGGGCTTCGTATCACCGATGCCGCCACCATCGAGATCGTCGAGATGGTGCTGGCGGGCTCCGTCAACAAGCAACTGGTCGGCTATATCAACGAAGCCGGCGGCAAGGCCGTCGGCCTCTCCGGCAAGGACGGCAACATGGTGAAGGCGTCGAAGACGTCGCGCACCATGGTCGACCCGGATTCGAACATCGAAAAGGCCGTCGATCTCGGCTTCGTCGGCGACCCCGACAAGGTCGATCTGACGCTGTTGAATCAATTGATCGGCTACGAGCTGATCCCGGTGCTGGCACCGCTCGCGACCTCGCATGACGGCCAGACGCTCAACATCAACGCCGACACCTTTGCCGGTGCCGTGGCCGGCGCACTGAAGGCGAAGCGGCTGTTGCTGCTGACCGACGTTCCCGGCGTGCTCGACAAGTCGAAAAAGCTGATACCGGAACTGTCGGTGAAGGATGCGCGAAAACTGATCGCCGACGGCACGATTTCCGGCGGCATGATCCCGAAGGTCGAGACCTGCATCTACGCGCTGGAACAGGGCGTGCAGGGCGTCGTCATCATCGACGGCAAGATGCGGCACGCGGTGCTGCTGGAATTGTTCACCAATCAGGGCACCGGCACGCTGATCCACAAGTGATGCATAAAGCGGCGACGCGGACAAAGGCCGTCATGGTCGGGCTTGACGAGGTGGGAGCATCGCGGCAGCCGCGTTCGACGCTAACGCGTTGTCTGATGTCCCTGCCGGCCGCGGCGATCTCGCTGTTCGTCTCCTCCCTGCCCGCGCTTGCCGACCTCAAACTCTGCAACCGCATGAGCTATGTGGTCGAGGCCGCGATCGGCATCGACGACAAGTCGGCGACGGCGACGCGGGGTTGGTTCCGGATCGATCCGGCCGCCTGCCGCGTCGTGCTGCAGGGCGCGCTGACCGCCGACCGCATCCTGTTGAATGCGCGCGCGCTCGGCGTCTACGGCGCTTCGCCGATCCCGCAGAACGGCAGCGACACGCTGTGCATCGCGCCGGAGAATTTCGTCATCGCCGCCGCCCGCCAATGCCGCGGCAACCAGACGCCTGCGCCCTTCACCCAGATCACGCCGACGCGGACCGACGACGGCAATCTCGTCGCCTATCTCGCCGAGGACTCCGAATATGACGATGAGCAGGCGCGGCTGGCCGGCATCCAGCGGCTGCTGGTGATCGCGGGCTATGACGCCGCTCCAATCGACGGCGTCGACGGGCCGAAGACGCAAGGAGCATTGAGCGCGTTCCTGAAGAGCCGCGGGCTCGCCGCTGATGTCGTGCAGTCGCAAAATTTCTTCACCACCATGATCGAGGCCGTGCAAAAGCCGTCCTCGACCGGACTGACATGGTGCAACGACACGCCGCACAAGATCATGGCGGCGGTCGCCACCGACGACGGCAAGTCGGTGACCAGCCGGGGCTGGTACCGCATCGATCCCGGCAAGTGCCTGCATCCCGACGTGACCGGCCAGCCCAAACAGGTCTACAGCTTTGCCGAAGCCGTCGACAGCGAAAACCGCGCCGTAAAATATAGGGACAGGCCGTTGAACTGGGGCGGCCCGAAAGAGCTCTGCACGCGCGAGAGCAAGTTCGAGGTATCGGAGCAGGGCGATTGCGGCACGCGCGGCCTTGCGCCGATCGGCTTTGCGCCGGTCGATATGTCAAGCGGCGGCAAGACGCTGCGATTTGCGATGCCGTGATGAGTCATAGTTCCATTGTCGTCCCTGCGAACGCGAACGCAGGGACGACGGGTTGAGACAGCAAATGAAAACCAATTCTCCCCGCGCCTTCAGCCACATCGACACCTGGGTGTTCGATCTTGACAACACGCTCTACCCGCACCACGTCAATCTGTGGCAGCAGGTCGACGCGCGGATCGGCGAGTTCATCAGCGCTTACTTGAAAATCTCCGCGGAAGAAGCCCGCGTGATCCAGAAGGATTATTATCGCCGCTACGGCACCAGCATGCGCGGCATGATGACCGAGCATGGCGTGCACGCCGACGATTATCTGGCCTACGTACACAAGATCGATCATTCGCCGCTGGAGCCGAACCCGGCGATGGGGGCGGCGATCGCAAAACTTCCCGGCCGCAAGCTGATCCTGACCAACGGCTCGACCGACCATGCCGGCGCGGTGCTGGCACGGCTTGGCATAACAGAACATTTCGAGGCGGTGTTCGACATCATCGCCGCCGAACTGGAACCGAAGCCGGCGCCGCAGACCTACGACAAATTCCTGCGCGTCCACGGCGTGGATCCCCTGAGGTCGGCGATGTTCGAGGATCTCGCCCGCAACCTCGTGGTGCCGCACCAACTCGGCATGACCACGGTGCTGGTGGTGCCCGACGGCGCCCAGGAAGTGGTGCGCGAGGACTGGGAGCTGGAAGGCCGCGATGCGGCTTACGTGGATCACGTGACGGATGATCTGACGGGATTTTTGCAGAAGTTGAGCGTCCGCGGATAACCATCTTCGTCGTCCCTGCGAAAAGCCGGGACCCATACGCCGCGGCGTCTCGAAAAGGGCACGCCCGCAGGCATCCCGTCCAACAATCCACACCTGTGGTTATGGGTCCCTGCGTGCGCAGGGACGACAGCGGAAGCTTGACTCTCACCTCCCAAATCCCGAAAAAGCCCGTCAACTTCGCCCGAAAGCCTAAGGAAATCCCGATGTCCCTGTCCGCGCTCGAATCCGCCGTCAACTCCGCCTTCGATGCCCGCGACGGCATTTCGACGTCGACCAAGGGCGAGGTTCGCGAGGCTGTCGATAGCGCGCTCGAACTGCTCGACAAGGGCGAGGCGCGGGTTGCCGAGCGCGAGGCCAGCGGCAAGTGGAAGGTCAATCAGTGGCTGAAGAAGGCGGTGCTGCTGTCGTTCCGCCTCAACGACATGAGCGCGATTCCCGGCGGCCCCGGCAAGGCCTCGTGGTGGGACAAGGTGCCCTCGAAGTTCGAGGGCTGGGGCGAGAATCGTTTTCGTGATGCGGGTTTTCGCGCCGTGCCGGGCGCGATCGTGCGCCGATCGGCCTTCATCGCCCGCAACGTCGTGCTGATGCCGTCCTTCGTTAATCTCGGCGCCTATGTCGATGAAGCAACCATGATCGACACCTGGTCCACCGTGGGAAGCTGCGCGCAGATCGGCAAGCGCGTGCATATTTCCGGCGGCGTCGGCATCGGCGGCGTGCTGGAGCCACTGCAGGCCGAGCCTGTGATCGTCGAGGACGACTGCTTCATCGGTGCGCGCTCGGAAGTCGCCGAAGGCGTAATCGTGCGCAAGGGCGCGGTGCTGGCGATGGGCGTGTTCCTCGGCGCCTCCACCAAGATCGTCGACCGCGAGACCGGCGAGACATTCATCGGCGAAGTTCCGGAATATTCGGTCGTGGTTCCCGGCGCGCTGCCCGGCAAGCCCTTGAAGAACGGCCAGCCCGGCCCGTCGACCGCCTGCGCCGTGATCGTCAAGCGCGTCGACGAGCGCACCCGCGCCAAGACCAGCATCAACGAGCTGCTGCGGGATTAATCGAACCGGGGACTTTCCCGCGCGACTAACGTACCGGACCGCGGGCTTTGCCGCCGTCCGGAGCGTTGCGCATGGACTGGACCTGGTACCTGTTCCGCTTTGACGGCCGCATCAACCGCGCCAAGTTGTGGCTCGCGGGGCTGGTCGTGTTGGGCTTGATGATGTCCGTGGGGCTGGTGATCGTTGCGATCCACAGCCTGTTCGGCGGTCCCGCATCCTTCCATTTCGGCGCCAGGGACCTCTTCAGGCTGGTGGATCCCGACGCGTATCGGTCCCTGACATTGGCCGACCTACCCCGGCTCTTGGTCAAGCTGTTCGGCACGTCGCTGCTGATGTGGGTCTATTTCGCGACTGCCTTCAAGAGGCTGCATGACCGCGATAAGAGCGGCTGGTGGATGGTGCCGTTCTTCGCGGTCCCCGGCCTCCACAATCAGTTTGCAGATCGGCTCCCCGATTCCTACGTCGACCTGCCGCTCGCCATCGTCGCGGCCGTGCTCTGCCTGTGGGGCTTCATCGAAATGTATTGCCTGAAGGGCTCGCGAAAGACCAACCGGTTCGGGCCTGACCCGCTGGCGCCGAAACCGCCACTCGATACGCGGCCGCCGTGGGACCAGCAGAGCGAGATCGAAATGGTGCCGCACAAGGCTGGCCCGCCGCCGGTTTGGCGTGTTAAGCCGGGCTATGAATGACGCCGTTTCCATTACCCGCGACCTGGTCCGCTGCCCGTCTGTTACCCCTGCCGATGCCGGCGCGCTCGGTGTCCTCGAACGGTTGCTGAAGGACGCCGGCTTCGAGGTGCATCGCGTCACCTTCGGCGAACCCGGCACATCAGATATCGATAACCTCTACGCCCGCATTGGGACTGAAGCGCCGCACATCACCTTTGCCGGTCATACCGACGTGGTGCCGCCCGGTGACGAGGCGGCCTGGACGCTCGGGGCGTTCTCGGGCGAGGTGAAGGACGGTTTCCTCTATGGCCGCGGCGCGGTCGACATGAAAGGCGGCATCGCCTGCAGCGTCGCCGCCGTGCTGCAATATCTCGCCGACAATGGCGGCAAGCCGCAAAAAAACGGCGGTGGCTCGATTTCGTTTTTGATCACCGGCGACGAAGAGGACATTTCGGTCAACGGCACCATCAAGCTTCTGAAGTGGTGCGCCGAGCGCGGCGAGAAATTCGATCATTGCGTGCTCGGTGAGCCCAGCAATGTCGAGGTCCTCGGCGACTGCATCAAGATCGGCCGCCGCGGCTCGCAATCCGGCACGCTCTATGTCGACGGCGTGCAGGGCCACGTCGCCTATCCGCACCGTGCAGCCAACCCGGTGCCGGATATTTCGCGGCTGATCGTGGCGCTCTCCGACGAGCCGCTCGATCACGGCAGCGCGCAATTCCAGGCTTCCAACCTCGAATTCACCTCCGTCGACGTCGGCAACACGGCGAGCAATGTGATCCCCGGTCAGGCGCGCGCCAAGTTCAACATCCGCTTCAACGACAACCACACGCAGGAGACGCTGCGCGCGCTGGTCGAGGAACGGCTGGCGAAAGCGTGCGGCAACCGCATCCGCGCCCGCATCGTGTGGGAATATTCCAACTCCAACGTGTTCGTCACAAAACCAGGCGCCTTCACCGATCTCGCGGTCGCCGCGATCGAGGAAGTCACCGGCCGCAAGCCGGAGCTTTCGACAAGCGGCGGCACCTCCGACGCGCGCTTCATCTCGAGCTATTGCCCGGTGATCGAATTCGGCCTGGTCGGCCAGACCATGCACCAGATCGACGAGCGCACGCCGGTGTCCGATCTGGAGAAGCTGACGCGGATTTATCGCGGGGTGTTGAATAGGTATTTTGGGTAGCTCTTCTCCCTCGCCCTGCTCTTGCGGGGAGAGGGTCGGGGTGAGGGGCTCTCTCGGCCGGCAGGATTCGTCGAGGGACCTGTACCCCCTCACCCGGATCGCAAGAGCGATCCGACCTCTCCCCGCAAGCGGGGCGAGGTAAAGGGAAGCCGCCGCCTAATACTCCACCCGCACCAGATACAATCCGTCCGGCGGCGCGACCGGGCCGCAGGCGGCGCGGTTGCGGGCGGCTAGCGCGGCGGCGAGGTCGTCGGCGGTCCAGCGGCCTTCGCCGACCCACACCAGGGAGCCGACCATCGAGCGCACCTGGCTGTGCAGGAACGAGCGCGCGGAAGTGAGGATCGACACCGCATCGCCCTCCCTGATGACGTCGAGTTGGTCGAGGGTCTTCTCCGGCGATTTCGCCTGACATTCGGTGTCGCGAAAGGTCGTGAAATCGTGCTTGCCCAGCAGCCGTTGCGCGGCGATGTGCATCGCGTCGGTGTCGAGATGCCGCGGCACCCGCCAGCTTCGGCCGATGTCGAGCGCGAGGTTGGCGCGATGGTTGGTGATGCGGTAGCGGTAGTGGCGTCTCTTGGCGGAGAAGCGCGCTTCGAAATCATCGGCGACGATTTCCGCCGACAGCACGCCGATCGGGTGCGGACGCAAATGCGCGTTCAGCCCGTCACGCAGGCGGCCCGGCGGGAACGGCTTTGCGATATCGCAATGCGCCACCTGCCCCAGCGCATGCACGCCGGCATCGGTGCGGCCCGAACCATGCACGCGCGCGGGCTCGCCGCAAATCGCCTTCACTGCGGCTTCCATCGCGCCCTGCACGGTCGGTGCGTTGTCCTGGATCTGCCAGCCGGAGAACGGCGTGCCGTCATATTCGATGATGAGTTTGTAGCGGGGCATCAGTCGAGCCGCGCCGGCGGCTTGAGCGGCGTGCCGCGCAAAAAGTCCGCGGCTTTCATCGGGGCCTTGCCGGCGCGCTGCAATTCCAGAATCCGGATCGCGCCGTCGCCGCAGGCAACCGTCAGGCTGTCGTCGAGCACCTCGCCCGGCACGCCGGAGCCTTTTGCCGGTTCGCAGCGCAGGACCTTGATGCGCGCCGGCTCGCCCTCGGTTGCGATCTCGCACCAGGCGCCGGGAAACGGCGACAGGCCGTGAATGTGCCGTAGCACTTCCCGCGCCGGCCGCTTCCAGTCGATCCGCGCCTCCGTCTTTTCGATCTTGGCGGCGTAGGTGACGCCGTCTTCGCTTTGCTTGCTGAGCTGCAGCCCGCCGCGCTCCAGCCCACCCATCGCGCGCACCATCAGGTCGGCGCCGAGCAGTGCAAGCGCGTCGTGCAAATCCGCGGCCGTCATGGTGTCCGTGATCGCCAGCCGCTCGGCCATCGCGACGTCGCCGGTATCGAGGCCGACATCCATCTTCATCACCATTACGCCGCTCTCGGCGTCGCCGGCCATGATGGCGCGGTTGATCGGGGCGGCACCACGCCAGCGCGGCAGCAGCGAGGCGTGCAGGTTGAAGCAGCCGAGCGGCGGCGCGTCCAGAATGGCCTGCGGCAGGATCATGCCGTAGGCAACGACGACGGCAGCATCGGCATGGTGGGCGCGAAACTCCTCGAGCGCTTCGGGGGTCTTCAATGTGCTTGGCGTCAGCACGGGAATGTCCAGCCGCCCCGCCTCCTGCTCGACCGGGGTCGGCTGCAGCTTCATGCCGCGCCCGGCCGGTTTTGGCGCACGGGTGTAGACGGCCACAATCTCATGGCCGTGCGCCACGAGTTCCAGCAGCGTCGGCACCGCGAAATCGGGCGTGCCCATGAAGATCAAGCGGAGTGGCATGAGGCTCGAAGTATCCCGAGGGGGTTCGATTTTACTCCGTCATGGCCGGGCTTGTCCCGGCCATCCGCGTCTTTTGCAGCAAGATAGACGTGGGCATGACGGCTGAGAGGGTGGCGGCCTTACTCCGCCGCGCGCTTGGCGGCCTTGGTAAACTTCTTCAAAACCCGGTCGCGCTTCAGCTTGGACAGATAGTCGACGAACAGCACGCCGTTGAGGTGGTCGATCTCGTGCTGGATGCAGGTGGCGAACAGGCCGTCGGCATCTTCCTCGTGCAACTTGCCGTCGAGATCGGTGAAGCGGATGCGGACCTGCGCCGGGCGCTCGACCTCCTCGTAATATTCGGGGATCGAGAGACAGCCTTCCTCGTAGACCGACAATTCCTCCGACGAGGAGATGATTTCCGGGTTGATGAACACCCGCGGCTTAGGCTTGGTTTCGCCGTTCTCGTCCTTCTTGGCCAGGTCCATGGTGATCAGCCGCAGCGGCTGCGCGACCTGGATCGCCGCCAGCCCGATACCGGGGGCGTCGTACATGGTCTCGAACATGTCGTCGGCAAGCTTGCGGATCTCCGTCGTCACTTTCTCGACAGGTTTGGAGACGAGCCGCAACTGCTTGTCCGGCAGGATGATGATTTCTCTGATGGCCATAGCGCGCGATTTAAGCCGCCGACTTGTCGCGGTCAATGCGCGGAGGAACTCCTTAACCGGGCCTTAACCATGATTTTTAAGACGGCGTTAACCACGAAAATTAACCCGCCATTTACCATAAATGTTCCCTCTTCGTTCGCGAAAGCCGGCGAATCGGCTACAAAGCCCCATGAACGAAATTCTCTTCATGGTCGGCGACCAGCCGATTCACGTTGGCGAGGCGCTGGCAGGTTTCGGCGCGCTCGCTTTGGTGCTCTTGCTGGCGATCGTCATCGTCATCACCCGGTCCGGCCGCCGCGGCGCGGAACTGGCGATGGCCCAGGCGATCCGCGCCGACGAGTTGGAGGAGCGCTTAAGCCAGATGCTGCGGGCGCAGAGCGAGTCCACCGGGCGGGTCGATGCGATGGCGCAGTCGCTGGCCGGCCGCCAGGCCGAGATGGCGCGCGCGGTCAACGAGCGGCTGGATTCGGTGACGCACCGGGTCGGCCAGTCGATGGAGGCGACCACGCGCCACACCATGGACAGTCTGCGCGTGCTGCACGAGCGGCTCGGCATCATCGACAATGCGCACAAGAACCTCACCGACCTGACGTCGCAGGTCACGACGCTGCGCGACGTGCTCGCCAACAAGCAGTCGCGCGGCGCCTTCGGCCAGGCGCGGATGGAAGCGATCGTGCAGGACGGCATGCCGCAGGGCTCCTACGAGTTCCAGTACACGCTCTCGTCTGGCAAACGGCCGGACTGTGTCGTGTTCCTGCCCGACCAGCGGCCACTCTGCATCGACGCGAAATTTCCGCTGGAAGCGATGACCGCGCTGCACGATGCGCGCAGCGACGAGGAGCGGAAATTCGCCAGCCAGCGCTTGCGCAACGACGTGATGAAGCATGTCAGCGACATCGCGGAAAAGTACCTGATCACCGGCGAGACGCAGGACACCGCGCTGATGTTCGTACCGTCGGAATCGGTCTATGCCGAGATCCACGACGGTTTCGACGACGTGATCCAGAAGGCCTATCGCGCCCGCGTCGTGCTGGTGTCGCCCTCGCTCCTGATGCTGGCGATCCAGGTGATGCAGCAGATCCTGAAAGACGCGCGGATGCGCGATGCCGCCGACCAGATCCGCACCGAAGTGCTCAATCTCGGCGACGACCTCTGCCGCCTGCGCGAGCGCGTGATCAAGCTGCAGAAGCACTTTGGCGACGTCAACGAGGATGTGCGACAGATTTTGATCTCCGCCGACAAGATCGAAAAACGCGCCGGGCGGATCGAGGAGCTCGATTTCAGCAAGACGGATGCGCCGGTGGAAGCCCCGCGCGTGATCAAGGGGGGAACAGCCGAGCTGTTCCCCGCGCCGCGCAAGCTGCAGGCGGGGGAGTAGGGGTTATTGCGCGGCTACAGCCACATATCAAACCGTCGTCGCCAGGGCGATGACAGTCTTTTTTGTGGCCGAATCTCTGCTAACACCCCCCCATGACCGCACCAGAGTCCGTCTCGGTTTCACCTCAGAAAGCTCCCGTTCCCTCCTGGCGCGAGGGCCTCGCTGTCTATCTGCAGCCACGGGTGCTGATCGTGCTGCTGCTCGGGTTCTCCTCAGGGCTGCCGCTGGCGCTGTCGGGATCGACGCTACTGGTCTGGATGCGTGAGTCCGGCGTCGATCTTGTCACCATCGGGCTGTTCGCAATGGTCGGCACACCCTACACGCTGAAGTTCCTGTGGGCGCCGCTGGTCGACGCACTGCACGTGCCGCTCTTCACGCGCGCGTTTGGGCGACGGCGCGGCTGGCTGGTGTTTTCGCAGATGCTTCTGATCGGCGCGATCCTGCTGCTGGCGCTGACTGATCCTGCGCGCTCGCCGCTGTTCGTCGCACTCGGGGCATTGCTGGTCGCGACCATGTCGTCGACGCAGGACATCGTGGTCGATGCATTTCGCGTCGAGAGCCTGCCGGAGAGCGAGCAGGCCGCCGGCATGGCGTCGTATGTCGCGGCCTATCGCATCGGAATGCTGGTCTCGACGGCGGGCGCGCTGTTCATTGTCACGGGCTTCGAGGGCACCGGTATTACGCGCAGCGCGGCCTGGATGTGGGGCTATGTGGTGATGGCCGCGCTGGTGCTGATCGGCACGATCACGGCCCTCGTCGCGACCGAGCCCGAGCAATCCGCGCGCGCCGAAGCCGCGACGCGCACGGAGAGTGCCTTTGCGCGGGTACTTCGCGCCGCGGTCGGGGCGTTCTCGGAGTTCCTCGTCCGCAAGGACGCTCTCGCGGCGCTCGCCTTCGTCGTGCTGTTCAAATTCACCGACGCGTTCTCCGGCACCATGACCGCGCCGTTCGTGATCGATCTCGGCTTCACGCGCAATGATTATGCCGCCATCGTCAAGGGCGTGGGGCTCGCCGCCACCCTGATCGGCGGCTTCGCGGGCGGTTTCGTGGCGCGACGCTATTCGCTGGCCGCGAGCCTGTGGATCGGCGGCGTGCTGCAGGCGATCGCCAATCTGTCGTTCTCGTGGCTCGCGTTGGTTGGCGTCAACCAATGGGCGCTGGCGTTCGCGATCACGGCGGAGAACTTCACCAGCGCCATCGGCACCGTGATCTTCGTCGCCTATCTTTCGGCGCTGTGCCGCAATCCGCTGCACACTGCGACCCAATATGCGCTGCTCACGGCGCTGGCCGCGGTGGGGCGGACGTATTTGTCGTCCGGCGCAGGCTATGTGGCGAAGGCTGTGGGATGGCCGATGTTTTTTGCGATCTGCGTCTTGGTCGCGGTGCCGAGCCTGATCCTGCTGGCCTGGCTGCAGCGCCGTGGGCATTTTGACGAATTGGGGCCGGTGAAGGTTTAGTCTTGTAGCCGGATGGAGCGAAGCGCAATCCGGGGCCGGTGCGATGGCGGCTAAAGCACCCCCGGATTGCGCTGCGCTCCATCCGAGCTACGATGCGCTACGAGGTTCGCTATTCAGTGCTTGGTCACCACGCTCCATTTGGTGACGACGGCTTCGCTGATCTGCCCGGCGTCCTGCGCGCAGGCAACTTCGTCGACTTTCACGGAAATTTCCTTGCCGATGAAATTCTTCAGTTGCGCGGCCTGGGCGTCGCTGCTGGTGACGAGCTGGAACGTCTCAGGGCCCGTTTCGAGGTTGCAGAGCCCGCTCGGCGGCGGCAGCCGGCGCGGTTCGCTGGTGATCTGGTAGGTCGCGGCGCGCTTGCTCTTCTTGCCGCCCTTCATGGCGTTGAGTTCACCGGACAGGACATCGCCGGCATTGATCAGCTTGCCGGGCTTCGGCGCCGGCTCGGCCTGTTGCGCCCATGCGGAAGGCGCAGCCAGAGCCGCGGCCATGATGATGACCGCAAAGCGGGAGCGTTTGCCGAATCGTCGTTTCGTCATGTCGATCAGTTCCGTTGATGTGGGTTAGAACAGCGTTCGCTGCCGCATGGCAGCCGATAGCGTACCTTCGTCGAGATAATCAAGCTCGCCGCCGACAGGCACGCCGTGCGCGAGCCGGGTCACCTTGACGTTGGCGTCCTGCAGGAGATCGGTGATGTAATGGGCGGTGGTCTGGCCATCAACCGTTGCGTTCAGCGCCAGAACGATCTCGCCGACTTGTGACTCGTGCGCGCGCGCCACCAGCGCATCGATGGTCAGATCCTGCGGACCGACGCCGTCGAGCGGCGACAATGTGGCGCCGAGCACGTGATAGCGGCCGTTGGTCGCATTCGCCCGTTCCAGCGCCCAGAGATCGGCGACGTCGGCGACTACGACGATGGTCGAGGGATCGCGCCGCGGGTCGGTGCACACCGTGCAGGGATTTTGCGTGTCGATATTGCCGCAGGTCTTGCAGACTTGAATCTTGTCGATCGCGACCTGCAGGGCGCCGGCGAGCGGCGTCATCAGCGCCTCGCGCTTCTTGATCAGGTGCAGCGCCGCGCGCCGCGCCGAGCGCGGCCCTAGGCCCGGCAGGCGCGCCAGGAGCTGGATCAGGCGTTCGATTTCAGGGCCGGCAACGCTGGCGGCCATTTCAGGTCAGACCAAGACCGGGCGGCAGCCCAAGCCCGCCGGTCAGTGCCTGCATCTTTTCCATCGCCGCGGTTTCCGCCTTGCGCCGCGCTTCGTTGTGCGCGGTCACCAGCAGATCCTCGAGCACTTCACGCTCTTCGGCCTTCATCAACGACGGATCGATCCTGACGCCCTTCACTTCCATCTTCGCAGTCATGCGCACGGCGACCAGCCCACCGCCGGAGATGCCCTCGACCTCGAGATTGCCGAGCTCTTCCTGCATTGCCTGCATCTTGGATTGCAGTTCTGCTGCCTGCTTCATCATGCCGAGAAAATCAGCCATTCGTTCGTCCTCTCGAGAGTCCGATCAGTCGTCGTCGGACGTCTCGTTCAACTCTTCACCGTTAATATTGGATTCCGGCGGCTCGGCGGCAAGCCGGCGCACCTCGACCACCTTGGCGCCGGGAAATCGCGCCAGCACCTCCTGCACGCGCGGATCGGCCTCCGCGGCGCGCGCGTGCTCGTTCCTCGCCTGCTCATTCTGCGAGCGCAGCGTCGGCTGGCCGGCCTCGTTGGAGACGATCACAGTCCAGCGCCGCCCGGTCCACAATTCCAGCTTGCGGGAGAGGTCGTTGACCAACCCCCGCGCCGCATTGCGCTCCAGCGCCACTTCCAGCCGGCCGTCCTCGAACCGGACGAGGCGCATATCGGATTCCAGCGCCGTCTTGGTCAGGATATCGCGTTTCTCGCCGGCGAGGGCGACCAGTTGCGGAAAAGTGGTGATCCGCAAGACGGCCGCGGACTCGGTTTGGGCTGACGGCGCCGCCATTTGCGGCCGCGCGGACGCTTCCGCGCCGGAGCGGGGCGATGCAGGCGTCCGCATCGGCGACGCGGCAGGCATTGAAGATACCGGCGCGGTGGGCGCAGCCCGTGACGGCGCCGCGCCCCCGGAGGCCATTTGCGCTCCGCCGCCGTTCTGGTCGAGCATCCGGATCGCCTCATCCGGCGTCGGCAAATCAGCGACATAGGCGATGCGGACCAGCACCATTTCGGCGGCCGCCGCCGGGCGGGTCGCGGTCTGCACCTCGGCGATGCCCTTGAGCAGCATCTGCCACATCCGCGACAGCACCCGCATCGACAATTTTGCGGCGAATTCGCGGGCGCGGACACGCTCGGTCTCGCCGAACGCGACATTGTCAGCAGTGGCGGGAACGAATTTCACCCGGGTGACGAAATTGACGAATTCGGCGAGATCAGACAGCACCACGACCGGATCGGCGCCGACGTCGTATTGGCTGCGGAATTCGCCAAAGGCGCTGGCGATATCGCCGCGCGCCAGGTGCTCGAACAGGTCGATTACCCGGGTGCGGTCGGCGAGCCCCAGCATCTGCCGGACGGCGTCGGCACGGACAAGGCCCGCTGCATGCGCGATCGCCTGATCGAACAAAGACAGCGAATCGCGCACCGAGCCTTCCGCGGCGCGGGCGATGATGCCGAGCGCCTCGGGCTCGACTTCAACACCTTCCTTTGCGGCGATGTTGCTGAGATGGTTCATCAACACATCGGCCTCGACGCGGCGGAGATCAAAACGCTGGCAGCGCGACAGCACGGTGACCGGGACTTTGCGGATTTCGGTGGTGGCGAACACGAATTTGGCGTGCTCTGGCGGCTCCTCCAGCGTCTTCAGGAAGGCGTTGAAGGCCGCCGTCGACAGCATGTGGACTTCGTCGATGATGTAGACTTTGTAGCGGGCGCTGGCCGGCGCGTAGCGGACGCTGTCATTGATCTGGCGGACGTCGTCGACGCCGGTATGGGACGCGGCGTCCATTTCCAGCACGTCCATGTGCCGGCTTTCCATGATCGCCTGGCAGTGCACGCCGAGGTCGGGCATGTGGATGGTCGGTCCCTTCACCGAGCCATCAGGCTTTTCGTAGTTCAGTGCGCGGGCGAGAATCCGCGCC
Source organism: Bradyrhizobium sp. AZCC 2176 (assembly GCF_036924645.1). NCBI lineage: Bacteria > Pseudomonadati > Pseudomonadota > Alphaproteobacteria > Hyphomicrobiales > Nitrobacteraceae > Bradyrhizobium > Bradyrhizobium sp. AZCC 2176. The sequence continues at coordinate 3,089,000 of NZ_JAZHRX010000001.1, read as the reverse complement.
GTGGTGGTTTTGCCGACGCCGCGGACGCCGGTCAGGATCCAGGCCTGCGGAATCCGGCCCGTTTCGAACGCGTTCGAAACGGTGCGGACCATGGCCTCCTGGCCGATCAGGTCGTCGAAGCTGGAGGGGCGGTATTTGCGTGCCAGCACCCGGTAGGGCTTGGCAGCCTCGCCCTGGCCGAGAGCAAAACCGCCCTGGCCGGCGCCGTCTGACTTGTCGGGGGGAGCGCCAGCATCACTCATCGGTCGATCCGCAATTGATTGTCTCTCGGGGCCGGCTTGCGGAAAGGAACGAAATCAGGCGCAAGGCGCGGACCTTTCCGCCTTCCTTGCGCGATTCGCTCGAAAAACAGGTAGGAGACTGACGAGCGACCCGATCCGGACCTCGTTAGGGCTGCTTCCTTCCGGACCTGACCCGGTTGGCGAGTGGCTCGTCCACCGCCAATCTCCCGGTCCTTATTTGGGGCCAAAAGGCCCGGAAAGCAAGCGGGGTTGAGTGGGTGCCATGCGCCGGAACTACCCTGTTTCGTCATGGCCGGGCTTGACCCGGCCATCCACGTCTTGCTTCTTCCAATTGAGCGCAAAAAAGACGTGGATGCCCGGGACAAGCCCGGGCATGACGGGTGTTGTTGCAGTGGCCGCCCTCTGCAATCCTACTTCAAGGATCATAGAACCCTAATGCCCTCTGACGCCTCCGCCTGGTCGCTGCATTCCCAGCTCAAAAAGGACACGATCGACATCGGTGACCTGCCGCTGTGCAAGGTGCTGGTCATCAAGGATGCGCACTACCCGTGGCTGCTGCTGGTGCCGCGCCGGGAGGGTGCGGTGGAAATCATCGACCTCGACGAGGTCGCGCAGGCGCAGTTGATGACCGAAATCTCACGGGTCTCGCGCGCGCTGAAAGAGATCACCAAATGCGACAAGCTCAATGTCGCCGCGCTGGGTAATCTGGTGCCGCAGTTGCACGTCCACGTCATCGCGCGGCGCACCAGCGATGCGGCCTGGCCGCGCCCGGTCTGGGGCGTGATGCCGCCGCTGGCGCATGACGCCGAGGAAGTACAGAATTTCATCAACGCGCTTCGCCGCAAGATCTGGTTAGGTTGAACCGATGTCCGCATTCGACAAATATCCGCTGGGGAAGCCCGCTTTCGTTACCCATATTCTGGATCGCGCCGCGCATCTGCGCAGCAATGACGAAAAACTGTTCGCGCTGGAGAGCCAGCGCAACGCCGGCGCCTATGTGATCTACCGCGACTCGCTTCTGGTGAGGCAGGAGGCGGATGGGCCGCGCGTGCTGCTCGGCGTCGAAGAGGCCGTGAAACTCGGCGCCAATCCCGGCACGATCTTTTTGGGCCTGCGCGACGGCGCGCCGGTTTTCGGCATGGGCATTTCGGCCACAGCCGTGGAGAAGCTGATCACGCGCGACGACGTCGCCGTGACCGAGCTGCGCGGCATGGCCATGCAGGGCACGGTGCCGCCGGAACAGCTCTCCGCCATCGCCATGGCCAAATCGATGGTGACCTGGCACCAGCGTCACGGCTTCTGCGCCAATTGCGGCACCCGTACCACGATGAAGGAGGGCGGCTGGAAGCGCGAGTGCCCGAGTTGCAAGGCCGAGCATTTTCCGCGCACCGATCCGGTCGTGATCATGCTGGTCGCGTCAGGCGACAAATGCCTGCTCGGCCGGCAGAAGCAGTTCTTGCCGGGGATGTGGTCGTGTCTGGCCGGCTTCGTCGAAGCGGCGGAGACGATCGAAGACGCGGTCCGCCGCGAGATTTTCGAGGAATCCGGCATTCGCTGCACCGACGTGAGCTATTACATGACGCAGCCATGGCCGTATCCGTCATCGCTGATGATCGGATGCGCCGCACGCGCACTCAACGAGGATATCGTGGTGGACCGCACCGAGCTCGAGGACGCGCGCTGGTTCGATCGCGCCGAGGTCGCCCTGATGCACCGGCGTGAACATCCTGACGGCTTATTTGCAGCGCATCCGTTCGCCATCGCGCATCATCTGATCGGACGCTGGGTGCATGGGGAAAGCAACACGGGCGCATAGCGGGAACCGTCCATGAACCAAGCGATTAACTCGGGACCCTGGTTCCGGCTGAAGGCGGAACCGACATGACGGATTCCCAAATGAACTTTCAGGACAAAGCGCCCAAAGTCCCGCCGCGAATTCTCTGCATCGGCATGCCGGTGCGCGACCTTACCTTCAATACCCCCGCTGTCCCCGGGCGTGGCTCCAAGGAGAATGCGACAGGCTTCGACGAAATCTGCGGCGGCAACGCGTTGAATGGCGCGATTGGCATCGTGAGGCTCGGCGGCCGCGCCTCGATCTGTGGGCCGATGGGTGATTCCAAGGAAACATCCAGTCGTTTCATCTTCGAGCAGATGGCGCATGAGGGCATCGAAACAAAACACCTCATTCACATGCCGGGGCTGGTGACGCCGATATCGGCGGTTATGATCGACCCTTCCGGCGAGCGCACGATCGTAACGTTCCGCGATCCGAAATTGTGGCATGTGAAATTGCCTGATTTCGATACGCTGCTGGACGATTGCGCCGCCATTCTTACCGAGAGCCGCTGCGCCGAATTCTGCACGGAGCTTTGCGCCGAGGCGGTCCGGCGCGGCATTCCCGTCATCGTCGACGTCGATCGCGCAATGTCGCTGCGCGAGGGCCTGTTGAATGCCTCCACGCACCTGGTGTTCTCGAGCGAACCACTGCAGGAAACCGCTGACGTCACCGACGACGCCCAGGCGCTGAAGAAAATTGCCAAACTGACCCCGTCGTTTCTGGCGGGAACCCGGGGCCCGAGGGGCACGATCTGGCTCGACGAGAACGGGGAGATCCAGGAAACGCCGGCCTTCCCGGTCCACACGGTGGACACCTTGGGCGCCGGCGACGTGTTCCATGGCGCGTTCGCGCTGGCCATTACCGAAAAGCAGGAATTGCGACAGGCGCTTCGATTCGCCTCCGCCGCCGCGGCACTGAAATGCACCCGGTTCGGCGGCGCCTTCGCCGCCCCGCAACGTGCTGAAGTTGAAGAGTTTTTGAACCACGGCCAGGTTGCAGACCGGGCGTCGAGCGGCCAATAGCAGGGCTTGCTATAGAAGAATTTTCTATATATGAGGATAACAAACCTCTCGTATGGAACATTTTTCTCATGACCGACCTAGCCATTCAGCTACCTGAAGCCAACCGTCGCTTAGACGCCATCGATCGCAAGATCCTGACCGTGCTGCAGGAGGACGCCTCCCTGTCGGTCGCCGAGATCGGGGACCGGGTCGGGTTGTCGTCGACGCCGTGCTGGAAGCGGATCCAGCGGCTGGAGGCCGACGGCGTGATCCTGCGCCGGGTAGCGCTGGTCGACCAGAACAAGATCGGGCTGGGCATTTCGGTGTTCGTGTCTGTTGAGAGCGCGGACCATTCCGAGGCCTGGCTGAAAGCCTTCGCCAGCGCCGTCAGCGCCATGCCCGAGGTGATGGAGTTTTACCGGATGGCCGGCGACGTCGACTACATGCTGCGCGTCGTGGTCGCCGACATGGCGAGCTATGACGTGTTCTACAAGAAGCTGATCAGCGCGGTGCCGCTGAAGAACGTCACCTCGCGCTTTGCGATGGAGAAGATCAAGTCGGTGACCGCGCTGCCGGTGCCGGCGGCGTAGGAGCGGTCGACTTAAGCTCGTCACACGCGGGCTTGACCCGCGTGCCCATCGATCTTCACAAGAACTTTTCGAAGCGGATGGATTGCCGGGTCAAGCCCGGCAATGACAGCTCTGAATTCAAATCTTCTGATTGTACGCGCCGACCTCCGGATGCGTCCGCAGCACCGAATCCATCGCCTCGAACATGTCGCGCATGCGCTGTTCGGAAACCGGGCTTTCGACCACCACTACCAGTTCCGGCTTGTTGGATGAGGCCCGCACCAGGCCCCAGCTTCCGTCCTCGACGGTCACGCGCACGCCGTTGACGGTGACGAGATCGCGGATTTTTTGGCCCGCGACCTTGTCGCCGTTTTTCTGCAGCGCTTCGAAATGCTTCACCACGGCATCGGCGACGCCGTATTTCGCCTCGTCGGCGCAATGCGGCGACATCGTCGGCGACGACCAGGTTTTCGGAATCGCGTCTTTCAGGTCCGCCATCGACTTGCCAGACGCGCGGTCGAGCATCTCGCAGATCGCAATTGCCGAGACGAGGCCATCGTCATAGCCGCGGCCGAACGGCTTGTTGAAGAAGAAGTGACCGGATTTCTCGAAGCCCGCCAGCGCGCCCATCTCGTTGGTGCGGCGCTTCATGTAGGAATGGCCGGTCTTCCAGTACGCCGTCTTCGCACCCTGCTTCTGCAGCACCGGGTCAGTCACGAACAGTCCGGTGGATTTCACGTCGACCACGAACTGCGCGTCCTTGTGGATCGCCGACATGTCGCGCGCCAGCATCACGCCGACCTTGTCGGCGAAAATTTCCTCACCGGTGTTGTCGACCACGCCGCAGCGGTCGCCGTCACCGTCGAAGCCCAGGCCCACATCGGCCTTGTGCTTGAGCACCGCGTCGCGGATCGCGTGCAGCATCTCCATGTCTTCGGGGTTCGGATTGTATTTCGGGAACGTATGATCGAGTTCGGTGTCGAGCGGAATCACTTCGCAGCCGATCGCCTCCATCACCGGCGGCGCAAAGGCGCCGGCCGTACCATTGCCGCAGGCGACGACGACCTTCAGCTTGCGCTTGAGCTTCGGCCGCTTCGTAAGATCGGCGATGTAGCGCGCCGGGAAATTCTCGTGAAAATGATAGGAACCGCCAGCCTTGTTGTCGAACTCGGCGTTGAGCACGATTTCCTTCAGCCGCGTCATCTCGTCGGGACCGAAGGTGAGCGGGCGGTTAACGCCCATCTTGACGCCGGTCCAGCCATTGTCGTTATGCGACGCCGTCACCATGGCGACGCAGGGCACGTCCAGATCGAACTGCGCGAAATAGGCCATCGGCGTCACCGCAAGCCCGATGTCATGCACCTTGCATCCCGCCGCCATCAGGCCGGAAATCAGCGCGTATTTGATCGAGGCCGAATAGCCGCGAAAATCGTGACCGGTAACGATTTCTTGTTTGACGCCGAGTTCCTTGATCAGTGCGCCGAGCCCCATGCCCAGCGCCTGAATGCCCATCAGGTTGATTTCCTTTTCGAACAGCCAGCGCGCGTCGTATTCGCGAAAGCCGGTTGCCTTCACCATCGGCCCGGATTCATAGGCATAGGTATTCGGAACGAGCATGGATTTGGGCTTCGGGAACATGGGGAGGCCTTATCAATAAAATGCGAGGGAACACCGCAGCCTTAGCGAATGCTGGGGCGCAGCGGAAGGCGGGACCGGCGGCTTGTGACGATTAATTGCGGCGAATTTGGCAGTTGCAGGCAAACGACACCACCGGGACTTAGGCGCGCGATCGCCGAATTTCTGCTTCGATCACAACCTTCAACGGCGGCAGGGATTGCTGCACGGTCTCCCAAACCAGTTGGGCCGCAACGTCCTCGTAATCGTGACGATAGACATTTCCAGCGTCTGCCATTTGCTTCCAAGAAATCGCGGAGTGGCGCGCCTTTGGCTCATTTGGTAGGCGCCGCGAAGCTTCAGATATGATCTCCAGGCAACGAGTAACTGCATAGAAAGCCTGCAAATCCGCCTTAAATGTTTCGCGATCCAGACCTTCGACGAAGTTCTCCGCCAAATCGATGTGGTGGAGGATATCGCGGAGCGCACGGTTCGTGGGGTCAGAAGGCATAGATGGCGTCGGCCATTGCCGCCGGACGGACATAAGGTTTGAGCCCTTCGCGGTTCACAACGTCCACGGGCCTGTCAAAAAGCTGCGCGATGTATTCCTTGATATCCACGTAGTCGAAGACCGTAATCCGAGCCTCCGGATCGAGTTCGATCATGATGTCGATATCGCTGTCGGAACGATTTTCGCCGCGTGCCACTGACCCGAACAAGGCGGCATGCTTCACACCGCGCCCGCGCAGGGCGTGTTCGGAGCGTCGCAGGGTCTCCAGGGCTTCGGAACTGTTCATCTGGAAAATATAGCATGCCGCCAGGCAAACCGGGAGAGGCAACGGGCGGGAGCCCTACTGTTCCAGCACCAGCCTACCGTTGGCATATTCGAAACGCTTCAGCTTCGACAGGAACGACAGGCCGAGCAGGTTCTCCGACAGTGCCTCGTCGGGCAGCACCAGGGCGTCGACGTCGCGCACGATGAGGCCGCCGAGTTCGATCATGGCAAGCCGCGTGCGCGCGGCCTTGATGGTGCCGTTGGCGGTAGTCACGGTGGCGTTGTAATCGCTGCGCGAGGGACGCAGGCCAAACCGCGCCGCCGACTTTTCATTCAGCGCCACCAGCGAGGCGCCGGTGTCGATCATGAAATTGACGCGCTGACCGTCGATACGGCCGTCGGTCTGGAAATGGCCGCGGGCGTCGCGAGGGATGTCGAGGCTGCGGCCAGAGGCTTGCGCGACCGTTTGGCCGGAAGCTTTGTTCGGCGACGTGCTGGCGGAGGCGGGCGCCGCCGACATCTTGTCCGCCATCTGCGCCATATAGGTTCCGGCGCCGACCAGGATGGCGGCGAGGATCATCAGGTTACGCATTACGCCACACTCGATTGCCAGACCGCCGATAACACCACGCCAGGGGCCAAGCCGCGACTTACCAGAGGCGGCCGAGGCCGCCATTTTGACGAAAAGGATGAGTGAAGCGTTAACGCGCGGTTGTCATACGCGGGCTTGACCCGCATATCGATCATCTTCGCGAAAACTTTGTTCGGCAGGGATGGATTGCCGGGTCAAGCCCGGCAACGACAGCTTTGAAGCTTCACGTCCCGCGCGGCTTGACGCGCCGCGTCGGCAGCGCGGTAGCCGGGTCTTCCGGCCAGGAGTGGCGGGGGTAGCGGCCGCGCAAGTCGGAGCGCACGGCCGCATAGCTGCCGCGCCAGAAGCCCGGCAAATCGCGCGTCACCTGCACCGGGCGTTGCGCCGGCGACAGCAATTCCAGCACCAGCGGCACCGCGCCCCTGGCGATCGAGGGATGGGTGTTCAGCCCGAACAATTCCTGCAGGCGCACGGCAATGGTCGGGCCCTGCTCGGCTTCGTAGTCGATCGCCAGCATGGTGCCGGTCGGCGCTTCGAAATGCGTCGGCGCTTCGCGCTCCAGCCGAGCGCGCAACTCCCACGGCAACAGCGCCATCAGCGCGTCGGAGAGGTCGCCGGGCGAAAGCTCCTTCAGCGAGGTCTTGTCGTAGAGCGCCGGCGCCAGCCAGTTCTCGCAGTCGGCAGCGAGCGCCGTGTCCGACAAATCAGGCCAGCTATCGCCTTCCGCCTTGCGCAGGAAGGTGACGCGGTCGCGCCATTGCTTCAGGGATTTCGACCACGGCAGCTTGTCGAGCCCGGCGGCAATCAGGCCCGCGGCGAAGATGCGCGCGGTCTCTGCCGAGGGCGACAGCGCCATCGGCGCTTCCGACAGCGTGATCGCATGCAGCGTCCGCTTGCGGCGGGCACGCAGCGCCAGCGCATTGCGATCGAATGAAATCTCTTCGCTATTCTCGATATGATCAACGAAATGCGATTCGATATCGGCCTGTGCGATCGGCGCCGCCAGCAAAATGCGTCCCTGGGCCGCGGTGCCGGTCAGTTCGCCGACCGCGATATAGGGCACGCGCGCCAGCGACGAGGTCTGATCGACGGCAGCGCCTCGTCCATTGGCGAGCACGAAGCTGCCATTGCCGCGGTTGCGCGCGACGCGTTCAGGGAAGGCCAGCGCCAGCATGATCCCGGTGGACGGCGAGGCGTCCTTGCCAGCCGGCCCTTCCGTCGCGGCCACCTGCTGCGCCCAGCGCTGCGCGAGGCTGCGGGCGCTACCGGCGCGGGGCGAACGGTCGCGACGGAACTGGTCGAGCCGGTGATCGAGATCGACGCTGTCGCCGCCGAGGCCGCGCTCGGTCAGGATCGCGGCGATTTCGGCCGCCTCCTCGCCTGTGCCGAGCCGATGCGAATCCACGATCATGCGCGCCAGCCGCGGCGGCAGCGCCAGCGCACGCAGGCTCTTGCCCTCCGCCGTGATCCGGCCATCCAAATCGAGCGCGCCGAGTTCGTTGAGCAGGCTGTTGGCTTCCTTCAGCGCGGGCGCCGGTGGGGGATCGAGAAACGCCAGCGTCGCCGGGTCGCGGACGCCCCATTGCGCGAGATCGAGCACCAGCGAGGAAAGATCGGCGGAAAGAATTTCAGGCTGAGTATAGGCCGCCAGCGAAGCGGTCTGCGGCTCGTCCCACAGCCGATAGCACACGCCGGGCTCGGTGCGGCCGGCGCGGCCGCGGCGCTGATCGATCGCGGCGCGCGAGGCGCGCACCGTCTCCAGCCGGGTCAGGCCAATGTCTGGCTCGTAGCGCGGCACGCGTGCCAGACCGGAATCGACAACGATACGTACGCCTTCTATCGTCAGAGATGTCTCGGCAATCGGGGTCGCCAGCACCACCTTGCGGCTTCCCTTCGGCGCCGGCGCGATGGCGCGGTCCTGCACGGCGGCGTCGAGCGCGCCGAACAGCGGCACGATCTCGACGGTCGCATCATGAACCCGCTCGCTGAGAAAATTCTGCGTGCGGCGGATTTCGGCGGCGCCCGGCAGGAACGCCAGCACCGAGCCGGGATCGGCGCGCAGCGCGACAGCGATCGCATCCGCCATCTGCCGCTCAATGGGCGCATCCACCTTGCGGCCGATATAACGCGTCTCGACCGGAAAGGCGCGGCCTTCGCTCGCCACCACCGGTGCATCGCCGAGCAGCTTGCCGACCCGCGCGCCGTCGAGCGTCGCCGACATCACGAGAATACGCAGATCCTCGCGCAATCCCGTTTGCGCGTCGCGCGCCAGTGCGAGCCCCAGATCGGCGTCGAGCGAGCGCTCGTGAAATTCGTCGAACAGCACGGCGGCGACGCCGTTCAACTCCGGATCATCGAGAATCTGCCGCGTGAAAATTCCCTCGGTGACGACTTCGATCCGCGTCGCGCGCGATATTTTTGAGCCGAAACGGACGCGATAGCCGACGGTCTCGCCGGCACGCTCGCCCAGCGTCCGCGCCATCCGCTCGGCGCTGGCCCGCGCCGCGATCCGCCGCGGCTCCAGCATGATGATCTTCTTGCCCTTCAGCCACGGCGCGCCGAGCAGCGCCAGCGGCACCCGCGTGGTCTTGCCGGCGCCGGGAGGGGCCACCAGCACCGCGACGTTGTGACCCGTCAGCGTGGCGGCGAGTTCGTCGAGTACCACGTCGATCGGGAGGGGCGTATCGAAGCTGCGGGGCAAAGTGTCTCACCAACTCGTCATGCCCGGGCCTGACCCGGGCATCCACGTCTTTCTTCATCGTAGAAAACAAGACGTGGATGGCCGGGACAAGCCCGGCCATGACGGAATTCCTGATCGCACGTCGGCGCGTCACACCTGCGGTTCAGGCGCGCGCCCCACACTCTCATACGTAAACCCGTGCGCGGCCATATCCTCGGGCTGGTAGATGTTGCGCAAGTCCACCACGACCGGCTGCGCCATTTCGGCCCTGAGGCGGGCCAGATCGAGTGCCCGGAACTGAACCCACTCGGTGACAATCACCAGCGCATCGGCGCCGCGCGCGCATTCGTAAGGATCGGCGCAATATTCGATCTCGGGCAGTTCCTTCTTCGCCTGCTCCATGCCGACCGGATCGTGCGCGCGCACTTTCGCGCCCATGTCGAGCAGGCCGGTGACCAGCGGGATCGACGGCGCCTCGCGCATGTCGTCGGTGTCGGGCTTGAAGGTGAGACCGAGCACGGCCACGGTCTTGCCACGCAGATTGCCGCCGGCGGCATTGGAAACCTTGCGCGCCATCGCCCGCTTCCTGATGTCGTTGACGCCGAGCACGGCCTCGACGATCCGCAACTGCACATCATGGTCCTGCGCGATCTTGACCAGCGCGCGGGTATCCTTCGGAAAGCACGAGCCGCCGAAGCCCGGGCCGGCGTGCAGGAATTTCGCGCCGATGCGGTTGTCGAGTCCGATGCCGCGGGCGACCTGCTGGACGTCGGCGCCGACCTTTTCCGACAGGTCGGCGATTTCGTTGATGAAGGTGATCTTGGTGGCGAGGAACGCGTTCGCCGCGTATTTGATCAATTCCGCGGTACGCCGCGCCGTGAACATCAGCGGCGCCTGGTTGAGCGACAGCGGCCGGTAGACGTCACCGAGCACCTTGCGCCCGCGCCCGTCATCGGTACCGACCACGATGCGGTCGGGAAATTTGAAGTCGCGGATCGCAGCGCCCTCGCGCAAAAATTCCGGATTGGACGCGACCACCACGTCGGCCGAGGGATTGGCCTCACGAATCAAGCGCTCAACCTCGTCACCGGTGCCGACCGGCACGGTCGATTTTGTCACCACCACCGTGAAGCCGGATAGTGCCGCGGCGATCTCGCGCGCGGCGCTGTAGACGTAAGTCAGGTCGGCATGGCCGTCGCCGCGCCGCGACGGGGTGCCGACCGCGATGAACACGGCATCGGCTTCCGCGACCGGCGCGGTCAGGTCGGTGGTGAAATCGAGCCGCCTGGCCTTGACGTTGGACGCCACCAGGGCATCGAGGCCGGGTTCGAAAATCGGGATTTCGCCTCTGCGCAGAGCTTCGATCTTGCCGGCATCCTTGTCCACGCAGGTAACCTGGTGGCCGAAATCCGCAAAGCAGGCGCCGGATACCAGTCCCACATAGCCCGTGCCAATCATGGCGATTCGCATGAAAACAATCCGTATTTGATGGTTAACGCCAATCCCGAATTCGCGGGCGTCTTAGAGCATTTTTCAGCAAAGGGGAAACCGGAAAAAGCGCAGAAAGCCGGCATGTCATTTGTATGGATAAAGGAGAAAGCAACGGATCGGGCCGAAGATGTGCCCGCCTCGCGCCGAAAAGGGACACCGATGACTTTAAACGGCACAGCCGTCAGCGAACGTTCCACCCGCATCGACTGGGTGGATTATGCCAAGGGCATCTGCATCGTCATGGTGGTGATGATGCATTCGGTGCTCGGTGTGGAAAAGGTGGCCGGCGAGACCGGTTTCATGCATGCGTTCGTCATGTTCGCGCAGCCGTTCCGGATGCCGGATTTCTTCCTGATTTCAGGCCTTTTTCTCGCTGTCGTGATCGACCGCGACTGGCGCACCTATCTCGACCGCAAGGTCGTGCATTTCGCCTATTTCTACCTGCTGTGGATGACGATCCAGTTCGGCTTCAAAGCGCCGGGCTTCGCTGCCGAGAGCGGCTGGTCTCATGTCGGATTTATGTATCTGGAATCCTTCATCGAGCCGTTCGGCACGTTGTGGTTCATTTATCTGCTGCCGGTATTCTTCGTCGTCACAAAATTGTCATGCGGCGTCCCTTCGCTGGCGATCTGGTTTGCGGCCGCCGCGCTGGAGATGGCGCATGTCAAGACCGACTGGACCGTGATCGACGAATTCTGCGCGCGCTTCGTCTATTTCTATTCCGGCTATCTGTTTGCCTCCTACGTATTCGCGTTGTCGGATCGCTCGCGGGAGAAGCCCGCACTGGCACTGGCCGGACTGGCGCTGTGGGCGCTCGTCAATGGCGGCCTGGTGATCGCGGACTTCAGCCATTGGCCGCTCATCTCGCTGGCGCTCGGGTTCGCCGGCGCCGGCGCCATCATCGTGATGGGCACGCTGCTGGCGCGCATGCAGTGGCTGAACTTCCTGCGTTATTGCGGCGAGCACTCCATCGTCATCTATCTCGCCTTCTTCCTGCCGATGGCGGTGATCCGGACGCTCTTGCTGAAGACCGGCCTGATCGCCGATATCGGCGCGATCTCGCTGATTGTCACCGTTGCCGGCGTCGCGGGCGCAGTGGTGATCTGGCGGCTGGCGCTGGCGTTGCGCGCCGACTTCCTGTTCGAGCGCCCCGCCGCCTTCTGGATCGCACCGAAAAAGGCCGCACCTGTGTTGCAGCCGGCGGAGTAGGTTACGGCAATTCGTCATGCCCGGACTTGATCCGGGCATCCGTCATCCGGGCATCCGTCCCTTTCTTCACAAGAAGGTGGATGGCCGGGTCAAGCCCGGCCATGACAGAGAATCTGTGGTCGATCCACCTCCCGAGGCTGTCAATCCGCGCAAAAATCTCTAAATTTCGGCCATGCCGAAATCAGCCCCCAAAACCGCAGCGAAACCCGTCCCCGCCAAAACCCCTGCCAAGGCGCCAGCCAAAAGTCCTGGCAAGGGCGACCACGTCTTCCTGGTGGACGGTTCCGGCTACATTTTCCGCGCTTATCACGCGCTGCCGCCCCTGAACCGCAGATCCGACGGGCTGCAGGTCAATGCCGTGCTCGGGTTCTGCAACATGCTGTGGAAGCTGTTGCGCGAGATGCCCGAGGATAACCGACCGACACATCTGGCGGTCGTGTTCGACAAATCGGAGATCACGTTCCGCAACAAGCTCTATCCCGATTACAAGGCGCACCGAACAGCGGCGCCGGACGATCTGATCCCGCAATTCGCGCTGATCCGCGAGGCGGTGCGCGCGTTCGACCTGCCCTGCCTGGAACAGGTCGGCTTCGAGGCCGACGATCTGATCGCGACCTATGTCCGCATCGCCTGCGAGCGCGGGGCTACCGCCACCATTGTGTCGTCAGACAAGGATCTGATGCAGCTCGTGACCGATTGCGTCACGATGTACGACACCATGAAGGACCGCCGCATCGGCATTCCCGAAGTGATCGAGAAATTCGGTGTGCCGCCGGAGAAGGTGGTCGAGGTGCAGGCGCTGGCCGGCGATTCCACCGACAATGTGCCCGGCGTGCCCGGCATCGGCGTCAAGACCGCCGCGCAATTGATCATCGAGTATGGCGATCTGGAACAACTGCTGTTCCGCGCCGGCGAGATCAAGCAGCCGAAGCGGCGCGAAGCCCTGATCGAGAACGCCGAGAAGGCGCGGATCTCGCGGCAACTGGTGCTGCTCGACGACAAGGTCGACCTCGAAGTGCCGCTCGACGACCTCGCGGTGCACGAGCCGGACGCGCGCAAGCTGATCGCCTTCCTCAAGGCGATGGAGTTCTCCACCCTCACCCGCCGTGTCGCCGAATATTCGCAGATCGATCCCGCCGATATCGAGCCGGATGCCGGCAACAAGAGCGGCGCCAGTGTTTTCGCGCCTCCGCCCTCGGGCAAGAAGCCGGAAGGCTATGAAGGTGCGACGCTGTTCGACAGCCCACCCGCAGGCAAACCTGGCACCGCGCCGGCCAAAGGCGCCGACAAGCAGGACAAGGCGGCGAGCCCCAAGGGAGCACCGATCTCACTTGCCGCCGCCCGCGCCGAAGCCGCGCGAAAACTGCCTGTCGACCGCAGCAAGTACCAGACCATCCGCAATCTCGACGAACTCAAGGCCTGGGTCGCGCGCGCCTATGACGCGGGCACGTTTGCGATCGACGCCAAGGCGAGTTCGGACGATCCGATGCAGGCCGACATTTGCGGCATCGCGCTGGCGCTGGCGCCGAATGACGCCTGCTACGTTCCCCTCACCCACAAGCAGTCCGGCGGCGGCGCGGGCCTGTTCGACGCCGGTCTCGCGCCGGACCAGATCACAGCCGCCGAGGCGCTGGCTGCGCTGCAGCCGCTGTTGGAATCATCAGGCATTCTCAAGATCGGCTTCGACATCAAGTTCAGCGCGGTGATGCTGGCGCAACATGACATCACCCTGCGCAATATCGACGATGCGCAGTTGATGTCGTATGCGCTCGACGCCGGGCGCAATTCGCATGCGCTGGCCTCGCTGGCCGAACGCTGGTTCGGCCATGCCGTGATCAGCGAAAGCGAGCTCATCGGCAACGGCAAGAACAAGCTGACCTTCGACCAGGTCGCGATCGACAAGGCGACTGCCTATTCGGCCGAAAGCGCCGATGTGATCTTGAGGCTGCATCGCGTGCTGAAGCCGCGGCTCGCCGCAGAGCACATGACCACGGTCTACGAGACCCTTGAGCGGCCGCTGGTCAGCGTGCTGGCGCGGATGGAACGGCGCGGCATTTCGATCGATCGGCAGGTGCTGTCGCGGCTGTCGGGCGAGTTCGCCCAAACCGCGGCGCGCGTCGAAGCCGAGCTGCAGGAGATCGCGGGCGAGCCGATCAATGTCGGCAGCCCCAAGCAGATCGGCGATATCCTATTCGGCAAGATGGGAATACCCGGCGGCACCAAGACCAAGACCGGGGCATGGTCGACCTCGGCGCAGATCCTCGATGAGCTCGCCGAACAGGGCCACGAATTTCCGAAGAAGATTCTGGAATGGCGGCAGGTGTCGAAACTGAAATCGACCTACACCGACGCGCTGCCGGAATATGTCCATCCGCAGACCCACCGCGTGCACACCACCTACGCGCTGGCCGCCACCACCACGGGGCGACTGTCGTCGAACGAGCCGAACCTGCAGAACATTCCTGTGCGTACCGAGGACGGCCGCAAGATCCGTCGTGCCTTCATCGCGACACCCGGTCACAAGCTGGTGTCGGCGGATTACTCGCAAATCGAACTGCGGCTGCTGGCCGAGATCGCCGACATCCCGGTGCTGAAGCAGGCGTTCCGCGACGGGCTCGACATTCACGCCATGACGGCATCCGAAATGTTCGGCGTGCCGATCAAAGACATGCCGGGCGAGGTACGGCGTCGGGCGAAAGCGATCAATTTCGGCATCATCTACGGCATCTCGGCGTTCGGGCTGGCGAACCAGCTCGGCATCGCGCGCGAGGAAGCATCCGCCTACATCAAGAAATATTTCGAGCGCTTTCCCGGCATCCGAGCCTATATGGACGAGACGCGGGATTTCTGCCGCACCAACGGCTACGTCACGACGCTGTTCGGGCGGAAAATGTACTACCCGGACATCAAGGCCTCCAACGCCTCGGTCCGCTCCTTCAACGAGCGCGCGTCGATCAATGCGCGTCTGCAAGGCACCGCCGCCGACATCATCCGCCGTGCCATGATCCGCATGGAAGACGCGCTGGTGGAAAAGAAGCTCTCGGCACAGATGCTCTTGCAAGTTCATGACGAACTGATCTTCGAGGTGCCCGACGAGGAAGTGGCGGCGACGCTGCCGGTGGTGCAGCACGTCATGCAGGACGCGCCATTCCCCGCGGTGGTACTCTCGCTGCCGCTGCAAGTCGATGCGCGGGCCGCGAACAATTGGGACGAGGCGCATTAGCCACGCTGTCATCGCCCGGCCGGGCGACGACAGCAGTGGGTCCGGACCGAGAGTATCAATCCAGCTTCGCTTCCATGCCGCGCTTGGTGGCCGGGCGGGCCATCAGCGCGTTGTACCAGCGCTCGACGTTGGGAAAATCCTTCAGCTCCACCTTGTGGCGCGGGTGGCGCCAGGCCCAGCCGAGGATGGCGAAGTCGGCGACCGACAGGGCGTCGGCGACGAATTCGCGGCCTTTCAGCCGGCGGTCCAGCACGCCGTAGAGACGGCGGGTCTCGGCCATGTAGCGCTTCAGGCCGTAGGCGCGGTCGGTTTCGTTCTCCAGCGCGATGAAATGGTGCACCTGGCCCGGCATCGGGCCGAAGCCGCCCATCTGCCACATCAGCCATTCATAAACCGGGATGCGTTCGGCCAGCGGCTTCGGCAGGAACTTGCCGGTCTTCTCGCCGAGATAGAGCAGGATCGCGCCGGACTCGAAGATGCCGACCGGCTTGCCGCCGGGGCCGTCGGGATCGACGATCGCGGGAATCTTGTTGTTCGGGCTGATCTTGAGGAAATCGGGCGCCATCTGCTCGCCCTTAGTGATGTTCACCGGAACCACCTTGTAGGGCAGTCCCATTTCCTCCAGCGCAACCGAGATCTTGCGGCCGTTCGGCGTGTTCCAGGTGTGCAGTTCGATCGTCATCTACGGTTTCCCCCAAAGAGCAGCTTCGCCGAAGCTTTGACTTCCCGTAGCGCGGAACCAAAGGGCCTTACAACGGGCCTTTCCGAATGCCGTCCCTGCGTTCACCGGGCCGCCCGCGGGACACCGTGCCCTGTTGACGGCACGAGATCGGCGCTGGAATGTCCAGGAAAGCGCCGATAGATTGCGCCCCGCCTGAAACGCCCCTTAGGAAAACCGCCTTGTCCAAATCCGCCTCCCGCGCCCGTCTCGCCGAGATCATCCGCAAGCGTTCGTTCGGGCGCGGCGAGATCACGCTGGCCTCGGGCCGCAAGAGCGACTTCTACTTCAACCTCAAGCCGACCATGCTTGACCCCGAAGGCGCAGCGCTGCTGGCCGAGCTGACCTATGAGGCGCTGAAGGACGACAACCTCGATTTCGTCGGCGGGCTGGAGATGGGCGCAGTGCCACTGGCCGGCGCGATCGCGCAGCTCTCCTGGATCAAGGGGCACCCGATCGCGGCCTTCTTCGTGCGCAAGAAGCCGAAGGAGCACGGCGCCCGCCTCGCGGTGGAGGGGCTCGCCAAGGGCGAGACCTTGCAGGGCAAGCGCATCGTCATCGTCGAGGACGTCACCACGACCGGCGGCTCGGCACTGAAGGCCGTTGAAGCCGTGCGCGACGCCGGCGGCGAGATCGTGCTGGTGTTGACCATGGTCGACCGCGAGGAAGGCGCGACCGAAACGTTCGCGGAAGCCGGCCTGGAGTTTCGTTCGCTGTACAAGGCCAGTGAATTTTTGAAGGGGTGAGGGCGCGCATCCTCTGCACCGCATTTCTTTTCCGCCTTCCCGCCTCTGGTAAAAGCTCATTTACCATCCGCCGTTAAGGTTACCCGAACTGAAGCTGATAGCGCTTCAGCGCGTTTGTTGCGTTGGGTGGAGTTGGCGTTGCGTACAGAGTTGGCTTTTTCGCGCGTGCGGCGCCGCGCGACACTTGTGACCGCCGTCATGCTTGCGGGCTCGCTTGTACTCGCGCCCGGCAGCGTCTCCGCCGAGGGTCTGTTCGATTTCCTGTTCGGCGGCATCCAGAAACAGGCGCGGCAAGCCCCCGCGCAAGCGAACTTCTTCGCCGATCCGTTCGGCACCAATCAACCGGCCCATCCCGCGCCCGCGCCGCGCGTCGCGAGCTCCGGACCTGCCTTCTGCGTGCGAAGCTGCGACGGCAAATATTTTCCGCTGACCATGCGCGGCAATGCCACGCCAGTTCAGACCTGCCAGGCGTTCTGCCCGGCGAGCGTCACCAAGGTGTTTTACGGCAGCCACATCGACAGCGCTGCCGCTGGTAATGGCGAGCGTTATGCCGACAGCGAAAACGCCTATGCCTATCGCAAGGCGCTGCGCGCCGACTGCACCTGCAACGGCAGGAGCCCGTCCGGGCTGGCGCCGGTCGATCTCACGCTCGATACCTCGCTGCGCTCCGGCGATGTCGTCGCCACCACCGACGGCCTGGTGGCTTATACCGGCGTTCGCATAGGGGCCGATCAGACGGCGGAATTCACCCCCGTCGCCGCCTATCCCGGCCTCACGGCGGATGTCCGCGCCCGGCTCGGCGAAATGAAGGTGGCGCCGGTCAGTGCCGAGATGGTCGCGGCCAGCACGCCGCTTCCCGAGGTCAAACGCGACGTCGAACTGCCGACCGCCTCCATACCGAAGACGGTAGCGCCGAAGCCGGCAAAGCGGGCCGAAGTGAATTAGGCGGTCTTGTAGCCCGGCT
Organism: Bradyrhizobium sp. AZCC 2176; assembly: GCF_036924645.1. Classification (NCBI taxonomy): domain Bacteria; kingdom Pseudomonadati; phylum Pseudomonadota; class Alphaproteobacteria; order Hyphomicrobiales; family Nitrobacteraceae; genus Bradyrhizobium; species Bradyrhizobium sp. AZCC 2176. The sequence continues at coordinate 3,071,339 of NZ_JAZHRX010000001.1, read as the reverse complement.
ATGCCGCTACCGGACGGTGCCACCTTGATAACGCAAGTTGTATACCTCCATGCCGGCGCGCGTGATCCGTTCCTCACCGTAGAATTCGGCGAGTTCTCCTTGCGATGCGTTGAGGTAACGAAAACTACCATCATCGAATTGCGAAGGGCCGCGAAACGGGCGGTCGTCTCGAACAGCCAATAGCGCCTGGCGCAGCAAGGCGTAGATCGCGCGAACTTCTTCGCGATCGGTGACTTCGGACGAGACGCCGCCCGCATAGCTCATCGACCAGATCACGTGTTGGCCCGCCTGCACCGTTTCCTGTCCGACGAAGAAGCTCATTCCGAAATAGATGTCGCGGTAGCTCAGATCGCCGGCGCGATATTCAAGTTGCTTTGCGCCGGGAAGAAGCGGCGCCGCAACCGTCGCGTCGTCATCAAGACCGGCATAGGTCCGGCGTTTGGCTTCGACCAGAAATTCGGCAAGACGCGCAAGCGACGTCTGTTTCATGACCCAGCCCTGTGAAATTCACCGTCCGACGATGACGCCGATCACGTTCGGCGCCGACAGATATTTTTCCTCGATCGCCGCACGCGCCGCGGCACGGTTTTCCGGCGTCAGCAGGCCGCGCTTCTCGGCCAGGATCATCCAGCAATAGCCCCACCAGTCGGTCAGCATGCCCTGGTCGTCGACGAGGTCGTAGCCCGCCTGGGCGGCGAAGATTCGCGCCTGCGCTTCATCCAGCGCGTCAAGAAAGGCGTGGTCCTCGACCGAAAACAGCTCGTCGCTGAAATCGTCGGTGGTGTAGCCCCACACCGACATGCAGACCGCATTGAACTCGCGGTCGATCGCGTCGTCGTCGACGAGCTGGCGGTGCGAGGCCTGGTGCAGGCGCGACAGCGAGCGCGCGAAATCGGCGATGCGGGTGAGAGCGAACTGATCGAAGGCGATGGTGGACATGTAGTCCTCGCAAACTCGGATAGACCATAAATGTTGTATCGGCGGTGCGCCGAATCACAATGATATATCAAACACTTGCTAAATTGTTCTTAATTTGTTCTGATGGCGCGACAAATATTTCCTCTCGACGAAAAATCGTCCGCCCTGCACTTCAAGCTGCTGCAAAAAACTTTATCTCTGCTACTTCGGGTTTGCCGAGGACGGCGAAGGCTGGGACGGCACCACGGCATGAACCGTCAGGACCTCGATCCCTCACATCGCCGACAGCAGCTTGTCGCCGCAGTAATTGGCGTAGAACTTTCCGCCGCACTGCCGCTTGATCGCAGCGCAGCGCGCCGCGGGCGAAGCGCCTTGCGCGACGCTGAAGGAACAGCTCAGGCCATCGGCGCTCTTGCCGGCCTTGCCGGCGGCAAAAGCTGCGCTGGTCGCACTGATGCAGATCACAAACAACGCGGCGGCAGCGATCTCGATCGTCAATCTCATGGCAAGCCTCCCGTTCTGGCGGCACGCGTTTTCGTCGCGCGCACTGGCATTCGGTTACTAAACCCCAGCGATGCCTCGGCTTTCGCGCCCAATTATATCACAAAAAGCCGGTCGCCGGTGCCGCGAAATCGGCCCGGTCCTTGCATAAAATCAAGTCAGCGCAGTGCACAACATACTCCGGCATTCTCCGGCGTTTCGATTACCGGACAAGGCGCGTATCTTCGTCGTGAGTCTCAACCGCAGGAATCGACGTATTGCAGGAACAAATCCCAGGAAACTATCCGGCAAACTATCCGACGCTGGATCAGCCGATCGACGAGCTGGCGCTGACCGAAATCAAGGGCGCAATCCTCGCCAAGCTCCGGCTTGCGATCGGCAAGGACGCCGGCATGGCGACACGGCGCGACTGGTACAAGGCCGCGGCGCTGGCGCTGCGCGACCGCATCGTGCACCGCTGGCTGACGGCCGAAAAGGAGAGTTATGACGCCGGCAGCAAGCGGGTCTATTACCTCTCGCTCGAATTCCTGATTGGCCGCCTGTTCACCGACGCGCTGAACAATATGGGACTGCTGCCGGTGTTCGAGGCGGCGCTCGGCGATCTCGGCGTCGGGCTCGACGACCTGCGCAAATGCGAGCCGGATGCGGCGCTCGGCAATGGCGGCTTGGGGCGGCTCGCGGCGTGCTTCATGGAGAGCATGGCGACGCTGGCCATTCCCGCCATCGGCTACGGCATCCGCTATGATTTCGGCCTGTTCCGCCAGATCATCGCGCAAGGCTGGCAGCAGGAATACCCGGACGAATGGCTGAGTTTCGGCAACCCCTGGGAATTCCAGCGGGCTGAAGTGGTCTACCACATCCATTTCGGCGGCTTTGTCGACCATGTCGACGACCGCGGGCGCGACCGCGCGACGTGGCGTCCGGCGGAAACCGTACAGGCCGTCGCCTACGACACGCCGATCGTCGGCTGGCGCGGCCAGCACGTCAACGCGCTGCGGCTATGGTCGGCGCGCTCGCCCGACCCGCTGCGGCTCGACGTCTTCAACACCGGCGATTACCTCGGCGCGGTCGCCGAGGAGGCGCGCGCAGAATCGATCTGCAAATTCCTCTATCCGAATGACGAGAGCTCCGCGGGGCGTGAACTCCGATTGCGGCAGGAATATTTCTTCGTCTCGGCCTCGCTGCAGGACCTGGTCAAGCGCCACCTCGCCTCCGACGGGCAGTTGCGCAACCTCCCCTCCAAGGTCGCGGTGCAGCTCAACGACACCCATCCGAGCCTCGCCGTCACCGAGCTGATGCGCATTCTGGTCGACCTGCACAATTTCCGCTGGGACGAGGCGTGGAAGATCACGGTGGCGACGCTGTCCTACACCAACCATACGCTGCTGCCGGAAGCGCTGGAGACCTGGCCGGTCGAACTGTTCGAGCGGCTGCTGCCGCGGCATCTCGAAATCATCTACCGCATCAACACCGCGCATCTGGCGATGGCCGATCAGCGTTGTCCCGGCGATATCGATTTCCGCGCCTCGGTGTCGCTGATCGACGAGAAGAGCGGCCGGCGGGTGCGGATGGGACAACTCGCTTTCGTCGGCTCGCACCGCATCAACGGCGTCTCGGCGATGCACTCCGACCTGATGAAGGAGACCGTGTTCCACGATCTCAACCATCTCTATCCCGGCCGCATCACCAACAAGACCAACGGCATCACCTTCCGCCGCTGGCTGATGCTCGCCAACCCGAAGCTGACCGGCCTGCTGCGCGAGGTCTGCGGCGAGGCCGTGCTCGACGACTTCTCCCTGTTCGAGCGCCTTGAGGCCCGCGCCAGCGACAACGCGTTCCAGCAGCGTTTTCGCGAGGTCAAGCATCACAACAAGCTGACGCTGGCGCGCCTGATCAACGAGCGGCTCAGCATCAAGATCGATCCGTCGGCGCTGTTCGATATCCAGATCAAGCGCATCCACGAATACAAGCGGCAACTGCTCAACGTCGTGGAGACCGTCGCGCTGTATCAGGCGATCAAGGACGAGCCGCAGCGCGACTGGGTGCCGCGGGTCAAGATCTTTGCCGGCAAGGCGGCGGCGAGCTATCGCTACGCCAAGCTGATCATCAAGCTGATCAACGACGTCGCCGAGATCGTCAACAACGACCCCGATATCGCCGGAAGACTGAAAGTCGTATTCCTCGCCGACTACAATGTCAGCCTCGCCGAGGTGATCATTCCGGCCGCCGATCTTTCCGAGCAGATCTCGACCGCCGGCATGGAAGCCTCCGGCACCGGCAACATGAAGCTGGCGCTCAACGGCGCTTTGACCATCGGCACGCTTGACGGCGCCAATATCGAAATCCGCGACCATGTCGGCGCCGAGAACATCGCGATCTTCGGCATGGAGGCCGGCGACGTCATGGTCCGCCGCAAGCAGGGCCTGGATGCGACTGACGTGATCAGCCGGTCGCCGCGGCTGGCACGGGCGATTACCGCGATCGAGAGCGGCGCGTTCTCGCCCGACGATCCCGCCCGCTTTGCCGCCATGGGCCACGCGCTGCGCTATCTCGACCACTACATGGTCTCGGCCGATTTCGATTCCTACTACGCGGCCCAGCGCGGCATCGACGCCCGCTGGCAGGTGGTACCGGCCTGGACCCGCGCCTCGATCCTCAACGTGGCGCGGATGCCGTGGTTCTCCTCCGACCGCACTATCCGGGAATATGCCGAAGAGATCTGGCACGTGCCGGTGCGCGCGGCCGCGCCGGTGCCGGAAGCGGGCACCCAGCGCGAGGCGACGCGATAAGACGCCAACAGTGGTCATGGCTGGGCTTGACGGAGCGCGCATTACCTCCGGCGTCATTGAACTCGGCGAAATGGCCGTGATAGCGACGGCGTCATTGCGAGGAGCGCAAGCGACGAAGCAATCCACACTTGCTTTGTCGCCGCTGGATTGCTTCGCTTGCGCTCGCAATGACGGAAGGTCCCATGCTCACAAAAGCCCCGCATCTTTTCGACGACGCCACCCAGGTCACCGCTGGCGATAGCTGCTGGCAGGGCAAGACCAGCCCGGACTACTGGGCATTTGTCGGCCCGTTCGGCGGCTGCACGGCCGCGACCATCCTGCGTGCGCTGACCGACCATCCGCAGCGCGCGGGCGATCCGCTGTCACTGACCGTGAATTTCTGCGCGCCGATCGCCGAGGGCGCCTTCGATCTCGACGTTCGGCTGGTCAAGGCCAATCGATCGAGCCAGCATTGGTGCGTGGAGATGGCGCAGGGCGGCGGCGAGGTCGCGACGCTGGCAACCGCCGTGTTCGCCGAGCGCCGCCCATCCTGGTCGCACCAGCAGGCGGCTTTTCCCGGTGCTGCGCCATTCGAGCAGGCGCGCGCGTTTCCGGACACGCCGATGACGTGGACGCACCAGTATGATTTCCGCTTCGTCGAGGGCGAGCCGGGTTTCTACGGCTCCCCGGCGTCGCCGCCGCTCGATGCATATTCCAAGCAGTGGATCGGCGATCACGCGCCGCGCAAGATCGACATGCTGTCGCTGATGTCGATGTCGGACGCCTTCTTCGGCCGGGTGTTTCTGGCGCGGCGGGAACTGATCCCGTTCGGCACGGTCTCGCTAACGACCTACTTTCATACCTCCTCGGACGAGCTCGCAGCCGAGGACATCACGCGGGTGTTGGCGGTAGCTGATGCCAAGATCTTCCACAGGAGCTATGGCGATCAGAACGGCGAATTGTGGTCGCCGTCGGGACGGCTGCTAGCGACGACGACGCAGATCGCCTATTTCAAGGCGTGACAGTGTAGGGTGGGCAAAGGCGCGGAGCGTCGTGCCCACCATCTATCCGACGGTATCCTGTTCGGTGGGCACGCTACGCTTTGCCCACCCCACTATTCTTCGGAGGCTCCGGCCGATGTCCGACGCCAACGCTCCCCGCATCGCCCTGCTCGGCGTCCCCATCGAGATCGGAGCCTCGCAGCTCGGCACCTTGATGGGACCGGACGCGCTGCGCACCGCGGGCATCGGCCGCATCCTCGATCGGCTCGGCTTTGCCGTCGAGGACCACGGCAACATGGTCAAACCTGGCGTTGCTCCCGACGAGGGCCCGCCGCCGGCGAACGCCAAATATTACGACACGATCAAGGGCTGGATCCGCGCCCTCAGCGAGCGTTCCTATTCGCTGGCGAGTTCCGGCGCCGTTCCGATCTTCATGGGCGGCGATCATTCGCTGTCGATGGGATCGGTGAACGGCGTCGCGCGCTACTGGCAGGAGCAGGGCCGGCCGCTGTTCGTTCTGTGGGTCGACGCCCATGCCGACTACAACACGCCGCAGACGACGGAGACCGGCAACATGCACGGTATGTCGGCGGCCTTCCTGTGCGGCGAACCCGGCCTCGACGGACTGCTCGGCGGCGAGCCACGCGCCTCGATCGGCCCCGATCAGCTCGACCTGTTCGGCATCCGCTCGATCGATCCGCTGGAGAAGAAGCTGGTGTTCGAGCGCCGCGTCGCGATCGCCGACATGCGCATCATTGACGAGTTCGGCGTCGGCGTATTGATTCGAAAGATCATCGAGCGCGTGCGGGCGCGGAATGGCGTGCTGCATGTCAGCTTCGATGTCGACTTTCTTGATCCCGCCGTCGCGCCCGGCGTCGGCACCACGGTGCCGGGCGGTGCGACCTATCGCGAGGCGCATCTGATCATGGAGTTGCTGCACGATTCCGATCTGGTGCGCTCGGTCGATATCGTCGAGCTCAACCCGTTTCTCGACGAACGCGGCCGCACCGCGCGCGCCGCGGTCGAGTTGATCGGCAGCCTGTTCGGACTGCAGATCACCGATCGCCGCACGCCGAGCAACGCGGTGTTGCCGGGTAACGGCTGACTGCGCATCCACAAAAAAGGGCGGCTCATGGAGCCACCCTTTTCAACGTATTCGCTGTTGTTTGCCGCTACTCCGCCGCGAGCTTCAGATCCGGCGCGGCGGCGCGGACTTCGGCGTCGACCTGGGCTTCGAACTTGGCAAAGTTCTTCTGGAACATGCCGACCAGGCTACGGGCGGTCTTGTCGAACTCGGCCTTGTCCTTCCAGGTGTTGACGGGATCGAGGATCTCGCTCGGCACGCCCGGCAGCGCCGTCGGCACCGCGAAGCCGAAATACTTGTCGGTGCGGAATTGGACGTTGCGCAGGCTGCCGTCGAGCGCGGCGGTGAGGAGTGCGCGCGTCACCTTGATCGGCATCCGGCTGCCGGTGCCGTACTTGCCGCCGGTCCAGCCGGTGTTGACCAGCCAGCAATCGACATTGTGCTTGGCGATCAGTTCACGCAGCATGTTGCCGTAGACCGAAGGGTCGAGCGGCAGGAATGGCGAGCCGAAGCAAGTGGAGAATTCCGGCTGCGGCTCATTGCCGAGGCCGCGCTCGGTGCCGGCGACCTTGGCAGTATAGCCGGACAGGAAGTGATACATCGCCTGCGCCGGCGACAGCTTTGCAATCGGCGGCAAGACGCCGAAGGCGTCGGCTGCCAGCATCACGACGTTCTTCGGCTGGCCGGCACGGCCGGTGCGCGATGCGTTCGGGATGAAGTCGAGCGGATAGGCCGAACGCGTGTTCTCGGTCTTGGAGCCATCGTCGAAATCGACCTCGCGGGTGTCTTTGTCGAGCACGCAATTCTCAAGCACCGCGCCGAAGCGCTTGCTCGCAGCGTAGATCTGCGGCTCGGCTTCCTTCGACAGCTTGATGCACTTGGCGTAGCAGCCACCCTCGAAGTTGAAGACGCCGTCATTGCCCCAGCCATGCTCATCGTCGCCGATCAGCGTGCGGTTCGGATCGGCCGAGAGCGTGGTCTTGCCGGTGCCGGACAGGCCGAAGAAGATCGCAGCGTCGCCCTTGGGCCCGACATTGGCCGAGCAGTGCATCGGCAGCACGCCCTTGGCGGGCAGGTAATAGTTCAGCGTGGTGAAGACCGACTTCTTCATCTCGCCTGCATAATAAGACCCGCCGATCAGGACGATCTTGCGGGCGAAATCGATCGCGACGACGTTCTCCGACCGCACGCCGTGGCGTTTGGGATCGGCGCGGAAGCTCGGCAGGTCGATAATGGTGAGTTCGGGCACGAAATCGCGCAGCACTGAGGCTTCGGGACGGATCAGCAGCGTGCGGATGAACAGCGAGTGCCAGGCGAGTTCGGTGAAGACGCGGGTCTTGATCTGGAAGCTCGGATCCGCACCGCCGTAAAGGTCCTGCGCGAACAATGTCATGCCTTCAGCGTGCTTGAGGAAGTCGGCATAGAGCGCGGCGAACTGGTCCGACGTGATCGACTGGTTGCCGGCCCACCACATGTTCTTGTCGGTGGTCGCATCGCGAACCGTGAACTTGTCCTTGGGGCTGCGCCCGGTAAACTCACCAGTATCCGCGCACAATGCGCCATCGGCCGACAGCACAGCTTCACCCGCGGAGAGCGAGTACTGATACAGTTGCGGCGCACCGAGATTCCAATGCACCGTCTTGAGATTTTTTAAGCCGAATTTGTCGGCGCCGAAGGCACCGTTGCGTAGACCCGTCTCTTGCACGAAGAAATCCTCCTCGAACCCGCGTTACTCGAATCGCGCGCATGTCGCTTGACGCGCTCTGTCGCGGTGACCCCTGATTATAGCCTTCCGGCCTCGGTCCGGCGACCTAATACTGATGAACGCCGTGCTTGCCAAGCCGATCCGCTCGATTTGGTTTATTCAAGCGAGGGCGGTTGATCTGTATCAATCGCTTGCTGCAGCGCTTTTCGTCGGTTTGACGTCGTGGTTGCGCGACCATCCGTCGCTGCCGGCTCGGACAGAATTGCTGCGACGCACAATCAAAATAATTCTCAGAATAATTCAACGGGCGGCGCCTTTTCCGATCAATGCAAACGCTCCCCAGGGTGGGGATAAACATTGCGGGGGCGAGGAGGCCTCGTTGAGATGCGCTAGCATGGCCTTCGCTTGCGGCGAGCAGGCTGTCATCGAACTCCGACGGTTGTTTTGGAATGCTCAGCACGGCTGGCAAATCGATGCAGGCACCAGTCGCAAGGCTGCGTGCGGCGGTGCTGGTGGTGGGACGATTGCCTGCGCTACATCGGTCAGCACTGCCTGCGCCGGCGCAGCGCACCTTCCGCATATTCTCCAGCGCGGCCAAGGTCTTTAACTTTGACGCTGGCGTCGACATCGCTCTTCTGCGCCAACCTCGGCGGTAACCCTTGTTAGCCCTTGGCCCGTGCATCGCCCGCCAACCGCACCAGCATCTTGCGCAATGCCACGGCGCTGGTGACGCGTTCCGGGAAATCGAGCCGCAGCGTCGCGGTGTCGGCCTGCATGTCCATGCCGTCGGGATCGCAGCCGGTGCAGCGCCAATCGGCGGTGTCGGCACCCAGCAGCTTGGTCGCGTAGAGATTCATTGCCGCGCGGTGATCCTCGTTCATATGCTCGACAGCGCCCTGTTCGGCTTCCAGCAGATCGGCGGCATCGCCGATCTCGGTCAGAAACCTCTCAGGCTTGAGGTCGATGATGCGGCCAAAACCGGCGACCAGATGCAGGCCCGACGGGGCGATCCGAAAGAACGAGAAATCCTTGAAATCCACGAACGCTTCTGCAGATGGATGGGCGTTGAGGTAGCGCCGGCGCAGGATTTTCGCAGTCTCCCCTGTGGCCTCCTCGGCCCGGCCCGCCAGCATGATTCGTGCGCCCTCCAGTGGATCGCCGGTGGCACGCTCATCCAGCATCAGCGATACGCGGCTGTCGCCGAGAATATTTTTCGTATGCAGCGCGAGCCTCGAAATCAGTAGGATCGGCGATGCGTCGGCGTGGCTGGCGACGTTAACCAAAGAGCAAAAGGGGTCGCCGCTTTCAGGCATAAGGGTGGCAAGCGCGCCCTGTCGGCTACGCCGGAGCAGCGAACGGGCAAGTTTGGAAGCATCAAAATCTGCGGTCGGCTGCATGGTTCCGTCCCGGTCATCTTATTGCAAAAAGGGGGTTTTCTCCACCAGACAGGGTGCTATACGGGGGACAGCGCATCCGCGCAGGAACGTTTTGCGGAACTCGGTCACACTTCAGCCCAGCTTGCATTGCTCGTTGACCGTGTACAAAGCCCATTTATGCGGCGTCTGGCTGGATTGCCCGCCGTTTAAGCCACTCTCTTATTCGAAAGCAGGCTCATGCCCACAATCGCCCTGGTCGATGATGACCGCAACATTCTCACTTCCGTGTCGATCGCACTCGAAGCCGAAGGCTATCGCATCATGACCTACACGGATGGTGCCTCGGCGCTCGACGGCTTCCGCACTTCGCCGCCGGACCTCGCGATCCTCGACATCAAGATGCCGCGCATGGACGGCATGGAAACGCTACGCCGGCTGCGGCAGAAGTCCGACCTGCCGGTGATCTTCTTGACCTCCAAGGATGAAGAGATTGACGAATTGTTCGGCCTGAAAATGGGCGCGGACGACTTCATCCGCAAGCCGTTCTCGCAGCGCCTGCTGGTCGAGCGCGTCAAGGCCGTGCTCCGCCGCGGCCAGCCCAAGGATCCGACCGCCGTGCCGAAGGAGCCGGATGCGCGCGCCCTCGACCGCGGCCTCCTGCGGATGGATCCGGAACGTCACACCTGCACCTGGAAGAACGAGCCGGTGACGCTGACGGTGACGGAATTCCTGATCCTGCAGGCGCTGGCGACGCGGCCCGGTGTGGTGAAAAGCCGCAATGCGCTGATGGACGCGGCCTATGACGATCAGGTCTATGTCGACGACCGCACCATCGACAGCCACATCAAGCGGCTGCGCAAGAAGTTCAAGGTGGTCGACGACGATTTCGAGATGATCGAGACGCTGTACGGCGTCGGCTATCGCTTTAAGGAAGCCTGATCTGCGTTCTCCGGGCGGAAGTGCCGACTGACACATCCGCCCGTTCGGCGTAGCGTAGAATTACAAAGCGGCGCATCACAACCGGCAGCTCGGCCATTGCTAGATCGAACGCAGCCCGATCCAAGCCTGAACCACGAGGATGCTTTGGAGCTCCTCGAGCGGGATCGCGTTGCCGACGTTAACCCGGGCGAGAAGGGCTGGCGGCGGCCGCTCGGCTGGTTGCGCCGGGCCGGGCAATTTTTCTTCGCGCTCTCCTTCTCCAGCCTCACGCGCCGGATCGTCTCGCTCAATCTGGCGGGGCTCGTCGCGCTGGTGGCGAGTATTCTCTATCTGTCGCAGTTCCGCGCCGGCCTGATCGACGCGCGCGCGCAGAGCCTTCTGGTGCAGGCCGAAATCATCGCCGGCGCGATCGCCGCCTCCGCCACTGTCGAAACCAACACCATCACCATTGACCCGGACCGTCTGCTCGATCTGAAGCCCGGCGAAAGCTACGGCGCGCCGGACGAAGCCTCCGGGCTGGATTTTCCGATCAATCCGGAGCGCGTCGCACCGGTGCTGCGGCGGCTGATCTCGCCGACCAAGACCCGCGCGCGCATCTATGGCGGCGACGGCGGCATGATCCTCGACAGCCGGAGTCTCTACGGCCGCGGCGACGTCTTGCGCTTCGAACTGCCGCCGCCCTCGACGGAGAAGCCGGGCTTCGTCGAGCGCGCCACGATCTCGATCCGCACTTGGCTCAATCGCGGCGACCTGCCGCTCTATCGCGAGCTGGGTCCGGAAAACGGCAAGGGCTACCAGGAAATCGTCCAGGCGCTCGATGGCGTGAAAAGCAGCATGGTGCGGGTCAACGACCGCGGCGAGGTGATCGTCTCGGTCGCAGTCCCCGTGCAGCGGTTCCGCGCCGTGCATGGCGCGCTGATGCTGTCGACGCAGGGCGACGACATCGACCAGATGGTGACCGCTGAGCGGCTGGCGATCCTCAAGGTCGGCGGCGTCGCCTCCGCGGTCATGATCGTGCTGTCGCTCTTGCTCGCGAGCACCATCGCGGGTCCGGTGCGGCGGCTGGCCGACGGCGCCGAGCGCGTCCGCCGGCGCATTCAGACCCGCGTCGAGATTCCCGATTTCACCCGCCGCCGCGACGAGATCGGCCATCTGTCCGGCGCGCTGCGCGACATGACGAATGCGCTCTATAGCCGCATCGAGGCGATCGAGATGTTCGCCGCCGACGTCGCCCATGAATTGAAGAACCCGCTGACCTCGCTGCGGTCGGCGGTAGAAACGCTGCCGCTGGCGCGCAACGATACCAGCCGCGCGCGGCTGCTCGAGGTGATCGAGCACGACGTCAAGCGGCTCGACCGGCTGATCTCGGATATTTCCGACGCCAGCCGCCTCGACGCCGAATTGCAGCGCCAGGACATGGCGCCGGTCGATCTGCGCCGGCTGCTGACGACGCTGACCTCGGTCGCCAACGAAACCCGGCTCGGCCACGACGTCGCAGTCGAGGCGCGCTTCGAGGGTCGCGGCGCCACCGATACGTTCTCGGTGCCGGGTCACGATTCCCGGCTCGGGCAGGTGATCTCCAACCTGTTGTCCAACGCGCAATCGTTCTCCACGCCCGGTGGCAAGGTGCGCGTCACCTGCCGCCGCGTGCGCTCGGAAATCGAAATCGTCGTCGATGATGACGGGCCGGGCATCGGCGAGGATGCACTGGAACGCATCTTCGAGCGGTTCTACACCGACCGGCCGCATCAGGGCTTTGGCCAGAACTCGGGCCTTGGCCTGTCGATCTCCAAGCAGATCATCGAAGCGCATACCGGACGGATCTGGGCGGAAAATCGCCATGGGCCGGCCGATGCCGACGGCAGGGCAACGGTGGCCGGCGCGCGCTTCGTGGTCCGGCTGCCTGCGCCATGACGCCGGTTGCCAGCGTGCACGCCTCCGCCGTGCTGGTGGGTGATCGCGCGGTGCTGATCCGTGGGCCGTCAGGCGCCGGAAAGTCGCGGCTGGCCTTTGACCTGATTCTCGCCGGACGCGCCGGACAGCTTCCGCCGGCCGTTTTGGTCGGCGATGACCGTGTCCATCTCGACACAGTCGCCGGAGAATTGTGGGTCCGCCCGGTGCCGGAACTGGCCGGCCTGATCGAGATCCGGGGCCTCGGCATCCGTCGCTGCGACTTCGCAAGCGAGGCCATCGTCGGCCTTGTGGCCGATCTCGCGGCCAGCGATGCGGAGCGGCTGCCGCCGCCAGAAGCACTCTCTATCCGCATAAACGGTATTTTATTACCGCGAATCCCCATCGGAATCGGCTACGACCCCCTCCCGTTGATTGCAGCCGCCCTGACGACAACCGCAAGTTCAGGTTCTGTCCAACCTTTGGATGATTGTTCGAAGGGGATTGGTAACCATATAAGCCCCAATATCGCCACCGATTAAACCGGCACAGGCCTCACTGTTTACCGCCAAATACCGGAACAATAGCCAAGATGCCCTCTTGCGCGGGGCCTCTGGATGGTCAAAGTGGCGCGTTCGTGCGGTGCACCAAAAAGCACCCGCGAGGAGTTTCCGATGATTGGTCTAGTGCTTGTGACCCATGGGCGCCTTGCCGACGAGTTCAAGGCGGCGCTCGAACATGTCATGGGTCCGCAAAAACAAATTGAAGCCATCACGATTGGAGCCGAAGACGACTCCGATCTGTGTCGAAGCGATATCATCGAAGCGGTGAATCGCGTCGACAGCGGCGATGGTGTCGCCATCCTCACCGACATGTTCGGCGGCACGCCTTCCAACCTCGCGATTTCCTGCATGAGCCGCCCCAAGGTGGAAGTGCTCGCAGGCATCAATCTTCCCATGCTGGTCAAGCTTGCCAAGGTGCGCGAAGAGCGCTCGCTTCCCGATGCCATCGCCATGGCCCAGGAGGCCGGCCGCAAATACGTCACCATCGCCAGCCGCGTGCTCGCCGGCAAATGAGCGACGACGCCGCGCCCGACAAGGAACTCGGGCCGAACGTGCCTGCGGGCGCTATTTCGCGGGAACTTCTCATTATCAATAAGCGCGGCCTGCACGCGCGGGCATCGGCCAAATTCGTCCAGATGGTCGAACGCTTCAATGCCGAAGTCTGGGTGACGCGCGGCAGTGAAACCGTCGGCGGAACTTCTATCATGGGGTTGATGATGCTGGCGGCGGGACCAGGAACCTCGGTCGTGGTCTCCGCGATCGGCCCCGAGGCCCAGCAAGCGGTGGATGCAATCGCCGCGCTGGTCGCCGACAAGTTCAACGAAGAAGGCGTGTGAGTTCTATCGGCCCCTCGCCCGCTCTCGCGGAGAGAGGGTTGGGGATGAGGGCTCTCGCCGCGAAGCTGGTGCGAGTTGATGGACCTGTAGCACCCGGATCACAAGAGTGATCCGATCTCTCCCCGCAAGCGGCGAGAGGTAAACCAGAGCCATCCCAAACCTATCAAAACGGATTAGTGACAATTCCGCCGTCGACACGGAGTGCGGCGCCGTTGGTGGCGCTGGAGGCCTTTGAGCAGACGTAGCAGATCAGGTTGGCGACCTCTTCCGGCTGGGCGTAGCGCTGCAGCAGCGACGCCGGCCGGCGTTCGGTGAAGGTGCGCTGGACCAGATCGTCGACGCTGGTTCCAGCCGCCTCGGCGCGCGCGGCGAGACGAACCGGCGCCATCTCGACCCAGGTCGGACCGGGCATCACCGAATTGACCGTCACGTTGGTGGCCTTGGTGGTCTCGGCCGCGCCGCGCGCGATGACGAGCTGCGCCGACTTGGAGAAGCCGTAGTGCACCATCTCCTTCGGGATGTAGACGCCGGATTCGCTGGAGACGAACACGACGCGACCCCAGTCCTTGTTGTCGAGCATCCGCTTCAAATAATGTCGGGTTAGCCGCACCCCGCTCATGACGTTGACCTCGAACATCCTGGTCCAATCGGCATCCTCGATCTCGAAGAAGCCTTTCGGCTCATAGATGCCGAGATTGTTGACGAGGATGTCGACGTCAGGGAATTGCTTCACCAGCGCGGCGCAGCCCGCCGCATGGCCGAGATCGAACACTGCGGCATGCACCTCGGCCAATGGCGCGGCCGCTTGAACTTTTGCCACGGCCTCGCCGACCGCCGCCTTGTCGCGCCCATTGATGATCACCGCCGCGCCCATTTGCGCTAGCCCAATGGCGGTAGCGAGCCCGATGCCGCGTGTCGAACCGGTGACGAGCGCCGTCTTGTCCGTCAGGTCGAGATCCATGCGTTACCCCCTTCGATTTTCTTGGTTAGCCGCTTTTATTTGGCCGGCGGCACGATGAAGATGTTCCAGGCCGTCGCGGGGCCGGGCATACCTAAAAAGAACCGCCGCGTGGTCATCACCATGCGCTCGGCATCGGCGGCATGGGTTTTCATCCACGCCTCGCATTCTTCGAATTTCCAGTGGCCGGGTTCACAGATGCCGATGAAGCCCGATCGCTTCGCCTCCTCGAGCGAAGTCAGGCCCGACGACCATGGCTCGTTCGGCGTCAGCGGCGCCGGATGATCGGGGCTATAGAAGGTCATGGGCTGGCCGGTATCCATATAGGCCGCGACCACCGGCCAGCGCGAATAAAACCGCGTGTGCCAGGCTTCCGTCAGTCCGCGGGCGAGTTCGGACCGCGCCCGGTAGGTCGCACCTGCGGTGCGCTTTTCGCTCAGTTCATAGGCGACGATCTTGGGCGATGCCGCCAGCACGATGAGCGAGATCACCAGCCAGGTCACCGTCAGGTTCAACAGCGCGACTTTCCGGACCCGCAACGCCGGGATCGCGATCAGTGCGAGCGGCGTCAGGAAGAACAGCGGGATGCCCCAGTCGGTCTTGATGTAGACGTGGAATACCAAGGCGCCGAGCGGCGGCCCGATCGCCACCACCGCCTGGATGATCCAGACATTCAGCGCCTGCGACATGTTCACGCCGGAATTGGCGCCGCGCGCCAAGGCCGGAAACGGCGTCAGGCGGAACGGCCGCCAGACAAGCGCGATCGCGCCGAGCACCACCGGCACGGCCAGCAATGCGAGATTATGCAAGACATAACCCAGCGCGAGATCGTCGATCATCGCACGGTCAGTGAGCGAATACGTATCGCCCGCATAGGTAAGCGGGACGAAGTCGACCTGCTTCAGCCACATCAGATGCGGCAGCATCGCCACCACCAGCGTGGCAATCGCGACCCATGGCGCCGGCGAACGGAGGAACTGCAGGCGGGCGGGATGGATCAATGCGGCAAGGCCGACGGCGCCGATCATGGTCAGCACCCAGTATTTGGTCATCAACGCCAGCGCACCGGCGAGCCCAAGCCACACCCCGGATTTGCTGCTGCGCTTCTCGAACGCATCGAGATAGGCCAGCACGACGAGCGGCAGCGTGACGAGCTGCAGCAGGTCCGGGTTGTACTTGAAGCCCTTGAAGTTGAAGATCGGATAGAGCGCGAGCATCACCACGACGAAGAACGCGCGCCGGCGATCGACCACGCGCAGCGCCACCAGCCAGCAGATCACGAGGCCGCAAGCCAGCGTCGCCATCGCCAGCGCATAGGTTGCCCAGTCCGTGACCGGAAAGAACATGAACCAGACGCCGGCGACCCATCCGGACAGCGGCGGGTGCTTGCCATAGCCAAGCAGGAACTTCTGTCCCCAGGCGTAAGCTTCCGCGACGTCCATATGAACGTCCTGCCCGGTCTTCAGATTGACCAGAATCAGCGTCCACAGCACGGCATGGACCGCGGCAAAGCCGGTCACCAGCAACAGGCCGGTTCTGGGATCACCGGCGCATGAGGCCAGCCACGCCGCCAGCCGCCGAATGGAGCGAAAACGCTTGCCGCGCGCGGCCGTGGGCAAAATGGATGCAGTCGACATGGCCAATTCCGTAGCGTGTTTTGGGCCAGAGTGGAATCAGCTTGGCGTGAAGAAACCCCCTTGAAATACAGCAAGATGGTTGCCGCACGGGGATGTGAATGCTATCCCGCGCCCCATGACCACCGCTCCCATTTCCAACATCCGCAACTTCTCCATCGTCGCCCATATCGACCATGGCAAATCGACGCTGGCCGACCGCCTGATCCAGATGACGGGTGGCCTCACCGATCGCGAAATGGCGGGCAAGGAGCAGGTGCTCGATTCCATGGATATCGAGCGCGAACGCGGCATCACCATCAAGGCGCAGACGGTGCGGTTGAACTACCGCGCCAAGGACGGCAAGGATTACATCTTCAACCTGATGGATACGCCCGGCCATGTCGACTTCGCCTACGAAGTCTCACGGTCGCTGGCGGCCTGCGAAGGGTCGCTATTGGTGGTCGACGCCAGCCAGGGCGTCGAAGCGCAGACGCTCGCCAACGTCTATCAGGCACTCGACAACAATCACGAGATCGTGCCGGTCCTCAACAAGGTCGACCTGCCCGCGGCCGAGCCCGAGAAGATAAGGCAGCAGATCGAGGACGTGATCGGCATCGATGCATCGGATGCCGTGATGATCTCGGCCAAGACGGGCCTGGGCGTTCCCGACGTGCTGGAAGCGATCGTCACCCGCCTGCCGCCGCCGAAGGGCGACCGGGACGCGACGCTGAAGGCGCTATTGGTCGATAGCTGGTACGACGTCTATCTCGGCGTCGTCGTGCTGATCCGCGTGGTCGATGGCACGATGAAGAAGGGTAGCCGCATCCGCATGATGGGCACCAATGCAGCCTATGATGTCGAACGCGTCGGCTTCTTCACGCCGAAGATGGAGCAGGTCGACGAACTCGGCCCCGGCGAGATCGGATTCATCACCGCGGCGATCAAGGAAGTCGCCGACACCCGCGTGGGCGACACCATCACCGACGACAAGAAGCCGGTCACCGAGATGCTGCCGGGCTTCAAGCCGGCGATCCCTGTCGTGTTCTGCGGCCTGTTCCCGGTCGACGCCAACGATTTCGAGACGCTGCGCGCGGCGATGGGCAAGCTGCGGCTCAACGACGCGAGCTTCTCCTACGAGATGGAAACTTCCGCAGCGCTCGGCTTCGGCTTCCGCTGCGGCTTCCTCGGCCTGTTGCACCTGGAGATCATCCAGGAACGGCTGTCGCGTGAATTCGACCTCAACCTGATCGCGACCGCACCGAGCGTGATCTACAAGATGCACCTGACCGACGGCCAGGAAATCGAGATCCACAATCCCGTCGACATGCCCGACGTGGTGAAGATCGCCGATATCGAGGAGCCGTGGATCGAAGCGACGATCCTCACGCCCGATGAATATCTCGGCAGCGTCTTGAAGCTCTGCCAGGACCGGCGCGGCGCGCAGAAGGAACTGACCTATGTCGGCTCCCGCGCGATGGTGAAATACGATCTGCCGCTCAACGAAGTCGTGTTCGATTTCTACGACCGGCTGAAGTCGGTCTCCAAGGGCTACGCTTCGTTCGACTATCACCTGACCGACTACAAGATCGCCGATCTCGTCAAGATGCAGATCCTCGTCAACGCCGAGCCGGTGGATGCGCTGTCGATGCTGGTGCATCGCACCCGCGCCGAAGGCCGCGGCCGCGCCATGGTCGAGAAGATGAAGGAACTGATTCCGCCGCACATGTTCCAGATCCCGATCCAGGCCGCGATCGGCGGCAAGGTGATCGCCCGCGAGACCGTACGCGCGCTGCGCAAGGACGTCACCGCGAAATGCTACGGCGGCGACATCACGCGCAAACGAAAACTTCTGGAGAAGCAGAAGGAAGGCAAGAAGAAAATGCGGCAGTTCGGCAAGGTCGACATCCCGCAGGAGGCGTTTATCGCGGCGCTGAAGGTGGATAGCTGACGCGCGCTTCACGACACGCTCAAGGCTTGAATTTGTAGGGTGGGCAACGGCGCTTAGCGCCATGCCAACCATCCACACAGGTGTGACCTCGATGGTGGGCACGCTTCGGCCTTCGCTCTTCGAGCTTCGGCGGACACGTCGCTTCGCCACCCTACACATCTGCATTGACGCCGACACATATTTGGACGCGCCACTCCGATCGGCAAGTCGGCCCGCCGTAATCGCAAAGGCCAATGCAAAGCACTATGATCTCGGAATGAGAGAGTTGCTTTCGACAACATTGCGCGCTGGCGGCGAATAGGCCACCATCATCCCGCGCATACAACCAACAGCACACGCGCGGGGAAACGCATGAGCAAGTCCTCCGGATCTTCCTACGGCTGGGTCGTGGTCGCTGTAGGCGGGCTGATGACCTGCGTGGCGTTCGGCTCGATGTTGTCGCTGGCCGTGTTCCTGCAGCCGATTTCGGAGGCGATGGGCTGGTCGCGCAGCGGCGTCTCGGCGGCGGCCACGATCGACTTTCTCGCGATGGGGCTGGCGGCGTTCTTCTGGGGCGCGCTGTCCGACCGGTTTGGCACCCGGATCGTGGTGCTGTTGGGTACACTGCTGCTCGGCGCCGGACTGATCGGGGCGAGCCAGGCCACCAGCCTGTGGCAGTTCCAGTTATCGTTCGGCGTCCTGATTGGGATTTCGGCCGGCAGTTTCTACGCGCCGATGGTTGCGGCAGCGAGCGCCTGGATCGAACACCACCGCAGCCTAGCGGTTGCGCTGGTGTCGGCCGGCATGGGCGTTTCGCCGCTGACGGTCGCCCCGTTCGCAAGCTGGCTGATCACGACCTATGACTGGCGCACGGCGATGCTGGCGATCGGCATCGTCGCATTGTCGCTGTTGATTCCGGCCTCTCTGCTGGTGCGACAGCCGCCAGCGCCCTCAACACCTGCGGCCGCGAACGGAACCGATGCGCCTGATGGGCAATGGACCGTCGCGCAAGCGCTGCGGACGCCGCAATTCATCGTCCTGGCAGGTGCGCATTTCGCCTGCTGTGCGGCGCATTCCGGGCCGATCTTCCACTTGGTGAGCTACGCCATGATCTGCGGCATCGCGCCTTTGACCGCCGTCACGGTCTACAGCCTTGCCGGATTTTCCGGGCTCGGCGGCCGGCTGCTGCTCGGCGTGCTGGCCGATCGCTTCGGCGCCAAGCACGTTCTGGTCGGCGGCCTCTTCGTGCAGGCCCTGTCGATCGCCACCTTTCTCGCGGTCGGTCAGCTCGGCGAGTTCTACGCCCTGTCGGTGGTGTTCGGCCTCGCCTATGGCGGCGTGATGCCGCTCTACGCCGTGCTGGTGCGTGAATATTTCGGCGTGCGCATCATGGGCAGCATGTTCGGCGCCGTCTCCGCCTTCGCCAGCCTCGGCATGGCGCTGGGGCCGTTGGCCGGCGGATGGGTATTCGACACGTTCCACGGCTATCGCTGGCTCTATGTCGGCTCCTTTGCGATCGGCATGGCTGCGGTCGCCGTGGCGCTGAGCTTCCCGTCGGCCAGACGGCCGTCACAACCGTCGCTCGATCTGGGTCGGGCGACGGCGTAGGCCCACGGCGAAGCCGACAGCCGCTGCCTATGCCTTCGATGCGATCGCCGGGTCGGCCGTCACGGCGCGCCTGTCTTGCGTCTGCTTGAGATTGTCCTTTGCCCAGGCGTCCAGCTTTCCGACATAGACCGTCATGCTGTGGTCGGCGATGTTCTGGAATTTTCCGGTTCTGACCAGCGCAACCAGACCCCAGATCGTGCGCCAGATCTTCTGCAGCCAGTTCGGCGACCGGCGCACGGGGGCGACGCCAGACTTCCCGAAATACCTGATGTCGCCGACATGACGATAGCCAAGGATGGCCGGAGGGATCGCCGGCACGAGGTCGACGCCGTTGGTGATCCGGTACAGCGGAGCCTTGACGTACATGTCGAAGGAGGCGTCGCCAGCGCGCGGACAGCCAAAAGTGTAGCACGCCGCAACACAATCGCGCACCGTCGCATCGTCGTCATTGGCCAGTTCTGCCGTAGCCATCAGCGCAAGGGCGCCTCCGAGCGAATGCCCCGTGACATAGATCGGACGCGGCTTCGCTGCGATGGCCCGCCTGATGAATTCAAACATGGCGTCGCGGACAGGCCAGTACGCCTGGAAAAAACCTGTATGAACACGCGTGCCGCCCTGCAGGGCAACGAGCCGCGCGTTCACATTCGTCCTCCAGTCCAACTCGTCCTGGGTTCCGCGGAATACGACGACGATGATATCGCTGGCTTCGACGATATAGCCTGCCGTGCCGACATCGGTGTCGACCAGGCCGCTGCATTCGATAAATCCCAGCGCGCACAAATCCGTTTTGAACGTCTTGAACGCCGCCTCGCTGCCGTCAAAATCGTTGTAGGCGCGAAAAGCCAGCTTGGCCATCAGTAACGCCGTGCGATCCGAATAGGCCGCCCGAAAGGTCGGGATATTCTTGAGGTCATCAGGCTCAAAAAGGCTGATATCCTTCATTCGCATCTCCCCTGCCGTGCCCTGAGGATAACTCATTGCGCAGCCCAGCGCACCTATGGTTGCAACAACTATTTCCTGCGCGATTGACGGCGCGGCGCCTTGATCGGCGGCGGCGGATGGGCCACCATCACGATTGCGCTGCAGAAAATTCACGAATGCGAGGAAGCGCATGAACAGGCATCCCGGCCTCGACCTCGTCGAGCGTGCACGCGCGCTTGCTCCCCTGA
The DNA here is from genome assembly GCF_036924645.1 of Bradyrhizobium sp. AZCC 2176. Lineage (NCBI taxonomy): Bacteria > Pseudomonadati > Pseudomonadota > Alphaproteobacteria > Hyphomicrobiales > Nitrobacteraceae > Bradyrhizobium > Bradyrhizobium sp. AZCC 2176. The sequence goes on along the minus strand of NZ_JAZHRX010000001.1, from coordinate 3,050,480 downwards.
TCATGCGCGACGCCGACGAGATCGAGCGGACGCGGCGGCTGACATCAGCGGTGACACAGGCTTTGATCGAGAACGGGCTCTACCGCGCACTGCTGCCGAAGAGTTTTGGCGGCATCGAGGCTTCGCTGGAAGCGTTCATGCAGATGCAGGAGGAAGTCGCCAAGGCAGACGCCTCGACCGCGTGGTGCCTCGGCCAGTGCAGCGTCTGCGCCATGACCGCAGCCTATCTTGATCCCGATGCCGCCAACGAGATCTTCAATGTCGCGCCCGGCATCCTGGCCTGGGGCGCGATCAATCATGAAGTGCAGGCAGTTCCGGGCGGCTACAAGGTCAGCGCGCGCTGGGATTTTGCCTCCGGCTCGCGGCAGGCGAGCTGGCTGGGCGCCCATGTCCGCGTCGTCGAGGCCGATGGCACGCCGCGGCGCAAGCCGGATGGTTCGCCGGAGATCCGGACCATCCTGTTTCCGGTGAGCAGCGCGACCATGTACGACGTCTGGGACGTGATCGGGCTGCGCGGCACCGGCACCGATTCCTATTCGGTCGACGACCTCTTCATATCCGAGAAATTTGCCGCGCTTCGCGACGAGCCCCAGGCCCGGCGCGAAAACGGGCCGCTGTACAAGCTTTCCACCAACATGGTGTTCGGCATGGGCTTTGCGGCAACCTCGCTCGGCGTCGCCCGCGCCACGCTCGATGCGGCAATCGACCTTGCCCGCGCCAAGACGCCGCAGGCGCTGAAGGCGATGCGCGACAACAATGCCGTGCAGGGACAGATCGGCCGCACCGAGGCAAGCCTGCGCGCCGCGCGCGCCTATCTCTACGCGACCGCAGCCGAAGTCTGGCAGGATCTGTTGCGCGGCGAGGCCACCACGGAGGCGCATCGCATCGCGCTTCGCATCGCCACCACCTGGACCATCCACCAGTCGGCGGCCGTGGTCGACACCGCCTATCACATGGCCGGCGCGACCGCCGTGTTCAACGCCAACAAGTTCGAGCGCCGCTTTCGCGACATGCACGCGATCGCACAGCAGATCCAGGGCCGCGACGCTCACTATGAAGATGCCGGCAAGGCGATCCTGTCGGGCAATCTCGATACGCCGCCGACGATGCGGTGAAGCGGCCGTCCCAGCTCGTGCGGCGTTCGGAAGCGTCATTCCGGGATGACGATCCTCAAGCCACCAGCGCCGCGCCTGCCGGCGCGCTCCAGTTGCCCTGCGTTTTCAACAGGCTCACGATCTCCGCGTTGGGCCGCGCGCGGCTGAACAGGAAACCCTGCCCCTCGTGGCAGCCCTCGTTGCGCAGGCAGCTCACTTCGGCCTCGGTCTCGACGCCTTCGGCCGTGATGGTGACGCCCAAGCCCTTGCCGAGGCTGATGATCGAACGCACGATCGCCTGCGCGTCGTGATTGGCAGCGAGGTCCCGCACAAAGGACTGGTCGATCTTGATCTTGTCGAATGGAAAGCTGCGCAGGTAGCTCAGGCTGGAATAGCCGGTACCGAAATCGTCCATCGAGATGCGCACGCCAAGCGCGCGCAGCGCATGCAGGGTCGCCAGCACCTCGCTACTCTTTTCCAGCAGCAGCGTCTCGGTGATCTCGAGTTCCAGGCGCTTCGCCGGCAGGCCGGACTGCTGCAGCGTATCCACGACCAGCGACAGCAGATTGCCGAGGCGGAACTGCAGCGGTGACAGATTAACCGCGACGCGAACGTCGTCGGGCCATTGCGCCGCATCCGTGCAGGCGCGGCGCAGCATCAGGCCGCCGATGGCGTTGATCAGTCCGGTTTCCTCCGCAACCGGGATGAATTCCGCCGGCGAGATCATGCCGCGCTCGGGATGCGGCCAACGCACCAGCGCCTCGAAGCCGGTGATGCGCCCGCTCGAAAGATCGACCAGCGGCTGGTAATAGGGCCGCAGCGCATCGCCCTGGACGGCCTCGCGCAAGTCGGTTTCGATCTTGCGCCGGGTCTGGGCGCGCGCGTCCATTCCAAACTCGAAGAACGAGAACGTGCCGCGAGCATCATTCTTGGCGCGCGACAATGCGAGATCGGCGTTCTTCAACAGCTTCTCGGATTCGTCGCCGTCGCCGGGCGACATCGCAATGCCGATGCTGGCGCCGATCACGACGGAGTGCCCGTCCAGAAGATAGGGATCGCCGATGGCGTCGAGCAGGCGCCTCGCCAGGAACGCCGCATCCTCAGGGCGCGTCACCCCGCTCTGGACGATTGCGTATTCGTCGGAGTTGAGCCGGGCCAGCGCATCGTCATCGCGCAGGATCGATCGCAATCGCTTGCCGATACTGCGCAGCAGCTTGTCGCCGATGCCATGGCCGAGCGTATCGTTGATCGCCTTGAAATGATCGAGGCCGAGCACGAGCACCGCCACCTGCTCGGCGCTGCGGCGTGTACGCAGCAGGATGTCGTCCATCTGCTGACGCAGCAGATTGCGGTTCGGCAGTCCGGTCAGGCCGTCGTGCTGGGCCATGAACGTCAGCCGCGCCTCGGCGCGCTTGCGTTCGGTGGTGTCCATCAGCGCCAGCAGGGCCGCAGGCCGATCGCCGTAAACGAGCTGGCGCGAATAGATCGCCAGATCGATCAGCGTGCCGTCGGCCCTGACGTGCTTCCAGGTGCGCGCCGCGCGCTCGTCGCCGGTCCATGGCAGTTCGGCGTCGAAGGCCTGCAGGCTGCGGATCGTCAGCTTCTCGAATTCGCCGCGGCTGTAACCGTAGTGCCGGATCGCAGCGTCGTTGACGGCGAGAATCCGTTCGTCACCCAACGCACAGACGATCATCGGAACCGGATTGCTGTCGAACAGTAGCCGGAACGAAGCCTCGCGCTGCTTCAGTTCGGTGATATCGACGCGCAGGCCGATGATCCCGCCATCCTCGGTCAGGCGTTCATCGATCAGGATAACGCGGCCGTCGGCCAGCGTCTGCTCATGCCGCGCGCCCGGCTGCTGGTACATCTTCTTGAGCCGCGCGGCGATCCATTCTTCCTCGCGGCCGATTGATTCCGGGTAGTCGCCGCGCGCGACGCCGACGCGGATCGTATCCTCCAGCCGCACGCCCGGCCTGAACAGGTCCGAGCTGCGGCTGTACATCTCGGCATATTTCTTGTTCCAGAGAATGTAGCGGCCTTCGGCATCGAGAAACACGACGCCCTGCGGCAGGATGTCGATCGCCTCCCGCAAGCGCTCATGCGATTTGCGCGCCTCCGCAAGCGCAGCGTCGACCTCGGCGCGCTTGCGTGCGATCTCGCCGGCCGCAGTGGGCGGGCTGCGCCGGCGTTTGGCGGGAGGCCTGGGTCCGGATTTTACCGGCCGACCGCGAAAGCGGACGATCGCCGCCCGCTTGGGCTTCCCTGATGTTCTTCGCTTCTTCGTCGACATCGCTACGCCTACCCCGCGCATTACTGCGGGCGATGTTTGCAGATAAGTATCTGAAAAAAAGGTATCCCTTGCTGCAGAAAGGGCGCACGCACAGGCACGTTCACTGCCTGTCGGAAAAGCGAGCGCACGCTTTGCGTGTATCGCTTTTGACGAAAATCGCAAATTCACAGGGCAAAATCGCCACGCCTGTACGGCAGGCAGGCGACGCCCGCCCTGGATGCACAAGGAATGCGCGAAACGCCGCGCGAGCATTTGAATGTACGCCAATGATCGACAGGGTTATCGGACGGTTAAGCTGACCGTCATGCAACTGTCGTTCAACCCAGAGCTGCCGCTACGGCTTGCGCTTCGGGTACGACGTCATGATCGTAAAGCCGTCTGCGGAACGCCGCATGCGCTGAGATCTCGGCATCGCGGACGCCGAGATCGGCATATGCCGAGTCGTAGCGCATGCCGTTCTCGCGCGCACCGCGCTGAACCGCCGCCACGCGCTCGCGTCGCAGCCGCTCATAGGCAAGCAGCGCGGCAGGTGCGCTGGCGCGTGACATCAGCGCCAGAATGGTCGCCAGCGCCATGCCGTCCTCGATCGACTGGTTGGCGCCCTGGCCGAGATGCGGAAGCATCGGGTGCGCGGCATCGCCGAGCAGCGTCAGGCGTCCGCGCGTCCAGGTGGGCAGCGGCTCACGGTCATACAGCGCCCAGCGGAAGGTTTCTTTCACCTGACCCAACAAGGCACCGATGCGCGGATCCCAGCCCTCGAACTCCCGGCGAAGCACGTCGGGATCTCCCGGTGCCGACCAGGATTCCTTCATTTCCGCATCGGCCGGAACGAAGCCGACATAGTTGATGAGTTCGCCCGCCCGCACCGGGAAGGTGAGGAAATGCTTTCCCTTGCCGAGCCACATCTGCCAGCAATCGATCGGCCAGTGCGGAATGCGCGCATGCGGCAGCACGCCACGATAGGCGACGGACCCGTGAAAGACCGGCCGCGACGGCGGCGCGACATAGGGCCGGAGTTCGGAGTGGATCCCGTCGGCGGCAATGACGACGTCGCCTTCGGCCACTGCGCCATTGGCGAATGACACGCGCGCCACCTCGCCGGCCTGCTCAAAGCCTATGCCGCGATGTCCGGTGCGCACCACGCCTGATGGCAATGCACTCGCCAGAATCTCGACGAGGTCGGCGCGGTGCATGCCGAAGGTGGCGTTCCAGCCGGCCGAATCCGTCACCTGGACCGGAGCTATCGGCGCGCCGTCGTGACGGAAATAGTGAGAACCGTGGCCGACCCTGGCGCCCCGTCGTTCCACCTGATGTCCGAGGCCCACCCGCTGCAATTGCCGCACGCTGTTCGGCGTCAGGAATACCCCGGCTCCGACCTCGCCGAGCGCGGACGCCTGCTCATAGACGGAAACATGGAGGCCGTGGGCAATCAGCGCGTTCGCGGCGAACAGTCCGCCGATTCCGCCTCCAATGATCACGACAGTGAGCTGCGGCTGCGTCATCGTCCCACGCAAAAAAATGCTTCGGAAGCTTGCGCGTTCAAGCTATCCTCCCTTGCTGCAAACACCAAGTGGCGGCGCCGACAGCTTAGGCTGGACGGAATGTGGCAGCGGGAGGAGTTTGGAATGCACGGCATTACGCCAGCTCTGCTTCCCGTCTGCCGCAAATTGGCGGTGCTGACGCTGCTTCTGGCCCTCACCGCGCATGGCCACACGCCGGCGCTGGCCGGGGATTACCCGGACCGTCCCGTAAAAATCGTCGTTCCATTTCCTGCGGGAGGAACGGCCGACGCGATTCCACGAATTGTCGCCGACTGGCTGTCACGCAAATGGAGCCAGCCGGTGGTCATCGAGAACCGCACGGGGGCGGCCGGAAACATCGGCGCCGAACAAGTCTACCATTCGGCGCCCGACGGCTACACCCTGCTCTCGTCAGCGCCGCCGCCACTTGTGATCAATCACAATCTGTACCCCAAGCTCGGCTACGATCCGACGAAATTCGAGCCGATTATCGTCATGGCCCAGGTGCCAAATGCGCTGATCGTCAATCCGAACAACATCAAGGCATCCAGCGTGGCCGAGTTGATCGAATACCTGAAGGGCAATTCCGACAAAACCATCTGCGCCACGCAGGGCAACGGCACGACCTCGCATTTGAGCTCGGAGCTGTTTCAACTGATGGCAAAGGTAAAGCTGCGGCACATTCCGTATCGCGGCTCGGCGCCTGCGCTGCAGGGTCTCGTCGCCGGCGACGTCGATGTCATGTTCGACAATCTCGGCGTCTCGCTGGCGCTGGTTCAGGCGGGTAAGCTGAAACTGCTTGCGGTGGCCTCGTCCGAGCGTCTGGCGGCGTTGCCGGATGTACCGACGATGGCCGAAACGCTGCTGGGTTTTGAAGCGGTCGCCTGGTACGGCATCGTGGCGCCGCCCAAGACTCCGAAAAACATCATCGGCAAGATCAATGCCGATGTGAACGAGGCATTGCGCCAGCCTGAGGTGCAGGATCAGCTCAAGAAACTATCCGCGGCAATTTTCGGCGGCCCGGTCGACAAGGCGTCCAAATACATGCGCGAGGAAGTCGACCGATGGGCCGCGGTGATCAAGTCGGCCAATATCGAGCTGCAGTAGCACTCACCATTCAATTTTGACCTCGATCCGACGCGGGCCGCTGCGCCGGACCAGCGCAATATAGCGCCGCCGCGTGCCGGTTGAACGCTGGCGTGCACGTGATAGAATCGTGCGTGCCATGATGATCCGTACCTCCCATATCGCTTCTGTCTTCTTTCTCGCGCGCTGACCGCGTTGCCCGCTCAGGCGGGCGGAAGCCTCCGACAGAAACAGTCCGGCCGCTCCTGCTTCGCGCAGGCCATGGCCGTTTGCCCAGCGATAAGAGGATTTCATGCCGACCAGCAAACCGCGCGTGCTCAGCAACGCGCAGATCGAGCAATTTATTCAAGACGGCTTCGTCCGGATCGATCGCGCCTTTCCGCGCGAGCTTGCCGAGCAGGGTCGCGCCATCCTGTGGCGCGATCTGCCCTGCGATCCCGACGACCCCGCAACATGGACGCGGCCGGTGATCCGTCTCGGCTATTACAATGACGAACCCTTCAGGAAAGCCGTCAACAGCCCGCTGCTTCATGCCGCCTTCGACCAACTCGTCGGAAAGGGACGGTGGTGGCCGCGAGCCGACCTCGGCACCTTCCCGGTACGGTTTCCGAGCCCGCACGATCCCGGCGACGCCGGCTGGCATGTCGATCTCAGCTTCCCCGGCGAAAACGATCCCATCGACAGCAGCGATTACTCCGCATGGCGGGTCAATGTAACGTCGCGCGGACGCGCGCTGCTGATGCTGTTCCTGTTCTCGGACGTGAGGGAAGCCGACGCGCCCACCCGAATAAGGCCGGGCTCGCATCTGGACATGGCGCGCCTTCTCGAACCGGCCGGCGAGGCCGGCATGTCGCATTTGAGGCTGGACGAGATGGGGAGCGGCCGGCCCGAGCTACAGGCGACCGGCGATGCCGGCACAGTCTACCTGTGCCATCCCTTCCTCGTTCACGCCGCGCAAATGCACCGGGGATCCGCGCCACGGTTCATGGCGCAGCCTCCGCTGCACCCGTCTGAGCCGTTCAGGCTTGAGCGAGCGAACGGCGATTATTCGCCGGTTGAGCGATCCATCCGCCAGGCCTTGCAAGCGCGCCGATAACAGGAACCCGGGAATGAAGCTGGAGCGGGGTCACCAACGAAGGCGGGTCCCCGCTCTAGTTGATCTCGATGCGCATGTTGCGCGGGCCGTTGCGCTGGACCAGCGCGGCGACCAGCCCTTTGCCCCACGCAAACTTCATAATTACGCCCTGCTACAAATGTCATTACTTGCAATTGTCGCATGATGTCGTTTGGCGATGCGCCTTGTAAAGTACGGCCGGGCGCGGCGAATCCGGGTTAATCTTAACTCGGGGCGGGCTGCGGCGGTGCGGGGCAATTGCGTGCCGCGGTTGTCTCCCGTTGCCGATTCCATGCTAGGTTTGCGCGAATTTGAGTGATCCGATGAACCCTCGCCTGATTCTGATCCCACTCCTGACCTTGATGACCGCCGCCAGTGCCGCGAGCGCATGGGCGCAGGACAAGGGCACGGTCCATCCAACACCGCTGCCGGCGCTCGCCAACGCCAACGATCCCAAGCTCGCCGCCAAGGAGTTGTTCGGCCGCAAGGTGCTGCCGGCGGCGATGCCGACGCGCGTGCACGGCTTCTATGCCCATGGCTGCATCGCGGGCGCGGAAGGACTACCGATCAACGGCGACAATTGGCAGGTGATGCGGCTGTCGCGCAACCGTTACTGGGGACATCCCGACCTGGTCGCGCTGGTCAAGCGGCTTGCCGCGAAGGCGCGCAAGGATGCGGGCTGGCACGGCATACTGATCGGCGACATGTCACAGCCGCGCGGCGGGCCGATGTTCACTGGACATGCCAGCCATCAGGTTGGGCTCGACGCCGACATCTGGCTGACGCCGATGCCGGGCCGTCGATTGTCGCGCAACGAGCGTGAAGAGATGTCGGCTGTGATGATGGTGCGCAGCGACCGGCTCGACATTGATCCGCACGCCTGGACGCCGACTCATCTCGCGGTGATCCGCGCCGCCGCGCTGGAGCCCAGCGTGCAGCGCATCTTCGTCAATGCCGCGATCAAGAAGGCGCTCTGCCGTGAGGCCAAAGGCGACCGCTACTGGCTCCACAAGGTGCGGCCGATGTACGGTCACGACTACCACTTCCATATCCGCATCAAATGCCCGCCCGGCGCCGGCGAATGCGAGAGCCAGCCCGACCCAAACGAAGGTGAAGGCTGCAGCACGAGCGATCTCGCCTACTGGTTCAGCGATGCGGTGCTGCACCCCAAGCCGCCGAAAGTACCGCCGAAGCCGAAGCCGCCGATGACCATGGCTGAGCTGCCGCCGGCCTGCAAGGCGGTATTGAACGCACCTGACGCAAAGGCCCAACCGCAAATCAAATCCGCAGGAGAATGACGATGAAGATTTGGCCCCTGATTGCTTCGATTGCTTTCGTGACCAGCGTGCACGCACAAACCCCGTATGCCGGGATGCAGGGGCGTTCGATCAAGGCGCTGTCCGATCAGCAGATCGCGGACCTCAACGCCGGCCGTGGCATGGGCCTGGCGCTCGCCGCCGAGTTGAACGGCTATCCAGGGCCGTCACACGTCCTCGAACTCGCCGACAAGCTCGACCTTACGGCCGACCAACGCGCCGGCATGCAGCGCCTGTTCGATGCGATGAAAGACGAGGCTATGCCACTGGGCTCGAAGCTGATCGAGCAGGAAGCCGAGTTGGACAGGCAATTTGCAAGCCGAACCATCACGCCGGAAAGCCTGAAGGCGTCGACCGCAGCCGTGGCCGCGACGCAGGGGATGCTGCGCGAAGCCCATTTGAAGTATCACCTGTCAGCCGGCAGTATTTTAACGCAAGCGCAGATGACGAAGTATGCGGAATTGCGCGGTTACGGCGGCGGTCACACGCGTCATCATCACAACTAACGGATCGGCAGGCAGGCCGGTCCGGCCTCACGCGGTGAGGTCGGACCTCGAGCCACCTTTACCTCGGCCGTCATCCTGACTATGTTGGGGCTGGCGATATCCCGATCGACCGCAAGTCATCATGGGATTTCCGGAACGGCGCTTCCGACGATCGCCCAATCGACCCCAACCAACGCCTGTCTTGTGCCCACTATCTGCGGCTGGCAAGCATGCATGGAGCGCCTCATGTATCGCAGCACCGGTATCTTCACTGCCCTTCTCGTTCTGACCGGAGCGCTCTACTCGCCGGCGGCCGCGCAGGACAAAACCCTAACCGTCTTTGCCGCTGCCTCGATGAAGAGCGCGCTCGACGAGATCGACACCGCCTATACGGCGAAGACGGGCGTGAAGGTCGTCGTCAGCTATGGCCCGAGTTCGGGACTCGCCAAGCAACTCGAACAGGGCGCGCCGGCCGACGTGTTCATCTCCGCCGACACCGACTGGATGGATTATGCGATGTCGAAAAGGACGATCAATGAATCGAGCCGGATCAACCTGCTCGGCAACAGCATCGTGCTGATCGCGCCGAAGGATTCCAGGATCGACAATGTGAACATCGGCGCCGGCTTTGACCTCGCCAAGCTTGCCGGTGACGGCAAGATCGCAACCGGCGACGTGAAATCGGTGCCGGTCGGCAAATATGCCAAGGCCGCGCTGGAGAAGCTCGGTTCATGGCAGGCGGCCGAGCCGAAATTCGCCATGGCGGATAACGTCCGTGCTGCCCTGACGCTTGTGGCGCGCGGTGAAGCGGCGCTTGGCATCGTCTACGCCACCGACGCCAAGGTTGAGCCCGGCGTCAAGGTCGTCGGCGCATTCCCGGCCGATTCCCATCCGGCGATCGTTTATCCCGTGGCGGCGACGACCACCGCAAAGCCGGAAGCGTCGAACTATCTCGCTTTCCTGCGTTCGACCGCGGCGAAGAGCATCCTCGAAAAATACGGCTTCAAGTTTCTCGTCAGCCCTTCGACCTGATGTTCGAGATATCGCCGGCCGAATGGACCGCCATCCTGCTCTCGTTGCGGGTGGCCATTGTTGCAACACTGGTGGCGACGCCGTTCGGCATCGCGCTGGCATGGCTGCTGGCGCGGCGTGAATTCTGGGGCAAATCCATCCTCGATGCGCTGGTTCATCTGCCGCTGGTGCTGCCGCCAGTCGTCACCGGTTATCTGCTGCTGCTGACTTTCGGCCGCCGGGGTCTGGTCGGTGCGTGGCTCGCCGACAACCTCGGCATCGTGTTCGCGTTTCGCTGGACGGGAGCAGCGCTCGCCTGCGGCATCATGTCGTTTCCGCTCCTGGTGCGGCCGATCCGGCTATCGATCGAGGCGATCGACCGCCGGCTGGAACAGGCGTCAAGCACCCTCGGCGCCGCGCCATGGCAGGTGTTCGCCACCGTGACTCTGCCGCTGGCGCTGCCGGGCGTGCTGGCCGGCATGGTGCTCGGCTTTGCCAAGGCGATCGGCGAATTCGGCGCTACCATCACCTTTGTCTCCAACATTCCCGGCGAGACCCAGACCATTTCGTCTGCGATTTATTCGCTAATCCAGACGCCCGACGGCGACAGCGCGGCCGGGCGGCTGGTTATCGTTTCCACCGTGATCGCAATGGGGGCCCTGATCGCCTCCGAATGGTTTGCGCGGCGCGCCACCAAACGACTGCACGGGAACTGAGCATGCTGCGCGTCGACGTCACCAAACAGCTTGGCGAATTCTCGCTGGAAGCCTCGTTCGAAAGCCAGGGCCGCGTCACCGGGCTGTTCGGCGCATCCGGCGCTGGCAAGACCTCGCTGATCAACATGATCGCCGGGCTGTTGCGGCCCGACCGCGGCATCATCGCGCTCGACGGCGAAACGTTGGACGACACGACGGCGGACGTCCATGTGCCGCCGCATCGGCGCAGGGTCGGCTACGTCTTTCAGGATGCGCGGCTGTTTCCGCATCTCGACGTGCGGCAAAACCTCGATTACGGCCGGCGCATGAACCGCCTTGCTGTGGATTCTTCCCAGCACAAGCGCATCACCGACCTGCTCGACATCGGCCACCTGCTCGACCGCCGGCCCGGCCAACTCTCCGGCGGCGAGCGCCAGCGCGTCGCGCTGGGCCGCGCGCTGTTGTCAAAGCCGCGACTGCTGCTGATGGACGAGCCGCTGGGTTCGCTCGACGAGGGCCGCAAGGAGGAGATCCTGCCCTATCTGGTGCGGCTGCGCGACGAGGGCATACCGATGGTCTATGTCAGCCACGATGCCGCGGAGCTGCGTCAGCTCGCGACGCAGATCGTCATGCTCAAGCGCGGCCGGGTGACCGCGCTCGGCGGCGTCAAGGTGCTGACGTAGCGCTCATTCCGGAACGATCCGCACCGCGCCGCGGGCGGCGCTGGTCGTCAGCGCCGCATAGGCCTTCAGCGCCATCGACACGTTGCGGCTGCGCTTCTTGGCCGGCTTCCACGCCTCCGAGCCGCGGGCCAGCATGGCTTCGCGCCGCTTGGCGAGGGTAGCCTCATCGACCACGAGGCTGATCGACCGCGAGGGAATGTCGATCTTGATGCGATCGCCATCTTCCACGAGGCCGATCAGGCCGCCTTCGGCGGCTTCCGGCGAGATATGGCCGATCGACAGGCCGGAGGAGCCGCCGGAGAAGCGTCCGTCGGTAATCAGCGCGCAGACCTTTCCGAGCCCCTTCGATTTCAGATAGCTGGTCGGGTACAGCATCTCCTGCATGCCGGGGCCGCCGCGCGGGCCCTCGTAGCGGACCACGACGACGTCGCCGGGCTTGATCTTGCCGCCCAAAATACCTTCGACCGCGGCGTCCTGGCTTTCAAAAATCCGCGCCGGTCCTTCGAACTTCAGGATGCTCTCATCGACGCCGGCGGTCTTCACGATGCAACCGTCCAGCGCGAGATTACCCGAGAGCACGGCGAGGCCGCCGTCTTTCGAGAACGCGTGCTCGGCGTCGCGGATGCAGCCGGTGGCGCGGTCGGTATCGAGCTCTTCGAACCGGCGCTCCTGGCTGAAGGCGACTTGCGTGGGCACATTGCCCGGGGCCGCGGTGAAGAATTTGCGGACGCTCTCGCTCTTGGTGCGCACGATGTCCCAGCGGCCAAGCGCGTCCTCCAGCGTCTTGCTGTGAACCATCGGCAGGCCGCGGTTGAGCAGGCCGGCGCGGTCGAGCTCGCCGAGGATCGCCATCACGCCGCCGGCGCGATGGACGTCTTCCAGATGCACGTCCGCCACCGACGGCGCCACCTTGCAGAGCACCGGCACCCGCCGCGACAGGCGGTCGATATCCTGCATCGTAAACGGCACCTGCCCTTCATAGGCCGCCGCCAAGAGATGCAGCACGGTGTTGGTCGAGCCGCCCATCGCGATGTCGAGCGTCATCGCGTTCTCGAACGCCTTGAAGTTCGCGATCTTCCGCGGCAGCGCGGTTTCGTCGTCCTGCTCGTAATAGCGCCGCGCCAGATCGACGATCAGGTGCCCGGCCTCGACGAACAGGCCCTTGCGGTCGGCATGCGTGGCCAGTACCGAGCCGTTGCCCGGCAGCGCCAAGCCCAGCGCCTCGGTGAGGCAATTCATGGAATTGGCGGTGAACATGCCCGAGCACGAGCCGCAGGTCGGGCAGGCCGAGCGCTCGATCACTTCGACATCGGCGTCGCTGACATTGCTGTCGGCGGCGGCGACCATGGCGTCGATCAAGTCGACCGCGCGGAGCTTGCCCTTGAGATTGACCTTGCCTGATTCCATCGGACCGCCCGAGACGAACACGGTCGGGATGTTGATCCGCAGCGCCGCCATCAGCATGCCGGGCGTGATCTTGTCGCAGTTCGAGATGCACACCATGGCGTCGGCGCAATGCGCGTTGACCATGTATTCGACGCTGTCGGCAATGATTTCGCGCGACGGCAGGCTGTAGAGCATGCCGTCATGGCCCATGGCGATGCCGTCGTCGACAGCGATGGTATTGAACTCTTTCGCGACGCCACCCGCCTTCTCGATCTCGCGCGCGACGAGCTGGCCGAGATCCTTCAGATGCACGTGGCCGGGCACGAACTGGGTGAACGAATTGACCACGGCAATGATCGGCTTGCCAAAGTCCTCGTTCTTCATGCCGGTGGCACGCCAGAGGCCGCGGGCGCCCGCCATGTTGCGGCCGTGGGTCGTGGTTCGGGAACGGTAGGCGGGCATGGTCTGTCCTTTTGGATCGGGAAAGGCGTCTTTTAGACGGTGAGCCCTGCCGATTAAAGCGCCTTGGCGCAGGGTCGCCATGCGCGGGCCCACCCAAAACGGGACAGGGTGCAGATGCCCCTGCCCCGGCTACCGCTAGACGACCTCGCGCGCGCGCAGTTCCGCGATCGCGTTCGCGTCATAGCCGAGCGAGGCCAGCACCTCGTCGGTATGGGCGCTGAGCGCGGGCGCCATCCGATCCAGCCTGCCGCCGCCATGGGCGAGCTGAAAGCCGCTGCCGGCGAAGCGCAGGCGTCCATAGGGCGTATCGATCTCCTGAATGGCGCCGCGCGCGGCGATCTGCGGATGGTCGATGACTTCCTCGACCTTCCAGATGCTGGCGCAGGGCGCGCCCGCGGCTTCCAGGATCTTTTCCCACTCGCGCGGGTCCTTTTTCGATAGCGCCTCCTCAATGATGGCGCGCAGTGCCGGCTCGTTTTCCTGCCGGGCGAACCAGTCGGCGAAGCGCGGGTCCTCCAGCGCTTCGGCGCGGCCGAGCGCGGTCATCAGCGCGCGGTATTGCTTCTCGCTGTTCACGGCGAGCAGCAAATAGCCGTCACCGGCCTTGAACAGATTGGCGGTGGGCCGGCGGCTCACCGCCTGATTGCCGGAGAGCTGCTGGCGATGGCCGGCGACCGAGTAGTCCGCGACCTGCCCCGACAGGAATGCCAGCGTCGCCTCCAGCATGGAGACGTCGACCAACTGACCCTTGCCGGTATGGGTGCGCTGGAACAGCGCGCTCGACACGCCGAAGGCTGCGGTCGAGCCCGACAACACGTCGCAGACCGCAAAGCCCGCGCGCGTCGGCCCGGTCTCGGCGTGGCCGGTGATCGACATGATGCCCGACAGCGCCTGGATCTTGCCGTCATAGCCGGCGCCCAGCCGCTCCGGCCCGGTCTGGCCGAAACCTGAAATGGCGCAATAGATCAGCCGCGGATTGATCTCCGAGAGCGCGGCATAGCCGATGCCGAGCTTGTCCATCACGCCGGGCCGGAAATTCTCCATCACCACGTCGGCTTGCGCTGCGAGCTGCTTGACGATTTTGATCGCCTCGGGCCTCGAGAGATCGAGGGTCAGGCTGCGCTTGTTGCCGTTGATGGCCTGCCAGCCCGGCGCGAGGCCGCGCTCCGCCCATTCGCGGCTCAGCGGCGTACGCCGCATGTCTTCGCCTTCGCGCCGCTCCACCTTGATGACGTCGGCGCCAAGCAGCGCGAGCTGGTAGCTCGCATAGGGGCCAGCCAGCACCTGCGTGAAGTCGAGAATCTTCACGCCTTCGAACGGTCGGGTCAAATCAGTTTCCTCCTGCGGGCGTCATTGCGAGGAGCGAAAGCGACGAAGCAATCCATTCTTTCTTCTCGTGGCGAGATGGATTGCTTCGCTTCGCTCGCAATGACAAAATCACGCCGCCCGGTTGCCGCGCGCGATCTCTTTCTGCTTGTCGAACTCGGCCCGGCGTCGCGCCAGTTCTTCCGGACTCATCTGCGCGATGTTGTTGTAGTCGAGCTTCCAGGCGGCATCCTCGCTCCAGCGCAGCGGTGACTGCATCGTGGTACGCGCACCGGGTGCGGACTCCAGAAGCCGCAGCGCCAGTTCGAGCGTCAGCGCCTGCGAGTCCACATCATGGGGCTTGCCGGCGGAATTGCCGAGCGGGAAATCCGAGAACAGGAAGCGCGGCACGGCCGCGTGCTCGACGATGTCCTTGGCGCAGCCCATCACGACGGTCGCGATGCCGTTGGCCTCGAGGTGACGCGCCACCAGGGCCGAGGTCTGGTGGCAGACCGGGCAGTTCGGAACGATCACGGCAACATCGACCTTGTCGGCGAGGCAACGGGCGAGGATGTCAGGCGCATCGACATCGATGGTCACGCGGTGGCTGCGATTGGTCGGCGCACCGAAGAAGCGCGGCGCGACCTCGCCGATCCGCCCCGCGGCGGCGGCCTTCAGAAGCTGCGGCAGCGGAAACCAGGTACCACTGTCGGTCGCTGTGGTGTGCTTGCGGTCGTAGCCGATATGCGAGATCCGCAAATCGTGCTGCTTAGACGTGTCGCCGTCATAGACCTGATAGAACTTGGCGCTGCCGTTGTAGGCCGCTCCGGGACCCTGATCGCCCTTGGTAGGGTCATACTTCGCGGCTGTCGTGATGATGGTCACGCGCGACTTGGCCAGCGGCTTTTTCAGCGCCTGGAACGGCGCATCGACATAGTGCGCCCAGCGGTAGGGCGTCGTGTATCCGATCGCGGCGTAATAATCGCGGGTCCGCTGCATATAGGGGATCGCGGCATCGTAATCGGGCACAAAGCCGAGTTGGTCGTCGAGGGGGCCGGACATTGTTGTGTCTCCTTGCGTTTCCACCGTCAGGTCATCGAATGACCTTCGGCTAAGCTAATGATAGTCCGCCTATTCCTCAACAGCGGAAATGCGGCCGGCGGGGGACCGGCCTCAACAGGCCCAGACGCACCTCTACGCTCGCAGGCGACGCACGCCCCGAGTTGATGCGACAGCTCGTGTCCCTCGAAAAAACGAGGGCGCAGGGAAGACCGGGTGCGCGCTGCACCCGCGGTCTCGTGTGCAATGTGCACAAAGAAGTGCGCACACGAGCATACAGGTCCAGCGGAGAGCATCCGGCCTTCCCTGCGCAATGGTTTGACGGCTTATGGCGCGCTCTTCCCGGAGACGAATTCCTCTTGCCTCCGTCGCTGCCGGATTGACGACCGATCGAACCCGGTTGGATTTCGATCAATCTCCGCCAGCTTGACACCAGCCACGGGTGCCAGAACCACACGCTTTTGCCGTACGCAACAACGCCGCTCGTCCTGCGCGGATCGATCGCTCACAGCCCCAAGACCAGCTTGAGGCCGCCCTGCAACATCTCGCGCGCGCAACGCCATCGCGTCCACCGCAACCCGCACTCCACGTATCGTGACGACGCGTACGCCCCTCTTCGATGAGGCGGGATGGCGCGAAGATGGAGCTGATTTGGGGGGAATGAGAAGCGGTATATTTTTGCTGCGCAATCTGGACGACCAAAATCACGTTGAAATGGCTGCCGAAATTCGATTTTGCGCGCAGCGGGTTTGGTGGTGTTTTTGGAAGCGAGACCGTGCGACCGTGGGCCGAAGCGCTCACTGATTTGCCCGGTCGGGCAAATTGAGCACACAACTCGTAGGGCGGATTGGAGCCCAAGGCGTAATCCGCCGCTTTAAGCCTGTGCGCCGATTGTATTCACTACGATCATTTCGGCATCGGTCGCAGGATAGCACAGCGGATGTGGCATTGGAGCCGCAAACGGCGGATTACGCCTTCCACTCCAATCCGCCCTACGCGCCAGAAGGCTTGGAACTGAAGGGGTCGAGAACTCGTTCAGAACAAGAGCTCACTCCCGATCGGACTAAAACCTTGGGAGAAGGAAGTAAGCCCATCGCCGCAATGGAGGTTAGCTATGCCAGTTGCCACTGGAACGAAGGATCACGTTTACAAGATCCTGGATCTCGTCGGATCTTCCGAAAAAAGCATTGAGGACGCCGTGCAGAACGCCATCACCCGCGCCTCAAAAACCATTCGCGAAATGAAGTGGTTCGAAGTCGTGCAAACCAGAGGCCATATCGAAAACGGGTCCGTTCGGCATTATCAGGTCACGCTGCGCGTTGGATTTACGCTGGAAGAGTGATTCCTGGCACAACGCCAGGCGCCGAGTTTTCAAGGGTCGCGGTCCGTGGCGGGCACGCCGGCACAGATCGCACCGACGACCTGCGCAGGATCGCGCTTCCTGATCACTCGGGTGAGGGCATCGAACGCTTGCTACGTGCTGTAAGTCACACCTGAACACCGGTTCATAAAAATCCCTCGAACTTCCTCCGCATCGGACACGTCTTATCAGCATGTCAGGCAATCACGCCTGGAATGGAGAACACAAATGTTTCGCAAGATTTCCCTCGCTGCCGTAGCGGCTTTCGCTCTGACCGCGGCTGCGGTTGCTCCTGCGTCCGCCGGCGGCGGTCATGGGCACGGAGGTCATGGGCATGGCGGCAGCGGCATGCATTTCGGCGGCCATGGTGGACATGGTTACTGGGGCCATCGCCACTTTGGGTCGTCGTTCTATGTCGGCGGAAGCTGCTACAAGACGATCTTCACCGCCTACGGTCCGCGCACCGTCAACGTTTGCGCTCCCGACATCTATTGATGCCGCACGGCACTTGAATGGAAAGGCCCCGGCCAACGGCTCGGGCCTTTCCCTCACTGTATCGCTTTCCTTTCCAGCCCCGCGCGTTGCTTCGTCAGCAAATCCCGCAGCGCCTGCACCTTGGGCGAATCGGCTCCCTTGCGCCAGATCAGGTAGGTATCGGCGCGGTTCTCACCCGGCGGCAGCCGATGGACCTTCAACCTCCGGCTTTCCGGAAATGTCGTCAGCACGCTTCTCGGCAGCAGCGCAACGCCCATGCCGGCGACGACGCATCCGAGCATGGCGTGATAGGAACCCAGCTCTATCGTTCGATTCGGCATTTGATCGCGAAGCGCATACCAGTCCTCCAATCGCTTGCGGTGCGGGCAGCCATGCTCGAACGCGATGATAGTGCGCGGAAAGTACGGATTTTTGCCTTTGCCAATCGCCGGCGTGTCGGCGGCGGAAACGATGACGGGTTCTTCCTCGAACACCGCCACCTTCTCGAACAGCGCTTCCGCAATCGGCAAGGTCACGAGCGCCGCATCGAGTTCATGGGCCAGCAGCGCCGTTGAAAGCGCCGGCGGATTCCCGGTACGAAGTTCGAGGGCCACGTCCGGATAGAGCCGATGATACTCGTTCAGCGGTCCGGGCAAGCGGACGGCGGCGGTGCTTTCCATTGCACCCAGACGGAAGGTGCCGCGCGGCCGTGGATCCTGCACCGCATGGCGCGCCTCTTCGGCGAGCGCGAGGAGCCGATCCGCGTAGTCCAGCAACACCTGTCCGGCCGGCGACAGATGCAGGCGCTTTCCTTCGCGAATGAAGAGTGCAACGCCGATATCGTCTTCGAGCTGTCGGATGCGCGTGGTCACATTGGATTGAACGCGATACAGCCGCTGCGCGGCCCTGGTCACGCTGCCTTCGCGAACCACGGCGCTGAATATCTTCAGATCGGACAGGTCCATCTATCTCTCATAGAGATCATATTTATCATTATAATTCATTTTATGTGATTATCTTTGCGTCGTAAAGCCATCGCATCGCGGCGTTTCAAGGCGGCGCAGCGCGAACGACGGAGCCGATGATGCAGGTCAAGAGCCGGTCCGAGGCCGGCGCCCCCGAAATCCGCCTGATGTCGCCCGCCGACTATTCCGCGATGAAAGAAAAGCTCATCCGGGAAGCGCGGGCCGCACAGGCAGCGGCTGTTCGGGCGGCGTTTGCACGGTTGATCGCAGCAGTCGTCGCCTTGGCAGCGCGGCTGAACCATCCGACGTGCCTGCCGTCGCCTGAACCTGAACACGGAGATTGATCATGTCCAAAGCCTACTGGATCGTGCGCGTCAGCGTTCGGCAGCCCGAACGATACCCTGATTATCTCGCCGCGGCTCGGCCGGCCTTCGAGAAATTCGGGGCGAAATTCATCGTGCGCGGCGGCCAATTCGAACTGATGGAAGGCCAGGCGCGCGATCGCAACGTCGTCGTGGAGTTCGCCGATTACGAAACGGCGATGGTCTGCTACCGGAGCGCAGAGTACCAGAAAGCGCGAGCGATCCGCCAGCAATATGCCGATGCCGATTTTATCATTGTCGAAGGCGCCTGACGGTCGGCTGCGCGATGCGCAGCGGGCAACTAGACCCCCGCCACCGACGACCAGATCTCCGCGAGCTTGCGCTTGGCCTGCTGCGTGCGCGTCAAGGGCACTACCTGCTCCTCCTCTTCGGGCAGCCGAAGGCCGACCACATTGACCCGCCCGCCGCCGATGCTGCGCGCGACCAGCACGATGGGATCCAGCACAAGCTCAGTGCCTGCCTTGGGCGCCTGGTCGAGATGAATGTCGAAATAATCGGCCAGCGTCAGCTTCGCCTGCTCTTCCCCGACGGTGACGCCGTAGATCTCGGCCAGTTCGCCGAGCGTGTGCTCGCCTGAGACCATGAAGTCGCCGAGCAGATGCGGGTCGGGCGCCGAGCTCGGCGCCATGTCGACGAAGAAGCGGTCCAGCGCCTCGGCCTTTTCAGGCGGCGCCAGCAGATAGATGTAATCGCCGGCCGCAACCGGGTCGGCCTCGACGGGCGAGAGAATCCGCTCATCGCGGATCACCAGCGTCGGCTTCGACCAGGACGGGAGCAGGCCGCGGCGGAAGTAGAGACTCTTCGGCCGTACCGGATAGCCGACCAGTTGCTGCTCGAGCTGGCCCGGCAGGTCCAGCTCGACGCGCCGCGGACCGCGGTCGACACGCGGCAGCGCCACGTGCAGCCACCGTGCCGCCGGCGCCAGCGTCCAGCCCTGCAGCAGCAGCGAGATGACAACCACGACAAAGGCGACGTCGAAATAGAGATAGGCCTTCGACAGTCCGACCAGCATCGGGATCGAAGCGAGAAAAATCGCAACCGCCCCGCGCAGGCCGGTCCAGGCGATGAAAATCTTTTCCCGCCAGTTGAACCGGAACGGCGCCAGGCACACGAGCACCGCGAGCGGCCGCGCCACCAGCATCAGCACCAGCGCCACGATCACCGAGGGACCCACGCTGTCCAGCAGGCGCTGCGGTGACGCCAGAAGGCCCAGCAGAACGAACATCACGATCTGCGCCAGCCAGGTCGCGGCGTCGAGAAACGTCACCACCGAATTGTGCGCGCGCGTCGGCCGGTTGCCGACGATGATGCCGGCGAGATAGACCGCGAGAAATCCCGAGGCGTGCGAGATCTGCGACACGCCGAAGATCACCAGCGCGGCGGTCGTGACAAAGGGCGCATGCAGGCCTTGCGGCAGCGCCATGCGATTGAGCGCCAGCACCACCAGACGGCCACCGGTCACACCGACGACGGCGCCGAGCAGGCCTTCGCGCGCGAGCTCCATGACAACATGCGCGGGCGAGCTTTCACCGAGTGAAATGAATTCGACCAGCATCAGGGTGAGAAAGATCGCAAACGGGTCGTTGGTACCGGATTCGGCTTCCAGGGTCGCGCCGACACGGGGGCGCAGGCGCAGGCCCTGGGTGTGCACGAGCAGGAACACCGCCGCGGCATCGGTCGATGCCACCACGGCGCCGACCAGCAGCGACTCGGTCCAGTTCAGATCGAGCGCATATTTGGCGGCCGGCGCGGCAATCAGAGCGGTGAGCAGCACGCCGATGGTTGCCAGCACCATCGATGGCCCCAGCACGATACGGATGCTTTGAAACTTGGTCCGCAGGCCGCCGTCGAACAGGATCAGCGCCAGCGCCACCGATCCCACCAGGTAGGTGGTGCGGACGTCATCGAAGGAGAGCTGGCCCGGCCCGGCGTCGCCCGCCAGCATGCCGATCAGGAGGAACACCAGCAGCAGCGGCGCCCCGAAGCGCAGCGCGAGCAGGCTCGACAGGATGCCCGCCATCACCAGGATGGCGCCCAGAAAGATGGCTATGCTGACCGAGTCGAGAGAAGCCATGAACCTCCGCAATAACCTTCGCAATCGCCGCAAATACCTGCAATTGCATCCTTCCTTATCGTTGCCACAGTTGAACGCCAACCCATTTCTTCGATAGCGGCAATGTGCCCGATTTACGGGCCTGACCTATCCCCGTAGCTGCGTATCGATGGCATCCGCACGCCGCTTGTGGGAATCTGCCTGCTACGCGCGAATCAATTTGTGCCTGATGAGGCCGGGTGGCCTCGAACGAGATTTTGCCGATGGATTTGAACGAGATCATCGAGACCCTGCACAACGCCGCGCGATCGGTCGGTGCGGAGGTCACCTCGCCCTGGTTCTATCTGCAGCTCGGGCTGATCCTGACTGCGGCCGGGCTCGCCTGGGCCGGCGGCGCGGCGGTCCGCTCCAGGATCGACGTATCGTCGGTTGCGATGGGGTGGCCGGCGCCGCTCCGGCTGTTCATCCGCGTTCTGGTCGGCAGTACGTCGACGGCGGTGTTCGCGGTGCTGATGATGCTGGCGCGCGGCGTCATGACGGCGTCGACCTGGCCGAGCCGCAGCTATCTGCTCGCGGTGGCCGCCAAGCTCGCCGTCGCGTGGCTGGTCATCAACCTGGTTACCTCGGTAATCCGCAATACCTTTGTGGTCCGGCTGGTGTCGATATCGGCATGGCTGGTGGTGGCCTTGAGCATCCTGGGCCAGCTCGAGCCGGTGATCGAAGCGCTCGACTCGGTCTCGATCGTGCTCGGTGACCTGCGGCTGACACCGCTGCTGCTGATCAAGCTCGGCGCGCTCCTGATCGTGGCGCTGTGGCTGACCAACATCGCCAGCAATTTCGTGGAAGGCCGGATCACCCGATCCGGCGATCTGACCCCGTCGATCCAGGTGCTGCTGGTCAAGATCGTCCGGCTGACGCTGATGGTATTTGCCGTTGCGGTCGCCTTGAGCGCGGTCGGCATCAACCTCGCGGCGCTCGCGGTGTTCACCGGGGCGGCTGGCGTCGGTATCGGCCTCGGCCTGCAGAAGATCGTGGCCAACTTCATCAGCGGCATCATCCTGCTGGTCGACAAATCGGTGAAACCGGGCGACCTCGTCACCATCGGCGACAACACCGGCCGCATCAGCACGATGAAGACGCGCTACATCTCGGTTGCCGCCGGCGACGGCCGCGAGTTCCTGATCCCGAACGAGGATCTGGTGACGCAGAAGGTCGTGAACTGGACCTATACCGACAAGAACACGCTGGTGAAGGTGCTGTTCAGCACCAATTACGACGCCGATCCGCGGGCGGTGTGCAAGCTGGCCATCGATATTGCCGGCGCGGTGCCGCGCGCCATCAAGAACAAGCCGCCGAACTGTATCCTGACCGAATTCGCCGAGATCGGGATGAAGTTCTCCCTGACCTTCTGGCTGCCCGACCCCGACGGCCTGGACAACGTGAAGAGCGAGGTGATGCTGGCGCTGTGGGACGCCTTCAAGCGCGAGGGGATCCGTGTTCCCTATCCGGTCCGCGAAATCCGCGTCCGCGGCGGTGCGCTGCCGGTCGAGCCCGTGGTGGAAGTTTCCGGCTAGATGCAAGCTTTTTTAGAGTCTCCGGCACCTCAACCCCGGCTTGCCGCTGACCGCTCCGATCACTAAATTAGACCATTATCAACTATTCCTGTTCGCCAAAGCATGACCCGCCCATGAGCTATATCGAAGCGTCAGATACCTCCTTGCGAAAAACCGGCCAGATCAAGCTGCATGGCGCGAGCGGGTTCGCCGGCATGCGCAAAGCGGGGGCACTGGTCGCCAAGTGCCTCGACGAGCTCACCGACATCGTCAAGGCGGGCGTTCCGACATCACGGATCGACGACTTCGTCCGCGACTTCGCCTTCAGCCATGGCGCCTATCCGGCGACGCTGATGTACCGCGGCTACCGTTATTCGACCTGCACCTCGATCAATCACGTCGTCTGCCACGGCATGCCCGGCGACCGCGCGCTGAAGGAAGGCGACATCGTCAATATCGACGTTACCTTGATCGTCGACGGCTGGTACGGCGATTCCAGCCGCATGTATGTGATCGGCCCGGTCGCGCGCAAGGCCGAGCGGCTGATTGAAGTGACCTATGAAGCCATGATGCGCGGCATCGCCGCGGTGAAGCCCGGCGCCACCACCGGCGACATCGGCCACGCCATCCAGAGTTTTGTCGAGCCGCAGGGCATGAGCGTGGTGCGCGATTTCTGCGGCCACGGCCTCGGGCGCATGTTCCATGACGAGCCGAACATCATCCATATCGGCCGGCCCGGCGAAGGCGTGATGCTGAAGCCCGGCATGTTCTTCACCATCGAGCCGATGATCAATCTCGGCAAGCCGCATGTAAAAATCCTGTCCGACGGCTGGACCGCGGTGACGCGCGACCGCTCGCTGTCGGCGCAGTTCGAGCATTCGGTCGGCGTGACCGCCAACGGCGTCGAAATCTTCACGTTGTCAGAGCGCAACGGTGAGAAGCCGCTGGTTACGACGTAGTTGGGCCGAAGCGCGCCGCGCCCGCGCAGGCCCAAGGCAGTCGCCCATGCACTGGATTTTCCACAATTCGTGATTGCAAAAGCTGGCCGCTGCGGCATGGTTAGCGGCGATGCCCGCCAAATCCAACGACAGCCCCATTCAACCCGCCGCCGAGACGCCGCATTATCACGGCCATCGCGAGCGGCTGCGCGAGCGCTTTTATAGTGCGGGACCGGAAGCGCTGAGCGATTACGAACTGCTGGAGATGGCGCTATTCCCGGCCCTGCCCCGGCGCGACACCAAGCCGCTGGCGAAAGCGTTGTTGAAAAAATTCGGCTCGTTCGCCGAAGTCATCCACGCGCCGGTTGCCCGCCTGCGCGAGGTCGACGGCATCGGCGAGGCCTCGATCAACCAGATCAAATTGCTCGCGGCCGCCGCAAGCCGGGTGGCGAAGGGCGAGATCAGGCGCAAGATCGCACTGTCGTCCTGGAACGACGTGATCGATTATTGCCGGAGCGGGATGGCGTTTGCCGACAAGGAGCAGTTCCGCCTGCTCTTCCTCGACAAGCGCAACCAGTTGATCGCGGACGAAATCCAGCAGACCGGCACCGTCGACCACACGCCGGTCTATCCGCGCGAGGTGATCAAGCGCGCGCTCGAACTGTCGGCGACCGCGCTGATCCTGGTGCACAACCATCCCTCGGGCGATCCGACCCCGTCGCAGGCTGATATCCACATGACCAAGGCGATCGTGCAGATCGCCACCCCGCTCGGCATTTCCGTGCACGACCACATCATCGTCGGCAAGAGCGGGCATGCGAGCCTGAAAGGGATGAAGCTGATCTAGCTATCGCCTGCATTTACCATCTATTAACTATCCGCTTCGCGCTTTGGCGAACGCGTGAGAGAGTGGTTCATCGGATGAGAGGGGGTAGCTCATCCTCGAATGAGGGGGATCGATGATGAATCAGCTAGCAGAGCGGATGAGGGTCGCGGCTCTTTCGATGAGCCCGGAGCACTTGGTTGACAAATTTCTGGACTGGCTCGAGGAACTGAGGGGCGCGATGGCGCTTGCTGAAATCAACAGTTTGGCCCGCAACGAGGTGCGAACCAGGGTGCTGTTCGATTGACGCGACGACTAAAGCGCGATGGCACGGCCGAGCCGCCATCGTGCTTTAGCTTCTTATTGTTATTGGCCAGGTGCGATCGCACAAAGCCGTTGAGACAAGTCTGCACCGGGCCAAATGGAGTGGATGTTTGCCCCAACAGGCGGCTGATCCAGCGTACCGCCACCGCTCGGTGATCGCCTATCCCGACGAGGCGGCCAGCATCATGCCGCGGCGAGACCTCGCACGATAAAATCACGACCGACGATATTGAAATCAGGTGATCGCAACGCGCAGTTGTGCTAGTACCTGAGCGTCGAACATTCTGCGCCGCGTGCCGTCGCGTCGAGGGACCGACAAACTAACGTCGGATAGGTTTTTCGTATCGGAGGACCGTCATGACCAGCACTTCAGACACTGTGAAAAGCCCTCAGGCCGGTTCGGATATGGTGCCGCTGCGCGCCAAGTCGGGCTGGATCATCGCACTCGGCGTCGTCTATCTCATCGCCGGATTTATCGCGCTGGGTAGCGTCGCGATGGCCACCGTCGCGAGCGTCCTCGTCGTTGGCATGATGATGATTATCGCCGGTGTCGCCGAGGTCTTTAGCGCCTTCCAAATCAGGAGTTGGGGTAAATTCCTGCTCTGGGCCCTGCTCGGCGTGCTCTACATCATCGCCGGCTTCGTCACGTTCCAGAATCCGCTGCTCGCCGCGGCGCTGCTCACCCTCATCCTCGGCGCATCGCTGGTGGTCTCGGGCATCATGCGGATCGTGCTGGCGTTCAGCATGAAGCGGGAAACACCCTGGATCTGGGTGGTGCTTTCCGGTGTGATCACGCTTGTACTCGGCCTGCTGATCCTGGCGCGCTGGCCGGTGTCGAGCCTCTATATCCTCGGCCTGTTCCTCGGCATCGATCTCATCATGGCCGGCGCTGGCTGGATCGGACTCGGCTTCGGCTTGCGCCGCCCTCGCTGAGGCAAGTTTGGCGGACTGCGCGCGGCGCAGTCTCTCAATCGACGAAAGGGAGGCGCCATGCGCTGGATCTACCTCGCCGTCATCATTCTGTTCGTCGCTGCGACCGTCATCTTCGCGGTGCAGAACTTCGAGGTCGTCACCATGTCTTTCCTCGGCATCAATGCCCGCGTGCCCCTCGCGCTGCTGGTCGCCGTCGCCTACCTGCTGGGCGCGGCGACGGGTGGCAGCCTGTTCGCGTTGCTGCGTCGATCCTACGAAAGGTCGAGAGGGATGTAGCAGCGTCCTGGGTTGAGTGTCGTTTCATCTCCGACCGACGAGGGTGACGATGGACGAAACAGCGCGCGAACCTGTGCTGGTTGACCTCGCTTTGCAAGGTGGTGGCTCCCACGGCGCGTTCACCTGGGGTGTGCTCGACCGGCTGATCGAGGAGCCGTGGCTGCGGATCGAAGCGATCTCCGGCACGTCGGCGGGCGCGATGAATGCAGTCCTGGTGGCCGACGGATGGACGCAAGGCGGAGCCGAAGGTGCGCGGGCGGCGCTCGCGACCTATTGGCGGCGGGTGTCGCAGGCTGCGGCGTTCAGCCCGCTGCAGCGCTCGCCGCTCGACCGGCTGATGGGTCGCTGGACGCTCGACACCTCGCCCGCCTACATCGCCATGGACCTGATGGCCCGCGTTGTTTCGCCCTATGATCTCAATCCACTTGGCCTCAATCCGCTGCGCGCCATCCTCGCCGACAGCATCGATTTCGACCGGCTGGCCCGCGCACCGATCAGGCTGTTCGTCACTGCGACCAGTGTGCGCACCGGCCGCGGCCGCATCTTCCGCAACAAGGAGATCACCGCCGATGTCCTGCTTGCCTCGGCCTGCCTGCCGACCATGTTCCATGCGATCGAGATCGATGGCGAACCCTATTGGGATGGCGGCTATGCCGGCAATCCGACGCTGACGCCGCTGGTGCGCGAAAGCGATGCGCACGACACCATTTTGGTGCAGATCAATCCGCGCGAGCGGCCGGAGCCACCGCGCACGGCAAATGAAATCCTCAACCGGCTCAACGAGATTTCCTTCAACTCGCCGCTGATGAAGGAATTGCGCATGATGGCGCTGCTGCGCCAGGTGGCGGACCCCGGGCACGGCGAAGGCGCGCGCTGGGCCGGCATGCGCACGCACCGGATCATGACCGACACGCTCACGGAGTTCGGAGCGTCGTCGAAGCTCAACGCCGAGTGGGCGTTCGTCTCGCTGCTGAAGGAAGAGGGCCGCAAGAGCGCCGACGCATTCCTTAACGCCCACGGCGAGGATATCGGCAAGCAATCCACGACCGATCTCGACGCGCTGCTCGCGGAATGCTGAGTCATGACAGTGTTCGGGCTTCTCGGCATCTTGATCGGACTCGGTCTTTTGATCGCGTTCGCCTTCCGGGGCTGGAGCGTATTGCTGCTTGCGCCGCTAGCCGCTTTGATCGCAGCGCTGTTCTCCCGCGAGCCGCTGCTCGCCCACTGGACCCAGACCTTCATGGTCAGCGCGGCGGGCTTTCTGGCCCAGTTCTTTCCGCTGTTTCTGCTTGGCGCGCTGTTCGGCAAGCTGATGGAGGACAGCGGATCGGTCGCCGCGATCGCGAGCTTCATGACCGAGCGGCTCGGCCCACAGCGGGCCGTACTGGCGGTCGTGCTCGCCGGCGCGCTCGTCACCTATGGCGGCGTCAGTCTGTTCGTCGCCTTCTTCGTGCTGGCGCCGATGGCGCAGGAGCTGTTTCGTGCGGCCGGCGTCCCGCGGCGTCTGATGCCGGCAACTATCGTGCTCGGCACCTCGACCTTCACCATGTCGGCACTGCCCGGCACGCCGTCAATCCAGAACGCGATTCCAATGCCGTTCTTCGGCACCACGCCCTTTGCCGCGCCCGGCCTCGGCATCCTGGCATCGCTGATCATGCTCGGCTTTGGCCTGTGGTGGCTCAATCGCCAGGAGGCGCTCGCAAAGATGAACGGCGAAGGCTTTGGCGAGGGCGCGCCGATGCCGTCCGGCCGTCTCGCCGCCGACGAAAAGTTGCGCGAACGCGCCACCACCGCGCGCGAGTTCGATCCGGCGGAGATCGTCCATGGCAAGACGGCCGACGTGCCGCCTCCGGCCATGCTCGCCGCGCTGCCCCTCATCGTCGTCATTGCCGTCAATCTCGCGATGTCGTTGTTGGTCCTGCCGGCACTCGACACCCGCTTTCTCGCCGAGGCCCGCTGGGGCGGGACGTCGCTCGCCGCTGTCGGCGGCGTGTGGGCCGTGATCACGGCGCTTGCCTGCGCGATTCTGACCGTGCTCGCGGTCAGCTATCGGCGACTGCCGGCCCTGCGCGCGACCATGGACGCCGGCGCCAACGCCTCGGTGCTGCCGGCGCTGAGCGTGGCGAGCCTGGTTGGCTTCGGCGCCGTGGTGGCGGCGATGCCTGCTTTCGCCGTGGTGCGCGACGCCGTGCTCGGCATCGGCGGCGGACCGCTGGTGTCGCTGGCAGTCGCCACCAACGTGCTCGCAGCCTTGACCGGCTCGGCGTCGGGCGGACTGACCATCGCGCTCGACGCACTCGGAGCGAGCTACATGACGCGCGCAGCGGAGATCGGACTCGATCCCGCGCTGCTGCATCGCGTGGCGGTGATCGGTTCGGGTACGCTCGACAGCCTGCCCCATAACGGCGCGGTCGTTACGCTGCTCGCAGTCTGCGGATCGACGCACCGAGGCAGCTATCGCGACATCGTCATGGTCGGCATCGTCGGCGCGCTCATCGCCCTCACGGTCGTCATCGCGCTCGGCTCGGCTGCAGGATCGTTCTAGGTTCTCCTGCCGGCATATCCTCGTGAAATCAATGCACTCGATGTTGAGGGGAAACCACTTCTCCCACGCCGTCGCAGGCCGATGATCCATATGATCAAGGCGACCGTCCAGATCGCCACCCACTCGGCTTTTCCGTGCACGACCACGTCATCTTCGGCAAGAACGGTCACGCAAGTTTGAGGGGACTGAAGGTGATTTTGCGATGTCAACTGTCCATCGCAGATTGAGGACGTCGCGCGACTGCATATTTGGTCCAGCGCCTTGATCATATTGCGACGGTGGCGGCGGCGTACCGTTACTCTCGCGCATTTCTTGCGCGCCGGTTTACCCGCCGCGATGATGGAGCATCGAATGCGGACGACACGCCGAACGTTCGTGCAGGCTTCCCTGGCGGCGGCGGCCGCCGCGACACTGCTGCCAGTGTCTCTGCGCGCCCAGGAGGGCTCGCCCGCCCGCCGTGCCATCCCCTCGACCCGCGAGGAGATACCGATCGTTGGACTAGGGACCTGGATCACCTTCAACGTCGGCGGCGATCCGGTGCTTAGGGACGAATGCGCCGGTGTCATGGCCGCCTTCTTCGAGGCGGGCGGCCGCATGATCGATTCCTCCCCCATGTATGGCTCGTCGCAGCCGGTGATCGGCTACGGCCTTCAAAAGCTCGGGCGACCTTCTGCGCTATTCTCGGCCGAAAAGGTCTGGACGTCCTCAGGCGCGGCAGGTCCATCCCAGATCGAGCAATCGCGTCGCTACTGGGGGGTGCCGAAGTTCGACCTGGTTCAGGTTCACAATCTCCTCGCCTGGAAGGCGCATCTGCAGATGCTCTTCCAGATGAAGGCGGCGGGCGCGGTGCGTTATGTTGGAATCACCACGTCCGAAGGCCGCCGTCACGATCTCCTCGAACAGATCATGCGGAGCGAGCCTGTCGACTTCGTGCAGTTCACCTACAACGTTGTTGATCGCGAGGCGGAGGCGCGGCTACTGCCGCTGGCGTCGGAGCGCGGCATTGCCGTGATCGTCAACCGCCCGTTCCGGCAGGGCGCGCTGACTGACCGCCTCAAGCGTGAGCCGCTGCTCGAATGGGCGCGCGAATTCGGGGTGTCGAGCTGGGCACAGCTCATCCTGAAGTTCATCCTCGCTCACCCGGCCGTCACCGTCGCAATTCCGGCGACCACCCGCGTCGAGCACGTGCGTGAAAACCTCTCGGCCGCCGCCGGCCCGATGCCTGATCCGGCCATGCGGGAGCGCATCTCGGCCCACGTGAAAGCGCTTTGATGTCGGAGTGGTGGACCTACCGGGCACAGGACTTCCTGCTGTTTTCGCCGCGCGTCTATTGGCGCATGTTCGAATTGCACAATGCGGCGCTCTGGCCTCTGCACGTGCTGGCGCTCGCCGCCGGCCTCGCCATCATCCTGCTCATCGCGTGGCAGCCGAGAACCGGGGCACGCTGGCTCGCGCTCATCCTCATGCTCCTTTGGACCTTTGTCGGGTGGTCCTTCCTGTGGGATCGCTACGCGACCATCAATTGGGCAGCCGCCTATGTCGCGCCGGCGTTCGCCGTTGAAGGCGTGTTGCTGCTCGTCATCGGGTCGTTGCGCGATGGTCTCGCCTTCGATCGGCGCGGGCCTGCCGGTTGGATAGGGGGTCTCATCCTTGGCTTCGCACTCGCCGGACAGCCGTTGCTGGCGCCGCTACAGGGACGCGGCTGGGCCTCGTCCGAGGTCTTTGGCATCGCGCCGGATCCGACCGCTATGGCGACGCTCGGCGTTCTGCTGCTGGCCCGCGGCAAGCTTTTGCCAGTGCTGCTGCCAATTCCTGTTCTCTGGTGCCTCTTGAGCGGCATAACCCTCAGCACGATGGGAGAGCCGCAAGCCTGGGCCCCTTATGCCGCCCTGGCGCTCGCCGCTGCAGCCTGGATCTGGACGATCATCCGCCGGCGCGGATCGCCTCCGCCCGCGCGAATGTACGCAAAGGGCGACGTCAGGGAGAACCGAACGTGAGCACCGAGGTAGCAATCCGACCGTTCCAAGAGGAAGACGCATCTCAAGTGCGCGAGCTATTCATTGTCGTCAACCGACTGCTATCGCCGCCGCATATGCGCGATGCCTTTGAAGCTTACATCGCTCGTTCATTGATCGAGGAAATCGATCGGGTCGCCGCTTACTACGGTGAGCGAGGCGGCGGCTTTTGGGTCGCGCTCGGGGAAGCGAAGGTCGTCGGCATGTTTGGCCTTGAACCCGCAGCGTCTGACGCCATGGAGCTGCGTCGCATGTATGTCGACCCGTCCGCCCGGCGTAGCGGGATCGCCCGGTCGATGCTGCGATTTGCAGAAGCTGAGTGCCGTCGGCTTAACATTAAAAGGCTTGAATTGAGCACGTCTGAATTACAGCCGGCTGCGCTCGAACTGTATAGGCACGCGGAATATCGGTTGCTGAACGAAGCCGTCGCCGAGCAGGCGAGCAACAAGACGCTGGGAGGCGGCATTCGTCGATATTACTTCGAAAAGATCCTGTAGCACAAAATGAGCTTGCGGCGCTTGATACAAAGGCGCCGCCGCGGCAGGCGCCGTCGCGCACGACCACATCATCGTCGGCAAGAGCGGGCATACGGCTTTGAAAGGGGGTGAAGCTGATTTAACGATGTCAGCTTATGGTCCAAACTCTGAGCACGTCCAAGCGGTGCTGATGAGGATCAGCCAGCCCGGCTCCGCAAAATTCGCCTCTAGTGCGCCGGCTCGAAAAGTTCGATCGGATTGCCGTCCGGATCCTCCAACAGGATTTGCTTGCCGCCCGGTCCGCTCTCCATCTCGTTGCGAAAATGAAGTCCCGCCGTTTTCAAATTCTCGATCCGCGAGGGAAGATCGGCGACTTCAAGAACGACCCGATTCCACCCCCCGGGCTCCTGACGATGTCCGCTCGGCATCGGACGCGAACCCGACGCGCCGGGGCCGCTGAGGATGAGCTTGAGGTTGCCGATCGAGACCTGAGCAAAGGCAGGCAAATTCTTGCGATCCAGCTTGAAGCCGAGCTGTTTTGTATAGAAGTCAGCCGAGCGGTCGACATCTTTGACCTGGTATCGGACACCCCAAAGGCTTCGGACGAAGCTCCTCGCGGAACCGGCGGTCGTCTCCGACGATTGGTTTATGGCTTGATTCATGGAACCCCCTTCTGACGATTTGGAAGGCCGCGGCTAGTAACGGGCGAGGACGCTGACAGTTCACCGCTGGGCGACAGGCGGGTACCGAGAACGCAAAGCTGTTCAGTCGTTCCAGAACGCGGAAAGCCGCCTTCTCCCGGAGTTCCTTCCGGCGGCCGGTTTGGCTGGGCTGCACGGCTTCTGCAGATCAATGCCCATCGTACAGGAGGCGCTATGAACTCATCGGAAATGTTGTCACGCCAAGGACGTCATCTCCTTCAACTGGGCGTTATCCTGTTTCTGTTCACGTCGTTTGAGGGCTTCATCATTCCTGCGCTTGCGGCCCCCAATCTCGGCCGTTCGGTTCATACGCTATCCGGCTTTACCGGAGTCTCGTTCCTGACGATGGGACTGACGTGGCCGATGCTCAGGCTTGGCACCACGGCATCAAGAGTAGCGTTCTGGTTCCTTATCTATTCGGCGCTGGCGACGATCGCGGGATTTGTTGTGGCGGCGTTTTTGGGAGCCGGCGGCTCGATCATACCGATCGCAGCCCAGGGGGTGCGTGGAAGCGACCTCCAGGAAGCGATGATCCAGGCAATAATGTATCCGGCCGCGCCAACCGGCATCATTGCGTTCGGGCTGATACTTTGGGGTCTTCGCGCCAAATCCAACTGAGCTTGTAGTGCCATCGCGGCCCCCGTTGGCGGCCAGCTCTCACTGCCTGCGACGGCGCATCAGTCAGATGACCTGGAAGCGCAGGCGCGCTTACGGCTCGACCCATCGCCGCACCGCCTCGGCAGTGTTGGCCGGCGTGGTGTTGAAGCAAATACGGGTTTGCGGCGCGCCGAGGTGAACCAGATTGATGATCCGTTCGAACAGAAGCAGCCGCTCCCGCGGCTCGCGCAGGCCGGCGCCGATCACCACGCAATCATAATGCTTTGCGCCCAGCGCCGCAGCAGCAACGGCTTCGGCCGTGTCGCCGAGGTCGATCAGGCAACTATCGGCCTCATAGCCCATCGCACGAAGCTGCGCGATCTGAGCGTCGATGTAGCTCCTCACCAGTTCGGCCGTGAGCCCCGGGAAGGCACTGAAGTCGACCAAGGAAGGCTCGACGCCGATCGCGAGCACGGTCTTTTTCGCCATGCGTCTGCTCCATTGCCAACGAACGCCCGGAAAACGCGCTCGGCACGCGCGCGGTTCCGAACAGGATACAGATATTATAGTTCGACTGTTGCCGAAGCATCGACGTCAGAAAATCGGGCATGGTGATTCAGTTGCCGGTGCCGGAATCGAACGGCGCCGGGCTTCACAGGAGAGCAGCATGACAACCACCGACAGCGCGAACCAGCACCTGATCGTCACCGCATTCTGGGAGGTCAATTCCGGAGAGGAAGCTACGGTCGCAGCACTTCTGAAAGACTTTCTTCCCCAGGCGCAGCGGGAACCGGGCGTAAAGGAATTCCGGATTCACCAGAATGTCGCCAAGCCGAGAGAATTCTTCTTCTACGAGGTGTTCGCGGGTGAGGCGGCGTTCGCCGAGCATCAGCAGACCGATCACTTCAAGAACATCATCCTCGGGCAGGCAATTCCGAAACTCGCGAGGCGCGAGCGGCAGCAGTTCCGCTACATCTGAAATCAAGAAGGCTCCGGTGCGCCACCGCCTGCTTCGGTGGCCCGCCGCTTCAACAATTCGCGTTCGCGCTTGTTGGCCGCAAGCGCCGATGCCAGCTCGAACGCCGCACGAGCTTCCGCAACGCGGCCGAGCCTGAAAAGCAGATCGCCGCGGACGCTCGGCAAGAGATGATAGTTCTTCAGCACAGGCTCGCCCGCCAATCCGTCCACGATCGCGAGCGCCGCCGCCGGCCCCTCGGCCATGCCGATCGCCACCGCGCGGTTGAGCTCGACGATCGGCGAGCGCACCAGACCTGAGAGCTCGCCATAGAGCCTCGCGATGCGCGGCCACTCCGTGTCGTCAGGCGTGACGGCTCTGGCGTGACAGGCGACGATCGCGGCTTGCAGCGCGTAGAATCCTCGCCCGTCGCCGAGTTCGCATGCCCGCGCCAACGCCGATAAGCCGCGGCGGATCTGAAGCCGGTCCCACAGCATCCGGTTCTGGTCCATCAAGAGAATCGGATCGCCGGCAGCATCGGTGCGCGCCGCGGTGCGCGAAGCGTTCAGCTCCATCAGCGCGAGCAGGCCGTGGGCTTCGGCCTCCCGCGGCGCGACCTGTATCAGCACCCTGCCCATGCGCAGCGCGTCGTGGCAAAGCTGCGGCCGCAGCCATTCGTCGCCGCGGGCGGCCGTATAGCCCTCGTTGAAGATGAGATAGACGACCTCCAGCACCGAGGCCAGCCGTTCCGAAAGCTCCGCGCCGCGCGGGGTTTCATAACTAAGCCCGGACTCCGAGAGCGTGCGCTTGGCGCGCACGATGCGCTGGGAAATCGTCGCCTCCGGCTGCAGGAAGGCGCGGGCGATCTCTTCCGTGGTCAGGCCGCAGATCATCTTCAGCGCCAGCGCTGCCCGCGACTCGCGCGACAGTCGCGGATGGCAGGCAGTGAAGATCAGCCGCAGCAGCTCGTCGCCGATATCGTCGTCCAGGCCGGCGTCCGGATCGGGCATCGCCTGCTGCTCCTGCTCCAGGTCGCGTATCAGCATCTCGTGCTTGCGCGCGAGCATGCTGCGGCGGCGCAAATCATCAAGCGCGCGGCGTTTGGCGGTGGCCATCAACCACGCGCCGGGCTTTTCCGGAACGCCGGTGGCGGGCCAATGTTCGAGCGCCGCCACCAGGGCTTCCTGCGTCAGGTCTTCGGCCAGCGTCACATCGCGCAACATCCGGGACAGGCCGGTGATCAGGCGCGGCTGTTCGACGCGCCAGACCGCGAGGATGGTGCGATGGACGTCGGCGGCCGTCATCGCCGCCGACTGCGTCTGCCAAGCATGCACATCACGCGTGGGCGCGAATGCCGGCCTCACATGCGCCATCCACGCCCGGCGTCGCCAGCACGCGAACTTCGCAGGTGCCTTCCCAGCCCGGCATGTGCTCGAGGTGCAGTTGCATGAATTCCCTCGCGGCCGCCACCGCCTCCTCCATGTCGCGGAATTCGAAGATCGCGTAGCCGCCGATCAGCTCCTTGCTTTCCACAAACGGCCCGTCGGTTACGCTGAGCTTGCCATTGGTGATCCTGACCTGCGCGCCGCCCATGGCAATCGGCATCAGGCCGCCCATATCGAGCATGCGGCCGGCTTTGATCTCGCGCTCGGCGAGCTTGCCCATCGCTTCCATCAGGCCGGGGGTCGGGGCTTTGTCAGGCTGGGGTGAGGTAACGATAGACATGAAGCGCATCGAAGAACTCCCGTTGAGGCGAGCCGCGGCGGCAATCGCCACGAAACTGTCTCGCTATGGAAGACGACGAACGGGAGGGCGTCGGATCGACAGGACCCTGAATTAAATTTTGGCGGCTTCCCACGGACCGCCCCGCCCATCCGGTTGCGCCAGAGGATATTGGGCCTGTAGGCTTCCTGCACCGATGCAAATGGGGGCAAGTATGAAACCGCACTCTTTTCGGCCCGCTATCCCGGGTGTCATCCTGGCGGCCTTCTTCCTTTTCGCAACCGCGCCAGCCGGCGCCGCCACCATCGTGGCGCTGGGCGCCAGTAACACTTATGGCAAGGGGGTCGCGCGGGGGCAGGCCTATCCGGCGCAACTCGAGGCGATATTGCGGGCCAAAGGGGCCAACGTCCGTGTCGTAAACGCCGGCATTAACGGCGACACCACGGAAGGCATGTTGCGGCGTCTGGACCAGGCCGTACCGAAAGGCACCAGCGCCGTCATCCTACAGCCGGGCGGCAACGACCGGCGCAAGGGCTCGCCCGATCGGACATCGGAAATTCAGAGCCAGTTAAGTGCGCGCGGCATCCCGGTGATCATGATTCCAAACAGCAGTTTCAGGGGATTACCGCATCAGCCCGACGGCCAGCATCTCACCCCGGAAGGATATCACATGCTCGCCGAACATATTGCATCTCAAGTGGCAGGCGTGATCGGGCGCTAGGACACGCACTCATAGATCCCGCGGCAGATTGAGGCGCGGATGTCTGCTGCACCCCCTGATAGCGGTGCGATGGCAGACCTCACCAGAGGTCTGCTTTGTGCACAATAGCGGACCAATACGGCCGGTCTGCCCGCAGATATACTGAGCACGATTCTTCACCCCACAATCACGATCGACCGCGCCGCAGCGTTATCTCGCAATTGCCGCCTTGTAGGACCGGTTGAAATGGACACAATATACTCGCTTCGGGATCGAGGAGGATGCCATGCCCGAAGCACCAAGCGATATTGATTATACGGTTCATATAGGCAGACACGAGACGACGTTCCGTGCGAACACACCCAAAGGAGAGAAATTCCTCGGCGGCGTTGACCTTACAATGTCCAATGAGGAAGCGCATACATTCATACAGGATGCCCGCGCAGCAGGGCTGACGGTCAAATCGTTTTTCTAACAGTTTCGCAAACAGATCCTGCACCTCGTTATTAGTCGAAGGGCAAGCCATCGGATGCTAGAGGCGCACGGCTTCAACACCATTCTAGTTCCGCTTCAGGCCGCTGAATGGTAACCGGTCATTCGCGTCGTTCTGACGGGGCGCCGAGCACTTCCGGTCTACCCCGATAAGCAGACAAGTTCAGAGTCCGTCGGCATGTCTCAAAGGTGCCATAACCCGACCTCGCTCTGGATGCCACAGCCGCCCGGTTAACGAGCGGTAAAGCCAAAGCATCAAAAGGCCGCCGGGAGCTAACGCACCTTACAACTTGTGCATGCCATATGGAGGAATGACTATCCGAACCTGTCGCGTCCGCAACAGGCGCTCGTTGAAGAGGTCAAATGGGGTCAACGCGGTGATGGTACGTTTACACATCCGTTTTTCAGCGGTGCTCGCGGTGGCCCTCGCGCTCGCAGGATGCGGGAGAAGCGAGAGCTACCGCTACAAGCTGACGTTGGCAGTCAATACAGCCGATGGCGTCAAGCGTGGTTCAAGCGTAGCGGAGGTGACTTTTTTTGAGGTCTCGATTCCTGCAAGAGGAATTATGCACAAGCTTCGCGGCGAAGCGTTGTATTTGGACCTTGGTCCAGGTGCGCCGCCGTTGATCGCCTTGATCGGGAGGCAAACTCAACCGTCTTCTAGGCAGTGGAGGCCAACCACGCAATTATCCCGGCTCTACGACATCCCTCTCTCGGCTGACGTCATGGATACCCTGGCTCAAATTGCCCGCAAGCGCGGCGCTCGAACAATTGCCCCGAATGAACTGCCTGACCTTGTCACTTTCGCAAACGTGAATGACCCAAGCACCGTAACCGAGGTCGATCCAAATAATTTGCAGGCGACGCTGGCGCCGGGCGTTAATTGGAACGAAATCACGTTGGAAGTCACAGATGAACCCATCACAAAAGGGATCGAAGAAAAGCTGCCTTGGATACCATACTACTCCTGCTTTATGCTCGATGGTGCGCGATACCAGGACAAGAATACGCTCGCCAACAGCTTGAGTACGGCCGACTTTGATCAATCTGATGACGCGATGAAAAAGATAAAGCAAAAATTGTCTAGTACCGACATCGGATCGGAGTGTTGGAAGAGCTTGAGGGAGTGGCAGCAGCGACCGCGCTAGCGCGTCAGTCTCGAAGTTCTGCTACGGGTCATTTGCGCCCTTCCGATCGATCGAATTGGACCAAGTACGCCTGCAATCCTCCGAAAGCCGACGCTGTTCAGAAGGTTACCGGCTAGAGAATGACCAGCCTCATTAACTGAGGAGGTCATCATGGCCGATGTCCCGAGCACTAGCGCGTCCAAGCACGTCCCGTGGAACAAGGGAAAGATCGTCGGCGCGAAGCCGCCACTCCGCCCGAAGCACGTCTGGTCCATCCGGACGAAGCTCCAGGTCGAAGGTCGACTCCGTGATCTGGCGTTGTTCAACATTGCCATCGACAGCAAGCTTCGTGGCTGCGATGTGGTAGCCCTGAAAGTCGATGAGGTCGCACCAAGCGGTTATGCAGCCGACAGGGCAAGCGTCCGCCAGAAGAAAACCGGACGGCCGGTCAAATTCGAGCTTACTGAGTCCACCCGCCAGGCCATCGATGACTATCTAAGGGCAACCGGCAAGAAGCCGGGCGACTGTCTGTTCACCGGCCGCAGGCGACCCGAGTGCAGCCTGACCACTCGGCAGTACCCGCGGCTGTTGTCGGGTTGGCTGGCCGGTATAGGGTTGGATCCTCACCTGTTCGGAACGCATTCACTGCGTCGAACAAAGGCGACCCTCATCTATCGGCGCACAGGCAACCTGCGGGCCGTGCAGCTTCTTCTGGGGCATACGAAAATCGAGAGCACCGTCCGCTACCTGGGAATTGAGGTCGACGACGCGCTCGCAATAGCAGAACAAGTAGACGTCTGAACTTGGTGGGCAGAGCGGAAATGCTCTGCCCGTCCTTTACTGGCGGCTTGGGGCCAATAGCAGGCGCTTCGTCGGATGGAAGTTCGCTGCGGGCGCTTGAGGCGTTTTCGCAACACATCTCAGAAAGCTGCAACCTGGAAGTGCGGCAGTCTGGCGCACTTGGCGAGTCCATGCCAGAACGCGTTACCATTTTCGATTGCGCTGGGGGAGTTGGAATGCGTCGTGTTGCAGTGGTTGGCTTTGCGCTTGCGTCGATGGCTGGCTTTTCGGGCACAGCTTCCGCCGCCGATCTTCCCGCCAGGGTCTACACCAAGGCGCCTCCGGTGATCGCACCGATCTACAATTGGGGCGGCTTCTACGTCGGCATCAACGGCGGGGGCGCCTCGAGCCGTGAATGCTACACGCTCACCAGCGTTGCCGGCCTTCCGATTGCCAATACCCCGAGCGAAGGCTGTCACGATGCGACCGGCGGCCTGGCCGGAGGCCAGATCGGGTATCGCTGGCAGGCCGCCAATTGGGTGTTCGGCGTCGAGGCCCAGGGCGATTGGGCCAATTTGAAGGGATCGAATTCGAGCCTGACCGCGCTCATTCCGTACGTGAACCAGACTAAGGTCGACGCCATCGGTCTGTTCACCGGTCAGGTCGGCTACGCCTTCAACAGCGTTCTGCTGTACGTCAAGGGCGGCGCTGCGGTCACCCATAACAAATACAGCAGCTTCTTTCCGGTAGGAAACGGCTTCGCCGCCGCCGGTGTCCCGTTCAATCAGGCAAGCGACACCCGCTGGGGCGGCACCGTCGGGGCCGGAATTGAAATCGGTTTTGCGCCGCGCTGGTCGGTTGCCGTCGAATACAACCACCTGTTCATGGGCAACTCCAACGTGACGTTCCCGCAGTCGGCGATTGCGGTCACGCGCAGCGACAACATCCGGCAGAACATCGACATGGGAACGATCCGCATCAACTACACGTTCGGCGGCCCCGTGGTCGCGAAATACTGATCTATTTTCATCGATCGATCCGATAAGAATCAGAAGCCTCGGCCTTTGCCGGGGCTTTTTTTATTTTCATTTCAATTGATGCGACCGGGCTGTCCGCTCAGGGTCACGAGCGGTAATGCTGTAACCGATCAGAAGCTTTCCGCTTGGCCGTCAGAAGCCGGCATCGCCTTTATGAGTGGACGCCCTGATTCACGGACAATTGGGTCCTACTGCCCCCGGACCATGATCAGGGGATCGGCCGTGTCAGGCACCCGCCGCCACTGCGCATTGTCATCGGCCTCGAACTGCCAGGTCTGGCCTGTCGCCGACATCAGGATCATCTGCCCACGGTCCAGCCGCCATTGGTTCGGCGCAAAAGCTGCGATCGCCGGATCGCATTTCGGCTTCAAAAACACCTGGAAATTATCGCCGGTCGCCTCGGTATTGGTCAGCGTCAACCCGCAGATGGTCTGGCCGTTGCCGCGGACCATCGACCAGTCGCCGATCATCTGGTCCATCGACTTGGCAAGCGAGCGGGCGGCGGCGAGGTTCTGCAGGATGTAGACCCCCTCGCCGGTCCGCAGGCCTTCGAAAATGCCGCTCTCGACCTCGGTGAAGTCGATCACCGGCTGGCCTGCCGCGTCCTGCAGCCGCACGATATCCAGCCCCTTGATATTCCAGGCGGTGATATCCTTTGTAAACGGCAACGCCTTGACACAGCCGGGCTCG
Source organism: Bradyrhizobium sp. AZCC 2176 (assembly GCF_036924645.1). Taxonomy (NCBI): domain Bacteria; kingdom Pseudomonadati; phylum Pseudomonadota; class Alphaproteobacteria; order Hyphomicrobiales; family Nitrobacteraceae; genus Bradyrhizobium; species Bradyrhizobium sp. AZCC 2176. The sequence goes on along the minus strand of NZ_JAZHRX010000001.1, from coordinate 3,011,055 downwards.
AGCTCAAGCTTCAGCCCCTGCGCCGTCGTATCGCCCTTCAGCGTGACGACGCAGGTCTTGCTGCGCTCGGTGGTGGCAAGCTCCCACTGCCCGATCATGTCCTTCTTCAGCGTCGAGGCATCCTGCGCCGCGGCCTGCGGCGCAAGCGCGAGCAGCGCCGTCAGCGCTGCCGCCGTGATGCTCGAACGCCTGCGCGACATCAGCGTCTCTTTACCGGGGTTTCCGGCACGGGCGTCAACGGCGCCTTGCCGGCAAACCAGTTTTTCAGGTTATCGACGACGAGTTGATCCATGGCGTTGCGCGTTACCACCGAAGCCGAGCCGATGTGTGGCAACAGCACGACATTTTGCATGGCCTTCAGCTCGTCCGGCACGTTCGGCTCGTTGGCAAACACGTCGAGGCCTGCCGCGAGGATGGTGCCGGATTTCAGCGCCGCAACCAGCGCCGGCTCGTCAACCACGGAGCCACGTGCGACGTTGATCAGCACGCCGCGCGGACCGAGCGCCTTCAGCACGTCGGCATTGATCATCTTTGCGGTAGAGGCGCCGCCGGGGACGATCACGATCAGCGTGTCCACCGCCTTCGCCATTTCCATCAGGTCGCCATAGTGCTTGTAGGAGACGGCCGAAGACGGATTACGCGAGTGATAGGACACCGGCACGCGCGAGGCCTCTAACCGGCGTCCGATGGCCTGGCCAATGCGGCCCATGCCGACGATGCCGATGTTGCGGTCGCGCAGCGAGCCGACGCTCAAGGGATAATTCTGCGTCTGCCACTGGCCGGAGCGCAGATAGCGGTCGGCCTTGACAAACTCTCGCAGGGTCGAGATCAGCAAGCCCATAGCGACGTCGGCGACCTCCTCGGTCAGCACGTCGGGCGTGTTGGTGACGACGATATTGTGCTCACGTGCATAGGCGGAATCGACATGATCGTAGCCGACGCCGAAGCTCGCAATGATTTCGAGCTTCGGAAATTGCGACAGCGCCTTCGCATCGGCCGGCACCATGTGATAGGTCACCGCCATGCCGCGGATCTTCGCTATCGTATCGGGCGTCAACCGCTCAAGGTCGGCGCGGCTCTCCGCCATATGCAGGACGAACTGATCCGAAAAGCCGTTTTCCAGGATCGGCCGGACGGGCCCATAGATCAGGAGATCGATCTGTTCGGACGGAATATTCGCGGCAGCCATCAATTTTCCTTTCCAAGCGCGCTCTCATGCCAGCGCCGTAGTACCAGGTGCGAAACTAGCGCCAGCAGCCCATAGATGACAATCCCGGCCACGGACAACAACAATAACGCCGCGAACATTCGGGGAATGTTGAGGCGATAACCGGACTCGGCGATCCGGAAGGCAAGCCCGGAGCCGGCGCCCGCGGTGCCCGCTGCGATTTCGGCGACCACGGCGCCGATCAGCGACAGGCCGCCCGCGATCCGCAGGCCGCCGAGAATATACGGCAACGCCGCCGGCAATTTCAGGTACCGCAGCGTCTGCAGCCGCGATGCACCGTAGAGCTGAAACAGCCCGGCCAGATTGCGGTCCACCGAATTCAGCCCGAGCGTGGTATTGGACAGCACCGGGAAGAATCCGACGATCCAGGCGCAGACGATCACCGCTGTCTGCTGCGGCAGATAGATCAGCAATAACGGCGCAATTGCGATCACCGGCGTGACCTGCAGGATGACAGCATAGGGAAACAGCGAATATTCCAGCCATTTCGACTGATTGAACAACAGCGCCAGCGCGACGCCGCCGACGGCCGCGGCGATGAAACCTTCCAGCGTGGTGAGCAAGGTGACGCCGAGCGATTCCGACAGCACCGTCCAGTCGCTGACGAGCGTCCGGAACACGAGATAAGGGCTCGGCAGCACGTAGGGCTGGATGCCGTTGACGCGCACCACGAGTTCCCAGAAGCCCAGGCCCGCGGCGAGCACGGCGATGGGCAGCAGCATGCGGCCGATATTCTGGAAGGCGCTCATGCGCTGCGCTGCCCGGAATAGGAAGGCGCGAGCGCGCTGGAAACCTCGCGGCAATAGCCGGCATATTCGGCCGAGGTGCGAAACTCCTCCCCGCGCGGCTCCACGCTGGCGATGCGAAATTCGCTTGCCAAGCGGCCCGGCCGCGCGGTCATCACGGTCACCCGCTGCGACAGATAGACCGACTCGAATACCGAATGGGTGACGAAGATGACGGTCTTGTGCAGCTTGCGCCACAGATCCAGCAGATCGTTGTTGAGCCGAAAGCGCGTGATCTCGTCAAGCGCGGCGAACGGCTCGTCCAGCAGCAGAATGTCCGGGTCGGTGACAAGCGCGCGCGCCAGCGAGGCCCGCATCTTCATGCCGCCGGACAATTCGCGGGGGTAGGCATCGGCAAATTCGGCAAGGCCGACCTGCGCCAGCGCCTCCTCGATGCGGCTGTCGGCATCAGTCGCCGGCGCGTGCGCAAGCTTCAGCGGCAGGCGAACGTTGTCGCGCACGCTCGCCCACGGCATCAGCGTCGGCTCCTGAAATACAAAACCGATGGGATGCCGCCCATTCGCCCCTTTGGCGCGATGAGAAACGCTCACCATGCCTGCGCTCGGCGCGCTGAGCCCCGCGATCAGCCGTAGCGCGGTCGATTTTCCGCAACCGGAAGGCCCGAGCAACGAGACGAATTCGCCTTTTGCGACGTCGAGATCGAGCGGCCCGAGCGCGGACACGCCGTTATCATAGATCTTGGTCGCGGCGCGCAGACGCACGGCAAGGCCGGCCGCATCGATATCCGTCTCGGACAAAGCGGGCCCGGCCATCCCGCGTCAGTTCTTCGGCCGCAGATCGAGACCGACGCCCTTGTTGACGAAGCGCAACGTGTAGGCCTGGCGGAAATCGATATCGCGGCGAACCACGCCGGCCCGCACCATCTTGTCGAAGAAGCTCGCCACGCGCGCGTCGGTCATGGCGCCGATGCCGTCGCGCAGGGTATCGCCGGAATCGACGATGCCGTATTCCTTCATCTTGGTGACGGAATAGCCGAGCAATTCGTCGGTCATTTCCGGGTTCATCTGCTTGATCATCGCATTGCCGGCCGAATTGTCGCCGTAGAGATAATTGTACCAGCCGATGACGGAGGCATCGACGAAGCGCTGCACGAGGTCCGGCTTCTTGTCGACGATCTCGCGGCGGGTCTCGATCAGCGTCGAATAGGCGTTGAAACCGTGATCGGCGAGCAGGATCACGCCGGGCTTGAAGCCCGCCGCCTTCTCGACCGCGTAGGGCTCCGACGTGACATAGCCCTGCATCGCGCTCTGCTTGTTCACGATAAAGGGCTGCGAATTGAAAGTGTAGGGTTTCACCTTGCTCTCGCTGAACCCGTATTCGGATTTCAGCCACTGGAAGTAGCTCGCGACGCCTTCCTTGGAAACCAGCAGCGTCAGCGGCTTGAGTTCTTCGAGCTTGGTGATCTTGCTTTCGGGGTGGGTCAGGAAGACCTGCGGGTCCTTCTGAAACATCGCGGCAACCGCGATCAGCGGCACGTTATTGGTGACGGCATCGAACGATTGCAGCGTGTTCGCGCTCATGAAGAAATCAAGCTTGCCGGCGGTCAGCAGGATGCGGTTGTTGGTGTTGGGGCCTCCCGGCACGATCGTGACGTCGAGGCCGTATTTCTTGTAGGTGCCGTCGGCAGCCGCCTGGAAGAAGCCGCCATGCTCGGCCTCCGCCACCCAGTTGGTTCCAAATGACACCTTGTCGAGGGTTTCCGCGCGCGCGGGCATCAGCCCCGTCAGCAGCGCCAGAAGACCTGCAGTTAACGCTCGCGGCAAAAAGGCAGGGTTCATGGTTGGACTCCGTCGATCGTTCTGGCCCATGATGGGGAGGCTATGGACGTGAATCACGTCCTCGGGGCGTTATCCAGAGCGCGGATAACGTTCCCGGAATATCTAACAAACTACCCTGCAAATTCATCCAAAGAAACGCTTCGCTCGATGGCTTCAACCGTTCCGCCCCGCGACTGGACCGAGATCCGCTGGCCCGACATCGCCAAGGCCGGCACCAAGGCCGATGCCGCGCGCTGGATCGCGGTATTGCCGCTGGCGGCGACGGAACAGCACGGCCCCCACCTGCCGCTGGAAACCGACGTCTTGATCGGCGAGGCCTATCTGGCGCGGGTGCGCGAGTTGCTGCCTGCAGCACTTCCCGTCACCTTTCTGCCACTGCAGCCGGTCGGCATTTCCACCGAGCATATCGATTATCCGGGCACGCTGACGCTGCCGACCGATGTCGCATTGAAGGAGTGGATGGCGATCGGCGAGCGCGTTGCGAAAGCCGGCCTCCGCAAGCTGGTGATCGTGACCAGCCATGGCGGCAACAGCGCGGCGATGTCGCTGGTGGCGCAGGATTTGCGCGCCCATCACGGGCTTCTCGTGGTGACCACGAGCTGGTCGCGCTTTGGGGCGCCGGATGGATTGTTTTCCGCGGAAGAGCTGCGTCACGGCATTCATGGCGGCGCGGTCGAGACGTCGATCATGCTGGCGCGCTATCCGCACACCGTGCGCAAGGAAGCGATAGCCGATTTTCATCCCGCCAGCATCGCGATGGAGCAGAAGTTTCGCTGGCTCTCCGCACATCGTCCCGCGCCGTTCGCTTGGCAGGCGCAGGATCTGCATGAAAGCGGCGCGGTCGGCGACGCCACCAAAGCCTCTGCGGAGAAAGGCGAACAACTGCTTGACCACGGCGCGCGCGCGTTCTGCGAATTGCTCGACGACGTCGACAAATTCGATCCGGAATTGTTTCTTCGTAAAGCATAGAATCCCGATTTATTATCGTAACTATCTGAAATATCGAAGAAATAAACGACGAAACCATATTTCCAGCCGTCATCTCGAACCGCTTTCGAGGAGCCTCCGTCCAACTGGGCATGCGGACCAAAATGGCCGCTTAACACAGGATGGAGACTTCCATGTCGATCAAGACCAAGTTCGCCGCTCTCGCTCTCGCTACCCTTGCCGTTACCGGCACCATCGCGTCCACCACCCAGGCGCAAGCCAAGCCGCTGCACTGGGGTGTCGGAGCCGGCCTCGTTGGCGCCGCCATTGTCGGCACCGCGATCGCAGCTTCCGGCCCCGGCTATTACTATGACGGCTATCGCCGCTGCGGCTGGGTTCGCCAGTTCGACGCTTTCGGCAATTACATCGGCCGCGTGCGGACCTGCGGTTACTGACTTCTGCGGCTAACTTGGTTGCTGTTTGAGAAGCGTCCTCTTTCCAGGCAAACCACTTCAGACCTCGAAAACGCTTCTTCTTGTCTGACGCGTTTTCGAATCCGAATGCCACTCACGGATCAAGTCCGAGGGCATGCTTCGCTCGAAAACGCTCCTTCTTGTTCGACGCGTTTTCTTCACGCGAACCGGAATACCACTTCGCTCGAAAACGCTTTTGTCGTGGATTTGCGTCCGGCACGGGCGCCTCATCCACCCCGTGCCGAACCCGACCCGCCCGGTTGTCCCCCCGGGCGGGTCAACCTTTTTGGGATGCAGGTCGACCGCCAGAACCCGACCTGTCGCAATGTGTCAGCGATGTCTCCGAACACCCGTCAGTCGTCTGTCAGAACGGCATCGGCGCTAATGGCGATGTTGCAACCAGGTCACGTAACGGTGCCATTAAACGCAATTGCCAGCCCCTTCTTGCTGTTGCGAATTATTCGCAATAAAAGTCGGGCGGTAAATGGTGGATAATTCCGGTCTGGCGGCCGCCCCGGAAGAACCGCGAGAATTCGATCGAGGGCGACGGGATTTGATGACTTCATTTGTTGGGTGGCGGCAGGCATTCGAATCTGCAGAGATGGCAGGCAACGCGTCGAGCCGGAATGTCCAGACTGTGAGCCGCAACCGCCGATCCCTGGAACATGCACTGGCCGGCGCCGCGTTCGGCGCGCTGGCGCTCGGCACGCCGGCGATGGCAGCCGACATGCCGCTCAAGGCGCCGCATCTTCGCCCGGCGTTCGACTGGAGCGGCTTCTACATCGGCGGCCATACCGGCTACGGCCGCGGCGCCTCGGCCGCGGTGCTTTCCGATCCCTTGGCGGTTTCAGCCAACAGCGTCTTCAGCGGCGTGATCGGCGGCGTCCAGGGCGGCTACAATGTTCAGTTGCCTTCCGGCCTGGTGCTCGGCATCGAAGCCGACCTGACCTTTCCGAACTACATCACCTCGAACTCGATCGTGTCGACGCTCGCCGGCGCGCGCTCCGACGTGATCGAGAAACTGGATTATTTCGGCACTGCGCGAGGCCGCATCGGCTACGCCAGCGGACACTGGCTCTTCTACGCTACGGGTGGTTTCGCCTTTGCCGGCGAGCGTTTCATCAATACGCCCGACGTCGGCGCCGACCAGAAACACATCAACGTCCGCCCCGGCTGGGCCGCCGGCGCCGGCGTGGAATACGCCTTCGCGCCGCACTGGAGCGTCAAGCTCGAATATCTCTACAGCCAGTTTGATCGCGCCAACATTCGCTTTCCCACGGGCGCGGAGCACAATTCCACCCTCGATTTCCAGCAGATCCGTATCGGCCTCAACCGCAAGGTTGACTGGCCTGGATCGAACAGCCGCACGCCGAAGTCCGACCTGACCGATCCTGAGTCCGATCGCTGGGAAATTCATGGCCAGACCACCTATCTCGGTCAGGGCTATCCCGCGTTCCGCGCGCCCTATACCGGCACCAACAGCCTGACGCCCGCGCGACAGGCGCAGGCCACCTGGAGCAACAGCCTCTATCTGAACGCCCGGCTCTGGGAAGGCGGCGAGGTCTACTACAACCCCGAACTGCTGCAGGGTTTTGGCCTGAGCGACACCGTCGGCATCGCCGGATTTTCCAGCGGCGAGGCGCAGAAGTCGAACTTCCCCTACCCGCACTACAACACCTCGCGGCTGTATGTGCGCCAGACCTTCGAATTTGGCGGCGACCAGGAAGAGCTTGCCGCCGGACAGCAGCAGCTTGCGGGCAAGGTCGACGTCAACCGGCTGACGCTGCAGGCCGGCAAGTTCTCGGTCGGCGACGTCTTCGACGGCAACTCCTACGCCAAGGACAGCCGCCGTGATTTCATGAACTGGTCGATCTGGGCGCCCGGCGCGTTCGACTATACCGCCGACAAGCTTGGGCTGACCTACGGCGTGACCGCCGAACTCAACCAGAAGCAATGGGCGTTGCGCGGCGGCTATTTCATGATCGGCGCGGTATCCAACTCCAACAATTTTGACACGCAGGTGTTTCGCCGCGGCCAGTATGTGGCCGAACTGGAGACGCGATACACGCTGTTCTCGCGGCCGGGCAAGTTGCGCACCATCGGCTGGCTGAGCAGCGCCAATTCCGGCAGCTATCGCGACACGCTGGACAATCCCGCACTCAATCTCGACATCGAGCAGACGCGCATGGGCCGCCTCAAATACGGCTACGTCATCAACGTCGAACAGTCGGTCACGGATGATATCGGCCTGTTCGGCCGTTGGAGCTGGAACAACGGCAAGACCGAGATCATGTCGTTCACCGACATCGATGCCTCCTTGTCGCTCGGCACCTCGATCAAGGGCACGAAATGGGGGCGGCCGGACGACACGATCGGATTGGCCGGTGCGGTCAACGCGCTGTCGCGCGATCATCGCGACTTCATCGCCGCCGGCGGGCTCGGCCCGCTGATCGGCGACGGACGGCTCAACTACCGCAAGGAACGCATCCTCGAAACCTATTACGCCTATGCGCTCACCAAGCAGATCACGCTGACGGCGGACTACCAGTTCGTCACCAATCCTGCGTACAATGCCGATCGCGGCCCGGTCCATGTATTTTCCGGGAGGCTGCACGGAGAGTTTTAGAGATTTTTCGTCGTCCCTGCGAACGCAGGGCCCCATAGCCACCGGCCAAAATTGTTTTGCAACGGCACTCTGCCACTCTGCCTTGTCGATAGATCACGCGGTATCGCGATGAACGCGATGCGCTCACGCGGGGGTCCCTGCGCCCGTGCGCAATTGCGCACTAGGCAGTGACGACGGGGAGAGGCGTGCTCACCAACCGAACTGTCCGCTCATCATCCCACCGGCTGGAACGAATCCGCGCGCGCCATCGCCCAGGCGTCGCGGAAGCGCGGATCCTGGGTGCCTTCGATCAACTCGCCCGGCCGCAGCGACGGATAGAGCTTCGCAAATGACATGACCTCGGTGCTCGACGTTCGCTTCGAGAAGTGAATAGGCCGCAGTTGCTGCGGGTGTTCGAGACCGGCGGCGGCGAGAAGCTCGGACAGCGCGTGCAGGGTGGCGTGATGGTAGCTGTAGACCCGCTCGGTCTTGAGTGGCACCACCAGCGCCCGGGCGCGGGAGGGATCCTGCGTGCTTACACCGGTCGGACAGCGATCGGTGTGACAGCTCAAGGACTGGATGCAGCCCAGCGCGAACATGAAGCCGCGTGCGGAATTGCACCAGTCGGCGCCGATTGCCATGGCGCGCGCCATGTCGAAGGCGGTCGCGATCTTGCCGGCGGCGCCGATCTTGATGCGGTCGCGCGCATTGATGCCGATCAGCGCATTGTGAACGAAACTGACGCCCTCGCGCATCGGCATGCCCAGATGGTCCATGAACTCCAGCGGCGCCGCGCCGGTGCCGCCCTCATTGCCGTCGACGACGATGAAATCCGGATAAATGCCGGTCTCCAGCATCGCCTTGCAGATGGCTAGGAATTCCCAGGGATGGCCGATACACATCTTGAACCCGGCCGGCTTGCCGCCCGACAGCCTGCGCATCTCGCCGATAAACGCCATCATCTGCAGCGGTGTCGAAAACGCGCGGTGGTTGGCCGGCGAAATGCAATCCTCGCCCATCGCGACGCCCCGGATTTTGGAGATCTCCTGCGACACTTTGGCCGCCGGCAGCACGCCGCCATGCCCGGGCTTGGCGCCCTGACTGATCTTGAGCTCGACCATCTTGATCTGGTCGTCGGACGCAACGCGGGCAAACTCTTCCGGGTTGAAGGAACCATCGCGGTTGCGGCAGCCGAAATAGCCGGAGCCGATCTCCCAGATGAGGTCGCCGCCGTTTTCGCGGTGATAGGGACTGACGCCGCCCTCACCGGTGTCATGCGCGAAGCTGCCCTTCTTGGCGCCGATGTTCAGCGCGCGCACCGCGTTGGGGCTGAGCGCGCCAAAACTCATCGCCGAGATGTTGAAGACCGATGCCGAATACGGCTTGGTGCAATCCGGTCCGCCGATGGTGACGCGGAATTCAGCGCCGCTGCGAGCCTTCGGCGCCACCGAATGATGCATCCATTCGTAACCCTCGCGATAGACGTCTTCCTGGGTGCCAAAGGGCCGCTTGTCGAGCTGCATCTTGGCGCGCTGATAGACCAGAGCGCGGGTGTCGCGGGAGAACGGCATGCCGTCCTTCTCGCTCTCGAAGAAGTATTGCCGTATCTCCGGGCGAATTTCCTCGAGCAGGAAACGAATATGCGCTGATATCGGATAATTGCGCAAAACCGCATGGTTCTTCTGCAGGAGATCGCGAATGCCGAGCAAGGTGAGGGCGCCGAAAATCACGATCGGGAACAGCAGCAGCTCCCACACCTTGGTGTTGTGGTCGAAAAGCCCGATGCCGATCAGCAATGCCGTCACGACGGCGCAGACCGTCAGCACGATGTAGCGTGGCGAGAACGGAAGCAGCAGCGTTTCCATGGAATCCCTCAGCCGTATTGTCGCGTCGCCGGCGCCAGCTTAGTCCAACCGCGGGAACGAGCGCTACACGATATACGGCGCGGCACTCGCGGAAGTGACGTCGGCTCAAAAAAATAGTTGGCGGCTTTAATAAACCTGTCGCTTTTGCAGTGCAGCGTAACGGCCAGGCCCCCTGGCCAGTCAGGCCGCGCGGCGTGCAGGGGTGATTATAGCAGTGAGAGCGTGGGGGGAACTACTGGGTGCGAGCGAGGATCTCGCGGCACGTCGTCCCTGCTTTTCGCAGGGACGACAAAGAATAAAGGTTCGATCGTCTCAACGCTCGACGAACGCCTTTTCGATCACGAAATGGCCGGGCGTGTTGCCGCTGCCTTCGAGGAATCCGCCGGATTCGAACATCTGCTTCAGCTCTTCCAGCATCCCCGGGCTGCCGCACATCATGATGCGGTCGGTCTCGATATTGAGCGGCGCCTGGTGAATGTCGTTGAACAACTGCTCCGACGAGATCAGGTCGGTGATGCGGCCGCGGTTGCGGAACGGCTCGCGGGTCACCGTCGGGTAATACAGCAGTTTCTCCGACAGCAGAGGTCCGAACAGTTCGTCCTCGCGCAGCTTGGCGACCAGCTCCTCGCCATAGGCGAGTTCGGACACCTGGCGGCAGCCGTGAACGAGCACGATGGTCTCGAACCGCTCATAGACGTCGGGATCCTTGATCAGGCTCGCGAACGGCGCGAGACCGGTTCCGGTCGAGAGCAGCAGCAGGCGCTTGCCCGGAATCAAATTGTCGGTGATCAGCGTGCCGGTCGCCTTGCGGCCCACCAGGATCTCATCGCCTTCGCGGATCTTCTGCAGCTTCGAGGTCAGCGGCCCGTCTGCGACCTTGATGGAGAAGAACTCGAGTTCTTCCTCGTGATTGGCGCTCGCCATGCTATAGGCGCGCAGAAGCGGCCGGCCCTCGACCTCGAGGCCGATCATCGCAAATTGACCGTTCTGGAAGCGAAAACCGGAATCGCGGGTAGCCCGGAAGCTGAAAAGCGTATCGGTCCAGTGACGAACAGAAAGAACCTTCTCTCTATAGAATGCGCTCATGGGTTTTCGTTTTTCCTGACGTCTCGATGTAGAACGTTTCGGCTTTCGGGCCTCGAAGAGCCAAAAATCAGTGAAATCATCGGCGATTTGGCGCTTCATTTGCGCACGGCAGACACATAGTCAATATGACCTGCAGCACAATTGAGAACTCGGAATGGCTGTCGGTCTAATTTGCAAAAAGGTTCGATTCGCTTCGTTAACGCTTTCTCACGCAATTAACTTGCTGAATTCGGCGCCGATCTGGCAATAAATGACCACGTCGAATTAAGAGCGTTTCGAAAGAGATCGCATGCGAAGCCCAACTGAGTTTCGAAAGGGAAAACCGGGCTTCTATCCGGACCAGGCGGTCTATGCCGAATTTGCCTCTGCCGAATTCGGGCTGGAATTTCGCGACTTCGACGGCGGATCGGGATTGTTGTTCAGCACGGCCTCGCGCGACAGGCGGCTTTATTTCGGCGCCGGCCGATGCTCCTGGTATCCGCAGAACAACGCGACCGCTTCGACGCTGGCGTCCGATAAACACTTTGCAAGCAGGATTTTGCGGGAAGCCGGCGTACCGGCGCTCGCCGGTGAGTATTTCTTCCTGCACGCCCGCCACCGTGCACATCGCCCGGCGGGCCATGAGCGCAGCGACGCCATCGACTGTTTCAGGAGGTTGGGCGGATCGGCCTTTGTCAAGCCGCTTGCGGGATCGCGCGGCGATTTCGCGCAAGCCGTCCACGGCGAAGCCGCGCTGGTTCGCTATCTCGATGAGGTGATGAAGTATTACGACGCGGTGCTGATCCAGCCGATCGTCGAAGGTACCGAGTATCGCGTTTTCCTGCTCGACGATGACGTGCTCTATTGCGCGCGAAAATATCCGCCGTCCGTCACGGGTGACGGCGTGCACACCGTTCGTGAACTGCTCACCGCCCATAACGACGCCCTGCGCGCCCGCGGCCTGTCGCCAGCTTCAATGCCGGACCGCGATCCGTCGCTCGATGCCATTCCTGCAAAGGCAGAGCGGCGGGAGATTCCCGGGCGCATGAATCTGAGCGCCGGCGGCACCATGGTGCTGGCGCCGACGCCATCCGAAAAGGCCATCACATTGGCGCGGCAGGCCGCGCGTGCGATCGGACTTCGCGTCGCGGCCATCGACATGTTCGTCGATATCGGCGGCAATCCCGAGGCTATCGAGATCATCGAGGTCAACTCCAATCCCGCGATCCGGCTGCTGGAAGAATCCAATCGCGGCGATCTCATTCTAAAAATCTGGCATCACACCTTCTCCGCCATGGGGCTGCTGTAGTGTTCGACCTGCCGAAATATGGCGATGGCATCTGCCTCGCGCGCATGGCCGGATTATTGGAGGCGCTCGGAATCGATCGCGCGCGGCTGCAGCGCGCCTCGGTGGTGGTGACCGGCTCGAACGGCAAGGGCAGCACCGCGGCGATGTGCGCCGCTATCGCCCACGCGTATGGCCTGCGGACCGGCCTCTTCACCTCCCCGCATCTTTTTCGTTTCAACGAACGGATTCAGATCGACGGCGTCGAGATAGAAGACGATGCGCTCACTCGCCTGAAACTGCGGGTCGAAGCTGCCATCGCAAACGTCTCGAAAGCGATGGGCCAGAAGTTCGGTGCTTTCGAAGCGCTGTTTGCACTGGCCTGCCTGCACTTTCAGGAGAGCCAATGCGACTTCGTGGTGTTCGAGGCCGGCATCGGCGGGCGCTACGACGTATCGCGTATGGTCGGTGCGCGCCAGACCTGCGTCACCTCGATCGACTATGAACATGTCGAATTGCTCGGCAATTCGCTTGAACTGATCGTATCGGACAAGAGCGACGCCTGCACCGCCGGTGGGACGATTGTCTATGGCGAGAACTGTCAAAACCTGCGGCCGCATCTCGTCGAGTATAATCGCTCAGCCAGACGCACTTCGCTATTCGTCCGCGATGAAGTCGGTATCGACAACGAGATCACAGCGGCCTCAGGCCAGCATTTCGATTTCCGGTTCGGGCATCATGATTATCGCCACCTCGAAGTGAGCCTCCCCGGCGCATTCCAGTTCAACAACGCCGCCATTGCGGTCGCCGTGTTCCTGCTCTGGCTGCAACGCGAGCGGCCCCGCAAGGCTGCCGATCGAATCGAGATCGCGATACGTGCCGGTCTGCGCGATGCGCGCTGGCCCGGCCGGCTCGAAATCATCCAGCACGATCCGCTCACCGTAATCGACGTCGGCCATACCCCCGACGGCATTCGGCAATCGCTCGCAAGTCTGCTGACGATCCACGGCGCGGATGGCTGGATTCTCGTCACCGGCGCATCGCGAGACAAGAAGGCGGACGAAATTGTTGGCGCGCTAGCGCCCTCCTTCAGCATCATCATCTGCGCGGCGGCGTACCACAAGGGCGCCGAAACCGAAGGCATCGCTGCCGCGGCACGGCGCGGCAATCCCGAAGCGGATATTCATGTCGCCCCGACAATCGAGGACGCGGTGCGACTGGCGCAGGAACTGGCCAAGCTGCAGCAACGAAAAATTTATGTCGCCGGCGGACTTTTTCTGGCGATCGAATACGCAACGGCCGCCCGCGGCGGGCGTCCGCAAGACCTGCATTTCTTCTGAACTAATTGTTCCCCTGCGTCCCGTCGAGCACCTTGAAGGCTTCCTCGAGTTGCGGCGAGATCGAGACGCCAAGCTTCTCGCCAGTCGGCAACCGCGCGACGAACCATTTGTTGTAGAGCGGAATCAGATCACGGCCCGAGCCAAGCTTCTGGAAGGTGCGCTCGACCACAGCTTTCATCTGCGGCTCGCCCTTGCGGAACATGATGCCGTAGGGATCGTAGGACAGATACTCGCCGATGACCTTGAAGTAGGCCTGCGCCTTGTGCCGCGCGATCAGGCCATGGAGCAGGATATCATCGGTCGCGAACGCGTCGGCCTTGCCGTCCGCCAGCATCCGGTAGGATTGTTCGTGATCCGGCGCGGTTACGATGTTCAGCCCGAGCGAAAACTTCTTGTCGATGGTGTGCATCGCCTGCTCGTTGGTGGTGCCTTTGGTCACCACCACGGTCTTGCCCTTCAGATCGGTGGGCGCCGAGATCGAAGACGCTTTGGGCACCATCAGCTTGGTGCCGGCCACGAATATCAGCGGCGAGAACGCCACCAGCCTGGCGCGCTCGGCATTGGCCGTGGTCGACCCGCATTCGAGATCAATCTTGTTCTCCGTCACCGCCGGAATGCGGTCGTCCGAGGTGACCTTGACGTATTCGACCTTGAGGTTGGCGTCGTCGACCTCGACGCCAATCTCCTCGACGATCGCCTCGCAGAGTTCGAGGCTGTAGCCGATCGGACGGTTGGAGTGGTCCAAGAACGAGAACGGCGGCGAGCTCTCGCGATAGCCGAGACGCACGGTATGCGTCCGCTTGATGTTGGCAAGCGTCGGGCTGAGCCCTTCGCTGGCGGTCTGGGCGGACGCCGGCGTGGCCAGCAGGCAGGCGGCCAGCAGCATCCCGCCGACTCCTGCCAACCTCCCTGGGTATCGATGCATGCATCTCCCCATCAATGAGCGGCCACCGGATCACCCGGAACCACATCGTCGGGAACGACGTCATCCGGTCCGAGCTCGTGCTCCGGCTTCAGCTCGCCTTCCCATTTCGCGACCACGGCGGTCGCCAGCGAATTGCCGATCACGTTGGTGGCGCTGCGTCCCATATCGAGGAACGTGTCGATGCCCATGATCATCAGCAGGCCAGCCTCGGGAATGCCGAACTGGCTGAGTGTCGAGGCGATCACCACCAGCGACGCCCGCGGCACGCCGGCAACGCCCTTTGAGGTGATCATCAGCGTTGCCAGCATCGCCAACTGCGTGCCGAGCGACATGTCGATTTGGTAGGTCTGCGCGATGAAGACGCTGGCAAAGGTACAATACATCATCGTGCCGTCGAGGTTGAACGAGTAGCCGAGCGGCAGCACGAAGGCGGAAATCCGCGACGAGGCGCCGAAGCGGTTGAGGCCCTCCAACGTCTTCGGATAAGCGGCCTCCGACGACGCGGTCGAGAACGCGATCATCAGCGGCTCGCGGATCAAGCGCAGGAGATGGTTGTATCTCGGCCCGATCACGATGAAGCCGACCACGACCAGGATGACCCACAGGATCAGGAGCGACAGATAGAAGCCGCCCATGAACACGATCAGCTTCCACAGCACGCCGAGGCCGTTCTTCGACACGGTGGCCATGATCGCGGCCCATACCGCGATCGGCGCGAACAGCATCACATAGCCGGTGACTTTCAGCATGATGTGGGCGAGGTCGTCGATCAGCCCGAGAATCGGCTTGGCGCGATCCGGCAACGCGCCGAGCGCGACCGCGAAGAACACGGCGAACACCACGATCTGCAGGATTTCGTTCTGCGCCATCGCGTCCGCGATCGAGGTCGGGATCAGATGCGTCAGGAACTTTTCGATCGAGAAGGCCGAGACCGGCAGGCCGGTCGACTGTGTCTTGTCAGGCAGCGTGCCGGGAAAGTTGGCGCCGGGCTGCAGCAAATTGACCATCACCAGGCCGAGCAGCAGCGAGACAAAGGAGGCGCTGACGAACCAGCCCATCGTCTTGGCGAACACGCGGCCCAGCTTCGAGCCGGAGCCCATATGCGCGATGCCGCCGACAAGGGTCGCAAACACCAGCGGCGCGATGATCATCTTGATCAGCCGCAGGAACAGCATGGCGATCAAGTTTACCGATGACGCGATCTCGACGCGGCTGTCGGGCATATAGTTGAAGACCACCGTCCCCATGACGATGCCAAGCGCCATCGCGATCAGGATGAGTTGCGTGAACCTGCTGGACATTTTGCCCCCGTCTTTTTGCAACCGGCAAAGGGTGAGCTTGGCAGATTTCACAACCGTTGCAACAGACAACAGAGACCGGCGGATTTGCTCAAATGTTCCTGTTGTGGAAAGTCCACACGCCGACTAGCGTTCATGCAGCGCACAATCTGTGCAGTTGAACGCCTCGTGCGCAGTCAATTGCATCCGGAAACGCCAGAACAACAACGTCGAGGGGAGAGAACATCATGAGCGACACGGTCAATCGTCAAATCCTGCTGGTCGAGAAGCCGGCCGGCAAGCTCGGCCCCGAGCATTTCAAAATGGTCAACGGGAAGGTGCCCGAGCCGAAGGACGGAGAGGTGCTGGTGAAGGCGCGCTATATCTCGCTCGATGCCGCCAACCGGGCGTGGATGCACGGCGCCACCTATCGCGCCGCCGTCGAGGCCAACACCGTGATGGCCGGCGGCAGCATCGCTGAGGTCGTTTCCTCGAGGGCGCCCGGACTTGCCCCTGGAGATATCGTGTTCGGCGACACCGGCTGGCAGGACTACGCTGCCGTACCGGCAAAACATCTCACGAAGATGCCGAGGATGGAACCGATGACGCATCTGCTCAGCGTCTACGGCATCGCCGGCCTCACCGCTTATTTCGGTCTCCTGCACGTCGGCAAGCCCAGGGAAGGCGAGACTGTCGTGTTGTCGGCAGCCGCCGGTTCGGTCGGATCGATCGTCGGGCAGATCGCCAAGATCAAGGGCTGCAACGTCATCGGCATTGCCGGCGGCAAGGACAAGTGCCAGTGGCTGACCTCCGAACTCGGCTTCGACGCCGCGGTCGATTACAAGGACGGCGCGACCTTCAAGGCGCTTCGCGCTGCGGCCCCCAAGGGCATCGACGTCTATTTCGACAATGTCGGCGGCGACATTCTCGAAGCCTGCCTCTCGCTGATGAACAACCGCGGCCGCATCGCCTGCTGCGGCGCGATCTCGCAATATGACGGCGTTCCATCCGCCCACGGCCCTCGCGGCGTGCCCGGCCTGATCGTGGTGAAACGCCTTATCATGCAAGGCTTCATCGTGATGGATTATATGGACCAGAGCGCCGCGGCGCTCGCCGACCTGCAGTCCTGGGTCGCCTCAGGCAAATTGAAAGTGCAGGAAGACGTGATCGACGGGATCGAGAACACACCGAAAGCGTTGATCGGCCTGCTCGCCGGCGAGAACCGCGGCAAACGGATGGTGAGGGTGTAGATTGCGATCCGTAGGGTGGGCAAAGGCGCACTTGCGCCGTGCCCACCATCTACATTCGCGCTCATGATGGTGGGCACGCTTCGCTTTGCCCACCCTACAATCTAATGCGCTACACCTGCCGCCTGCGCCCCTGCCTGCTTCGCCTTGCGCTCCTTGAGCCAGTTCTCGAACCGCTGCACCACGACAAAGAAGGTCGGCACGAACAGCACGGCCAGGCACGTCGAGGCCAGCATGCCCGAGAACACCGTGATGCCGATCGACTTCCGCGCATTGGCGCCGGCGCCCGTGGCGAGCACCAGCGGGACGACGCCGAGGATGAAGGCGAACGACGTCATCAGGATCGGCCGGAACCGGGCACGCGCCGCCTCGATCGCGGATTCCAACAGCGGCTTGCGGTCGCGCACGTGTAACTCGAGCGCCACCTCGACGATCAGGATGGCGTTCTTGGCCGATAGCGCGATCAGCAGAATGATGCCGATCTGGGTATAGAGATTGTTCTCGATTCTTAGTCCCGTCAGCACCGCCATCGGGCCGAGCAGCGACAACGGCACCGCGAGGATTACCGAGACCGGCGCGTACCAGCTCTCATATTGTCCAGCCAGCACGAGATACACCAGCAGCAGGGCAAGGCCGAACGCCCAGTAGATCTGACCGCCGACGACCTTCTCCTGGTACGACATCGCCGTCCACTCGAAACCGGTGCCCGGCGGCAGCGTCTTTGCGGCGATCTCTTCCATCAGATTCATCGACTGGCCGGAACTGTAACCCGTGGCCGGCAGGCCGATGATGGTCGCCGACGGATAGAGGTTGTACAGGCTGATCAGCGACGGGCCGACGGCGGACGTGATCTTCGCCACCGCGCCGAGCGGGATCATGTCGCCCTGACTGTTGCGCACCGTCAGCTTTTCGATGTCGCGCGGCGTCAGGCGGAACTGCGCGTCTCCCTGTGCATAGACCTGGAAGGTACGGCCGAACTTGTTGAACTGGTTAACGTAGCTCGACCCCATGTAAGACGACAGTGTCGAGAAGATCTGGTCGGTGGTGACGTGCATGGTTTGGGCCTTGACCCGGTCCACCTCGACGTCGAACTGCGGCACCATCGAACGGAACGGCGAGCTGACCCGCTGCAGCGCGCTCTGCGTCGACGCATTGGAAACCACAGCGCCGGTGATGGCTTGCAGCTTGCTGAAATCGGAATTGCCGTCGCGGAGCTGGACCTGCATCGCAAAGCCGGCGGCGTTGCCGATGCCCTGGATCGGCGGCGGCGGGACCACCAGGATCCGCGCTTCCTTGATCACTGACAGTTTTTCGTTCAGGCCGACGAACAGCGATCGCAGATCCTCGCCCTCGCCGCGCGCGCTCCATTCCTTCAGGATCAGATAAGCCACGCCGGCATTGGCGAGGCTGGAAGAATTGTCCAGTGCAGAGATGCCGGCAATGGTGATCACCTGCTCGACGCCTGCCGACTTGCCGGTGATTTCGCTAACCCGCGTCAGCACGCGCTGGGTTCGATCCAGCGCAGCCCCATCGGGCAGTTGCACGGCCACCAGGAGATAGCCCTGGTCCTCGATCGGAATGAAGCCGGTCGGCACCCGCGACAGGCCGTAACCACCGATCGCGATCAGGATCAGCGCACAGATGACAGAAACATTGCTGTGCGCGACCAGCCCGCCGATCAGCCGGCTATAGGCGGCCTCGACGCGGTTATAGACCGCATTGAAGCCGCGGTAGAAGAAGTTGCGCTGTTCCGGCGGCACCGGACGGCGCAGCCATAGCGCACACTGGGTCGGCTTCAATGTCGCGGCGTTGACGGCACTCAGCAGCGCCGTCGCAGCGATGACCAGTGCGAACTGCGAATACATCCGGCCGGTCAGTCCCGGCAGGAAGGCCGACGGCAGGAACACCGAGATCAGCACCAGCGTGATGCCGATGATCGGCGCAAACAGCGCGTCCATGGCGCTGATCGCCGCGTCATGGCCTGACATCCCCTTCTCGATATTGTGCGCCGCGCCTTCCACCACGACGATGGCGTCATCCACCACGATGCCGATCGCGAGCACGATCGCAAACAACGTCGAGATATTGACGGTGAAGCCGAGCGCCGCCATCGCCGCGAAGGCACCGATGATAGTCACCGGCACCGTGGTCGCCGGCACCAGCATCGCGCGCCAGTCCTGCAGGAAGATCAGGATCACGATCAGCACGAGGAGGCCGGCCTCGATCAGCGTCTTGTAGACCTCGTTGATCGATTCGGTGACGAATTTGGTGGTATCGAACGGCGCGTCGTAGACCACGTCCTGCGGAAACGCCTTCGCCAGCACCTCCATCTTCTTCTTGACCGCCTGCTCTACCTCCAGCGCATTGGCGCCGGGCGACTGGAACACGCCGATGCCGGTGGCCGGCTTGTTGTTGAGCGAGAAGATCTGGCTGTAGGTCTGGGCACCGAGCTCGACCCAGCCGACGTCGCGCACACGCGTGACGTCGCCGCTATTGCCGGTCTTGACGATCACGTTCTCGAACTCGCTGGTATCGTCGAGCCGCCCGCTGACGTTCAGCGTATATTGGAACGCCTGCCCTGAAGGCGCCGGCGGCGCGCCGACCTGGCCCGCGGTGACCTGCTGGCTCTGTTGCTGGATCGCCGAGATGACGTCCTGCGGCATCAGGTTGCGCGCCTGCAGCTTGTTCGGATCGAGCCAGACCCGCATCGAATACTGGCCGGCGCCGAATACCGTGACGTTGCCGACGCCGGGCAGACGCGACAGCTCGTCGCGGATATTGATGGTGGCGTAGTTCGACAGGAACAGGCTGTCATAGGTCGCTTTCGGCGACGTCAACGTCACGAACAGCAGGATCGCCGTCGACTTCTTTTGCACGGTGACGCCCTGGTTCTGCACTGATTGCGGCAGTTGCGCGAGCGCGCTCGAGACCCGGTTCTGCACCAGCACCTGCGCGAAGTTGAGGTCAGTGCCGATCTTGAACGTCACCGTCAGTGAATAGGAGCCGTCGGCGCCGCTATAGGACTGCATGTAGAGCATGTCCTCGACGCCATTGACCTGCTGCTCGATCGGCAGCGCCACCGTGTCGACCACGGTTTTCGCGCTGGCGCCGGGATAGCGGGTCGTCACCTGCACCGTCGGCGGCACGACGTCGGGATATTGCGCGACGGCGAGCCGGAACAGGCTGACGCCGCCGATCAGGATCATCAGGATCGCGATGACGTTGGAAAGAACCGGTCGCTCGATGAAAAATTTTGAAATCATGGCCGGCTCCTATCTGGCCGACGCCGGTTGCGCTTCGACTGTCTTCAGTTGCGGATCGACCTTCTGACCGGGAATCGCGCGCAACAGCCCGGCGGTAATCACCCGGTCGTCGGCCTTGAGCCCCTCCTCGATCACGCGCAGTTCGCCTTCCAGCGGCCCAATTCGAACCTTGCGCTGCTCGACGATATTCTCGCCGTTAACGACCAGCAGGTAACGTCCGGACTGATCGCTGCCCAGCGCAACATCAGGCACGAACAGCGCGTTCTGCACCTGGTCCATGGGGACGCGGACGCGTACGAAGAAACCCGGCAGCAGGACGCGGTCCGAATTGGGCAGCACGCCGCGCACCGGAAGCGTACCGGTCGACTGGTTCAGCGTCGCCGCGGCGTAGTCGAGCTTGCCCTGGTGCGGAAAGCCGGTTTCGGTCTGCAATCCGACCTCGACCGGCAACTGCCTGAGATCGTCCGGCGTCATCCCGCGTCGGCGAGCTTCCTCCCGGATCCGCAGCACGTCCTGTTCGTTGACGTTGAAATTCACATAGATGGGATCGAGCGCCACAATGGTGGCGAGTTGTGTCGGCGACGAGGCGCCGACGAGTTCGCCGACGGAAACGAGATGCGCGCTGACGACGCCGTCAAACGGCGCGGTCACGTTGGTATAACCGTAATTGACCGCCGCGATCTTGGTATTGACCTGGGCCTGCAGCAGGTTCGCCTGCGCGTTGTCGCGGGCGGAGGTGGAATTGTCCAGCGTGGCCTGGGAAACGGCTTGCCGCTGCACCAGCTCCTGTTGGCGCTTGAAGTCCGCCTCGGTCTGTCTCACCGATGCCTGCGCGCCGCTTTCCGCAGCCTGCGCCTGATCGAGCTTCAGCTTGTAGGTGTCAGGCTCGATCGTGAACAGGGAGGTGCCCTCCTTCACGAAGGCGCCGTCCTTGTAGTTGATCGATTGCAGAAAGCCCTGCACGCGCGCGACCAGATCGACATTCTTGATCGCGGCGGTATTGCCGGTCGTTTCCAGATAGCGCGTGAAAGGCCGCTGCACCGGCACCGCGACATCGACTTTCGGCGGCGGTGGTGGGACGAAAGTATTTTGTTCGCAGGCACTTAAGAAGCCCATCGCCGCAATTGCGAAACCTGCGCGGCAGGCTACGGCGCCTCTTTGTGCGGCGGTGCCGTATGATCTGAAGCGTGCAGGCGAACGCGAAGCCTTCATTTTTGGTGCCCCAATAGGTTTGTTCTGGAAAAGGCTTTATTCAAAAACTGGCTTTCCGCCACCCCATGAAAATAGCAACAATCCGCTTGCAGCGGAATCGGAAAGCGAAAATGATGCAGCCCGCTTTTTTCTGAAAGACACATTCAAAGATTTCACTTCGGTCGAAGCGGCGGCTTCCGGCGACGACAAAGGATTTATTCAAATGATCAACACGTTGACGCGCGCGAGAAAGCTTGGACCGTTACTGGCGGCCGCCCTGTTCGCAACCGCAGCACCCGCGCTGGCGCAAGCGCCGAGCCAGGCGCAACGCGACGCCATCCAATCGCAGTGCCGCTCCGATTATATTGCGCATTGCTCCAGCGTGCCGCCGGGCGGCGAGGCGTCGCTGCAATGCCTGCAGAAGCACATGTCGGGGCTATCATCGAGCTGTCAGAGCGCGGTGCGCGCCGTGGAAGCGCCGGCGGCTGCGCCAGCCAGGCCGGCCGAGACCGCGGCGCCGAAAACCGCTGCTCCTGCGGCTGCAACGACTGCGGCGCCCAAAGCTGCCGAACCAAAGGCTGCAGCAGCCCCCGCAGCCGGAGAGCCGACCAGCGCACAGATTTCCGCCATCCGCAGCGCGTGCCGCTCCGATTATCCAAAGGTCTGCGCGGGCGTGCCGACCGGCGGCGCGCCGGCCCTGCAATGCCTGGAAAAGAACAAGGCGAAGCTTTCGGCCGGTTGCGAGAAGGCCGTCGCCGCCGCCAGCGGCGGTGGAGCGCCAGCGGCTGCACCTGCGGCAGGCACGGCGCCGGCCGCCATCGTGCTGCGGCCGATGCGGCCGCGTGAAGAACTGTTCGTGCTGCGGTCGGCCTGCGGCGCCGACGTCCGCACGATTTGCGGCGGCGTAGCGCCGGGCGGCGGCCGTATCGTGCAGTGCCTGGCGACCAATGCCGCCCAGCTTTCGCCGGCCTGCAAGGACGTTCTGTCCCAGTTCGCGGCACGATAGTCACGCGCCCCGCGGCGGTCCTTCATTGATCCGGGGGCCGCCGGTCACTCGCCGCCGCGGAAGGCGAGGATAAGCTGAATGAGCCGTATCGACAGCGCGACATAAAGGATCGCCATCAGGGTTTGGTACGCAATATGCCAATTGAGCTTGGCGAGCTTGTAGAGGCCGTCGACGAAGTTCAGCAGCAGGAGAATGACGCCGAAAAACATGACGCCGCGGCCGACGAGGCCATGGCGCAGATAGCCGAACAGCACGATCGCCGGCTCACTGCTCGAGACATGGGCGCCGGCCGAGACGATCAACGTCCCGATGATCAGCTTCTCGACGTGAGAAAATACTTCCTTGGAGACCGGCTCGACATGTTCGGAATAGAACGCCAGCCATTTGGCTCTGACCTCCGTCATGGGTTTTCCTTGGGTTTTCCTCAACAATGAATGGGCGCATCACTACAGCGGGTCCACGATCAGGAAGCAAGAACGCCGCCTGCCTGGTTTGCGGATAGTCCGGGACGAAGCGAGGGATGGCCGGCGTTCATGCTGGCCGGCACCGAAACCAGATCGGCGTGCCAACACGCCGTGACAGGCATCCGCAGAACCTTGCGAAGAAACTTTCACGAAAAGGACTTTCAAAACCTGAACATCAACCAGTCATAGTCCGGGAGACCAACATGCGTTCCTTCCTGCTGATGGCAGCCGCCGTGCTGTCCTTTTCCGCCACCATGACGTTCGAAACCACCGAGGCCAACGCCGTGGTCTGTGCCCGCGGCGTCGTTCGGGCCGGCTGCGCCGGAGCGCGCGGCGCCGTCGTCGTCCGCAAGCCTGCCGTGGTCTGCAGGACCGTGGTGGTGAACGGCGTGAAGGTTCGCCGCTGCACCTGAGCCACAGGTGTCTTGGCCGAAGGCAACGTCAAGCCGGACCTGCCGCAGAGCGGACAATCGTTCGCGGACAGAACCGGCGGAGCTGAAACAGGCCGTTGGCGCCCGCTCTCTAATAATTTTTCTGTAGCGCAAATTTCCGGCGCGGATTAGTCTCCGACCCAAATTAATCAGTATACTGTCGATTGGGAGGGAGACGTGCGTATCGCCGTCATCGGCGGAGGCCCCGGCGGTCTCTACTTCGCCTATCTCTGGAAGCGGCGTCATCCGGAGGCGCGTATCGATCTGTTCGAACAGAACCCCGAAGGCGCGACCTGGGGATTTGGCGTGGTGTTCTCCGAACAGGCGCTGGAATTTCTGCGCGCCGACGATCCCGAGACCGTTGATGCCATCACGCCCCGGATGGAGAGCTGGAAGAACATCACGCTCAATTTGCGTGGGCAAAGCGTCGAAATCGACGGCATCGGCTTCTCCTCGATCGGCCGGCTCGAACTCTTGACCATCCTGCAGCAGCGCGTGCGCGCAGCAGGAATCGCGGCGCGATACAGCACCACGATCCAGTCATTGGACGAGCTCGGCGGATACGACCTGATCGTCGCCGCCGACGGGCTGAACTCGCTGGTGCGCCGTGGCTTTGAGAAGGAATTCGGCGCCTCGGTTTCGCACTCGACCAACAAATTCGCCTGGTATGGCACGGCCAAGCGTTTTGCTACGCTGTCGCAGACTTTCGTGAAGACCGGTCTCGGATCATTCAACGCCCACCATTATCGCTATTCGCCCTCCATGAGCACGTTCCTGGTCGAATGCGATGCGGCGACCTGGCAGGCCTACGGTTTCGAGGACAAGACGATCGAGCAGTCGCAGGCGATCTGCGAGGAGATATTCGCAGGCACCCTCGACGGCCATGCGCTGGTCTCGAACAAATCGGTGTGGCGCAATTTTCCCTGGATCTGGAACGAGAACTGGTCGCACGGCAACATGGTGCTGATCGGCGACGCCCTGCATACCGCGCATTTCTCGATCGGCTCGGGCACCCGGCTCGCGATCGAAGACGCGATCGCGCTGACCAAGGCGCTAGAGGCGGAGAACGATATCACTGCGGCCCTCGCCCGTTACCAGGCCGAGCGCAAGCCGATCGTGCAGAAGCTGGTCACGGCGGCGCGCACCAGCGCGGACTGGTACGAACATTTCCCCGAACACATGAAGCTCGACCTGATGGATTTTGCCTACAGTTATATCACCCGCTCCGGGCGGATCGCCGACGCGCGGCTGCGCGCGATGTCGCCGGAATTCATGGCGCGCTACGAGGCGAAAAAGAACATCGGGAGCCAGGCATGACGTCGCAAATTTTCGATTTGGTCCCGCGCGACAATCCGGGCGCGCGCGAGATCGGCTTTTCGATTCCGGAAAATTATAACGCCGGCCGCATCCTGTTCGACAATCTCAGCCATGGCCGCGGCGACCGGCTGGCGCTGACCGGCCCCGGCGGCGCGCGCACTTACGCAGAGCTCTGCGCCGAGGCTTCGCAATGGGGGCACGGCTTTCAGTCGCTGGGCCTGAAGCGCGGCGACCGCATCCTGATGTTCCTCGACGATACGGCGGTCTATCCTGCGGCGTTTTTCGGCGCGGTGCGGTCAGGCTTCGTGCCGTTGTTGATCAACACGCTGACGCCGCCGGATTTGCTGCAGTTCTACCTTTCGGACGCCGGTGCGGCGGTCGCGGTCGCGGAGGCCGAATTTGCGCCGCGGTTCAATGCGGAGGCCTGCAAGGACACGCCGCTGCAGACGCTGATCGTGGTCAATGGCGCAGCGGGCGAACACGCCGTGTCGAAAGCCTTGGTTGCGCAGCAATGGCTGCAAGGCTTTCCGACCGATGTGCCGGAAGCCGACACCAAGCGCGACGACATGGCGTTCTGGATGTACTCATCCGGCTCGACCGGCCGCCCCAAGGGCATCGTGCACTTGCAGCACGACATGGCCTATAGCGAACAGGCGTTTGCGCGCAACGTGCTCAAGCTTACACCCGATGACATCTGTTTCTCGGTGCCGAAGATTTTCTTCGCCTACGGCTTTGGCAACGCCATCACCTTCCCGTTCTCGGTCGGCGCGGCGACGCTGCTGCTGCCGGGCCAGCCGAAGCCGGCAACGATCTTCGAGGCGATCGGAAAATACCGGCCGTCGGTGTTCTACGGATTGCCCACGCTCTACACCTCACTGACCAAGGCCGAGGGTGCGGCGGCGACGGACTTCTCTTCGCTCCGAATGGCGCTGTCGGCCGCCGAGGTGCTGTCGGCTGACGTCTTCAACGGCTGGAAGGCGCTGACGGGGCTCGAGATCATTGAGGGGCTCGGCTCGACGGAAGCCCTGCACATTTATCTTTCCAACCGCCCCGAGAGGAAGAAGCTCGGCGCGGCGGGCCTGCGCGTGCCCGGCTACGAAATCCTGTTGAAGGACAAGGATGGGCGCGAGGTCGGCGACAATGAGGAAGGCATTTTGTGGGTGCGCGGCGATTCCAACACGCCGCTGTACTGGAACCGGCCGGACAAATCGGCGGAAACCATCCGTGAAGGGGGATGGATCTACACCGGCGACCGTTTCTTGCGCGATGCCGACGGTTTCCATTTCTTCCGCGGTCGCGCCGACGATTTGGTCAAGATATCCGGCCAGTGGGTCTACCCGCTCGAGGTCGAACTGTGCCTCGCCGAACACCCCGACATCAGGGAATGCGCGGTTTTCGCCGCTGAACTGCCGGATCGGCGCATGACACTGAAGGCGGTGGTGGTGATGAACAAGGGTGAGTTCGATCCGAACAAAGCCACGAAGAAGCTGCAGGACTACGTCAAGGAAAAATTGCTGCCCTACAAATATCCGCGCGAGATCAGGTTTATCGGGGAATTGCCGAAGACCGGAACGGGCAAGATCGACCGCCAGGCGTTGATGAAGATGTAGCGGGCTGCTTCAACAGATTCGGTGTCGTCCCTGCGAATGCAGGAACCCATAGCCACGGCTGTCAATTGCGGCCTTGGGCTGCAGCCACGGCCCGCCTAATTCAGATATTTGTGGTTATGGGTCCCGGCTCAGGGCCGGGACGACAGCGGAGTTTTTGACGCCAACTTCCCGTCTCCACGCCCCTCACCCCGCCTTCCCCAGATGCTCCAGCGCGTCTTCGGCGCGCAGCGGAACGCGCGAGGCCTCGTTGTTGAGATCGACGAGTTGCGTCAGCAGCGCCAGCAGGGTCTTGCGGTCGGCCGGTTTCAGCGGCTGCAACATTCGCGCCTGCGCGCGTTCCACCGACGGCATGATGTCGCGGAGCACGGCGGCACCTGATTTGGTCAGATGGAGCTGCTTGACGCGCTTGTCCTCCCGCGAGGGCTTGCGCTCGATCAGCGCCTTGCTCTCCAGCCGCTCGATCACGTTGCCCAGCGTGGAGCGGTCGAATGCGATCACCGCCGACAGCCGCGTGGCATCGATGCCGGGATGGGTGTGGATCGCCACCAGCGCGGCATATTGCACCGGCGTCAGGTCGAACGCGTTACACTCTTCGACAAAGATCGAGACCGCGATCTGCTGCATCCGGCGAAACAGGTAGCCGGGCGCGGTATAGACCGCATCCATGGTGATGGGTGAGGGCTTACTCGGCATCGGCTTGCTTGTCCGGCGCGGCATCGGCGAACGCTTTCATTTCCCTGGCCGCGGCTTCTGCCTTCAGCAAACGCGGATAGGCCGAAACATCAACGCCAAAGCGCCGCGCGTTCCCGAGCTGCGGGATCAGGCAAAGGTCGGCAAGGGTAGGCTTGTCGCCGAAGCAGAACGGCCCGGCTTCGCCCGCGACCAGCGTTTCGCAGGCGGACAATCCCTCGCGATTGACCCAGGCCGCCCACTCCGTCACCTTCTCCTCGGGCAGGCCGAGCTGGCGCAGGCGCGCCAGAACCTTGAGGTTTTGCACCGGATGCGTATCGCAGGCGAGCGCCATGGCGAACGCGCGCACCTTGGCGCGGCGCAGCGGATCCTTTGGCAATAACGGTGGATTGGGATGGGTCTCGTCCAGCCATTCGATGATGGCGAGCGATTGGGTCAGCACGCCACCCGTGCCGTCTTCCAGCGTCGGCACCAGCCCCTGCGGGTTGATGGCGAGATAGGCGGGCGCAATTTGTTCGCCCTTGCGAAGATGATGCGGCAGGTGCTCCGCCGTCAGTCCCTTGAGGTTGAGCGCGATCCTGACCCGATACGCCGCGCTGCTGCGGAAATAGCCATGCAGCTTCATCGGAACCTCCCTCGGATTTTATCGTTTGCCTCGCGGCCTGTCATTGACGCTACCCACATTGTAAGTATACTGTCAATCCGTAGACGATACAAAAATGATGGGAGGCTTGGCGATGGAAGCCGTGCAGAAGACGCCGGAACGCGAAGCGTTCTACAAGAAGATCGACGGCGAAAATCTCTCCGCATTGTGGAACGTGCTGGGCGATCTTGTCACGCCGGAGCCGCGAAGCGCCTGCCGGCCGCATCTGTGGAAGTTCGATTCCATCCGCGAATACATGACCGAAGCCGGCAAGCTGATCACCGCCAAGGAAGCCGAGCGGCGGGTGCTGGTGCTGGAGAATCCCGGCCTGCGCGGCCAGTCGAAGGTCACGACATCGCTGTTTGCCGGCGTGCAGATGGTGGTCCCGGGCGACGTCGCCCCGGCTCACCGGCACAGCCAGTCGGCGCTGCGCTTCGTGCTCGAAGGCAAGGGCGCCCATACCACCGTCGACGGCGAGCGCACCGCGATGGAGCCCGGTGATTTCGTCATCACACCGTCGATGACCTGGCACGATCATTCCAACGAAACATCCGAGCCGATGTTCTGGCTCGACGGGCTCGACATCCCGATGGTGCAGTTCTTCGATGCGTCCTTTGCCGAAGGCTCGAACGAGGACCAGCAGAAGATCTCAAAACCCGCCGGCGACAGCTTTGCCCGCTACGGCCACAATTTGCTGCCGGTCGACGAGAAGCGCAAATCCAAGACCTCGCCGATCTTCAACTATCCCTATCATCATACGCGCGAGGCGCTGGAGCTGGCCAAGACGCGCAATGAATGGGACGCCTGCCACGGCCTGAAGCTGAAATTCTCCAATCCTGAGACCGGCGATTTCGCGATGCCGACGATCGGCACCTTCATTCAGTTGCTGCCCAAGGGCTTCAAGACCGCGCGCTACCGCGCGACCGACGCCACGGTATTTGCCGCGATCGAGGGCAAGGGCCGCACTCGGATCGGCGATCAGACGTTCGAGTGGGGCGCGCGCGACTTGTTCGTGGTGCCGAGCTGGCACTGGGTCACGCACGAGGCCGACACCGACGCGGTGCTGTTCTCGTTCTCGGACCGTCCGGTGCAGCAGAAGCTCGACCTGTTCCGCGAGGACCGCGGGAACGCGTGAGTGAGAGAGCCGTCATTCCGGGGCGATGCATAGCATCGAACCCGGAATCTCGAGATTCCGGGTCTGGTCCTTCGGACCATCCCGTAATGACGGCATCAGTCTCCTCACCGCCAGTGCAGCAGCCTTGCTTCCAGCACGTTGATCGCCTTCCCCACCGCCAGTCCGAACAGCGACAGGATGACGACCCCGGCCAATAGCTGATCAGTCTGCATCAGATTGCCGGCCTGCAGCACGAAGGCACCGATGCCGAACTGGGCGCCGATCATTTCCGCGCTGACGACGAGCAGCAGCGCGACTGAGGCCGTGATGCGAAAGCCCGCGAGGATCGAGGGCAGCGCGCCCGGCCAGATCACCCGGCGGACGATGGCGTGGAACGGCACGTTAAAACTCTGCGCCATCCGGATCAGATTGCGCGGCACCGTATCGACGCCGCTATAGACCGAGATGGCGGTGGAGAAGAACACGCCGAGCGCAATGGTCGCAATCTTCGGCTCTTCACCGATCCCGAGCCAGAGGATCAACAGCGGCAGCAGCGCGATTTTCGGTATCGGAAACAGCGCCGAGATGAAGGTGATGCCGACGCCGCGCGCCAGCGTCGACAGCCCGATCGCAAAACCGACGATCACGCCGGCCACGGTGCCGAGCAGCCAGCCGCTGCCGATCCGAACGACCGAAGCCGATACATGCTGCCAGAGCGCACCAGATATCGCGAGCTTGTAGATCGCAACCGCAATGGCCGATGGCGCCGGCAGGAACAGCGGATTGACCCAGCCGGCGCTGCCGGCGAGCTGCCAGAGCGCAATCACCAGCGCCAGCGCAACCCAGCCCGAAGCGCGCCCACCGCCCGGCACGAAGCCCGCGCCGCGGAAGACGACCGGCCGCGATACCCTCTCTTCCTGTTGTTTATCCTGCGACGGTGCGCGCTCAAGCATGCTGGACCTCGCGCTCGGCATCAATCGCCTCCTCGCGGATCAGCGACCACAAATCGTTCTGCAGCGCCAGCAACTTGCCGCGCGCATCGATCGCACCGCGCTCGGCGCGCGTCATCGGGATTTCGACGATCTCCCTGACGCGTCCCGGACGACGCGACAGCACCACGATGCGGTCGGCAAGCCGCACCGCTTCCTCGAGATTATGCGTGACATAGACCGCGCCCATTGTCCCGTCGGCCAGGAGGCGGATGAAATCCTCCATCAGCAATTCGCGGGTCTGCGAATCCAGCGCCGACAGCGGCTCGTCCATCAAAAGGATCGCAGGCCGCACCGCGAGCGCGCGGGCAATGCCGACGCGCTGGCGCATGCCGCCCGACAATTGCTTTGGATAGGCGCCGCGGAAATCGGACAAGCCCGTCCGGCGCAGCGCGTCATCGACGACGGCGCGGCGCGTGGCGGCGTCGAGTGCGGCATGGACCAGCGGAAACTCCACGTTCGCTTCCACCGTGCACCAGGGCAGCAGCGCAAAATCCTGGAACACGAAGGTCAGCGGATTGAGGCTGTCGGCCGGCGGTGCGCCGCGCAGCTCTGCCCCTCCCTCGCTCGGGCGCAGCAGCCCGCCGAGGATCGACAGCAGCGTGCTCTTACCGCAGCCGGAGGGACCGACGATCGCGACCACCTCGCCGGAGGCAACCGTGAACGACACCTTGTCGAGCACGTCGAGGCCGCCGAAGCGGTGGCTGATTTGATCGGCGATCAGGTCCATCAGGTTTCTCGTCTCAAGAACTCGTCTTAGGTCGTCATGCCCGGGCTTGTCCCGGGCATCCACGTCTTTACGGTCCAACAGCCACAAAGACGTGGATGGCCGGGTCAAGCCCGGCCATGACGGAGAACTCAATCCGCCTTGACATATTCCTTCGCGATGATCGCGTCCGCTGCAAACCCCTTGTCGACAAAACCCTGCTCCTGCAGCCACGCGATCTGGTTGTCGACGTTCTTGACGTCGAGCTTGCCGTCGGGGTCGATATAGGCGCAATTGCCGACCACCTGCTCGACCGGCAGATTGGTGTACTTGGCGACGATTTCCAGCAACGGCTTTGTCTTGTCGTTGATGTCGGCCTTGCCGTCCTTCACCGATGCCAGGATCACGTCGTGATATTCGCGGTCGGCGCGCAGCAATGCGGCGAGAAGCTTGGTCACCATCGCCTTGTTGGTCAGCGTCTTCGGCGCGGCGAACACGGCTCCCAACTGCCACGGCGTCTCGTCGCCGACCCAGCCGAGGAACTTTGCTCCGCCGGAATCCACCAGCGCCCGCGCGGTCGAGATCGGCAGCAGTGCGGCATCGACGGTTTCGCCCTTCAGCGCCGCCGCGGCATTCGATAACGATTGCAGCGGCAGCACCTTCACGTCCGCAAGCTTGAAGCCGTATTTGTCGGCGAGCAGCCCCAGCGAATAATGAAAGCTGGAGCCGACCTGCGTCACCGCGATGCGCTTGCCCGCAAGGTCCTTCGGCGTCTTCAGCCCCGCCGCATAGGCGTTATTGCTGGCGAAGTAGCCGATCAGGGGATAGCCGGCCTTCTCGCGGCTCATGCCGCCGATCACCTTCAATGTGCCCTTGCCGGCGAGGTTGTAGAGGCCGGCGGTAAACGCCGTGATGCCGAAATCGACATCGCCCGAGGTCGTCGCCACCGCGATCGGCTGCGCCGCGTCGAAGAATTTCAGTTCGATATCGAGGCCTGCCTCGCGGAAATAGCCCTTGTCCTGCGCAATGAACACCGGCGCCGACGACGACAGCCTGAGCACGCCGATCTTGGCCTTTTGCGCGTCATCGGCCCGTGCGATCCCGCTTGCCGCAATGGCCAACAGACCCGCCAGCGCGAGCCGTGCAAACTTCGTCATCCGGTCTCCTCCGTAACCCTTTTATAGCCCCTCGGGCACGCTCTGGTCCCGCCCGATGAACGCGCCCTGTTGTTTCAGGCTTTGTTGCAACTTTTCAACCGCAATGTCGCGTGGAATCGTATTGCCCGACAGCGCCAGTGCCGCCGCGGAGCCTGCCGCCTCCCCCATCGCAAAGCAGGCGCCGGAGACCCGCGCTGCCGACTGGCCCTCATGGGTCATCGAGGCGCAGCGCCCGGCCATCAGGAGATTGTCTATGCCTTCGGGCACCAGCATGCGATACGGCAATTCGTTGAAGCCGCGGGATTCCGGGATCGGCGGAAACGTGAACGTCACATCGCCCGCGACATGCTGTTCCATCGGCCAGCCATTGACGCCGATGGAATCCTCAAACGAGGCGCAGCCGAGCACGTCCTCGCCCGACAGCATGTAGCCGCCAATCACGCGCCGTGTCTCGCGGATGCCGAGCTGCGGCGGCAAATCGACAATGTAGGATTTTTCGAAGCCGGGCACCGTGCGCAGGAATTCGAACGCCTGGAGAGCCTGCCGCCGTCCCTCGATTTCGCCGCGCGTCATCTGGTCGGGGTCGATCCCGCTGACGGCTCTGCCGTCCTCGCGCGCAAGCTGAGTAAAATTCACCCGCCATTCGATCGCCGAGCGCTGCGGCCGCACGATTGCGGTCTTGCGCGGAAACCGATGCGTGCCCGCCGCTTCCGCCTTTTCCATCAGCGCCGGAATGGTCCGCCACGCTTCTCCCGCCTTCTCCGGATCAATGCCGTTGAGGCGAAACATCATCGAGGGGTAGAGCATGCCGCCGGCATTGTCGCCGACCTCAAACGGCGCCCCCGCCCAAGCCGCCAGATCGCCATCGCCCGAGCAATCGATGAAGATGCCGGCGCGCACCGCCTGACGCCCGGCCTTGGTCTCCACCACCAGTGCATGGATGCGCTTCTCATCATCCATCACCACGCCGGCGCCCAGCGCATGGAAGAGAATGTCGACCTTGTGCGCGGCGAGCAAATCATCCGCCGCGATCTTGTAGGCCGCGGTGTCGTAGGCCTGCGCAAAAATCTTGCCGAGGATCAGATGCGGCGTGTTGAGCCCATCGAGCCGGTCGATGCGCGCGAGCAGGTCGGAGGCGATGCCCTGCACCACCCGATGCATCTCGCCATGGACGTTGGCGTGCAGCCCGCAGAAATTCGTCACCCCCGCGGCCGTGCCCATGCCGCCGAGAAAGCCGTAGCGCTCGATCAGCAGCGTACGGCGGCCTGCGCGCGCGGCAGCAACCGCAGCGGCGATGCCCGCGGGCCCGCCACCGAGGACGACGACTTCATATTCGCCGTACAGCGGAATCTGGCGAGCGGGTTCTTCAATCGTTTTTGCCGACACGGCAGCGATCCCATCCCTGATGATTTTGTTTCGTGGGACTATGAATTAACGCGAAACGGACTACAATCGGGCAAATTACACGATCAGCTTTCTCGAATCGAGAAAAGTGGATGGATACGCTCGTCAATCTCCAGGCCTTTTTGGCGACCGCCGACGCCGCCGGCTTCTCGGCGGCCGCCCGCAAGCTGAAGGTCTCGACGTCGGTCGTGGCCAAGCGCGTCACCCAGCTCGAAGATCAGATCGGCATCGCGCTGTTTCATCGGTCGACCCGTCAATTGCGGTTGACCGAAGCCGGCCAGCAATATGTGCACCGCGCGCGCAGCGTGGTGGCTGACGTCGGCGATCTTCTGTCGCGCATGGGCGAAAAGGACCATGACCTGATCGATCACCTGCGCATCAAGGCGCCGACATCGCTGACCATCGCCCGGCTGGCCGATGTGTTCAGCGCCTTCCAGACGGAAAATCCGCGGCTGAAACTGGAAGTCGTGCTGATCGACCGGCCGGTCGATCCGGTCACGGAAGGTTTTGACGTTGCGATCGGCGCATTTCCGCACTCGTTCGGCGGTGTCGTCGATGAGCCCTTGTGCGCGCTCAAGCGCCTGCTGTGCGCAGCGCCCGCCTATCTCAAATCACACGGCACACCGCGGCACCCGCGCGATCTGGTCGAACACCGCTGCCTGAGCTTTCTTCCGACCGGACCCGAGTGGATATTCGACGGCCCGCGCGGCCGCATCACCATTCAGGTACGCCCGCTGTTGAATTCGAACGAGGGTCACGTACTGGTGAAAAGCGCGATCGCCGGAAACGGCATTGCTTTCATTTCGCATTATCTTGCAGCGGACGCGCTGCGCGACGGGTCGCTGCAGGCCGTGCTGCCCGAATTCCCGATCCCCGATTTGTGGGTCAAGGCAACGATTCCCGAGCGGCGCGTCAACGCAGCCGCCGTGCAGGCGCTGCTTCAGCAATTGAAACGCGCGCTCTCGCCGACGCTGTAGAGCGCATAAGGGCTCAAGTCCCGACCTGCAGCGGCGAAGTCAGCTTGCGCAGCGCCGCGATCACCGAGAGCGCCGTGATGCGGCCGGTCTTCGGGTTCTCCGATGGGACGTTCTCGATCGACATTGTGAACGAGGCCGAGTCGGCCTCCACCCTGATCTGATGGCAGTTGCGCGTCACGGCCGGATCGGCCCAGATTTCGATCGTCGTGCGATCGGGGCCGATGCCCGCGAGCGACAGCGCCGCCACGACATTGACGTTGGCGGGAAACGCCGCGGCCGCGTCGCGCGCCGAGCCCCTGAACACACAGAGGGCAGATGTCAGCCCCTCCATGGAGATCCCGTTCTCGACGAGATAGGGCGCGCCGGCGAGACCGCGGGGCGGCTTGCGCGTGATCATCTGCACCGAATTGATGGTGCCCTCGGCGGCAGCCGATACCGCATCGAAGCCGATCAAGGCACCGGTCGGCACGATGATCTGGCCGCCATGCGCCCGGGCCAGATCGACGAGATCGGGACGGGGCAGCAGCGCACTGGCGCTCAGCACCATGACCTGCTTGCCGGCGCCCAGCATCGGCCGGCATATCTGGTCAAGAATCGCCGCCGGTGCGCACTCGACCACGAGATCGGCATGGTCAGGCAGTTCATCGAGCGGGACCAGCGGACAGGCGATGCCTTCGCGATCAAGCCACGCTTTCGCCTTCGCCTGGTCCCTTGCCACGATCGCCACGAGAGCAAGCCCCGGCAACCCCTGCGCCAGCTTGCGCGCCACGGTTTTGCCGATCTCCCCCAACCCGGCAACGGCGATGCGTTTGGAAGGCAAATCCGATACTCCTGCAAGAAACGTCATTGAGCGTGGCAGCGCCTAACGCCTATGCGTCGCTCCAATTCGCTGCCCGCTTCTCCGCAAACGACGCCAGCCCTTCCGACGCCTCCGTGGTCTGCCGCCTGTCCGAATGCATCTTGACCAGCCGCGCATAGGCCTCATCGTCCACGTCCATGCCGCCGAATGAGCTTTCCATGGCAAGCCGCTTGGTTTCCGCGAGCGCCTCGGGACCGTTGGCAAGCAGTTGCTCGACCACCTTGGCGCCCGCCGTCTCCAGCTCGGCCAGCGGCACCACCTCGTGCACCAGTCCAATGCGCCGCGCCTCCTCCGCGCCAAACCGTTCGCCGGTCAGCGCGTAGCGGCGCACTTGGCGGACGCCGATGGCATCGCAGAGTTGCGGGATGATGATCGCGGCGGTCAGCCCCCAGCGCACTTCGGTAATCGAGAACAGCGCGTTATCGGCGGCGACCACCACATCACACGCCGAGATCACGCCGGTGCCGCCGCCGAAGCAGCCGCCCTGCACCAGCGCCACCGTCGGGATCGGCAGCGTATTCAGCCGCTGCACGGCTTCGAACGTCGCGCGCGACACCGCCTCATTTTCTTCGGCCGATTTAGGCCGCACGCCGTTGATCCATTTCAGGTCGGCGCCGGCCTGGAAATGCTTGCCATTGCCCTTCAGCACCACGACGCGAAGGTTCGGCTTGCTGCCGAGTTCATCCATCGCCGCGAGCACGCCGTTGATGAGCCCGGCGTCATAGGCGTTGTTCACCTCGGGACGGTTCAACGTAACGGTCGCGACGCCGCGCGCGTCGAGATCCCACAAAACCGGATTGGCAGTCATTCAGCGGCCCCTTTATTCGGCATCTTGTTGGGCCGGACAATAGGCCGGGATCGCAGGTGTTGTCACCGCCGCCGATCTATCGGCGGCCGTACCGCTGCACTGCCCTGTCGGCAAGAGATGTCCGCCGCGGGCCGATCGCCTCGAACTGGGCCTTCTGCTCGTCGCTCAGTATCGCATAGAAATCATCGAGCGCGGTGCGCACGAGTTTGACCGATTCCAGCATGACGTCGAGTCGCTTGCCGACGGCGGCGAGCCGCACCGGCGGCGTGGCCGCTTCCTCGAGCCGGCACGAGGTGGCCAGCATGTCGGCCGCCTTGGTGCTGGCTTTCTGCAGGGCGGTGAGGCCGGTGCGTTGCGCATCGGTCGGATGCAGGCGCGCCTCGATCTCCTCGGCCGGCCATTGCAAGCTCGAGGATTGCGTGACGTCACAGGGCCGCGCAACCGACCTGTTGCGGCGCCGCTCGGTCTTCCTTTCCTGATCTTCAGCGATCACGTTCAGCCGCGCCTTCTGCTCGTCATTCAGTAGGCCGTAAAGCTTGTCCAGCGCCGGCTGCACGGTCGCGACGCCTGATATCATCGCCTCGATGCGCTGCTGCATCGAGGCGAGCCGGCCGGACGCCGTCAGCGCGATTGTGGTCGGGCACGCCGCCTTGATCTTCTGCGCCGACGCCACCGATGCATTGGCGAGATCGTCGAGCGCTGCGCGTTGCGCCTCGGTCGGCTCGATCGCCTGCGCGATCAGGTCGATCGGCAGGCCGGCGATGTCGCGGCTGTCCTCGCCGCATAACAGCGCCAGCCGGTCCGGTCCGGCGTCGCGAGAACCACGCGGCGGCAGGTAGCCCGCAAGCCCCTGATAGTCGTAGGGGCTGAACAGACCGGCATAAATGTCGTCGTAGCCGTAGTACCAGAACGGCGCGCCGACACGCGGTCCCCACAGCGCATAATCGTAGATATCGAAATAGGCGAACGGCCAGAACAGCGGCCCAACCCAGCCGTACCCGCCATTGCCGTGGCGCCACCAGCCGCCGCCTCTGGACCGTCCGTATTGCCACCCTGCGAGCGCCGCGCCCGCAGTAACGCTGGCCCGTACCGCGGGACGATGCAGCGCTGCGGTATGGCGATAGCTGCGGGCGAGTGCGCGCGAGTTCAGCGCGCGGCCACCGCCTGCGAAGTTCATGCGGTGGGTGGAGAATGAGCGGTGATGCGCCGCCCTGCCATGAAAATGGCCGCCGCCATGATGCCGGCCGCCGAAATGGTGGCCATGACCCCCGCCACGATGGCCGCCGCCATGATGACCGCCGCCATGATGACCGCCGCCGCGACCACCGCCGTGGCCGCCTCCATGACCACCTTTCGCGATCGCAAAGTCCGCCACCGACAGCATCGTTGCGAAGACAATGGCGGCAATTCCCATCGCGATCTTTGACATGGCACGTCCCATCATCGCCGCACGTCCCATTGTCGCTATGCCGCGAGCTTGACGGCACATGGATGAACGCCGACTGAACGGCAGGGTTCCCGGCGCCGCCAGGGCCGCACCCTCCGCAACCCGCCCTGTGCGGCGGACCGGTTGCGCCTGATCACGGCCTGTGAAAACTAGCAATGACCATCCCTCCGGCAGGACCTCTACCATGCGGATTTGCGTTTTCGGCGCGGGCGCCGTCGGCAGCCATTTTGCGGTGCGGCTCGCACTGGCGGGCCATGACGTGTCCTGCGTGATGCGGGGCGCGCATCTGGATGCCGTGAAAGCCAACGGGCTGACGCTGCGTGTTGGAAATGGCGAGTTCAAGGCGAAGGTGAGCGCATCGAGCGATCCGGCCACGCTGGGCCGTCAGGACGCCGTCATCTGCACGCTGAAGGCAACTAGCCTCTCCAGCCTCGCGGATGGGCTGCAGCCGCTGCTCGGCGAAGATACCGCCGTGGTGTTCGCACAGAACGGCATTCCCTGGTGGTACGATATCGGGCTTTCACCAGGGCATCCGCCAGTGCCGGATCTGGCCTTCCTCGATCCCGGCGGACGCCTGCGTGCAGCCATCCCAAAGCCGCTTATTGTCGGCGGCGTGGTGTTTTCGTCCAACGAAGTCGTCGCACCCGGCGTGGTCGCGAACCTTTCGCCCGACCGCAACCGGCTCCTGATCGGCGAATGCGACGACCGCCCAAGCGAGCGGGTCGCGAAACTGCGCGCGGCGCTGAACGAAGCTTCGATCGAGTCGGCCGAGGTCACGCAGATCCGGGAGACGATCTGGTCGAAACTGCTGACCAACATGTCGATGTCGGTGCTGTGCCTGTTGACCGGGCAGACCGCGCGCGCCGTGCGCGACGATCCTGATCTCGCCGACATCGTGCCGCACCTGCTCGACGAGGCCAACAGCGTGGCGCAGAGCTGTTTTCCCGAGGTCAAGCGCGTCGCGCGCTCCGGCCCCGCACCGGACCACAAGCCTTCACTCCTGCAGGATTACGAACTCGGCCGCGCCATGGAGATCGACGTGCTGGTCCGCGCGCCCGCCGCGTTCGCGCGCGCTGCCGGACTTGCGACGCCGATGCTCGACATGATGGCGGCCCTCGCGATCCGCCAGGCGCGCGACAAGCGCCTCTATCAGGGCTGAGGGGCGGGCCGTTTCCAAACCCGATCAGATCGCCTGCAGTCCCAGCCGCGCGAACAGTTTTCGGTCGGCCTCGTCCTCGGGATTGCCGGCCGTCAGCAAGGTGTCGCCGACGAAGATCGAATTCGCTCCCGCAAAGAAGCAGAGCGCCTGCATCTCGTCGGTCATGGCCGAGCGGCCCGCCGACAAGCGGACATATGATCTCGGCATCATGATGCGCGCCAGTGCAACGATCCGGACAAACTCGATCGGCGCGATCGGCGCCGCCTCGGCGAGCGGCGTGCCGGCGATCGGAATCAGCATGTTGATCGGAACGCTTTCCGGCGGCTCGGCCAGATTCGCAAGCGTCACCAGCATTTCGACGCGGTCGGC
The DNA here is from genome assembly GCF_036924645.1 of Bradyrhizobium sp. AZCC 2176. Classification (NCBI taxonomy): domain Bacteria; kingdom Pseudomonadati; phylum Pseudomonadota; class Alphaproteobacteria; order Hyphomicrobiales; family Nitrobacteraceae; genus Bradyrhizobium; species Bradyrhizobium sp. AZCC 2176. Next base: position 2,972,630 of record NZ_JAZHRX010000001.1, on the reverse strand, counting down.
TTCTTCCTCGCCCATGCCGAGGATGCCGCCGCAGCACACTTTCATGCCGGATTGCCGGACATTCTCCAGCGTATCGAGACGATCGGAAAAATTGCGCGTCGAGGTCACCTGCGGGTAGTGGCGCGCCGACGTATCGATATTGTGGTTGTAGTAGTCGAGCCCCGCCGCGCTGAGGCGGTCGGACTGATCGCGGTCCAGCATTCCCAGCGTCATGCAGGTCTCGAGCCCGAGCGCTTTCACCGCGCCGATCATTTCAACGATGGCATCCATATCTCTCGGCTTCGGATTGCGCCATGCTGCGCCCATGCAGTAGCGCGTTGCGCCGCCGGCTTTGGCTTTGCGCGCCTCGGCGACGACCTTTTCGACCTCCATCAGCTTCGAGGCGGCAAGACCTGTCGAATGATGCGAGGACTGGCTGCAATAGCCGCAATCTTCCGGGCAGCCGCCGGTCTTGATATTGAGCAGCTTGCTGAGCTGCACGCGGTTGGGATCGAAATGCCGGCGATGAGTCGATTGTGCCTTGAACAAGAGATCGTTGAACGGCAGCCGGTAGAGCGACCAGGCCGCCTCGCTCGTCCACTCCACGGCATCCGCAAGCGGCGCCGTCATAGCCAACTCATCCCGCACTTCGAGCATCCTTCAATTCTCCCGATCCTGACTGCCCCGCCCGGTCGTCATCGCACGCTGGCGAAGCCGACGCCAGCGCCGCGCGCGTGCTGGTAAAAAATTGATCGCCGGCGCAAACCGGCGTTGACCGCGCAGCGGAGGTCGTATCACTCTCGCCCCACGTTCGAGAAAAAGAAACGGAACCGAACATGCACGTCAAAGGCAGGGTCTGTGTCATCACAGGTGCCGCGAGCGGCATCGGTGAAGCAGTGGCGCGCGCCTATGCGGAGGCCGGTGCGCGCGGCGTCGTCGTCGCCGACCTCAAGACCTCGCGCGACAGACTGGCGAAGGTGGCGGGCGACATCGACGGATTGCCGATCACGGCAGATGTCGGGCTGGAGGAAGACATCAAGGCGCTGATCGCCGCGGCCGAGGACAAGTATGGGCCGGTCGATGTGTTCTTTTCCAATGCCGGCCTCTCGCGCAAGGGACAGGAGACCGCCTCCGACGCCGATTGGGACGTGAGCTGGCGCGTGCACGTCATGAGCCATGTGTTCGCGGCGCGCGCGCTGGTGCCGGGCATGCTCGCGCGCGGCTCCGGCTATCTCCTCAACACCGCTTCCGCGGCGGGCCTGCTGGCGTCGCTGAACTCGATGCCTTATGGCGTGACGAAAAATGCTGCGGTAGCGCTCGCCGAGCATCTCGCCATTCAATATGGCGACCGCGGCATCCGCGTGTCCGTGCTGTGTCCGCAATCGGTGCAAACCGGCATGACGACGCCTGGCCCCAGCGCCGCGAGGGTCGACGGCGTGCTGCAGCCGCCGGAAGTGGCGCGCATGGTGATCGAGGCGATGGCGGAAGAGCGTTTTCTCATTTTGTCGCACCCGCAGGTCGCCGAATACATGCAGCGCAAGGCCTCCAACCGCGACCGCTGGCTCAGCGGCATGCGCCGGCTGCGCGACAAGATCTACGGCGCGCCGCAATCAGCTTGACGTCCTTGGCGCGAACGGCGCCAATATCCCGGTGTAGGCCTTCGCGCCAGGCGACGCGTACGACCCGCGGCGCGACGTCGCCAGCTTCAAGCCGGCCAGCGCCTCGGCCTGCTTCACCGCGGCCGCCACGCCGTCGACGACGGGAACGCCGAATTTCCGCGACAGTTTTTGCGCGAGATCGGCCATGCCTGCGCAGCCCAGCACGATCGCTTCCGCGCCCTTGTCGAGCGCGCGGGAAATCTCGGCTTCAAGCTTTGCTTCCGCGCCCGAGCCGGGCTTTTCGAGATCGAGCACTGCGACGTCGCAGGCGGTGACCTGCACCCTCTCGGCAAAACCATAGCGGCGCACGAGTTCCTCCAGCGGGACGATCGAGCGCGGCAGTGTGGTGACGATGGCGATGCGTTTTGCGATCTGACCTGCGGTCACCAGCGCCGCCTCGCAGATGCCGACCACCGGAAAACGCGCGGCGGTGCGTGCGGCGTCGAGGCCGGTGTCGTCGAAACATGCAACGATTGCCGCGTCGGCGTCCGGCGCATTCATCAGCGCCTGGATCAGGCCCGGCACCGCAAAGGCCTCGTCGTAGTAGCCCTCGATCGAGACCGGCCCCATCGCCGACGTCACTGCGGATATTTCGGTGCCAGGCGCGGCGACGGCGCGCGCCGCGGCGCCGATCGTTTCGGTCATCGAGGCAGTCGTGTTCGGATTGACGATCATGATTTTTGTCATGGGCGCATGGTAGCCGGGATGGGACGAAGCGCAACTCTCTCAGCGTCCCTGCGAACGCCCGGACCCATAACCACAAGACAAGTTGATTGGGCAAAGCGATTGCCACGGCGCCACACATAGCCGCCGCGGCGTATGGATCCCTGCGTTCGCACTAGGGTTTCTACACGTCTGGCGCGACAGATTGACTCGGTGAGTCATGATGTTATCCCGCCTTTGGGGTTTGTATGATTCTGTTTCTGACGCTTGATTCGAAGGAGCGTCGGAGATGCAGCACGAGCCGGATTTGTCACTGGGCGAGTTTGGCGACGTTCGCCTCGATAAAAGGGGGCGGCGTTTGTGCAGGCTATGCTTTGCACGCGCAGTGTCTGCTTGCGCCAGATGGCGCAGGGAGACTGGGCCGCGTACATGGCGTACTGGCGGTTCGTGAACAATCCGCAAGTCACGACCGATCGACTGATTGAAGGCTGGAGCAGGCAGACAGCGACCGTGGTCAACGGGCGTCATGTGCTGGCGATCCAGGGCACCAGCGAGATCAAGTTTCAGACGCGACAGGGATGTCGGCGTGGACTGGGCAAAGTCGGCAAAGGCAATGCCCGCGGCGTGTTGCTGCATGCCATGATGGCCGTCGATGCCGACAGCGGGGCCTGTCTCGGCCTCACGGGCGGCAAGGTGTGGACGCGCAGGGGCAAGGTTAAGACCCCTCACGACGAGCGGGAGTTGGCCAACAAGGAGTCGGCGCGCTGGGTTACGACGGCCGAACAGGGCTGCGAGGTTCTGGCTGCGGCGCGCATGATCACTGTCATCAATGATCGCGAGGGGGAGTTCTTTGCGCACTGGGCGTTGACGCCCGGCGGCAATGTCCACCTGCTGACGCGGGCCATGCATGATCATGCACTGGCCGACGGCAAAACACTTTATCAAGCGGTAGAGCGAGCCCGCTTCGGCGACAAGGCGGTAATCGATCTGCCGCAGCGGATGGATCGCCGCGGTCGCCAAGCCCATCTCTCGCTGCGCTTCGGAACCGTCGTGCTCAAGCGGCCGGCGCGACCCGGCGTGAAGGACCTGCCGGAGGGCGTCAAAGTCAGCTTCGTGGAAGTCGTCGAGTTGCACCCTCCGAAGGGGGCTGAGCCCGTTCATTGGCTGCTCTTGACCACTCATTCGATCGCCAATGCAACCGATGCCTGGCGGATCGTCTCCTGGTACAGGCAGCGCTGGATCATCGAACAGCTCTTTCGCTCGCTGAAGAACCAGGGTCTGCGTATCGAGGACAGTCAGCTCGAAAGCTCCGAGGCTCTAATCAAGCTCGTGGCAATCGCCACTAAAGCGGCATGTATCGTCATTCAACTCGTTCAGGCCCGCAATGGTGGTGAACAATTGTCGGTCAAATGTGCCTTCACGCCCGAAGAAACCGAAGCACTTGCCGCCATCAACAAAACCATGAAAGGCCGGACCGAGCTTCAGAGGAACCCACATCGCCCCCACACGCTTCAGTGGGCGGCATGGATCATCGCCAAGCTCGGCGGATGGACCGGCTACGCCTCGCATCGGCCACCCGGACCAATCACATTCCACAACGGAATGACTCGCTTCCAAACCATCGTCGCTGCCAGAGCCATCGAAAGCGTGTAGAAACCCTAGTGCGTTCGCAGGGACGACAGCAGAATGCCTAGTCTACGATGCCGTCAACCCACTTCGCGAACGCATCCAGCGCCTCTTCCATCACCGCGCGATCATTCCGTCCCGAACTCTTCAGCACATGGAAGGAATGATCGGCGCCATCAAGCAAATGCAGTGTCGCCCGCGATTCCAGGCCCTTCACGACAGGCTCGAGCAGATTCAATTCGGCCAGCGCGTCGCGCGTGCCCTGCAGGAACAGCATCGGGATTTTGATATCGGTGAGATGCCTGGCGCGGTCGCTGGATGGCTTTCCGGCCGGATGCAGCGGAAAACCGAGAAACGCCAGCCCGCGCACGCCGGGCAAAGGAGAAAGCGCTTGCGCCTGCGAGGTCATCCGCCCGCCGAACGATCGGCCACCCGCGATCAGCGGCAGCGAGGGGCAGCATCGTCCGGCTTCCGCCACGGCGGCGCGAACGGCGGCGTGCGCCACCGGCGGCACATCGGGCCGTTTGCTGCCTTTTTCCATATAGGGAAACTGATAGCGCAGCGTCGCAATGCCGCGCTGGCTGAGGCCGGCCGCAACCGTCTCCATCGACGCATGGGCCATGCCGACGCCGGCCCCGTGTGCGAACACGTAACATGCGCGCGTCTGCGGTGGCTGGATCAGCAGCGCGGAAACCGCTTCATCGGGGCCGGTCTCGATTCGGATCGATTGCGCCTCGGCGGCACTCATGTGATCTACCCAATATTCAACTGCATGATCGAGACTCTATACTGGAAACAGCCTGGCGAAAGCCGAACCGGCCGGAAACCTCCTGGTCCGGGAAATCGGATTTATGGACAGGTGTTTAGCGCACTATAAGATGGCATCATATTGAACCGCACGCCGAGGGTGATTCGCCTTCCGGCGTTTTTTGATAGCAGACGGATATTGCGCGCAACTGGCGCAGTTTTGGGAAGGGGCAGGCCATGCGTGGCAAGACGATTGCAAAAATTGTGATCGGAGTACTGATCGTCGGCGGCATTTACGTCGCCGTGAAGGACGATATCGCCAACCTCTGGAACAATCTTCATGTGAAGATCGCAGAGTATCCGGAGCCGAAGAAGACCGTCTGGCTCGACCAGGGCATCGCCAAGGAAAAACTGAGCTGGTTCTATCATGCCGACCAGGGCACGCGGACGTTCAGCTTCCCTTACGAGTGGTTCATGGCGCTGGAGCAGCCGACGATTCCATGGCTGATTTTCAACAAGGTCGGCGATTTCAGCGAGACCGCCTATCTCGATCGCTATGGCTTCATTCCGGATACCGTCATCCCGGGCAAAAAGGCGCTTCCGATCGGCTTCGCAAAGGGCGGCCCGATGCTGGACCCCTCGGGCGCGCCGTGGAAGAACCCGCGCACCAAGGAGACCATGAACGGAATAGGCCTGACCTGCGCAGGCTGTCATACCGGACGCTTCACCTACAAGGACACGGCGGTCGTCATCGACGGGGGACCGGCGCTCACCAATCTCTTTGCGATGAAGCAGGGCATGGGTATCTCTCTGCTGCTGACGCGCTTTATCCCAACCCGCTTCAACCGGTTCGCCGAGAATATCCTGGGACCGGATTCCACGGTCGCCGACCGCGAGGCGCTGAAGGACCAGCTCAGCCAGGTCCTGAAGCAATATGGCGAAGTCCAGGCGCTGGAAAAGCGCGTCGCTTCGCAGAGCGTCCTTGAAGGCTACGGACGGCTTGATGCGCTGAACCGGATCGGCAACCAGGTGTTTTCGCTCGACCTCAAGAAGCCGGAAAACTACGCAGGCTCGACCGCGCCGGTGCATTATCCCCGGATCTGGAACACGCCGTGGTTCGACTGGGTGCAGTACAACGGCTCGATCATGCAGCCGATGGTGCGCAACGCCGGCGAGTCGCTTGGCGTGTCTGCCGAACTCAATCTGACCGATCCGTCCAAGGGACTCTACAAATCGAGCGTGAACGTGGAGCAGCTGTTCGAGATGGAGCAGATGATCAAGGGCAACACGCTGCCGAACGCAAAGGACGGATTCCCGGGCCTGCGGTCTCCGAAATGGCCGAACGATATTCTGCCACCGATCGACCAGAAATTGGCGGACAAGGGTGCCGAACTCTACAAGACCCATTGTCAGGAATGTCACCGCCCGCCGGTATCGAATGCTGCGTTCTGGGACTTCAACAACAAGGACTGGTGGACAAAGAACGAGGCCGGTGAACCCATCCTGAAGGTCGAGAACGTTCCGATCTCGCATATCGGGACCGACCCTGCGCAGGCCGCCGACATGATCAGCCGGACGGTTGCGCTCCCCGCGCATCTCGGCGTTGACAAAAGCGGCTTCGCCGACGCTCTCGGCATCGTGGTCGCCAAGACGGTCAATTACGTCTTCGACCAGAAGAAGCCGCCGGTGAGCCCTGCCGAGCGGAAGCGGATCGACGGCTATATGCCGAACGAGCTTCGCGGCGAGCTCGCCTACAAGGTGCGCCCGCTCAACGGCGTCTGGGCGACGCCGCCTTACCTTCATAACGGCTCGGTCCCCACCATCGAAGCCCTGCTTGGTCCGCCCGAGGACAGGCCGACGAAATTCTATCTCGGCAACCGCGAATACGATCCGGTGAACCTCGGTTACACGTTTGACAAGATCGCGAACGGTTTCGAGTTCGACACCTCAATTCGCGGCAACTCGAACAGAGGCCACGAATTCAGGAAGGACTTCGACAAGAACAAGGAAATCAAAGGTGTCATCGGGCCGGCGCTGTCGGCAGACGATCGAAAGGCGCTGATCGAATACCTCAAGACGCTCTGAGGTCGTTCGAACGCTCCGCGCGGCCGGACCCGGCCGCGCCCTTTCCGTCGCTGTTCGCCTCACAGATGGATCGGGCGCCGCCTCTAGCGGCTGGCGACCAGCCGCAGATGCGGCTTGATCGTCTCTTCCAGTTCGGCCTTGAGCTGGTGCACGCGCGGATCGCCCGAGCGCGCCGCGCACACCGAATATTGGTTGACCGAACACGCCAGCGCGTGCCGCTCTTCGGGCGTCCGCGTCACCTGCGGGCTGGACAGCCTCAGCACCATGCCGCCGAGTTGCACCAGCATTTCGTCGAGCGCCCGGTCCACTCCGGCAAATTGATTCATCGCACCACTCCCTCTGGTAAGGAGTAATGAGCGGCGCGCCCGGCCGTTCCCCGCAAACGCCCGTTTAAGGATAAGGAAAAGTAAACGAAGCACGATTCTATCAACGCGCGGCCCCCGCATCTGCCTGCAGGAACCACCATCGGTTGGAGAAAATCGGCCGGCCTGCTCGTACCGAACGCCGCGATTGCGGCGGCCGCGACCGTTACCTATGCTGCCGCCTTGTTCCGCAACGAGACACCCTGCATGATTACGCCGCTCGATCCCGTCGTCGCCCAGATCATTCCGCTGCTGCCGCTGCGCGATCCCGCGACGATGACGCCGCAGAGCGCGCGCGATGCGCTACGTGCGCTGGCGGCCTCCCGCGCGGCGGTTCCGCCGCCGCCGGTGATGGGCACGGAAGACATCAAGGTGAAGGGCGCCGCCGGATTCCTCAACGCGCGGGCCTACCGGAACTCCACCGACAAGTCGCCGACGGTGGTGTTCTTCCACGGCGGCGGCTGGGTCGCCGGCGATCTCGAGACCCATGACCGGCAGGCACGCTGGCTTGCGATCGAGACCGGCGCGGTCGTCGTCTCGGTCGACTATCGCCGCCCGCCCGAGGTGCGGTTTCCCGGCGCCTTCGAGGACGGCTTCGCCGCCACGAAAGACATCATCGCCCGCATCGCCGAATTTGGTGGCGACGAGCGACGCGTCGGCGTGGCCGGTGACAGCGCCGGCGGCAATCTGGCGGCCACTACCGCGATCGCCTGCCGCGACGCCAGCATCCGACTGGCGGCGCAACTGCTGGTCTATCCCGTCACCGACGTTTTCGGAAATTTCGCGGATGCAAACGAGAACGCGCGCTTTCCCTCGCGCAGCGAGAACGCGGAAGGTTATTTTCTGACCCGCACCACCATGGAATGGTTTTGCGGCCACTATCTCGCCGACAGGAGCCACGGCGCCGACTGGCGCGCGTCGCCGCTGCGCGCCAAAAACCTCACAGGGGTAGCACCTGCAATCGTCTGCACCGCCTGGTTCGATCCGCTCCGCGATGAGGGCAAGGCCTACGCCAACGCGCTTGCCGCCGCCCGCGTGCCGACTAGCTATTATGACGGCCCCGGCCTGATCCACGGCTATTTCGGACTCGGCGAAGCCTCCGACACCGCCAAGCGCGAAGCGCAACGCGCGCGGGCAGATTTCAAGGCGCTGCTGGAAAAGGGCGCCTAAGACGTGAGATCGCGAGCAGCAGCAAGCCGAAGCCGTCGGCAAACCGGAAACTATTTCGAAACCTCCCCGGCCGGTCCCCAGCCGCGAAGCCAAAGTGCGCCGGCGACAATGGCTGCGGAAACAATCGAGCCGACGGCACCTGCCATGAAGAGCTCCCGCAATCCGCCGCCAAGATCGACGACAATGATCCAGCCGATTCCAGCGGCGATGAACAGCCGAACCGTTCCGCCAAAAACCGGCCATGTCACGCGACCTGCCCCCTGACTCGCGAAATACAGCAGCATCCCGAGACCGGAAATTCCGTAGAAGGGCGCTACGGTCTGGAAATAGATCGAGCCTGCCGCGAGAACCTCGGGCTTGGCGCTGAACAGCGTTAGCCAGACGTGGGGAAACAGTGCGACGAAAAGTCCAAGGATCTCGGTGACGCCAGCCGCGAACAACGCGGCGACCCACGCGATGCGTTCCGCCCGCCTGACCTGACCGGCCCCGATGTTCACCCCGACCATGGTCAGCGCCGCGCTGCCGAGCGCGAACAGCAGTGGAATCTGGATGTAATCGAGTCGCGAGGCGATTCCGTAGCCTGCGATGGCGTCCGTGCCGAACAGCCCGACTGCGCCCGTGACCAGCACCACGGTCAAATTGGCCTGGATGGTGCCGATGGCGGACAATCCGCCGACGCGAAGGATATCGCCGAGCAGCCGCCACTTGATGAGCCTTGCGTCGAAGGGCAAGTGCAACGAGGTTCTGGCGGAACGCATGTAGACGATCAACACAATCGCGCTGACGAGATAATAGACGACGACAGCGACCCCGGCTCCCGCCACGCCCAGCCGGGGAAAAGGACCCCAGCCGAAAATCAGCGCCGGCGAAAGCGGAAGCAGCACGAACACGCCCAGCAGAATGACGGCCGCCGGCGCGACGGTGTTGCCCGCGCCGCGAAGGGCCGCCGCCAGCAGGCTGACGACCCAGACAAGCACCGCGCCGGAAAAGATGACATGGCCATATGCGAGGGCCGCGCCGAGCGCTCCCGCCTGACCGCCAAGCAACCGGTACACAGCCTCGCCAAACAACCATTCGGCGCCTGCAAAGATAATCCCGAAGACGATGGCAAGAACCAGGGCGTTCAGTGCGAGCGCCTCGGCCTCGGCCGCCTTGCCTGCCCCCATCGCACGCGCGATCGACGATGCGACGCCGCCGCCGATGCCGCCATTCGACATCATTTGCATCAGCATGAAGATGGGAAACACCAGGCTGACCCCGGCCAGGGCCTCCGTCCCGAGGAAGCTGACGAAATACGTCTCCGCCACCCCGACAAGGGTCTGCACGACCAGGACCACGACGGTCGGCAGAGCAAGCTTCAGGAGCGTCGGCAGCACCGGGCCATCGAGCATCGTCTTCTGCCTGATCTTCACCGCTTGATTTCCCGGCGACGAGGATTGGGATGTCAGCGTTGTCATGAGCGGCTCGGCAGGGCTCGAATGAATTCGACGAGCGCGGCACTGACCTCACTCGGCCGCTCCTGCTGGGTCCAGTGTCCGCAACCGGGAAGCATCTGGATCTTGCGCAGGCCGGGAACGTAGCTCTTCAGGTTGGCGAGCAACTGGTCGGTGCCCGGGAAGGCGACCACGAAATCGCGATCGCCCGCGATGTAGAGTGCCGGCACCGTTATCTGCAGGCCGGCCATCGCGCCGGTGATTTCCCAGTTGCGGTCGATGTTGCGGTAGTAGTTGAGCGCGCCGCGAAAGCCGCTGCGCCGAAACTCCTCGCCGTAAAAATCGATGGCGCTTTCTTCTATCCATGGTGGCAGGGTTTTTGGCGCGCCGGGTCCTTGCAGAAAGCCGCCGCCCTTCGGCACCATGCCGAGGTTCGGCGCGGGCCCGCCGGCGGCTGCGGCCGCGCGGGCCGCGGCGACGCCGTCGCCGGACGCCCCGAACAGCATGTTGCGAATGGTCGCGCGCGGATCGCGCTCCAGCTCCGCCTCCGCCGGCCCCGGCTCCTGGAAATAGAGCTGATAGAACTGCGCATTCTCGGTCCGCGGCATCAGGCTGGTCGGCAGCGCCTTGCCGCGCGGCCGGAATGGCACGCTGAGCGCTGCAACCGCCCTGAAGCGATCGGGCCGCATGAGAGCGGCCTGCCAGGCGACGCTGGCGCCCCAATCATGACCTACGATGACGGCGGTTGCCGCGCCCAGGGCATCGAGAATGCCGACCATGTCGCCGGCGAGATGCAGGATCGTGTACTGGTCGATCGCCCGCGGCGCCTCACTCTTGCCGTAGCCGCGCATATCGGGGGCGACAACACGGAAGCCGGCGGCGGCAACGGCGTCGATCTGGTGCCGCCACGAGAACCAGGATTCAGGGAAGCCGTGCACCAGCAGCACCAGCGGCCCCTCGCCCTGCTCGGCGATGTTGAGGTGGATCCCGTTGCATTCGATGATGCGCTGCGTTGTCTTGCTCATCTTTCCATCTCGCTCCACGTTTGCCGCAGATGCCGTTGACAGGAGCGCGTCAGAGGCAATCCGCCATGCGAGCGGCGCCAATGCCGCAGCCAGTAGCTGACGTCTGTTCATGATCTCCCATCCTTTACATCCGGGTCGGTTTTGGTACGATCCGGTACCGGATAAATCGAAATATGGTACCGTATGGTACCAAGTCAAGTGGAAAAATGAGGCGATGAATCCAAGGATGAAGGCGCGCGAGGCGGAAACCGACGGGACCGAGGTCCGGAAGCGGATTCTAGGCGCGGCCCTTTCGGCGTTCATGGAGGGCGGCTATGCGCAGACCAGCACGCTGGAGATTGCGACACGCGCGCGGGTTTCGAAGCGGGAGCTTTACGCGCTGTTCGGCAACAAGGAGGCGATGCTGGTCGCCTGCATCACCGAGCGCGCCCGGCGGCTGAAAGCACCGGCCGATCTTCCTGAACTGCGCGACAGGAAAATCCTGACCGAAGTGCTGACCGCTTTTGGAACGAGGCTCCTGACGGAAACCACCGAGCCGGTCGTCGTCGCGGTGTTCCGGCTGGCCATATCCGAAACCGTGCGCGCGCCAAAGGTGGCGCAAGCGCTGGATTCGATCGCGCGCAAGCCCACGCGCGATGCATTGCGCGCGATCATGGCGAGCGCCAATTCAGCCCGGCTTGTCGTTGGCGATCCCGACGCGATGGCCGAAAAATTCTTAGGGTTGCTGTGGGGCGACCTGATGACCGGCCTGCTGCTTCAGCTGACCAATCGTCCGAGCGCCAGCGAGATCGCGCGACGGGCGCGGGACACAACGATGGCGTTCCTGCAAATCTATCCGGACCCCGGTTAGGACCGGCTTTAGTTGGGCTTTGCACCCTTGAGGAATGGCGATCCCGGGAAGACTCGAACTTCCGACCTACGGTTTAGGAAACCGTCGCTCTATCCGGCTGAGCTACGGGACCGCGAACCCGCGTTGAGCGGGTGCTTGGCCGCTTCATAGCAAAGCGGACGTGGCATCGCCAGCCCTCCGACGCGGCCTGTCCGGCCGCGTCGGAAGGTACTGGTTCCGGGCCGGAGATGCCGGGATAGCCGGTCCGCCGCCGCTACGCCTTGATATTATTCTCGCGCACGACCTGACCCCAGATGCTGACCTGCCTGGCGAAGAACGTCGAGAACTCCTTGCCGTCGGCGAGCAGCAGCGTCATCTGCTGCGTCTCGCGCAGTTGCGAGGCTACCGCCGGCTCGCTCAGGATCTCCTTTACCGATTTCGCCATGCTGGCGATGACATCGGCAGGCGTATCCTTGGGCGCGAAAATGCCCCACCAGGCCAGCGTCTCGAAGTCGGGGAAGCCTGCCTCGATCGCGGTCTGCGTGTCCTTCAGCGCAGCCATCCGCTCGCGCCCCAATTGCAGGATGGGCCGCAGCCTGTTGGTGCCGAGTTGCGCCGTGATCAGCGCCGCCGATCCGATGATCATATCGACATGGCCGCCGAGCACGTCGTTCATCGCCGGGCCGCCGCCGCGGTAGGGCACATGCGTGATCTCGACGCCGGCCTTCTTGCCGAGCACCGTCATCGCGAGATGGCCGAGCGTGCCGATGCCGACGGAGGCGTATTTCACCGCGCCGGGGCTTGCCTTGCAGGCGGCGACCACGTCAGCAAAGCTCTTGTACGGCCGCTCGGCGTTCGCAGCGAGGACGTAAGGCGCGGTGCCGACCAGGAACACCGGCACCAGATCCTTCTCGACATCCAGCCCCGGCTTTTCGAGGATCGAAGGAATCACCGCGTGCGAGTCGAAGGTCACCAGGAACGTCGCGCCGTCTGGCGCGCTCTTGGCGACCTGTATGGCGCCGAGCGAGCCGGCCGCACCGGACTTGTTCTCCACCAGCACGGTCCGGCCGAGCCTGGTCTGCAGATGGGACTGCAACAGCCGCGCCAGCGCGTCGGTGGAGCCGCCCGGCGGGAACGGCACCACCAGCGTCATGTTCTTGGCCGGCTGCGCCAGCGCTGGCGTGACCGCGAACGCGGCCGATGCCGCAAGCAAATTGCGTCTGGTAATCTTCACCTGGTGTCTCCTCCCGATTGTGGCTGCGATTTTTTTGTTTTGTTCGCAGACTTCGTTTAAGTGCCGAAGCCGGACCCGGCTTTTTTGTACTCGGGCCGTGGCGGGCTGAAGATGTCAAGCACGCGCGCCCCTTCCGGTCCAGCCCGCATCGTGTGCGGCACGTTTCCGGGCGTGCGCCAGAAATCGCCCTTCTTGACCGGAATTTCCTCATCCCCCTGAACGCGGATGGCCGAACCGTCGAGCAGCACGCCCCATTGCTCCTCGGGGTGATGATGCAGGGTACCTTGCGCGTGCGGCGCCAGCATCACCACCGACAGCATCGCATGCTCGCCGGAGAAGATTCGCGTCGTCACGCCGGACGCGAGTTCGCGAAACAGACCGTCGACCGGGTTATCCAGATTGTGAAATTCGTTCTTCTGGCTCATCGTCCCTCCCTCAAGCGCGGTTGCGCTTCGATCTTGGCGCTTCGTTCAAAACTTATCCGTCAAGGTTTGCCGTAGCTGCCCTGGTAGCGGCCTTCGCGGATCGCCGTGATCGTGCCTTCCTCGCGCGCGATCTGGGCGCGGACCGCCTCCAGCACGGTGGCTGCGATCGAGGCGGGAAACGACACCACGCCGTCCTCGTCGCCGACCACGATATCTCCGGGCGCGATCACCGAGCCGCCGATCGAAACCGGCACGTTGATTTCGCCTGGTCCGCTCTTGTAGGGCCCGCGGTGGATCGCCGTACGGGCAAAGCAGGGAAAGTCGGATGCGGCAAATGCAGCGACGTCCCGGATGGCGCCGTCGATCACATAGCCCGCGGCGCCCCGGTATTCGGCGATGTTCTTCATGATTTCGCCGACCAGCGCCCGCGTCTCGTCGCCGCCGCCATCGACCACGATGACGTCACCCGGCCCGACCAGTTCGAGCGCGCGGTGGATCGCAAGATTGTCGCCGGGCCGCGTGCGCACGGTGAAGGCTATGCCCACCAGCTTGCAGCCGCGATGGAACGGCCGCAGGCCCACGGCGCCCGGCAGCCGGTCAAGGTTGTCGGAGATCACAGAGGTCGGCGCGCCTCTGAACGCCTCGATCAGTTCAGGTGCGGGCTTCGGCACGCTCGTCAAGGCCGTGGTGATGCTCATGCAGACTGTTTCCCCCTTGCGACTGTTCTGCCACTTCGCCCGCCTGCGCAGGGTTGAGCGAAGTTGCGCAACTCAACCGGTGGCTCGGGCCACCGCCTGGCGCAACACCATGAAATCTTCCGGTGCCGCAAAACAAATAGCATTCCTCAGGAGCAGCTATAATGGATTTGCAACGCGTCGCCCACCGCCTGGACTGGCGGCCCGGGCGTCGGCTAAGCCCTTCGAATTCCTCGGCAGCTTTCCGCTGCATGCGATATCGAACGCGCAGCCATGTTCGTGCAGCCGTCCTGCAATCGCACCTCCACCGGCCACACTTGTTAACACGAAGTTAACCAGAGCGTTCGACGCTAACGACCGGATTCGACGATTCGGCCGCCGGTTATTTCGATATGCTGTTCCAGAACCTTTCGCCTTCACCGGCGCTTTCGATCACGCAATTTTTCGACATCGACGCCTTCCGGCCGGTCGAGTTCGTCGCCGATGCGCGCAGCGTGCCGCTGAATCTCGCGAATTTCCATACCGCGCGCGCGATCGTGCAGTTGCCGTTCTGCCAGATCGCCGTGCTCACCTCGTTTCCCCGTATTCTCGATGTCAGCTACCGGGCGGCACACGGCGTCGTCATATTCCAGATCGAGGACGCCTACGAGGTGTCCGTCAACGGCCTGTCGGTAGACCGCCCGGCCTTTGTCGGCATGCGGGGCAATGTGGATTTGCAGTTCGTCGAACCCCGTGGATCGCTGCACGCGATCGTCACCCTTGGCGCCGGCGTGCAGGATCGGGAATGGTTCGATACGCCGGACGAGCTATGCCCGTTCACGGCGGACCCCGACGCGCTGGCCACCGTCAGATCCGTAACGACAGGTATTTTGCAGACGGCTTCCGTCAGACCCGACCTATTGCAGGAGCCGCGCTCGGCGCTTGCCGTCCAGGAAAGCCTGCTGCTCGCCATCGACGAGATGTTCCGCCGCAGCAGGACGCCGGAAGTGGCGGGCCGGCTCGCAAGCAGGAGCTATTGCCGCCTCGTTCGCAGGGTCGACGAGTATGTCGCCTTTCATGCCGCTTCGGCGATCTACAGCGCCGACCTCGCCGAACAATGCGGCGTGTCGGTCAGAACGCTGGGCACGGCGGTCGCAAGCGTTCGCGGCATGAGCCTGCATCGCTACTTGCGTCTCAAGCAGCTTTGGTCGGCCCGCGCTCAACTCGTCAAAGGGTCCGACGCCATCACCGTGACATCGTGCGCCCGCGCTAACGGCTTCCATCACATGGGTGAGTTCGCCAGGCTCTATCGCGCAACGTTTCATGAAACGGCATCGCGTACGCTGGCCCGCGCGCGAGGAACCGACTGATTCTTGCCACAATGTGGCGCGCTTATCCGCTCGTCCATCGATAGTGTGCGAGCCGGTCGCTGCAGCATCGTGCGCGCAGCGTGCTTTACCGTTGAATTTCCTCGATAACTTTCAACGACATAGCACTGTGTTCCATCGGTCACATCCACCGGGTAGAGTTACAACGACAGCGGGAAAACCGTGCAGTTTCGGCGTGACAGCGCTGCCAAAATGATGACAATCGACTCAATCAAAGTTCCCGAGAATTCGACTGGAGAATACCGTCCGTGATCGCCTCACGTGCATCTTCGTTTGTTGTTGCCGCAGTCGGGAGCCTCGTCGTGCTGGCCCCGGTGCGCTGCGACGCGCAGTGGTGGCGCAGCGCGCCTGTCGATTTCGAATCCTGCGCCGATGTGGCCGAGAAAGCGAAGACAAAGGAAGAAAAGACGGCGCAACTCGCCGAATGCAACGCGAAATTCGCCGGCCGCCGCAAGCCCGGCGGCGGCTATACCTATTACGATTTCATGCAGGACCGCACTTTCGACATCGCAGGCCCCAACCCGACGCCGGAAGAGCAGAAGAAAATCGACGAGCAATACACCGCCTACCTCGAGCGCGAACGGCGCAGCCACATCGCCGCGGCGCTGGCGGCCAAGCAGCAACAGCCAGAGCCGGCGCAGGGGCTGCAGCAGGTTTCGCTGCGCAGCGAACAGGCCGCTTCTCCGCCGCCTGAAATCGAAAGAGTGCCGGTGCCGGTGGCAAGTCCGGTCAAGCAGGCGGCACGCATCAAGGCTGCCCAATGCGCCAAGAGCCAATTCTCGTGTGAATGGCCGCGGCTCTCGGAGAGCATCAACGAGATTAAAAGGCTGTTCAACCCACAGCAGCAGCAGCCGCCGACCAAGCAGAAGAAGGGCTAGATATTTTTTGTCGTCCCTGCGAAAAAAGCAGGGACCGATATGTGGACGGCGTCACTTGTCGTGAGATGACGTCTGGCGGTTCTGACCTATCGATAGATCATGCGGTATGGGTCCCTGCGGTTCGCAGGGACGACTCGCGTCACCGCGATCACCATCGCCCAGAAAATTCCGGTAGGGCGACTTCGGCATCAATGCGCGGGCGCTTTCTTGCCGGGGCGCTTTGGGGCAGGCTTGAGCGCAGGCTCGACATGCCTGCGCTGCGCCGCCCGCTGCTCCTGCAACCGCGCGTCATAGCCCGGCGACGGCGTCGCTGTCGGCGGCACGGCATGGGCGGGAGACAGCGACGTCCAGACAGCCAGAGCGGCCACCGCCATTAGCGCCAGACCTGTTGGTTTCATTCGCATCTCCCCCCGGCGCTTCCCGAAATCGCTCGACCAGCCCATTTCAAGCAAGCCCGGCGCACTCTGCCAAATCAATTCGCCGCGCGAATCTGCTCCGGCGTCAGGCCGGGTGAGCCCTTGGCGTCCCGCTCGGCCTGCCGGATCAGTTCCACGATTCGGCGTGACAGCGGCGCCGCCAGGCCACGGCGCCCGGCGATCTCGGTGATGACGCCCTGCAGATAATCGATCTCGGTGCGGCGGCCATGTTTGAGATCTTCCCACATCGACGACCGCGCCTCGGGATCGATTTTCATCGTCCGCCCCAGCATCGGTTCGAAGATGAAATTGGGCAGGCGCAGCAGCGGCGGCATTAATCCTACCGGGATCGGCGTCGGCGAGACCGGCCTGATACCCTCGGCGCGGATCGCAGCCAGGCCTTCCGCCATCTGGTCGGCGAACAATCGCCGCCATGGCCGTGAGCTGAGTTGCCGACGCAGCGGCAGGTCGGCCAGCGCATTGAGCGCGTTGTTGAGATTGAGCACGAGCTTGCCCCATTGCACGCCGTCAATGTTGTCGGTCGGCCGTATCGTCAGGCCGTGCACCGATAGCTTGTCGGCGGTGCGTGCCTCATCCTGCTCGACGACAATGTCGCCTGAGGTCGCGCGATGAAATCGCCCCTGGCCGAGCGCGATCACGTTGAACGGCACCATGCCGCCGAGCACGCGCCGCCCCGGCAGATGATGGCGCAGGACAGCGGCATTGCCGACGCCGTTTTGCAGGCTGACGATGACGGCATCTGATGGCGCATGCTTCGCGATGATGTCGGCCATGGCGGCGGTATCCGCGCTCTTGACCGTGACCAGCACGATGTCGACACCCTCGAATATCGACGGATTTTCCGACAATGCGAACTGATCGCGCGTGATGGTTTGGTCAAACCCTTCAAAACTCGTCGGCCGCAAGCCGTTGGCATCGATTTCCGCGATCACGCGCGGGCGCGCCAGCAGCGCGACGCGGCGGCCACCGGCCGCCAGCATGCCGCCGGTGAAGCAGCCGATGCTGCCTGCCCCTGCAATACCGATCGTCTGGCCCGAAACCATTCGCCACCCACCGCGTTGCACCGGGCTCCAAATAGCAGAGCGCGCGGAGCCTGCCTATCGCAGGCGCTGGCCGCCCGCTCCTTGTAACCGTCATACGCCACCGTTATGTTTCACGCGGGGCTACGCAGAGGAGACAACCATGGGTTTACTCGACGTACTCAACGGCATGATGAATGGTCCGCGCGGCCTGAGCCGCCCCAGCGAGCAATCCGGCGGCGGCGGAATGTCGCCTTTGACCATGGCAATCCTGGCGCTGCTGGCCTGGAAAGGCATCAAGCATTTCAGCGGCAACCAGACCGGCTCCGCGCCGCAACCGGCGCCCGCACCCGGCAATGTGAACGCCGGCATGGACGGTGGCGGACTTAGCGACATGCTCAAGGGCGGCTTGGGCGGCCTTCTGGCGGGCGGCGCCGCCGGCAGCATTCTCAGCGGCGGCCTTGGCGATCTCCTGAAGCAATTCCAGCAGCAGGGACTTGGCGACCAGGCCGATTCCTGGGTCAGCAACGGCCCCAACAAGCAGATCGCGCCCGGCGACCTCGCTAACGCCCTCGGCGCCGACCAGATCGATCAGCTGTCGGCGCAGAGCGGCCTGTCGCGCGACGATTTGCTGCAAGGCCTCAGCCAGTATCTGCCCGACGTCGTCAATCATTTGACACCGGACGGACGGCTGCCGAACGAGAACGAACTGTCGGGCCGGATTTGATGCCGCTCCATAGCGTTTTCGAGCGAAGTGGATACCGGTTCGCATAGCAATCAAGTTTACGCAGATTGCGTAGGCTTATCTGCGCAGAAAACGCGTCAAACAAGAATCTAACGCGGCGCCCTGCACGCCGCGCCACTTCACCATCGATGCATTGGAAAGGGACAAAAATGGGCGGCATCATCTGGATCATCGTCGTCGGCTTCGTCGCCGGCATCATCGCGCGCATCCTTTCGCCGGGCCAGAACAACCCGACCGGCTTTATCCTGACCACGGTGCTCGGCATCGCGGGCGCGTTTCTGGCGACCTTCATCGGCCAGGCCATCGGCCATTATGGCCCCGATCAGGGCGCCGGCTTCATCACCGCCACCATCGGCGCGCTGGTGGTGCTGTTCATCTGGAACAGACTGGTGGCGCGGGGCATGATTTCCGATCCGGGTAACCGGTGACGGGGTAGCCGCATCAGACCGTAGCCGGGATGGAGTCAACGGGGCGCGCATTCGCGCGACCCGTTGGCTCCATCCGGGTTTACGATTCCGTCCTCACAACACCAGATGCATTCCCGCATCCATGCGCACGAACTCGCCGGTCATGTTGCTCGAGGCGGGCGATGCGAGGAAGCACACCAGTTGCGCGATGTCCTCCGCCGTCGAGGCGACCTTCAGCGGCACCTTCGCCACCACGGCGTCGCGCACCGCCTTGGCGCCGGCCTCGCCGCGCCCCTTGGTGAACCAGGGCGTATCGATATAACCGGGGCACACGGTGTTGACGCGGATCAAGGGGGCCAGCGCGCGCGCCAGCGATTGCGTCATGGTGTTGAGCGCGCCCTTGCTGGCGGCATAGGCGACCGAGGAGCCGCCGCCGGAAATGCCGGCGACCGACGACACATTGACCACCGCCGACGGCAGGCCTGAGGCTTTGGCGCCGGCCTCGAGCAGCCCGCGCGCCGCGCGGATCATCTGGAATGGCCCGATCGTGTTGACGGCGTAGATGCGCTGGAAATCCTCAGCCGAAAGCCCGTCGAGATCGTGATGCGGCACATGCTTGGTGGTGCCGGCATTGTTGACCAGCACATCGAGCCGGCCCCAGGCTGCGGCCGCGGCCGCAATCTTCCTGCAATCCTCATCGCGCGAGACGTCGCCCTGCACCACCACGACTTCGGCGCCGGCGCTGCGGCAGAGGTCGGCGGTCGCTTCAGCTTCCGCCTTGCTGCTGGAATAGTTGACGACGATGCGCGCGCCGCCCTTTGCCAGAATGGCGGCGGTAGCGGCTCCGAGGCCCGAAGCAGAACCGGTGACAATCGCGCACAAACCATCCTTCGACATCCGCATTTCCTCTTGTTGCTTTTGGCTGGGTTTCGAACCGCCCGTGGACAAGCTTTCGAGCTACCATATCCCGCGATGAATGGCGTGCAAACTCGGGAAATCCGTTGCGCGGAATTTATTCTTTGCCTGATGGCCTTCATGCCACCGCCACATGCCGCCCTGCGGACAGCGCTTGTCACGGCTATGGCTTTTGCCCATCATAAAGCGCAAGAAAAGACCGCAGCCGACCCCGGCATAGCCGTTGGGATTGGCATGCCAATTTCAAATCGGGGAACGCTGTGGCGGAGAGTGAGAACATCGTTGCCGAGACCGCGGAGAAAATTTTCGCCGATCTCGCCGACGCCCAAACCATCAATCGCGACAAGACGGGCGAATGGAAAGCGCCGCTCTGGCAGGCGCTGACGGACGCCGGCCTGCCGCTGTCGTGGGTGGACGAAGATTGCGGCGGCTCGGGTGCCTCGCTTGCCGAAGGTTTCAGCGTGCTGAGTGCCGCCGGGCGATTTGCGGTCGCGGTGCCGCTCGCCGAGACCATGTTGGCAGGCTGGCTGTTGGCGCGGGCCAAAATTGCTTCGCCCGATGGCGAGATGACGGTGGTGCCGGCGAGCCCGAAGGACCGGATTGTCGTCAATGGCGATGGCAGCCTGTCGGGCAGGGCCCGCGGCGTGCCGTTTGCCAAGGCGGCAAGGCATTTTGCGGTGCTCGCAAGCGACGCGAAGGGTAGTGTTTCCATCGCGCTGGTCGATGCTACAAAGTGCCGGATCGAGACCGGGCTCAATCTCGGCGGCGACAATTCCGATACCGTGACGCTGGACAAGGCGCAGCCGGTCACGATCAAGCCCGCGCCCAAAAGTTTCGACCAGACCCGGCTGATGCTGATGGGCGGCGTCGCGCGGTCCCTGCAGATCGCGGGCGCGCTGGAATCGATGCTGGACATTTCGGTGCGCTACTCCAACGAGCGCGTCGCCTTTGAGAAGAAGATCTCAAAATTCCAGGCTGTGCAGCACAATCTGGCGCGGCTCGCCGGCGAGTCCGCGGCGGCACTGGCCGCGGCGACCTCCGCGGCGGACGCCATCGCCAATGCGACGTCCTTCGATGACGAAGTGTTTCTCGAAGCGGTGGCGGCAAAGATCCGCTGCGCGGAGGCGGCGGAGAAAGGCGGCGGCATCGCCCATCAGGTGCATGGCGCGATCGGCTTCACCAACGAGCACGTCCTGCATCGCTATTCGCTGCGCGCGCTGGCGTGGCGCGACGATTTCGGTTCCGAAAGTTATTGGGCGGTCGAGCTCGGCAAGCTCGTATGCAACCGCGGCGCCGATGAATTGTGGCCGCTGGTGGCCTCGCGCTGACATCACCGATTTGCCCAGATAGAAGTCGAGACCAACAATGACCGCAGCCCTTCGTTTCGATCCGATCCGCCTGCCGAGCGAATGCGAGCAGTTGCGCAAGGAAGTGCGCGCCTTCCTTGCGGAAGAAATCGCCGCCGGCACCTTCGATCCGCACAAGCCGAACCGCGAAGACACCGACGTGCCGGAATTTTCCCGAAAAGTCGGCGCACGCGGCTGGCTCGGCATGACCTGGCCGAAGAAATATGGCGGCCACGAGCGCTCGTTCCTCGAGCGCTATGTGGTGACCGAGGAAATGCGCGTCGCGAATGCGCCGACGCGGCGCTTCTTCGTCGCCGACCGCCAGAGCGGCCCGGTGCTTTTGAAATACGCGCCCGAGAACATCAAGATGGACATCCTGCCGCGCATCTGCCGCGGCGAGGTGTGCTTTGCGATCGGCATGAGCGAGCCGAATTCCGGCTCCGATCTGTTCGCGGCCAAGACGCGCGCCACCAAGACCGACGGCGGCTATCTGATCAACGGCACCAAGATCTGGACCTCCTCGGCCCATATCGCCGACTACATGATCGCGATTTTCCGGACGTCACCGCCGACCAAAGAGAACCGCCGCCACGGCCTGACGCAGTTTCTGGTCAAGATGAAGCAGCCGGGCATCCAGGTGAATCCGATCGGCCAGATCACCGGGCAATATGAATTCAACGAAGTGGTTTTCACCGACCACTTCATTCCCGACGATCACGTGCTCGGCGAAATCGACGGCGCCTGGAAACAGGCGACGTCCGAGCTCGCCTATGAACGTTCGGGCCCCGAGCGTTTTCTGGAAACCTATTACGTGCTGACCGAACTGGTCCGCGCCGTCGGCAACAACCCGGACGCCCGAAGTGCCGAAGGCATCGGGCGGCTGGTGGCGCAGGTCCACGCCATGCGGCGCATGTCGGTGTCGGTCGCCGGCATGCTGCAGGCCGGCAAGGAGCCGGTGGTCGAAGCTTCCATTGTGAAAGATATCGGCACGGTGTGGGAGCAGCAACTGCCGCACCGAGTACGCGACCTCGCCGCCTTCGTCGAGGAAACCGCCACCAACCGCGAGACGCTGGAAAAGCAGCTCGACTTCGCCATCAAGACCGCGCCCAAGCTGACGATCCAGGGCGGCACCACCGAGGTGCTGCGCGGCATCATCGCCCGCGGGCTTGGTCTGCGCTGAGCGCGCGCTCGGTCTGCGCTAATTCAACGAGGAAAGTTCATGAGCAAATACACTGATATCGGCGTCGAGAAGCATGGCCATGTTGGCCTGATCGAAATCCGCAAACCGCCGCTGAATTTCTTCGACGTCTCGCTGATCAACCAGATCGCGGATGCGCTGGAGGAGTTCGACAAGGACATCGAAATCCGCGCCTCGGTGCTCGCGGCCCAAGGCAAGGCGTTCTGCGCCGGCGCCGATTTCTCCGACCCGAAGCGGCAGGAGCAGGAAGCCAGCGCGCAAAATGACCCGGCGGCGAACCTGCCGATCAACCATCTCTATGTGCAAGCCGTGCGCATCTTCCGCAACAAGAAGCCGGTCGTCGCCGCCGTCCACGGCGCCGCCATCGGCGGTGGCTTGGGTCTTGCCGTATCCGCCGACTTCCGCGTCACCTGCCCCGAGGCGCGCTTCGCCGCCAATTTCACCAAACTCGGCTTCCATCCCGGCTTCGGCCTGACCACGACGCTTCCCGAACTGGTCGGCAAGAACAATGCGGAGCTGATTTTCTACACCAGCCGCCGCGTCACCGGCGAGGAAGCGACAAAGATGGGCCTTGCCAATCTCTGCGTGCCGCAAGATCAGGTGCGCGCTGAAGCCATGAAGCTCGCCGCCGAAATCGCTGAATGCTCGCCGCTCGGCCTGATCTCGACCCGCGCCACCATGCGCGCCGGCCTCGCCGACCGCGTCATGGCCGCCACCAACCACGAACTCGCCGAGCAGACGAAATTGCGCGCGACGGAGGATTTCAAGGAAGGCGTCAAGGCCACCGCCGAACGCCGCGCGGCGAATTTCAAGGGAAGGTAAAACAATCTCCCCAGTCATTCCGGGATGCGCCCGCAGGGCGCAGGCCCGGAATCCATTTCTCAGCTCGTGCTCGTGGCCCCATGGATTCCGGGCTCGCGCTGCGCGCGCCCCGGAATGACGGCTCACACCACCAGCTTGAATGCCACCCCGCAAAGATCGAACGTATCGCGGGACACCTTGCAGCCCATCGCCTTCGCCGCATCGCGCACCTTGTCGATATCGGCAACCCTGAACATCAACCCGCTCATCAAATCGCTAGCGCCCTTGACGAAGCGGAAGCTGGCGTTAGGCAGTTTCAGTTCAGGCTCACCGCCCGCATTCCTGCTGACGGCAATCCCCAAAATCTTCCCCCAGTGCTCCGCCAGCCCTTGCGGATCCGGGCTTTCCATCTCGACCCCTAGCAGCGCCTGCGTCACATCCTTGGCGATCGCCTTCTGCCAATCAGGTCCCGCCGGCGGATAGGGCCCCAGCACGTCATCGCTGCCGTCGGAGTGGTTGAACTCGATGAACGCCGCGCGGCAATCGCGCGGGTGCAGTTGCACGCCGTGATAGGGCGCGTGCGTGATCACGTTGGCGGTGCGCACGCCCATCCCGTTGGCGCGCCTGCCGCGCGCATCGGGATCGTCGCAGCAGAAGATCGCCATGTAGCCGCCGCGGCCGCCGGTCTTGTCGAGAAAGCGCCCCGCCGCAGTGCCCGGCCGGGTCGGCGCCACCACTTCCAGCAAAATGCTGTCGACCGGCAGCAGCGCGTTTTCCAGCCCGTATTTGGCGACGTTGCCGTCGCGGTAGCAGACATTGAGGCCCATGATCCCTGAGATATCCGAGATCACCGGCTCCAGATGCGGCGCCACCAGGCAGATTTGCCGCAGCCTGAGATATTCGGCCGTCTCAATGCCCTCGGCCATTTTCAATGTCCCTGAAATACCGGCTTGCGCTTTTCGACAAAGGCCTTCGCCGCTTCCTTGTGGTCGGCGGTATCGCCAGAGCGCGAATGGTGAATGGCTTCGGCGTCGAAGCAGGCTTCCAGCGACATCGTCTCGGCGTTGTTGATGTTGCGCTTGATGTAGCCCAGCGTCACCGACGGCCCCTGCGCCAACGACATCGCGAGATCATGCGCCTCGGCGTCGATGCCGGCGTCCGGTACCACCTTTGTCACCATGCCGAGATTATAGGCCTCCGTCGCGCTCAGCACCGGCGAGATCAGGTACAGTTCGCGCGCCTTGGCGCTGCCGAGCATCTGGGTGAGGAAATAGGTGCCGCCGTAGTCGCCCGACAATCCCACCTTGGCGAACGCGGTCGTGATCTTGCAGGAGGCGCTGGCGACGCGCAGGTCGCAGGACAGCGCGATCGACAGCCCCGCGCCGGCGGCTGCGCCATCGAGCTGCGCCACCACGGGCTTCGGCATCTGGTGCAGGAGGCGCGAGACTTCCATGCCGCGGCGCAGATTGGCCATCTTGGCCTCGAAGCCGAGCGGCGCCCTGCCCTCGGCCATCGACTTGACGTCGCCGCCGACGCAGAACGTGCCGCCCGCGCCCTTGACCAGCACCGCGCGCACCTCGTGATCCTCCGCCGCGCGCCGCGCCGCCTCGACCAGCCCGCGCGTCATGTCCGGGTTGAGCGCATTGCGCCGGTCCGGCCGGTTCATGGTGATGGTGAGCAGCCCCGCGTCGAGCTTCTGGAGGACCATTTCGTTTGCGCTCATGTGTCGTGCTTTCGTTGTTGTTGGTTGGTTACTCCGTCATTCCGGGATGGTGCGTTAGCACCAGACCCGGAATCTCGAGATCCCGGGTTCGATGCTTCGCATCGCCCCGGGATGACGCTTCGCGTCATTTCTTCACCAGTGGACAGCGCGAGGCTTCCAGCGGCTGGAACGCCTCGCTGCCGGGGACCGTGGCCAGGAGCTTGTAATAGTCCCAGCGCGCCTTCGATTCAGACGGCTTCTTCACCTCGAACAGATACATGTCGTGCACCATGCGGCCGTCCTCGCGAATCTTGCCGTTCCTGGCGAACATGTCGTTGACCGGCGTCTCCTTCATGACCTTCATGACCGCGGCCGCGTCCGTCGTGCCCGCGGCCTTCACCGCTTTCAGGTAATGGCCGACCGAAGAGTAGACGCTGGCTTGAGCCGCGGTCGGCGGCCGCTTGACGCGGTCCATGAAGCGCTTTGAGAACGCGCGGGTATCGTCATTGAGGTCCCAATAAAACGCCTCCGCCAGCAGCAGGCCCTGCGCCGTCTCTAAGCCGACGCTGTCGATGTCGGTGACGAAGGCGAGCAGCGGCGAGAGCTTTTGGCCGCCGCTCTTGGTCAGCCCGAATTCCGCCGCCTGCTTGATCGCGTTGATGGTGTCGCCGCCGGCATTCGCTAACCCCACCACCTTCGCCTTCGAACTCTGCGCCTGCAGCAGGAACGAGGAGAAGTCCGACGTGTTGAGCGGATGCTTGACGCCGCCGAGCACCTTGCCGCCGGCCTTCACCACCACATTGGTGGTGTCCTTTTCCAGGTCCTGGCCGAACGCATAGTCAGCGGTGAGGAAGAACCAGGTCTCAAACCCGGACTTCACGGTGGCAAGCCCGGTGACGTTGGCCTGCGCAAACGTGTCATAGGAATAATGCACGGTATAGGGGCCGCACGCCTCGTTGCTCAGGCGGATCGATGCCGGCCCGCTATACATCACGATCTTGTTGCGCGCCTTCGCAATCTCGCCGGCGGCGAGCGCGGTGGCAGACGCCGCCACGTCGTACAGCATCTCAACACCCTGGTTGTCGAGCATGTCGCGCGCGATGCTGGCGGCAAGGTCGGCCTTGTTGAGATGATCGGCCGCAACGATCTCGACTTTGCGTCCCAGCACCTCGCCGCCAAAGTCCTCCACCGCCATCCTCGCGGCCGTCTCCGAGCCCGGCCCCGTGATATCGGCATAAAGCCCGGACATGTCGAGAATGCCGCCGAGCTTGAGCGGTGGCTTGCTCTGCGCCCATGCCGCCGTCGCCGACATCGCCAGGATCGCGGCGACAATGCCCGTTGCTGCTCTCTTCATGGATGGCCTCCCTTGTCGGCTGCCGCATTGCCTGCGGCTTTGAATTTTGCTCGACGCGATCATGCCGCATGGGGTCAGCAGCGGCAAGGCGCTGAAGTTTTCCGCTAAGCGGAATGGCTAACCGGCAATCCGCATCCTGCGCGCTGGCTCGACAGCAACGATCACCAGTTGCCGGGCCGGGCCACTTGTCCTCGCTTGAGCAAGGTTTCCGCTTCTTCGATTTCGGGCAGATCTCGCTCCGTGCCGAAATCAGCAAGAACTGGTGCGAGCACCTCGGGTATTGCCGCGGCTCGCCCGTTTGCACGGTAGAGGTGCGCAAGTCCAATTGTGCTGCGCAGCTCGAAAGTCTTTGTTTGTTGGGTTCGGGCGATTTCCAGGGCTCTGCGGAATGTGTCTTCGGCCATCGAAACGTTTGGCGGATCAAGACGCAACAACAGCTCACCCTGGCTGCGATGGAGTTCGGCATCGAGCCAATGCTGGCCGGATTGTTCTGTCGAGGAGATCAACTCCCGCAAGATTTCCAGCCCGGATTCAAATTGTCCGGCCTCTGCATTCGCCGCGGCAACCTGCATCCCCCAAAATGGTTCGCAGAGATAGCAGTCATTCTCGTGAAGTAATGTCCAGCCCCGTTGCATTTCCGAAAGCCCACCCATACGGTCACCGGCGCGCCACTTTGCCAGGCCGTTCAGGTAGCTGCCGGCGGCTACGTACAACGGCATCGTATGCTCGCGCGCGAGGCCGAGAGCCAGTATAGTCTCCGTTTCCTGCAACATGCCCCCGCATAGTCCATCGAAGACCGCCTTGTGAACGAGCGCATTGGCTTGAGAAAGCGCCGGCTTATCTCCGGTGGCGCGCACCGCTTCGGCGGCGAGCCGGCGCGATCGATCAATCCTGCCGAGCGGCCAAAGCACCAGCGCAAGAAACCGCATGATGACGAAAGGCAGGTCCAGCGCCGACGCCTTGAAGGTCGCCGGGTCAGGTTCAGCCTCATAGATCGCAAGCGCGCGCTCGAGATGCAGTCGCGCGTTCAGGTAGTCGCCGCCGAACCAGCAGGTTACCCCGGTTGTCCAGTGTGCGAGGACTGCGGCCACCGGCGATTCCGGTCGCTGCCTGGCGACGCCCCTGATGGCCTCCGTCAACTCCCGCATCGGCGCGATCTCGCCATGGGTCAGGCAGGCATTGAACAGGCCG
Organism: Bradyrhizobium sp. AZCC 2176; assembly: GCF_036924645.1. Classification (NCBI taxonomy): domain Bacteria; kingdom Pseudomonadati; phylum Pseudomonadota; class Alphaproteobacteria; order Hyphomicrobiales; family Nitrobacteraceae; genus Bradyrhizobium; species Bradyrhizobium sp. AZCC 2176. Next base: position 2,945,339 of record NZ_JAZHRX010000001.1, on the reverse strand, counting down.
GAATGGACCGGCGCCAGTTCGACCGGATCATTGATGTCGGCAGCGAATTGTCGGGCGCGCTTCCACGCAGCTACCGTTTCGGGAGCGCTGTGCCCAAGGGAGCCCCGCAGCGCGCGGCCATATGCGATTTGAAGCTGCAGCCGGTTCATTGTCCGGCCCGGCTCATCGGACAGCCCATCGGCGATCGCAACCGCCTTGCCGAGATGTGCGATTGCCTCGGAATATGCCGAGCGTTTCAGCGCTTGCTGACCGGCCTTGCGCCACCACTCGAGGGCTACCTCGCCCAGCCCCGCTTCAGTGAAGTGATATGCCACGACTTCCGGCTCGGTCCCGGCGATCACCGGAAACTGATCGCGCAGGACATCGCCAATATGCTTATGGAGCAGTTGCCGGCGGCTCTTCAGCAGGCTCTCGTAAGCTGCTTCCTGAACCAGCGCATGCTTGAAACTATAACTCGCTTCCGGCGGCGTCCCGCGGCGCGAGAGCAGTTCAGCCTCTTCGAGCTGGCCCAGCGCGGCACTCAGCGTCAGATCATCGCGACCGGCCACAGTTCGCAACAGCCTATATGAGAAGTCACGGCCAATGGCAGCGCCTATCTGTGCCACTTCCTTGACCGGCGCCAGCCGGTCAAGGCGCGCCATCAGCGAGTCCTGCAGTGTCGCGGGGATGGCGAGCGGCGGGAGCGGGCTATCGAGGCGATAGCGTCCGGCATCGTCCACAAGCAATCCAGACTCCAGCACCATCTTGGTCAGTTCCTCGACAAACAGCGGGATACCATCCGTCCGGTCGATGATCTGCGTCATCATTTCGCCTGGCAGATGCCGGCCGACGGTCACCTGCTCGACCAGAGCGCGCGTGTCCTGCCGGTCAAGCCGGTCGAGCCGCAACAGGCTGACATTGGGAAGACCCGCCCAGGGCGGCTCGAACTCGGGCCGGAAGGTCATGAGCACGAGTATCGGCAAACCCCTGATCCGGTCGACTGTAAGATCAAACAGCTCAAGCGTGGTAGCATCAGCCCAATGCATGTCCTCGCAGACAATCAGCACAGGTTGCTGCCGCGCCAAACCCTCAAGCTGGTCGAGAAGGGCAGCAAATGTCTGTCGCCGCTGCTGCGCAGGACTCAAGCCGAGCGGCGGATAGCGCTCGCCGCAGGGAATCGAAAGGAGCGCGGCAATGAGCGGTGTCGCGTTAGCGACCTGGTCCGTTCCAAGCGCAAGCATTGCCTCAAGCTTGTCGAGCTTTTGCTCGGATGTATCCTGTGAGCCGATGCCGGCAGCGCGCTCGAGCTGGGCGACAAAGGGATGGAGCGCGCTGTTCGTGTGGTAGGGCGAGCACTGGTACCGTATCCGGCGGTGGGTCCCCAATGCGAGGCTTTCGGAGAGCGTTGCCACAATGCGCGATTTGCCGATCCCGGCCTCGCCGGAAATCAGCACCATTTGGCCGTGGCCCTGCCACGCCAGTTGCTGGCGCAAGAGCACGAATTCGATCTCTGCCTTGCGGCCGACAAAGCCCATCGAGCGCGCGGTACGCACCGCCTCGAAGCGGCTCTCCGACGCAGCTCCGCCTTCGACTGCCCAGACCGCGATGGGTTCGGAGATGCCCTTGACCTCTCGGAGGCCGAGGTTGCGAAAAATGAATAGATCGCCAAGCAGCTCGCGCGTCGAAGCAGCAACGACGACCGCCCCCGGCTCTGCCAGGCCCTGCAGCCGGGCAGCGATGTTCGGTGTATCGCCTACCATTGCCTGTTGCTCTGACGCGCCTCCGCTGATGAGATCGCCCACCACCACCAGCCCGGTGGCGATCGCGATCCGCACCTCGACCCGTTCCGCGCGCGTTTCGAGCGGTCCTATTGCGGCGATGATGTCGAGCCCCGCGCGCACCGCACGCTCCGCGTCATCCTCGTGTGCGCGTGGATAGCCGAAATAGGCGAGTATCCCGTCGCCCACAAACCTGGCGAGACTGCCGTCGTAAGTGGCAATCACCTTCGCGCAGGCAGCCCGATAGGCGCGGATCACCTCCCACATGTCCTCGGGATCGAGGCGAGCCGAGAGCGCAGTCGAGCCTACCAGATCGCAGAACATGACGGTGAGGTGGCGTCGCTCGGCATCATCCTGAAGCGCCGGCCCGGCGACCAGTTCGCTTTGATTGAGTTCGGCGATCGCGCGCAGCATTTTACGTCGATGGCCGAGCAGGACACCGAGCCTGTCGAAGTCCTGATCCGTCAGTTCGGGAAGGACATCAAGATCGATCCCGTTCTCGGCAAAGCGCAGCGCGTATTGTTCAAGCCCAAGTTTCTCGAGCCACTCTGAAATCTGCTGCATTGGGGTCCACCGGAATGTGTGGTTGACAGCAGGCCGAATGTTGGGCCACGGCGACGAAAACTTATCCCAATGTCCCTCAGTTGGCACGCCTTGATGCAGCAATTCGATTGCGATCAGCTCTCTATTTCTTGCGAAGCGGTGCTCGGCTACAGATGCTCACTACCAAGCAGCGCATGACACGATGCCAACAACTGGATTTTGATACGCGCGCGATTTGCATCAAGCAGCGTTGCACAACCAGTGCGTAGAATGAGTGGAGCGAACCGGAATCGATCAGTCGTTACGCTGTGGCGTGATGGGTTTGGCCGCGCTCTCCGCATCCTACGGCACCAACGCGTGAATTAAGCCAACAACCCCTTCCCCGGCACATGATTGAGCTCAAGCCGGATGCCGTCGGGGTCTTCGAACAGGATCGAGTAATACCCCGGCGCCCACTGGTCCTCGCGTGGTGCGCGGATGATCTTTGCGCCGAGCGCCTGCAGAAAGCCGTGCAGCTCATCGACGTCGGCGCGCTCGCGGGCGCGGAAGCAGAGATGATGCAAACCGACACGCTTCTGCTCGAATGCCGCGCCTTCATGCGCGGCTGACGGCGCGCTGATGCCGACCGCGGTCCGGCCGCCGACGCAGTAATAGGTCGTGTCGGTATCGATGACCGGCTTCAGGCCGAGAAACGGCAACAGCTTGCGATAGAAATCGCGCGAGCGTTCGTAATCCGAGGCGGTGAGGAAAATATGTGCGATGCCGTTGACTTCCATCGTCTTCCCCTGCGTGGCAATCTAAGGTAGCAATGCCGTTGACAATCGAGCGTACAGGAACAGGTCGGAGGGCGGCGTTATGATCGGACCGGCATCGTGCGGCAGCGGTGCGCTTCCGGCATGCGCCGCATCGCTTTTCGTGCTGGCCTCGGTCGCCGGGCCGGCCGGCGCTGCCGATTGCGCGCTTGAGCGACAGGGCGAAGGCCGTGTCGCCACCGTGATCGATGGGCGCAGCCTCCGCCTTGAAGACGGCCGCGAAATCCGCCTCGCCGGCATCGAACGTGGTGGAACCGACCGGGCCAGCGGCAGAGCCGCACTGTCGGCCATCGCCGGCGGCCGTGACGTGACGCTGCATGGCGAAGACGATTCGCCGGATCGCTACGGCCGACAGGTCGCCGTTGTGTTCGTGACCGGCTCGGAACACTCGGTGCAAGGCGATCTGCTGCGTCGCGGCGAAGCGCTGTTTTCGGCCGATATCGCCGACAAAAATTGCGCTGCAGCACTGACCACCGCCGAGGGCGCCGCACGCGATGCCAAATTGGGCATCTGGGCTGAAACCACGGCCATAAAAAACACGGAAAGTCCGGGCGATATTCTGTCCGCGATTGGGCACTTTACGGTGGTCGAGGGCAGAGTTCTGTCCGTTCGGCAGGCAGGGGCGATAATCTACCTGAATTTCGGGCGGAACTGGACACGGGACTTTGCTGCGACTATTTCAAGGCGCATCATTCCGGCGTTTGAGGGCGCCGGCCTTGGACCTAAGTTGCTCGAAAATCGACGGATTCGTGTCCGCGGCGTTGTGTCGTCGCGGGGAGGACCACGGATTGAACTGTTCCGGGTGGGGCAGATTGAGGTGCTGGGCGGGAAATAGCGCTTGATCCGAGGACTGGGCACCGGTTTTCGTTTGGATCACGCGCAAAAAAGGGATGAGATCACGATTCCAATCGGATCGTGGTCCAGTGGCTGATTTGACGCATCGTGCACAACGGCGCGAAGGAACTACGGGCGGCCGCCTCTTGGCTGCGCCGGCGCTGCTATGCGCCGCGCTCACGCTTTCTTCCTGTGGAAATCTTGGAAAACTCGAGACCGCCGCGCCAACGGTAGCGGCGCCGAAGCCGAGCCGCACCGTCGCGCAGACGCCTGCCAGCGAGCGCGAACATGAGCGCATTCTCGCCTCCTATGGCGGCGCCTATGACGATCCGAAGCTCGCTACCCTGATCGGCAAGACGGTCGACCGCCTGGTCGCGGCCTCCGACCGTCCCGAGCAGGCCTACCGCGTGACCATCCTCAATTCCGGCGCGGTCAACGCCTTCGCGCTGCCGACCGGCCAGCTCTATGTGACGCGCGGCCTGGTGGCGCTCGCCAGCGACACTTCGGAACTTTCCTCGGTGCTGAGCCACGAGATGGCGCATGTCATCGCAAAACACGCCTCGATCCGGGAAGACCAGGCGCGGCAGGCCGCGGTGGTGACGCGGGTCGTCACCGACATGAGCAACGACCCCGATCTGACGGCGCTGGCGCTGGCGAAGACCAAGCTGACGATGGCGAGCTTCTCGCGCGCGCAGGAATTCGAGGCCGACGGCATCGGCGTCGGGATTTCGGCGCGCGCCCGTTTCGATCCCTATGGCGCGTCGCGCTTCCTGTCGGCGATGGAGCGCAACGCGGCGCTGAAGGCCGGCAAGACCTCGCTCGATCCGCGCGCGCAGGATTTCCTGTCCTCGCATCCGGCAACCCCCGAGCGCGTGCAGAACGCGCAGGCCAGCGCCCGGCAATACACCTCGCCCCAGGGCGGCGAGCGCGACCGCGAGACCTATCTCGCCGCGATCGACAACATCGTCTATGGCGAGGACCCCAGCGAAGGTTTCGTGCGCGGCCGGCGCTTCCTGCACCCCAAGCTCGGCTTCACCTTCCAAGCCCCCGAGACGTTCACGCTGGATAACACGGCGCAGGCCGTGATCGGCGTGCGCGAAGGCGGCACGCAGGCGATGCGCTTCGATGTGGTGCGCGTGCCGGCCGAACAGTCGCTCGCCGATTATCTCAATTCGGGCTGGATGGAAGGCGTCGACAAGGGCTCGACGGAAGACCTCATGATCAACGGTTTCCCGGTGGCTTCGGCTTCCGCGAACGGCGATCAATGGCAGTTCAAGGTCTATGCGCTGCGCTACGGCAGCGACGTCTACCGTTTCATCTTTGCCGCCAAGCATCGCAACACCGAGAGCGAGCGCAACGCGCGCGAAACCGTCAACTCGTTCCGCCGCCTGACGCTTGAAGAAATCCAGGCGGCGCGCCCCCTGCGCATCAAGGTCATCACCGTGCAGCCCGGCGACACCGTGGAATCTCTCGCCCACCGCATGGCCAACATCGACCGCCCCGCCGAGCGCTTCCGTATCCTCAACGGCCTCGACCAGCACGCACAGGTCAAGCCAAGGGATCGCGTGAAGATCGTGGTGGATTGAGACGCAGGCACTCGCAAACGCAAGTGCTGGCCTGGAGCTTGCCAAACTACGGTTGCTTCCGAAGCTGCTGCGTCTGACCTCTCAGCGTCTCCGAAGGACTTTCCCCAAAGTACGCGCGGTACGTGACCGAAAACCGGCCCATGTGGGCGAACCCCGTGCTCATGGCAATGTCGGTGACATTCGCTTCCGGATCGGCCCGCAGCAAGGCTTGGCGAACTTGCCTCAAGCGGGCGTTCCGCAGGTAGCGCATCGGCGAGACGCCCTTGAAATCCCTGAAGTGCATAAAGAGCGTTCGGCCCGCCACGCCGGTCGCCGTAACGAGGTCGGCCACGGTGACTGCCTGGTCGAGGTGGGCTTCGATATAGTCGACCGCGCGCCTCACGTCACGCGGCGCAATCGGCCTCTCGAGGCGTCGCAGCGCGTTGCTGTAATTGTGCGGGTGCGACAGCAGCAGTGCGGTAACAATGAACTGCTCGAATTTGCTCATCGTCGTCGGGCTCCAGAGCACCGATCCCGCCTGTTCCAGGTCCGCGACGGCCATCAGCACGTAGCGTGTCAGACTGCGGCCATACCCCGCGGCGAGGTCGATGCTGGGCGCAAAATCGAGGGGAGCGGTTGGTGGCTCGCCGAGCAGGGCGGCAAGCTGACCTGTAAGGCTGGATTTGGTCAAAGACAGTTGGATGCGGCTGCTATCGGCCTCCGATACCAGCCGACACCTCTCGCGCATCGGCGAGATGATCGTGGCAAGGTTCGAATTGCAAACGATGTTGTCACGGCCAATGGTGGCTTCAAGTTGCCCGCGAAGCGGCAGGTGAATCCAGGTGTCCGTGCGGGCGGGGCTCGGAGACAGGACAACCGATGCGCCGCCGTATTGCACGTAACCCATGTAGAGGCCCGGCGTGTAAACGCCGTTGAGGCGCGCATCGAGCTGGCGGGCCTGCCGCCCTGCGATGTCGAAGCGATAGCCTTTCGCGCGCAGGAACGCACCGGTCTCTTCCACATTGCGGCTGTGGAAGATGGGCATCTGCTCCAGAAGCGGCGCTGTGCCAAGCTGCATGCTCGCCTCCGTGTTGATCGAGCATACCATGCGTGCCGAGGTATGGGTACCGGGGCCCGGGAATTGCCCGATCATTCTTGCAGTTCTTGGATAATGATCGTTGGCGCTTGCCAGGGGGCGATTTCCACGTTTTACGCGCTTTCCGGATAGGCCCTCGCGGCAATCGGATATCTGGCGCCCAAATGCGCCAGTTAAGTTTCGTGCCCAACGGGGGCGATGCCTATCGATAAGGGTGGCCCATCGAGGAGGGAAGCGTCGTGACTGCAGGGCATGTTCACAGAATAGCTCGTCGCCAATTTCTGGGTAAATCGGCTGCAGCGGCTCTGGCCGCAGCTGCGTGCGTTTCTTCGCTGCGACCGGCAAGCGCAGCCGTCCATATGGTACCGGTCCACAAATCAGGCAGCCTCGAGACTCTGGTCGTAAGCGACGGCCATTTCTTCCTTCCGGCGGGCTTCCTCGTGACGCCGGACTCTCCGCCCGCCGAGCGCGAAGCCGCCCTGAACGCAGCAGGACAAACCGGCGAACAGCTCCAGCTTGTGAACACTGTCGCGGTGATCCGTAGCCAGTCCGATGTGGTCCTGGTCGACACGGGCACCGGCCCGCGCCACCAGCCCACGGCGGGAAAGCTTGCGGAGAACCTCAAAGCTGCCGGCATTCCACCTGCGGCCGTGACCAAGATCGTCCTGACCCATGGCCATCCCGACCACCTTTGGGGCATCCTCGACGCGAATGACAACCCGATCTATCCGAATGCGAGCTATCTCGTTTCGGCCATCGAATGGAACCTTTGGGCCGACCCGGATGTGATGCGAAGGTTACCGGCAGTCCTGGCAACCAATGATCGCATCATCAATGGCGCCAAGAACCATTTCTCGCACGTCAAGGACAGGATGAGGACGGTACGGGATGGCGATGAGATTGTCAGTGGCGTGCAGGTCATCGATACGCCAGGGCATACGCAGGGCCACATCTCGGTCGAAATCGCCGGTAGGGATGGTCTCGTCGTCGTTGCGGATGCGCTTACGCACGCTGTGATCTCATTCCAGTATCCGTCGTGGCCGGTGCCAGTCGACCATGAGCCCGATCGTGGCATCTCGACCCGCCTGCGCCTGCTTGATCGACTCGTCATTGACAAGCGCCGGCTGATCGGCGCTCACCTTCCGTTCCCTGGCACCGGCTTCGTCGAGCGCAAGGATGGCGCCTATCGCTTCGTTCCGACTTGAAGCTCGCGCAGAATCGAGTTGAGCGTCATCGCTTTCGGAAAGGGCAGTCAGATGGACGATCAATGGCTATTCAAGAGCGAGACTTATGATAACTGCAATTGCGCTATGAATTGTGGTTGCCAGTTCAACCTGCCGAGCACTCACGGCTATTGTCAGTCGGCCTTCGTCGGCACCATCGTTGAAGGCCACTTCAACGATACTCCGCTCTCAGGCTTGAACTGGGCGGCGCTGTACAAGTGGCCCGGCGAAATCAAGGACGGAACCGGCCGGCGCCAGATCGTTATCGACGAGCGTGCGGATGAAGCTCAACGAATCGCGCTTGTAACGATCATCTCAGGCGAGGCATGCGAACCATTGAGCAACTTTTTCGCCGTATTCGCGTCCACATGCTCGGAATTTTGCGAGACGTTGTTCCTACCGATTGATCTCGACGCGGACTTGGAACTCAGAACCGCAAGGGTAGAGATACAAGGCGTCATGCGGAGCACCGGCAGGCCGCAGATCAACGAGTTTACTGGTCAACCATTCCACATTGCGCTGGCGCGTCCTAGTGGCAGTTTCGAGTTTACTTACGCAGAAATCGGGCTAGGTACCACGTCGGTCACAGGTGACATGGAAATGGCGTTCGAAGATTCATGGGCGCACTTCTGTGTTCACCACTTCAATCAGGATGGTTTGGTCAGGGAAAGATCAAGGCTCACGGCATGGCTTGGGCACATGACCCCGCGCTCCCGTGAATGAGGCTAAGCGTTACCGTTCTGGAAGCATGTCTCCGGAGACATCTTGAACGTGAGCGGGCTCGCTCGCTCGAGAGTCTGTAATGGGTTCATTTGCGATGGCGAATAGCTAGCCCGTCATTGCGAACGCAAGCGAATTGTCCGCCGTAGCCCACCGGGCGAAGGCGCAAGCAATCCCAAGGCTACGCAAACAGTGTGGATTGCTTCGTCGCTTACGCTCCCTTGCGCAAACGCTTCGCGTTTGCCGCAGGCAATGACGCGGAGAGAGCGACATGTTCACCACGTAGCCCCGGCCTTGAGCAGGAGCGACGTGTTGAGAAAGTTCGTACGAACTAAATCTACTCAATAGTCACACGCGCGCGCCACCGCGACTCGAAACTATCGTCGTTGAGCATTCGCGCCTGCGCATCCATGGGGTCGCTACGTTTCTCTGTAGCGACAACGACGGGCACGGCGTCGGCCTTGGCTTGCGCGGGCGCCGCTGCGGCCCACCGCAGCGATGATTTCGAGATCGCAGTCTTGCCGGCGTACCAGCATTTTCGTCCATCAATCAGGCGCCAGGACCAAGGCCCGCGTGCATTTGATGGCGGCGCAACGCTGCATTCCTTGATCTGCGCTTTCGCCTGCACAGTCGGCATGCCGATCGGTGCGAGAGCGGCAATGCAGGCGGCGAAAACAACCAGCCGAATTTGCGTTTTCATCGAACATCCCTGCGGTTCAATTGGATGTGGAATGCCAGACTTACTTTTAAATTTGGTCACAAGAGGCCGGAAATCTGACCACATTCCGGGCGAACGGCGGCGCGACAGGTTGAGGCGCGGCAGGAGTTACTCATCATTGCGGGCACAAGCGAGTTGTCCGCCGCGGCACGCCGGCGCGAAGTTGCAGACAATCCACGCCGAGCAAATCGGCATCGACATCAGCCGCGTCGGCTTCGGCCGCAAGCCGGAGATAAAATGGCCAGCGGCCCTCTCCTTGCCGACCAGTTCCAATTGCCCTGCCCCAAATGGAGCGCTGGCCAGCACCGATTCGAACGGCGACATCGCGTCAAGTTCCGCTGCGGAACCGGACGTCGGCCGCCTTTATTGCAAATGTACTCCGCAAAAATGACCGGAACGGATTGCGGGCTCAAGCGTCGGCTTCCGAAGGGAAAAGGGATCGTGGCATGGAAAATTTTCTTCTCTTCATACTGTTGAGCAGTTGCTGCACGCTGGTCGCGGGCGTCACACTCCTGCTGCGGCCGTTGGTGGGCCTACCCTGATGTTCCGGACGAGACCCCGCTCGGGGGCAGCAGATATCCGGAACGCGTTTACTTCTGAAGTAGAAATAGCCCTTGGCGCTTGAAGTCCCGCGCGCGCAGCGCTCTCCGCCGTTTCTTGTGTTCGCGCACGCCCCAAACAAAAAGCCCGGCATTTCAGCCGGGCTTTTATCTCAATCCGTCGAACCCTTTCAGGCGGCTTCGTCCGCCACGGCCGCATCGTCGCCGTCGGCTTCGACATCAGCCTCGTCGGCTTCGCCGTCAGCCTCCGTCGCCTCAGCCTTGGCGCCGCGGCGCGGGCTCTTGGCGAGTTGGCTTTCGATTTCCTTGACCGCTTCGGTCTCGGTCGAATGCTGCACGACGGCGATTTCGCGCGACAGGCGATCGAGCGCGGCTTCATAAAGCTGGCGTTCGCTATAGGACTGCTCGGGTTGCGATTCCGAACGGTAGAGGTCGCGGACCACTTCGGCGATCGCGACGATGTCGCCCGAATTGATCTTCGCTTCGTATTCCTGCGCCCGGCGCGACCACATGGTCCGCTTGACGCGCGCACGGCCTTTCAGCGTCTCCAGCGCCTTCTTGACCAGCGCCGGCTCGGACAGCTTGCGCATGCCGACATTGGCGACCTTGGCGGTCGGCACGCGGAGCGTCATCTTGTCCTTCATGAAATTGATCACGAACAGCTCGAGCTTGGCGCCGGCGATCTCCTGCTCCTCGATGGCCAGGATCTGGCCGACGCCATGAGCCGGATAGACCACGAATTCATTGGCCTTGAAGCCCTGGCGCTGGGTCACGACCTTCTTCGGCTCCTCGACGCGCGGCGCGGCGGCGGCCGGCTTGACGGGAGCCTTCGGCGCAACGGCTTTCGAGGGCGCAGCCTTCACAGGGGTCTTCACCGGAGCTTTGGCGGCAACTTTCGACGCAGTGGTCTTCGAACCCGTCGCTTTCGCGGCAGTCTTGGCAGTCTTTTCTGGCATTGCGCTTCTTTTGTTCTTTGAGGACTTTGTGGCCGCAGCCTTCCTGGCCACCTTTACGGTTGCCTTGGCACGGCCTTTGGTTGCGCTGCGGCTGGCCGGAGCGGCTTTTTTCGTGGTCTTGGAAGCACTCTTTTTACGCGTTTTCTGTGACACAGCCTGCGCGCGGAACTGCCACGCCCCTGTTCGATGTTTTTACGGAAACCCACCGGGGCCAAGGATACGCATGGCCAGGTTCGGCTTATAATGTGCCCAATATAGCACATTTTCCGCAAAAATCAATGATTTACGCCGGGTTCCGGGCCTTTACGGGCCGTATCCGCCATAAGTCCGCTAACAGGGTTAAATCCGCCAAGCTGGTTCGGTTCAGTTTGGGGCCGAAAACAGGCTCAATGAGCCCTTAAACTTATCCACAGCCTAGTCGCCGCTACCGGGCTCCTTGGAAAAATATTTCTCGAACTTGCCCTCTACACCCTCGAATTCTTTCGCGTCGGTCGGCGCTTCCTTCTTCTGGGTGATGTTGGGCCAGCTCTTGGCGTACTCGGTGTTGACCTCGAGCCACTTCTCCAGGCCGGGCTCGGTGTCGGGCTTGATGGCGTCGGCGGGGCATTCGGGTTCGCAGACGCCGCAGTCGATGCATTCGTCCGGATGGATGACCAGCATGTTCTCGCCCTCGTAGAAGCAGTCGACGGGGCAGACCTCAACGCAGTCGGTATATTTGCATTTGATGCAGGCTTCAGTGACGACGTAAGTCATCCAGGGCTCCGAACAAGGCTCCGAAACGGATAGTTTTCCGGGGTTTGCGTAGCGCATGCGGTGCGCTGCCGCAAGGGAAGCAGCCAGCCTCAAACGGCCGTTTTTCAGGCGCTCCTGCGCGCCCAATCCAGATAGTTATTGTTTGCCGTTCTGCAAATCATCGTAGAGCACGCGCGCGGCCGCAGCGTCGCCCCGCCGCTCGGAAAATCCCACCACTTTGAGGATGCGCACGCTGCGATCGAGCGCGATCGTCAGCACGTCGCCGACCTTCACTGAATGTCCCGGCGCCATTTCGCGCACACCGTTGATGCGGACGTGACCGGCCTGGACCAGCGCGGCGGCGGAGGTGCGGGCCTTCACCACCCGCGCGTGCCACAGCCATTTATCGAGACGCTGCCGCTCCAACGACCTTCCCGTTATTCCTTGCTAGGTTATTCTTTGCGGCCCGCAAGCTGTTCCTTCAGCGCCGCCAGTTTTGCAAATGGCGAATTGGGATCGACCGGCCGGTCGCGATCGCGTGGGCTCGCGCTGGTCGCCCACTGACGGTGCGAGGGGCCTGAGTCGCGCTTGTCGCGGCCGCCCTTGTCGCGTCCGCCGAAATCGCGTCCGCCGCGCTCGCCCTTGTCGCGACCACCACCCTTGTTGCGGTCGCCCTTGTTGCGATCGAACTTGTCGCGGCGATCGCCGTCGCGGCCCTTGCCTTCGAAACGCTCGCGGGGCGGACGGTCCTGACGCGTCTGCTCGCGCGCTTCGGCCGCCGGTGCACCCTCAGTCGCGGGCGCTGCGGTGACATCCGCCGGCGCGCCCTCGCGGGGCTTTCTGAAGTCATTGCGGCGGCCGCGGCGATGGCGCTGCTCGCGCGGCGCGCCTTCGGCGCCTTCGCCGCTGGCGGCTTGCGCGCCTTCGGCCGGGCGTCCGTGATGGCGCTGGCGGTTGCGGTCGTGATGCGGACGGCGCTCGTCGGATCGGCCACCGGGCCGCCAGACTTCGACGAGCTGCGGCTCGGCCGGCGTCTCGGGTTTTGTCTCTGCGGGCGCGGCTTCTGTGGCAACAGCTTGTGTAACAGCGCCTTCGGCAGGCGCTTCGCTCGCGGTGGCAGGCTCGGCCGCAGCTTCCGCGGCGCTGATCGCTGGCTCCGCTTCCTGTTCCGGGGGCGCGTCCGCAATCGCGGCGTCCGCCGGCGTGGTCTCGGTGGGAGTAGCCTCGGCCGCCGCCGCAGGCTCTTCGGCCACCAGCGTGACGTTGGGCAGCAGCGAGGCCGATGACACGGGCTCGCTCGCCACCGGCACTTCGGCAGCGACTTCTTCTGCCGGTGTCTCGGATGTTGCTTCGGCGGTGGCTTCCACCGGCGGCGTCTCGGAGGCGACGGTCTCGACCACCTCGACCGGCGCGGGCTTTGGCGGCAGCGGCGGGCGGCGGTCCATGCGGTAGCCGAGCGCGCGCAGGATCGAGGCAAAGTCCTCGCCGGCAGATCCCGTGAGCGAGGTCATCGCCTGCGTCACCACAAAGCCGCGGCCGTCGAACGCGCCGGCCGGCTTTTCGCCGGGCGAAGATTCGCGCCAGGCCAGCGCGGGGCGAATGATATCGGCGAGCCGCTCCAGGATATCGACGCGCACCGCGCGCTCGCCGCACTGGCGATAGCCGAGCACGCGATAGGCGTCGCGCGGCAGCGCCTTGTCCACGGGGAACGAGGTGCGCCCCGAGCTCGCCAGATGCTGCGCGCCCGAGAGCGCGGACATGTCGACGTTCTCCTGCTTCTCGGCCCACAAGAGCGAGGCCAGCGCGCGCGCCGCGGGCTTCAGGAGCCCGGGGAAATAGATGTGATAGGCGCCGAAGCGCACGCCATATTTGCGTAAGCTGGCGCGCGAGGCCTGGTCGAGATCCTTCATCTCGGCGGAGATCTTCGAGCGCTCCAGCACGCCGAGCGCCTCGACCAGTTGGAACGCGATGCCGCGCCCGATGCCGGTGATGTCCTCGGCCTTGGAGAGCCCGAACAGCGGCCCCAGCAGCTTTTCGATATGCGTCTTCAGCCACAGATCGAGCCGCGTCTGCACGGCCTCGCGTGGCGCGCCGGAGAGGCGCTCGTCGGAAATGATGCGAATGCGCGGATGCAGCGCGTCGTCGGCCGCGACGAGCTTTGCCACCGCGTCGCCAGTCCAGCGGATGGTGCCGTCGCTTGTCAGCACGAACTGATCGTCGGGGGCCGCGGCAAGCTTTGTGGCGCGCGCGTCGATCTCGCTGGCGAGCACCTGCTGCGCTGCGGCCTGCAACGCTTTCGCATCCGAGCCGGCTTCCGCCGCATCGGGTGCAAAGGTAAATCCATCGAGGCGGCCGATCGCATGTCCTTCAACGATCACTTCGCCGGTCTTGCCAATTTCCGTATTCAAAACTGAGTTCTCCCGCAGGCGGCGCATCAATACACTGGTCCGCCGGTCAACGAAACGCTCCGTAAGGCGTTCATGCAGCGCATCGGATAATTTATTTTCCACCTCACGGGTGATCCCCTGCCAGTGGTCGGGGTCGGACAGCCAGTCCGGCCGGTTGGCGACGAAGGTCCAGGTGCGGATTTGCGCGATCCGGCCCGACAGCGTGTCGATATCGCCGGTGACGCGGTCGGCCTGGTCGACCTGGGCGGCGAACCATGCGTCAGGGATCCGGCCCTTTTTCATCAGGAATGCATAAAGCGTGGTCACGAGCTCGGCATGGGCCGCCGGCGCGATCTTGCGGTAATCCGGGATCTGGCAGGCGTCCCACAGCCGTTCCACCGCGGGCGCGCCGTGGGCCATGTCCCTCACCTCGCCGTCGCGCGCCGCATGATCGAGCACGCGCAAATCTTCAGCAATCGGCGCGCGGGTCAAGGCCTCATGCCCGGGCGACAGCGCCAGCGACACCTGCAGCGCGCCCAGCGAGGAAAAATCCAGTTTTGAATTGCGCCACTGCAGCATTTTGACGCTGTCGAAGGTGTGGTTCTGCAGCGCGTTCACCAGTTCCGGCTCGAACGGCGCGCAGCGCCCGGTGGTGCCGAAGGTGCCGTTGCGCGTGGCGCGGCCGGCGCGGCCGGCGATCTGCGCGAACTCGGACGGATTGAGCCGCCGGAACTGATAGCCGTCGTATTTGCGGTCGGAGGCAAAGGCGACGTGATCGACGTCGAGGTTCAGCCCCATGCCGACGGCGTCGGTGGCGACGAGATAATCGACGTCGCCGTTCTGGAACATCGCGACCTGCGCGTTGCGTGTGCGGGGCGACAGCGAGCCCAATACGACGGCGGCGCCGCCATGCTGGCGGCGGATCAATTCCGCGATCGCGTAGACTTCATCGGCCGAGAACGCGACGATCGCGGTCCGTCTGGGTTGGCGCGTGATCTTGCGGTCGCCGGCGAATTCGAGCTGCGACAGCCGTGGCCGCGTGACGATGGAAGCGCCCGGCAGCAGCCGCTCGATGATCGGCCGCATGGTCGCAGCACCCAGCAGCAGCGTCTCGTCGCGACCACGGCGATGCAGGATGCGGTCGGTGAAGACATGGCCGCGCTCCAGATCGGCGGCGATCTGGATTTCGTCGACGGCGAGAAACGACACGTCGAGGTCGCGCGGCATCGCCTCGACGGTGGAGACCCAATAGCGAGGGTTCTTCGGCTTGATCTTCTCCTCGCCGGTGACGAGCGCGACCGCCTCGACGCCCGCGCGAGCCGCGATCTTGTTGTAGACCTCGCGCGCCAAGAGCCGCAGCGGCAGGCCGATCACGCCGGACGAATGCCCCAGCATCCGCTCGATCGCCAGATGCGTCTTGCCGGTGTTGGTCGGCCCCAGCACGGCGGTAACGCCTGCGCCGGGCGCGCGATCGGTCGCGAACGTGGATGGTGAGAAAGCCATGTCTTGCAGATGTTTCTTTTAACTGGCGGCGCCCGAACCGTCATTGCGAGCGAAGCGAAGCAATCCATAGCGCGGCAAGCGGAGGAATGGATTGCTTCGTCGCTACGCTCCTCGCAATGACGGGAAGCCCTTCTGGTTCCTCGGCGTCAATTCCGCCGATTCTGTTTCACTTTGCGACGGCGATGCGGTCGCGGCTTAAGCTCTGGAACGAGTCTGGAACGAATCGCGTCCGAATCGCTGACTCCTCCCGAAACCCGATACGTTCACCGCAACATCTCGCGTTGATGCGATCGAGGCGGCACTAGATCAAGTTTGCACGGGCTCCACAAGCGGCGGTGTTCGGGTCAAATCCTTAAAGAGCGGAGTCGAATCAGAACCGGGCAAGAGTCAACATGATTCACGCGGGCTCGGTGCCCCCCTCTCCCCTTATGAGAGAGGGTGGATCAATCGCGCAAAGCGCGATTGAGACGGGTGAGGGGTTCTCTCCGCGAGTCCCGCCCGTGGAGACAACCCCTCATCCGGCGCTTCGCGCCACCTTCTCCTCCCACAAGGGGAGAAGGAAGAAAGGGGCGCCCCGCTTCCAGCCTCAATTCGTCTTCGCCACCCTTGGCGGCATCGCGCTCGTCACAAACGACGTCGCTTCCAGCATCGCCAGGCCGAGCGGCGTCGGGATGGTCATGCGAAATGGAACCAGGACGCGGGTTCCCGCGATCGGCACGAACGCGATCTCGATCCGGCGCTCGGTGGCGAGATATTTGATCACGGGGCGGTCGGGGATATAGCCCGCAACCGGCGTGAAATAGATCGCGCAGACCAGCGCGGGCCCGTGATAGCCCCGCTCGGCCTTCACCGTTTCCATGCGCTTGTAATCGAGCTTGACGTCGTAGCGCAGCCGTCCGTCAAAGATCCCCGCGCCGGTGCGGCAGGAATCCGGCGATAGCACCTCGCCATTGCCGGGCACGCGCAGCATCGAGCCGGTCATGGGATCGAGCACGCCCTTGCGGTGCGCATCCGTGACGACGACGCGGTCGGGATCGACCGGCGGCACCGGATCGATCGAAAAATCCTTCACAATGCCGTTGGCCAGCACGAGGCGGATGGTTTCGGACTTCTTCTGCGTGGTGGTGGTCGCAGTATAGGCGTTCGCCACCAGCGCGCCATTGACGACGCGGCCCTGGCTGGCGCCCGCGCCCGTGCCGCCCGAAAACGCCTTCAGGAGGCCCGCGGTGCCGCCTTGGGCGGACGCCGAAAACGTGTCGTCGCCGATTTCAATGGTCCAGGCGCCCTTGCCGACCGGAATGCCCGCCAGCGTCGCCTCATATTGCGCATCCAGCCGCCCCTGCGCGGAGGCGGCCTGCGGCGCAAGCCCGACGAACGCGGCGGCGCACAGGCCGAAAACGAGCTTGGCGGGGTGTGAAACAGCGCGTTTTGCAGTCACGAATGAATGGTCCCGGGATCGGCGCGAGCTGATGTTCATTTAGGCAGAAATATCCGGCAAACAACGCGCAAGCTTGGCGAAAACCGCGCTCAATCAGACCTCGCTTCGCCCCCGCCTGTTTTGCGGAAGGCCAAGGCCTACTTAACGCAAGGCCTACTTAACGAAAGCCATGGTGTCGGCGGGGATTGCGCCCTTTATATGATCCCTTAAGTGGCTGGAAGCCCTTGGAAACCGGCCGATTCTGCCCATGGCGTTTTCAAGCAAGGCTTGCCCGGATCTGGGTCCCTGGGCGGACTTCCTGGTCGCCTGAAGAAAACGCATCAAAATAAGGGCTTGAGCCCCGGACGGGGGCCAAGGGCCGCCCCAAAAACCTTGACCAGATGGCCATCTCCCCCTATACGACCGCAGTTCCTGGAAATGGACGCGATTTTGGACCCCCGCGCGAGGCGCGTGATGCGCTTGCTATGGCGGGGATGGAAGAGGATTTTGCAATGTCCCGGCGCTGCGAACTGACGGCCAAGGGCCCCCAGGTGGGCCACAAGGTGAGCCACTCGAACATCAAGACCAAGCGGCGCTTCCTGCCGAACCTGGTCAACGTCACCTTCATCTCGGACGCCCTCGCCCGCAACGTGCGCCTGCGCGTCTCGACCAATGCGCTGAAGAGCGTCGACCACAATGGCGGCCTCGATGCGTACCTCATTAAAGCCAAGGCCGACGTGCTGTCGCCGCGGGCGCTGGATCTGAAGCGCGCGATCGAGAAGAAGGTGGGTAAGCCCGCGTTCGTGAAGAAGGCGAGCTGAGATCTAAGCTAAAATCGGCGGATCGGAGTTTGAAGCGGCCGGGTCGAAAGACCCGGCCGCTTTTGTATGTGGATATCGTGACAACATCACAGCGGTCGGGTGAAGAGGCTCTATATATGCATCCATTAGTTGCGCTCATGACATAGCTTATGTTCTACGGCATCGGGGGCCGATGATGCATATTGAGTTCGTAGAAATTGCAAACTTTCGAAAGCTACGCTCGACCCGAGTTAATCTCGCCAAAGATAAGACTGTCTTTGTCGGGGCAAATAACAGCGGCAAGACTTCCGCCATGGTTGCTCTGCGCTATTTTCTCGTAGACCACGAGCGGTCGAGCTTCACCTTGAACGATTTTACCGTCTCTCACTGGCCCACCATCGTGGCGCTGGGGAACGCTTGGGAGGCGGCGATTGAAAACGGTACGCCACTGCCGGAGCCGAACCTGCAAGAAGTTATCCCTGCGCTCGATGTCTGGCTGCACGTGAACAATAACGAAGTCCATTACGTTCAGAAGATCCTTCCAACGTTGGACTGGGAGGGCGGGCAGCTAGGGGTTCGACTGCGGTACGAACCGAAAGATGCAGCTGCACTTCAAAAGGAATACCTCTCGGCGCGCGAAGACGCCCAAAGAGCCAAGTTAGGTGGCCCGGTTGTGGAAGGACAACCAGCAGAAGCGAAACTGGACGTTGCACTTTGGCCAAACGATCTTACCGACTTTCTCAGTCGACGCCTTGGACGTCTATTCGCGGTTAGGGCATACATCTTGGATCCCGCGAAGCGCCAAGAACCAGCGCACGGCGCGGCAAAGCCACAGGACCTACTTGCTGACGCGACTGCACTTGACGACGACCCTTTCAAAGGCCTGATCAAGATCAACGAAATCAGCGCACAGCGCGGTTTCGGCCATGAGCTAGAGGGCGCAGTTGATGACGACGACAACAGCGTAATCTCGGCTAAGAGCGGCACGCGCAAGCTGTCCGAACAGCTCCGCCGATATTATAATCGGCATCTCGATCCGTATGACAATCCGGACAGCAAAGACATGAAAGCTCTCCAGGCGATTGAACAAGCACAAAAGGCATTCGATACACGTTTGAATGAAGGCTTTGAAGCCGCGCTGAGAGAACTGGAGCAACTTGGATACCCGGGCGTAACGGACCCAAAGCTAGAGATTTCCACGCGCCTTCGTCCTGTTGAAGGTCTTAATCACGAAGCCGCCGTGCGCTATGTGATTCAAATGAACGACGGCACGGAGAGCACGCCCTTGCACTTGCCAGAAGGCTCCAACGGTCTGGGGTACCAGAATCTGATCTCCATGGTTTTTCGGTTGATGAGTTATCGCGACGCATGGATGCTAGTCGGCAAGGCAGAGTCTCGGGCCGTAGCGGCCAGTTCCTTCAGACCGCCGTTGCATTTGGTACTCATTGAAGAACCGGAAGCGCATCTTCACACTCAGGTGCAGCAAGTTTTCATTAGAGAAGCGTACAGTATCCTTCGTAAACATCGCGATCTCGGTACGAACCCAGCATTTACAACTCAGCTAGTTGTAAGCACACATTCCAGCCATGTCGCGCACGAGTGTGAATTCACCTCCCTACGCTATTTTCGTCGCGTCGCCGCGGCCAAGAAAGAGATACCGAGCTCCTGCGTTGTCGACGTCTCAAAGGCCTTCGGCACGAATGCTGAGACGAAGAGATTCGTCACCCGGTACTTAAAAGTTACGCATTGCGACCTCTTCTTCGCTGATGCCGCCGTATTGATTGAAGGCCCTGCCGAACGCATTCTTACTCCCCACTTTGTCCGAGAGCATTCCGAATTCAAAGACCTTCGGGAATGCTACATAACTTGGCTTGAGATTGGCGGTAGCCACGCACATCGATTGCGCGGACTCGTAGAGTGCCTCTCAATACCAACCCTTATCATTACGGACCTTGACGCAGTGGGCGCCGGCAACAAATCAGTACGCCCGCAGAGAGGAGCGAATCAAACTTCCCGGAACCAGACCCTCAACACCTGGTGCCCAAACGCAAGTGCACTTGACGATCTCCTCGACAAAAAGGAGGAAGACAAGATCAAGAGGTACACGGATCAACGCTTCTCGATACGAGTCGCTTATCAGTCGCCCGTCCAAATCAAATTTGGTGAGACGATGGTCGAAGCGCTCGCGAACACGCTCGAAGACGCACTCTTGTACGAAAATATCGATCTCTTCCGCGACTTGGAAGGTACGGGTCTCTTTGCAAAGTTCAAGACTGCTATTGAGACAAGCACAACGGTTGCTGAACTCAGCGAAAAGCTCTCAGATAGTTTAAGGACTGGCAGCAAGGCCGAGCTTGCCCTGGATCTCCTCGAATTTGACGACGCGAGTAAGCTAAAGCCACCACCTTACATCCGCGAAGGATTACTTTGGCTAGCGGGACAGGTTCGCGAACGACAAAAAGAGCTCGGCCTCGCTGTACCAGAAGAGACCCCGAATACGGCGGAGGCAGCGTGATGGGTGAAGTCATTGCAAATTCGAACATCGCCCTCGATGATCATGTTGAAAGCGAGATCGCCGCATGTCTCGACTTAGAGCACCCTAGAAGCTTTTTTCTTTACGCGGGGGCAGGGTCGGGAAAGACGAGCTCGCTCATCCACGCGCTTGAATTTATCAAAGAGAAAAACATCGCGCGAATGCGGCTGGGAGGACAACGGGTCGCCGTCATCACATATACAAATGCGGCGTGCGATGAGATCGTGCGACGATTGAAGTTTGATCCTACATACCAAGTGTCCACAATCCATAGCTTCGCGTGGAGCCTGATAAGTGGCTTCAATAAGGATATCAGGGAATGGTTACGCAAAGAATTGCAGAGCGAAATTCGGGAGATTCAGCAGCAAGAGGCGAACGGTCGCGTCGGAACCAAGGCTTCTATTGCACGTCTGGCGCAGATCGAAGCCAAGGGCAATCGGCTCAATCGTCTCAACGAAATCAAGAAATTTACGTACAGTCCTACTGGAGATAACAAGGAACGCGGCTCGCTGAACCACGCGGAGGTTATCGAAATCTTTGCAAGCTTCCTGACTGAGAAGCCGCTCATGCAAAGCATCCTCGTAAATCAGTTTCCATTTCTCCTGGTCGACGAAAGCCAAGATACGAACAAGCGGATAGTCGATGCACTTCTCATCGCACAAGCTTCGCATGCTGGGAAGTTCAGCCTTGGCTTCATCGGCGACACCATGCAGAGGATCTACAACGACGGTAAGGAGAGAATTGAAGAAGAGCTTCCCGTAGATTGGGCGAGACCGGCGAAGCGCCTCAATCATCGCTGTCCGAAACGGATAGTCCGCCTTATCAACCAAGTTCGCGGCCAGGTCGACAGTCACACACAGGAAGCTCGTTCGGACAGTATCGAAGGCATCCTCAGATTGTTTGTGTTTCCTGCGGACGCTGCCGATAAGGCGGCCCTAGAAAGCTCGGTACGATCCCACATGGCGACAGTGACCGGAGACGCCGATTGGAATGAACGGGAGAAATGCAAAATCCTGACGCTTGAGCACCACATGGCAGCAAAGCGGATGGGATTTGCAACCGTGTTTGAAGCGCTCAGCAATATTGACGATTTCAGGACGGGGCTTCTTGATGGAACGTTACCAGCGATCCGATTATTCACAGCAAACATTCTTCCCCTCGTAATTGCTCAGCAGAAGCGCGACAAGTTTTCAGCCGCAAAGGTGATGCGCGATTTTTCGCCTCTGCTCAGTGCGCAGACGATCAAGGACGCATCCAATCAGAGCGAACAGCTACGAACGGCTCGAGATGCAGCCGAAGGCCTTGCAATGCTGTGGGACAAGGGAGAACCTAGGTGCGGTGCAGTTCTCCGCTACGTAGCCAAGAACAATCTCTTTTTGATCCCCGAGAGCCTGAAAGCATTCGTTCCGGGCAAGCACCCTCTTGAGGGAGACGCGGCGAATGCGGAGGCAGAAAGTACGGATCCACTGGCTCCAGAGAATGCTGCCATCGAAAGCTTCCTCGAAGCGCCGTTCTCTGAGATCGCGCCATATGCGCGGTATGTTTCTGACATGGCCGAATTCGGAACCCATCAAGGTGTGAAGGGGCTAGAGTTTGATCGCGTCATGGTCGTGATGGATGACGCGGAAGCACGCGGCTTCATGTTCGGTTATGAGAAATTTTTCGGAGCAAAGCAGCTAACAACCACCGACCTCACAAATGAGGCAGAGGGTCGTGACAGTGCCATCAGCAGGACCCGGCGCCTTTTTTATGTAACTTGTAGCAGGGCGAAGAGGAGTCTCGCCTTAGTTGCATATTCTTCCGCGCCCGCTTCAGTCCGAATGCAGATGATTGAGAGCGGGTGGTTCGAGGCTGACGAAATTATTCTTGCTATATAGGTTCGTTCGTAGTGGCAGGAGCTAGGTTGCGTATCGCCATCGCGAGAGCCGGCATCTGTCGTGCCCCCATGAGAAATATCGAAAGCGCAGCGAAGGATGATGCCATGCCACTGACCCGGAATTTTCGCGACACAGTGCGGGCACGGGCGGAGCGCGAGCCTGCGTTCCGCAGGGCGTTGTTTCAGGAGGCGGTGCAGTCCCTGCTGCAGGGCGAGACCGATCAGGGCCGCGCGGCGCTGCGGGCCTATATCAATGCCACGGTCGGGTTCGACCGGCTGGGCGAGGTGCTGGGGCGTTCGCCGAAAAGCCTGATGCGGATGTTCGGACCGGACGGCAATCCCACGGCCGAAAACCTGCTCGGCGTTATCGGCGCGCTGCAGGAAGAAACCGGCGTACACCTGAAGATTCGCGCGGTCACCGAGGCGGCCTGACAAGGGCCTCCGGGAATGCCCTGGACGAGGCACGTCCGGCACTCACGGCGTCATCCAAAATCCCCAAATTGCGCTATACTCGCTGAGGTAGCACCGCGGAGCCTCACCATGCGCAACATCATCATCTGCTGCGACGGCACCGGTAACGAGATTTCCGAGAACATCTCCAATGTGCTGAAGCTCTATCGCTGCCTGCGCAAGACGGAGAAGACACAGCCGCGGCAGCTCGTCTATTACGATCCGGGGGTCGGCACGCTGGAGCGGCCGGATCCGTGGCACAAGCTACGCCAGGATTTCAACGCCATCCTGGGCTTAGCCACCGGCTATGGGCTCGATGACAACGTGCTCGCGGCCTACGATTTTCTGGTCCGCAACTACAGGGAAGGCGATGCGATCTATTTGTTCGGCTTTTCCCGCGGCGCCTATACCGTGCGGGTGCTGGCGGGGCTGATCCACAAGGTGGGGCTGATCGCGCCGGAGCAGGTCAATCTCGCAGGAAGCGGCCTGATCGCCTACAAGCAGTTCTCCTCCGACGAGGCGCCGAAGCTGCGCGCCGAAGCAAAACTGCTCACCGAGACCGGCGACGCGCAAGGGCCGCTGCCGCAGACCGCGTTCGACAACGCCGCGCAGTTCGCGCGCATCACCTCGGCGCGCTGGCCCACCATCCGCTTCGTCGGCGTCTGGGATACGGTCGCGAGCGTGATCGTGCCGCGGGCCGATCGGTTCTATTGGCCGAGCCTGGAGGAGCTGGCGTTCACGCTTCTGAACCCGAGCGTGCAGACGTTCCGGCAGGCGATCTCGATCGACGAGCGCCGCTGCATGTTCCGCTTGAAAAAGTGGGACGACCCGCAGACCTTCAAGCACAACCGCTTCAACGATGCGCATGCCGAGCCGCAGGATATCCTGCAGGTGTGGTTCGCCGGCGTGCATGCCGACATCGGCGGCGGCTATCCGGAAAAGCAAAGCGGGCTTTCCAAATATCCGCTGCTCTGGATGATCGACGAGGCGACAAAGTGCGGACTCATGGTCAACCAGGCCAATGTCAACCAACTCGCCTGGGGCATTCAGCGCAAGGGCAGCCCATACTCCTATGTCGCGCCCGATGTGCGCGGCGAGCTGCACACCTCGCTGTCGGGCGCGTGGTGGATCCTCGAATACGTTCCGAAGAGCGCGAGCTACAAGGAGTGGCCGGCGCGCAAAGTCCATTTCGGCTATTACATCCCCGACGCCGAACCACGCTTGATTCCCGACGGCGCTGTGATCCACGAATCTGCGCTGCAGCGCATGGACGCGATGCCGAGCTACCGGCCGGTGAATTTGCCAAAACAGTTCGAGAAATTTCCGATGCCGGTGCGGCCTGCGCATGCGAGCGCGGAGACGGAGGAGGATTCGTGAGATTGTGGACGCGCAGGTCGCTCCATCCACCGTCATTGCGAGGAGCGAAGCGACGAAGCAATCCATCGATCCGTTATGCCGCGCTGTGGATTGCTTCGCTACGCTCGCAATGACGGCGAGAGAGCGGAGCATCCTTCCCTTCTCCCCTTGTGGGAGAAGGTGGATCGACGCCGCGAAAGCGGCGGCGAGACGGATGAGGGGTCTGTCTCCGCAGAGAGAACCCCTCATCCGCCTTCACTTCGTGAAGGCACCTTCTCCCACAAGGGGAGAAGGGAAGAACGCCGTCGCATACGTGCACATCACTGTGTGACGTCGTCTGTGACTGCCCGACGGGCAAATCACTTTTCGTCTCGCGCGAAGTCGAGTCCAGCCCTCGCGCGAAAAATATTCCGCTTCGCGTTTCCCCCAAATCACCCCTACAACTCCCGCCATCCCGCGCCCACAAGAGGGGCGTATCGCGATCGTCACGGACGTTGGGTGCGGGGAGCGGTGGCCGCGGCAGCGCGGGCGCGCAAGGAGGTTTTCGCAGGGCGGGCTTTTGGCCTGTGAGCGAGGGCCGCGCGCCGACGAACGCGATGTGCGCGGACGGCAAAGCCGTGTGGTCCTGGCACCCGTTGCTGGTGTCAAGCCGGCGGAGGTTTTGAGAAATCCAACCGGGTTTCGCCAAGCCTTCAATCCGCCGGCGATGGAGGCAAAAGGAATTCGTCTCCAGGGAGAGCGCGGTATAAGCCGTAAAACCACTGCGCAGGGAATGCCGGCGTGCCCCGGCTGTACCTGTATGCTCGTGTGCGCACTTCTACCTACATTGCACACGAGACCGCGGGTGCAGCAAGCACCCGGCATTCCCTGCGCCCTCTCGTTTTGGGGGTGAAGAATTTGAGCAAAGCTCGGGCGCAATTCGCGCCGCGAGAATGCGAAACTGTATCCGCGTCATTGCGAGGAACGAAGTGACGAAGCAATCCATTCTTTCTGTGTGCCGCAGCATGGATTGCTTCGCTTCGCTCGCAATGACGTAGATGGGCCGCGGCAGACCACTCGGCCACTGGCCGACCACCCCCCGCAATCTTGCCGCCCCATTCCAGCCCACGCGCGACCCAAATGGTTTACGGATCGTTCAACTCTCAACCCTATTCTCGACGCTCTGCTGCCAGAACTGGCTTCAACCGCTCAGGACGAGCGATGCTGGAACGATCAATCACTGAGGAGGTCGAGGCGGCCATCAAGGCCGGCTCGACGGAAAAACATCTGGATACGCTGAGACAGGTCACCGACCTGTTTCTCGAGTCCGCCGACGGCTATTCCGGCGAGCAGATCGAGCTGTTCGGCGACGTGCTGGAACGGCTGATCCGGACCATCGAGCTGCGCGCGCTGGCCGATGTTTCCGCGCGCATTGCGCTCGCCGAAATGAGCACGCAGTTCGCCTCGATCAAGCAGGCGCCGGCCGCCGTGGTCCGCCGCCTCGCGCACAATGACGAGATTTCGATCGCGCGGCCCGTGTTGACCGAATCGGCGCGGCTGTCGGCCGAGGATCTGGTCGAGTTGGCCGAGAGCAAGGGCGAGCAGCATCTGCTGGCGATCTCCGGGCGCTGGTGGCTGACCGAGGTCGTCACCGACGCGCTGTTGAAGCGGCATTACCCTTCCGTCAGCCTGCGGCTGGTCACCAATCCCGGCGCGCGGATGTCGGCCTCGGGCTATGCCATCGTGCTGAAGCAGGCGGAAAGCGATCCTCATCTGGCGGTCGAGACCGGCATTCGCGTCGACCTGCCGGCCGAGCAGCGCAACGAGCTATTGAAGAGCGCCACCGAAGCCGTGCGCACCCGGCTGTTGTCGCGCGCGCCGCCGCATCTGTTCGAGGAAATCCGGAACGCGATCGCGGCTGCTTCTGCCGGCGCCAACCGCGAAATGTCGCGCACGCGCGATTTCACTGCGGCCCGTCGCTTCGTCGCAGCGCTCGCCAAGCACGGCAAGCTCAACGAGCCGGCGCTGTTGGCGTTCGCGAAAGCGCGGAAATACGCCGAGACGGTTGCAGCGCTGGCCGAGTTGTCAGGCTCGAGCCTCGAGGTGATCCGCCCCGTCATGCAGAGCCTGCGCGACGACGGCGTGCTGATCCCCTGCCGCGTCGCCGGCTTGAACTGGGAAACCGTCGCCGCCGTGCTCGACAGCCGCTTCGCCTCCGGCAGCATCGGCCGCCATGAATTGTCGAAAGCCAAAGAGCAATACGCCAGACTGACGGTCGAAAACGCCCGCCGCCTCCTGAAATTCTGGCAAGTCCGCGCCGCCGATGCACCGCCGAAGCCGCATTGAGGGACGAGTCATTCCGGGGCGATGCGAAGCATCGAACCCGGAAGCTCGAGATTCCGGGTCTGGTGCTGGCGCACCATCCCGGAATGACAAGCTACCGCGTCCCGAACGTGGTGGCACCGAACAGCGCCTTCTGGGTCGAGGGCTGCGAGCGCCAGTATTGCGGCGGGGCGAACACTTCGCCGCCGAGTTCGGCCGCCGCATGCCAGCCCCAGCGCGGGTCGTAGAGCATGGCGCGCGCCAGCGCGACCATGTCGGCCTTGCCGGAGGCGATGATCTCCTCGGCCTGCCTGGCTTCCGTGATCAGGCCGACGGCGATGGTGGGAAGGCCGGTCGCCTCGCGGATCGCCTGCGCGAACGGCACCTGGTAGCCGGGGCCGAGCGGAATTTTTTGCAAGGGCGACACGCCGCCCGAGGACGCGTCGATCCAGTCGACGCCGCGGCCCTTCAAGGCCTGCGCAAATTGAAGCGTCTGCTCAATATCCCAGCCGCCCTCGACCCAGTCGGTGCAGGAGACGCGAATGCCGACCGGCTTCTCGGCCGGGAACGCATCGCGCACCGCGTCGAACACTTCGAGCGGAAAGCGCATGCGATTTGGCAACGAGCCGCCATATTGATCGGTGCGCCGGTTGGCGATCGGCGACAGGAATTGATGCAGCAGATAGCCGTGCGCGGAGTGCAGCTCGATGGCGTCGATGCCGAGCCGCTCGGCGCGCCTGGCCGCCGCGACGAAGGCCTCGCGAACGCGCTTCAGTCCCGCCGCGTCGAACGCCACAGGCGGCGGCTCGCTCTCCTTGTGCGGGATCGCCGAGGGCCCCTCCGCCCGCCAGCCGCCCTCAGACGCCGGGATCAGTTGCCCACCGTCCCACGGCGTGTGGCTCGAGGCCTTGCGGCCGGCATGCGCGAGCTGGATCATCACCTTGGCCTTCGAGCGCTTGCGCACCGAGGCGAGAATGGGCTTCAGCGCGGCCTCGGTGGCGTCGTTATAGAGGCCGAGGCAGCCCGGCGTGATGCGGCCGGTCGCCTCCACCGCGGTGGCCTCGATGCAGAAGATCGCAGCCCCCGACAGCGCCAGCGAGTTGATGTGGGTGAAGTGCCAGTCATTGGCCTCGCCGTTGACGGACGAGTACTGGCACATCGGCGCCACCATGATGCGGTTGGCAAGGTCAAGGCCGCGCAGCTTGATCGGGGTAAACAAAGCGCTCATGGGCTAAGGGATCCGGACCGGAGGGAAAGCGACCCCTCAATGTCTAGCGAGCCGCTCGGCGCCGCTCAACCCGCGCCGGCTGCAACCCTGCCGGGCGATTCATCGTTGGCCATGCCGCCCGAGACCGTCACTCCACCAGCGTGAATTGCAGCAGCAGATTGCGCTGGATCATCGAAAAATTATCGTCGGAAACCAGCGTCAGCACGGTGTCGCCCTCCGGCGTGACGTGGGCGTCGATGCCCTCCATGTTGTCGATCTCGTGGCCGAGATCGGCCTCGAAGATCGAAGGCCCGTCGATGACAGCGCCGGGGACGATGGAGGCGAGCGCAAAGCGGCGGATGCGGATGCCGACCCCGCCGAGCCATGAGAATTTGCGCTCCAGCAGCAACAGCCCGCCGGACGGCAGCAGCACCGCATCGCTGACATCGAAATTGTCGGTGCGGCGAATGCTGAACAGCCCCAGCGTCTTGCCGATCAGGAAGCCCGTGATGTTGCCCTGCGCGTCGAGCCCGCGTTCGGAGATCGCGATCAGCGTTCCCGCCAGCGGCAAGCCCTTCGGCGCCACCACAAGCGCCTCGATTCCCTTGTTGTAGGGCAGCTTGCGCACGCCCAGCGGCAACTGAATCAATTCGCCATGCGCGCGCGTAAATCCCTTGGCGAAGTCGAAGCGCAGTATCTGATTGACGCGCTCGAGGCCGACATAGACCAGCGAGCCGTCGAGCGCGAGCGCCTCGGTATCGAACCAGCCGCGCGAGGTGATCGGCTTGCCGTCGGGACCGAGCATCGGCGAGGCCTCGACGTCGTCGAGCCCGGTCATCTCGCGGCCCTTGTAGACAATGCGCCCCGTGAACCAGCCTCCCTTGTCGCTGATCGCGACGAAGCGTTCGCCCTTGGTGTCGAGCCGCAGGCCGGACAATCCGCCGAAGCCGCGAAACCGCGAGGTCAGAATGAGCCCGCTGCGATATTCGAGCTCGCCAAACCGCAGGCGCGAGCGGTCGCGGGTGTCGAACGAGGGCAGCGGCCGGGCATTGACCTCGATCGAGACCGGCGTGGTGACGGAGAATTCGTCGGGAACGGTCTTCTTCGGGGGCCGCTGAACGGCCGTTTGCGCCAGCGCCGCCCCAGACGCGGCCGCCACCGAAAGCCCCGCCGCCACATATTTCAGAAGGCGGCGACGGCCTATGAGCGGACGCATGCTCTCACGAATGCAGGCGGCGCGGCCGGTGGTGGCCCGTGGTGGCGGGCGCGGCGCCTTGGGTCTCGCTGAACAATTCGGCGAGTTTTTCGGTGATGGCGCCGCCGAGCTCCTCGGCATCGACGATGGTGACGGCGCGGCGGTAATAGCGCGTGACATCGTGACCGATGCCGATCGCGATCAGTTCGACCGGCGAACGAGTCTCGATCTCCTCGATGATGTAGCGCAGGTGCCGCTCAAGATAGTTGCCGGGATTGACCGACAACGTGGAATCGTCGACCGGCGCACCGTCCGAAATCATCATCAGGATCTTGCGCTGTTCGGCCCGGCCCAAGAGCCGCTTGTGCGCCCAATCCAGCGCTTCGCCGTCGATGTTCTCCTTCAACAGGCCCTCGCGCATCATCAGGCCGAGATTCTTGCGCGAGCGCCGCCAGGGCGCATCGGCAGACTTGTAGATGATGTGGCGCAGATCGTTCAGCCGTCCGGGATTGGCCGGCTTGCCGGCGGCGAGCCACGCCTCGCGGGACTGCCCGCCCTTCCAGGCGCGGGTGGTGAAGCCCAGAATCTCGACCTTGACGCCGCAACGCTCCAGCGTGCGCGCGAGAATATCGGCACAGGTTGCCGCCACCGTGATCGGGCGGCCGCGCATCGAACCGGAATTGTCCAGGAGCAGCGTCACCACGGTGTCGCGGAACGTCGCTTCCTTCTCGTGCATGAAGGACAGCGGATGATAGGGATCGGTGACCACGCGCGACAGCCGCGCCGGATCGAGGATGCCTTCCTCGAGGTCGAACTCCCAGGCGCGGTTCTGCTGCGCCATCAGGCGGCGCTGCAGCCGGTTGGCGAGCCGCGCCACGATGCCCTGCAAATGCGCGAGCTGCTTGTCGAGGTAGCTGCGCAAGCGCTCCAGCTCGTCATGGTCGCAGAGATCCTCGGCGGCGATCACCTCGTCGAACTTCGGCGCGAAGGCGTGATATTCCGGCCCGCGCGGCTCGTTGGCGTGGCGGGTATTCGGCCGCGTCGCCTCGCCCGGCGTCTCGTCGTCGCCGAGCTCGCCGTCGTCGAATGTATCTGACGTGGAGGCCTGCGCGCTCTCCATCGCGCTCTCAGACATTTCGTCGGTGGACGCCTGCGCCTGGTCAGCGCTCATTTCCTGCGCCGCGTCGGAATCGGGCGAGCCCTCGGCGCCGGACTGGTCGCTCTCGCCGTCCTGATTCTCGTCGTCGTTCTCGTCATCATCGGCGTCGGCATCGCGGTCGTCGCCGAGATCGAGCGCCGACAGCAGGTCGTGCACGAGATCGCCGAACTTCGCCTGGTCTTCGGTGACGCGGCTGAGCTTGTCGAGCCGGGCGCCGATCTTGTCTTCCAGAACCGGCCGCCAGAGATCGACCATCTTCTTGGCAGCGGTGGGCGGCGCGAGCCCCGTCAGCCGTTCGCGCACCAGCATCGCCAGCGCGTCCGACAGCGGCGCATCGGCGCGGTCAGTGATTTCGTCGTATTTGCCGCGGTGGAAATGATCGTCGAGCATCGCGGTGAGGTTTTTCGCAACGCCTGACATCCGCCGCGACCCGATCGCCTCGACGCGCGCCTGCTCCACCGCCTCGAACACGCCGCGGGCTTGCGGATTTCCCGGCATCAGCTTGCGGTGCACCTTGGGATCGTGACAGGCGAGCTTGAGCGCGATCGAGTCGGAGTGACCGCGCACGATCGCCGCATCCCGCTTGGTCATCTTGCGGGCGGGCTCCGGCAACCGCGCCTTGCCCGGCGCCAAACCCGGGCGCTCGGCGGCAAACGTTACTTCCAGTTCCGGCGCCCTTGCGATGGCACGCAGGCACGAGGTCACCGCGCGCTTGAACGGCTCGGTCGGAGCTTCCTTGGATCCGGTACGGAATTTGGAGTTCGACGTCGTCATTACCACCTCACCGCCGTCGTCCCTGCGAAAGCAGGGACAGATAACCACCGGCGATCATTGTGTTCAAACTCTGGCTCCGTCGCACTACTGAGACGTCACGGCGCATGGGTCCCTGCGTTCGCAGGGACGACAACTAGCTGAGCGCCACGTTGACCGCCGATTCCGGCAGCTCCGCGTTGAAGCAGCGCTGATAGAATTCGGCCACCAGCGGCCGTTCCAGTTCGTCGCACTTGTTGAGAAAGGTGACGCGGAACGCAAAGCCGATATCGCCGAAGATCTCGGAATTCTCGGCCCAGGTGATCACCGTGCGCGGGCTCATCACCGTCGACAGATCGCCGTTGGCGAAGGCGTTGCGCGTGAGGTCGGCGAGACGCACCATCTTGTTGACGATGTCGCGACCTTCCTGGGTGCGGTAGTGGTGCGCCTTGGAAAGCACGATCTCGACTTCCTCGTCATGCGCCAGATAGTTCAGCGTGGTGACGATCGACCAGCGGTCCATCTGGCCCTGGTTGATCTGCTGGGTGCCATGATAGAGGCCCGAGGTATCGCCGAGGCCGACCGTGTTGGCGGTCGAGAACAGGCGGAACGCCGGATGCGGCTTGATCACCTTGTTCTGGTCCAGCAGCGTCAGGCGGCCGGAAACTTCCAGCACGCGCTGAATCACGAACATCACGTCGGGGCGGCCGGCGTCATATTCGTCGAACACCAGCGCGATATTGTGCTGCAGCGCCCAAGGCAGAATACCGTCGCGGAATTCGGTGACCTGCTTGCCGTCCTTGACGACGATCGAGTCCTTGCCGACGAGGTCGATACGGCTGATGTGGCTGTCGAGGTTGACGCGCACGCAGGGCCAGTTCAGCCGTGCGGCGACCTGCTCGATGTGGGTCGATTTACCGGTGCCGTGATAGCCGGTGACCATGACGCGGCGGTTCTTGGCGAAACCGGCGAGGATCGCGAGCGTGGTGGCGCGGTCGAAGCGATAATCCGAATCGACTTCCGGCACGTGCGGGTCGACTTCGGCATAGGCCGGCACTTCGAGATCGCTATCGATACCGAAAACCTGCCGGACCGACACCTTCATGTCGGGCAAGCCGGCGGGCTCCGTAACTTTGCTCATGGCGGCGGTCGTCATCAATCCTCCGAGGTCCCGGGCGTTCCCGAAACCAGATCTGTTGAATGGCTGCGGATGGGGGCTAATACAAACCTAGCAGAGAGCAAGGGCCGGCAGAAGCCCGCGGCGCAATCAAAGTTCCATTGCCTTATCATTGAGATAGGTCGTGTATCAGGTTTTTGGAGGGCTGCCCTGCGAATCACGCCGCACTTTTGCCGGCTTGATCACGCTGCCGGGCTCAAAACCGGAGATCCGCGGCACTTCCAGCTCCCGTCCGGGCTTGGTAGCTGAGTTCAGGCGGCCCACCTACCGGACAGTACGATTGTGACTTCATTCCTCGATCCCGTCATTGCGTTGGTTTCGGCCCATCCATGGCTGGCCTACGTGACGCTATTTCTCGCGGCCCTGCTGGAGGCGATCCCGGTGGTGGGGGCGCTGGTGCCGGGCTCGACCATCATCCTGGCCCTGAGCGCGCTGGTGCCCGGCGGCGAACTGAAACTGTGGGGCGTGCTGGCGGCGGCGATCGGCGGCGCCGTGCTCGGCGATGGCTCGGCGTTCTGGACCGGCCATCGCTCGCAACGCGAAATTCTGGGCGCCTGGCCGATGTCGAGATATCCGGCCGTGATGGCGCAGAGCGAGGCGTTCTTCCACCGCTGGGGAACGCTGGCTGTGCTGTTCGCCCGCTTCGTGCCGCCGATCCGCGCCTTTGTGCCGGTGACGGCGGGTGCGCTCGGGATGCCGCCGATGGTTTTCTTCGGCGTCAATATTCCCGCCGTACTCGCCTGGGCTTTGGCGCATGTGCTGCCGGGCGTGCTCGCGATCTCGGCATTGCATGAATATGCCGGCCTGCCGCACCACCAGCACACCGGCAAACACCTATGGATAGTGGCCGTGTTCGCATCGGCGATCATCGCGCTCGGCGTCTGGAAGCTGCGCCGCCGTCAGGCCCGGACCGGGCTCCGTCCCGGCGCAGGGCCGACATAGCGGGCGCGGGGCCGGATCAGCCGGCCGTGCCGCAATTGCTCGCAGGCATGCGCGATCCATCCGACGGTTCGCGCCATGGAAAACACCACCAGTTCATGGCCGGGCGGCAGGCCGAGCGTGTGCACGAGCACCGCGAGGGCATAATCGATATTGACGAACTCGCCGGTCGCCTCCGCGATGCGCTCCGGAATTTCGTGGGTAAGCTTGCGGTCAGCGCCAGAGCGCGCCAGCGCTTCCAATAGCGCCCGCGCGCGGGGATCGCCATGCTTGTAGACGCCGTGGCCGAAGCCCGCGAAGCGTTCGCCGAGCGCGACGCGCTCGCGGATGACGGGGGCGACCTCGCCATTGGCGAGCGTCTTCAGAAGCTGCGCCGCCAGCACGCCGGCGCCGCCGTGCTTGGGGCCCTTCAGCGCGACGAGGCCGGCGATAACAGCGTCGTAGAGATTCAAGCCGGTCGAAGCCGCGCAGCGCACGGTGAAGGTCGAGGCGTTCAATTCATGATCCGCCAACAGCACCAGCGCGCGGCGGATCAGATCGGCGGCGTGCTTGTGCTCCGGCGCCCAGACGCGTGCGATCTGCAGATGCAGCGGCTTTGCCGACGACTTTGCGTTCAGCATGGTCGCGACCACCAGCCGCATGATGCGTCCGCCGAGCATGGCGCGGCCTTCGGGCGCGCGGGTGAACGCGCGCGGATCGGCGCTCGCCGCCAGCGCCAGCACAGCGATCGTCCGATCGATCGCATTGGCCCCGCGTGTAGCCTCAGCCACGGCGCGCATTTCGTTCGACACAACCGGGCAATTATCCTGTTCGAAGGGATCGACGCCGGTGACGTCCCATAGCAGCGTCGCGGCATGTTCGAGCGTGTCGCGCTCGGCGAGGTCGACACAGTTGACGCCGCGGTAGATCGGCCCGTCCTCGGTGATGGTCGCGACCGCCGAATCCATGACAGGCAGATCGGCGTCGAAGCTGCGCAGGCCCCGTGGCTCCGGCGACGGCGTCCGCCGTTCCTTCAGCGTGCGGACGTCCTCGGCCCGGTAGCGGTGGCTGCGCGAATCCTGCGACGGCTCCGAGCGGATCAGCCCGCGGCTGACATAGGCGTAGAGCGTTGCCTGCGAGATCGCGAGTTCGGCGGAGGCCTCGCGGGCCGAAAGGTAAAGGCCGGAGGATTTTTTCATATTGATTTACATAATCAAGATTGATCAATCTGTCGAGGGACCCGACCTTTGCTGGCGACAAGGACAAAGGAGAGCCTTCATGAATATGCAGCTTTCGAAGACCCCGATCGGCCTGGACGGGATTCCCGCCGCCGAAACCGTGCTCAGCCATGTCGATGGCGAGCGCGGCGAACTGATCATCGCCGGCGAGAGGGTCGGCGATCTCGCCCGCAAGACCGGCTTTGAGGGTGTAACCGCCCGGCTTTGGAGCGGCGGAACCGGCCAGCCGGTCGGCGAAGCCGCCGTGCGCGCCGCCCTCGGTACGGGTCGCGAACGCGCCTTCGCCCGGCTGCCGGACCTGCTCGGCATCACGCGCGGCCTATCGATCGTCGACGGATTCCGCGCGGCAGTCGCGGGGCTGCGTGCGGAAGCGGGGCTGGCGCACGAGGCCACGATCGTCGGCGCGTTTCCGGTCATCGCCGGCGCCCTGGTTCAGCGCATGAGGGGTAACGACCCCGTCGCACCCGATCCAACGGCGAGCCATGCCGCCGACACGCTGTCGATGATGCTCGGCCGCAATCCCGACGCGCGGGAAGCCGCGGCACTCGACGCCTATTTCGTCACCGTGTGCGATCACGGCATGAACGCGTCGACCTTCACGACGCGCGTGGTGGCCTCAACGCAGGCGGATTTGTTCGCAGCCGTCACCGCCGGCTATTGCGCGCTGATCGGGCCGCTGCATGGCGGCGCGCCTGAACCGGTGCTGGAAATGCTGGACGCAATCGGCTCCACCGAGCGCATCAAGCCGTGGGTCGACAGCGCGCTGGCCCGCGGCGAGCGGCTGATGGGATTCGGCCACCGCGTCTATCGCGTCCGCGATCCCCGCGCCGACGTATTGAAGGGCGCGATCGAGCGGCTTGCCGGTGACGGCACCGATCTGCCGTTCGCGAGTGAGGTCGAGGCCTATATCCGCAGCGCGTTGCGAAAAAAGAATCCGGATCGGCCGCTCGACACCAATGTGGAGTTCTTCACGGCGATCCTGCTCGACGCGCTGAAAATCCCGCGGCAGGCGTTTACACCGATCTTTGCCGTGGCCCGCGCCGCCGGCTGGACCGCACACGCCCGCGAGCAGCAGCGTGGTGGCAGGCTGATCCGGCCGAGTTCGGCCTATATCGGGGCGATGCCGGGGTAACTGCGCTCCATCCGAGCTACAGGACGAGCTACGCGCCGCGCACGACCGTCTTCAGATAATTATACGCCTTGATGATCTCGATCAGGCGGTCCTCGGTGGAGCGGTCGCCACCATTGGCGTCGGGGTGGTGCTGCTTGACCAGCGCTTTGTACTTGGCCTTGACGTCCTCAAGGGTCGCTTCGGCGGAAAGCCCCATCACCTGCAGCGCCTTGCGCTCGGCGTTCATGACTTTCCGGGTTTCTGTCTTGGCTTGCGCGCCCGGGCCGGGCCGCCAGCGGCCACGGCCGTTGAGCTCGGAGAACATGCTGAACGGATCGGCGGCGCCCTCGAGATCCTCGGCAGCCTGCTTGCCCTTCTTGCCGGCGGTGTTGGCGCCCATCTTCCAGGTCGGGCGGTGGCCGGTCAGCGCATCCTTCTGATAGCGCGCGACGGCATCGGCATTCATGCCCTGGAAGAAATTGTACGACTGGTTGTATTCGCGCACATGGTTGAGACAAAAGTGCCAGTACTCCCGCGAATTCTCCCGGCCCTTGGGCGCGCGGTGCGGCCCCTTGTTCTGGCAACCCGCCCATTCGCACATGGCGGCTTCCTCGCGCGCCTGCGCCTGCTGCTTCGCGCTCAGCTTGTTGGGCTTGATGCGAATGGAATCGAAGAACTTTGATGAATCAATCGGCATGGCTGACTTTGACTACGCAATGCCCGCGGCTTCAAGTCTTGACATTGCGAATCCCTCTCTTCGACGGCGCCATTGACGGAAAGCTGATGCAGAATTATCTGCCGTCATCATGAGCACCAAAGACGCTATCATAAACAAGTTGCGTGAAGCTTTCTTGCCGGAAAGCCTCGACGTTGCGGACGAATCTCATCTGCATGAAGGCCATGCCGGCCACAGGCCGGGCGGCGAGACGCATTTCAGGGTTTATATCGTATCTCCGGCCTTCGAAGGGAAGAGCCGGGTCGAACGCCATCGCATGGTAAATGCGACGCTTGCAGTGGAACTCAAGGGGTCCGTCCATGCGCTGGCCATCAAGGCGCAGGCGCCGGGAGAAACCGCCAGCCGGTAATTGGCAACCCCGCCGCAAGGTGTCCGCCAGCTTCCTGTGTAGATCGGCAGGGACGGTAGAACCGTTTCCGCAACTGTGAGACAATTGCCGCCGCGATGGATGAGGTTCCGTTCGGACGCTGGGTCGGGCTGACCCCGATGCCATCGCAGGTCGATGGGGTCGTCCGATGCGATATTGGGCACGCTTCAGATGGGCCGTCGCCGTGGCACTGCTGGTTGCGGCCTCCTCGATCAAGGCGCACGCGCTGGATATGCCGAGCTCCTTTGTCCAGGAAGTGCTGATCAAGAGCATTCTGGTGACGCTCAACGACGCGGTGGCTTCGGATAATTTCACGGTTCTGCACGCCAAGATTTCAAAGCCGTTCCGCGATCAGTTTCCGCCCGACAAGCTGCGGACCGTTTTCAAGGACCTGGTCGAGAAGCACGCCGTGTTCGACGCGATCGTCGCGAGCCCGGTCATTCCCGAGGAGGAAGCCAAAATCGACGAGAAGGGCGTACTGCGCCTCAAGGGCCGTTTCGACACGAGCCCCAAGAAGGTGAAGTACCAGCTCGGGTTCATCCCCTCCGACGGCCAGTGGAAACTCAGCGGCATCACCATCGATATCGAATGATCAGCGCTGTTGGGAGGCGCGCGGACGGCGTGGCCACAAAGGGATGCCGCCCCGGAGGCAATCAACGGTGTGAAACTCGAACTT
Organism: Bradyrhizobium sp. AZCC 2176; assembly: GCF_036924645.1. Taxonomy (NCBI): domain Bacteria; kingdom Pseudomonadati; phylum Pseudomonadota; class Alphaproteobacteria; order Hyphomicrobiales; family Nitrobacteraceae; genus Bradyrhizobium; species Bradyrhizobium sp. AZCC 2176. The sequence goes on along the minus strand of NZ_JAZHRX010000001.1, from coordinate 2,908,666 downwards.
CATGCCAGATTGCCGACCGGAAATGCTATTCGATCTCCAGAATCAAGCGATGACGGCGTCTTTTCCCGGGAAGGCAAGAGATGGAATCTCCTTCATGGATTGAGTTGGTCGAAAGAAACGTTGCGAGGTTTGGCGACCTCGTCGCCGGCATCGATCCCTCGCTTTCCGACATTCCCGAGTTTTTCGGCCACGACGGCACGTGGATCGAGCGGTTCGTCAATTTCATGATCGAATCGATCGAAGGACGCGTCGGCTTCGTCAAATTTCAGTCGGCCTATTTTGAAGCATGTGGACTGACGGGCCTGACGGCGCTCTCTGCCGGGATCAGGAAAGCAAGGGCGGCGGGCATCGGTGTCATTCTCGACGCCAAACGAGGCGATATTGGCGCGACCGCCGCAGCCTATGCCCGCGCCTATCTGACTCCCGCGTCGGCCGGCGGTAGCGGCGACTTTGAAGCCGACTGCCTGACCGTCAATCCCTTGATGGGGCCGGATACGCTTGAACCCTTCGTGGAATGCGCGAACCGCTTCGGCAAGGGCCTGTTCGTGCTCTGCCGAACGTCCAATCCCGGAGCGGGCTGGCTTCAGGACAAGATGACGGGCAATCGCCTTGTTTCTGATCGCCTCGCCGATCTCATTGCCGTAATGGGGGCCAATGCCAACAATGATTCCCGGCTGAATGCCGTGGGCGCCGTGGTAGGCGCGACGGTGCCGCACGAAGGCCGGCGCCTGCGGCAATTGCTGCCCCGCTCGATCATCCTGGCGCCGGGTCTTGGCGCGCAGGGTGGAGATGCTGCGGCCATTCACTCGTTGCGCGGCGACACGCCAGGCGACCTGCTGATTCCGGTATCACGCGGCTTGACGCTGGTACGGGATCGCTCAAGGTCCGCCGAAGACTATCGGCAACTCATCATCGGCAGGATCGACGACTTCAAGGCGGCGGTCGCCTATGACTATCTCGGCAATCGCGCCATCCCGGCTTAACGCTCAGAACGCCGTCCCCGCCCGCTTCGGCTTCGGATCCTCGCCGTCGGCTTCGCGCGGCAGCGGCGTGATCTTGAGCGCCGTGATGCGGTTGCGCTCGCGGCGCAGCACACGGAAGCGGCAGCCGTGGAAGGTGAAACTCTGGCCACGCTCGGGGATCGAGCGCGCCTCGTGAATCACCAGCCCGGCGACCGTGGTTGCCTCCTCGTCCGGCAGGTGCCAATTCATCGCGCGGTTGAGATCACGGATCGGCACCGAGCCGTCGACCACCACGGAGCCGTCAGCCTGGACGCGGACGCCGGCCACGACGACATCATGCTCGTCGGAAATATCGCCGACGATCTCTTCCAGAACGTCTTCCAGCGTCACCATGCCTTCGACCTCGCCATATTCGTCGACGACGAGCGCGAAGTGGGTCTTGCGGCGGCGAAACGCCTTCAATTGTTCGGACAAGGGCCGCATCTCCGGCACGAACCAGGGCGGCAGCATGATCGCCGAAACATTGATGTGCGAGGTGTCGCCTTCGGACGCGCGGATCGCGCGCAGCAAATCCTTGGCGTGCAGCACGCCGATGATGTTCTCCGGCTTGTCGCGCCATAATGGGATGCGAGTGTATTCGGTGGCCAGCACCTCGCCCACCAGTTCGTCCGGCGGCAGATCGGCATTGATCATCACCATCGCCGTGCGATGAACCATGACGTCGGACACGGCCAGGTCGCCAAAGCGGAAGACATTTTGAATGTATTCGGCTTCACCGCTTTCGATCCCGCCGTGCTCGGCCGATTCCTCCACCAGCCCCTCGATCTCGGAATCGGTGAGGATTTCATGCTGAGAGGATTCCTTGACGCCGAGCAGGCGCAAGATCCCGCGGGAGGCGGTGTTGAGCAGCCAGTTCAGCGGCCAGAACACCAGATAGGACAGATGCAGCGGATAGGCGATCCATTGAGACACCGGCATCGGCTCCCGGATCGCCAGCGTCTTCGGCACCTGCTCGCCGATCACGATGTGCAGCGAGGAGAACACCAGGAACCCGGTCAGAAACGACACGAAGTGCAGAGTGCGTTCTGACATGCCGATTGGCACGAGCAGCGGCTCGAGCAGCGCCGAAACGGTGGGTTCGCCGACCCAACCGAGGCCGAGCGAGGCCATGGTGATACCGAGCTGGCAGCAGGCGAGATAGGCCTCGATATTGCCCATCATGCTGTGCAGCAGGCGCGCGCCGAAACGATCCTGCTCGACCATCGCCCTGATGCGAAACCCGCGGCTCTTGACCAGCGCAAACTCGGCGGCCACGTAAAACGCGTTGGCCGCGAGCAGTAGAATCGCGAGCAGCAGATTAAACGCAGTCGAACTCATATATGCCTCGTGACGGCCCCGGCCCCGCGCGACGCCTGCGTCAAGCTGCGCCCCGACAATCCCGTCCTCATCCCGACAACTTCTGTTGCAGGAAATCGCGCACCGGCGCCGGCTCGACGTCGTTTGCGACCACTGCGCGGCCGACCGCCTGCAGCAGGATGAAGGTCAGCCTGCCGCGCTTGACCTTCTTGTCCTGCGCCATCAGCGCCATCAGCGCGTCGGCATCCGCAAGCCCCTCCTGGGCGAAGCCCGCGATGTCCTGCAAATGGGTCGGCAGGCCGACCGAAGCAAGATGGCGCTCGACGCGGGCGGCATCGGCTTCGGAGATCATGCCGAGCTTGGCGGAAAATTCCGCTGCCAGCACCATGCCGACGGAGACGCCCTCGCCGTGGAACAGGCGATCTGAAAAGCCGGTCGCGGCTTCCAGCGCATGGCCGAACGTGTGGCCGAGATTGAGCAGCGCGCGCTCGCCGTTCTCGCGTTCGTCGCGGGAGACGATCGCGGCCTTGGCGCGGCAGGAGGTCGCAATCGCATGCTCGCGCGCCGCGCCGCCGGAGAAGATGTCGGCGTGGTTGGTTTCGAGCCAGGTGAAGAAGGCTTCATCGCCGAGCACGCCATATTTGGCGACCTCGGCATAGCCCGCACGGAACTGGCGCGGCGACAGCGTGTCGAGCACCGATGTATCGGCGATCACCAGCACCGGCTGATGAAACGCGCCGAGCAGGTTCTTGCCCTGCGGCGAGTTGATGCCGGTCTTGCCGCCGACCGAGGAATCCACCTGCGCCAGCAGCGAGGTCGGCACCTGCACGAAATCGACGCCGCGGCGCAGGATCGCCGCCGCGAAGCCGGCGAGATCGCCGACCACGCCGCCGCCGAGCGCGATCACCAGATCGTTGCGCTCGATCCTGGCCGCGATCAACGCCTCGGAAACCTTTTCGAGCCCGGCATAGGTCTTCGACACCTCGCCTTCCTCGACGATGACGCGCGACGTCGGGATGCCGGCTTCCGTCAGCGAACGCTCGGCTTGCTCCAGCCAATGCTTGGCCACGGTGCGGTCGGTGACGATGGCGGTGCGCACGCCGGGACGCAACGCGGCGACGCGCGCACCGAGCGAGGCCAGCACGCCGCGGCCGATGACGATGTCATAAGCACGGTCGCCGAGAGCTACGTCGACGGTGATGTCGGCGGAATGTTTCAGTGGCGCAGTCATGGCGTAACGCTGATCCCGTCGGTTGTCGGCTGGGCAGAAGGCGCGCCGGCGCACAGCCGGCCGCGCAGCGCATCGATACATTCGTCGACGACGCGGTCGTGCGGCACGTCGCGCGAGCCGATCGTCAGGTCGGCGGTGCGATAGACCGGTTCGCGCGCTTCGAGCAGGCGGCTGACGGTGGCAACCGGATCCTCGGTCTGCAGCAGCGGCCGGTCGGCGCGGCGTCTGACGCGCTTCATGATCACGTCGACATCCGCCTTGAGCCAAATCGAGACCGCCTTGTCGCGGATGCGGTTGCGGGTCTCCTCGCGCATGAAGGCGCCGCCCCCGGTGGCGATCACGGCCGGGCCGCCATCGAGCAGCCGCGCGATCACCCGCGCCTCGCCGTCCCGGAAATGCGCCTCGCCATGGATTTCGAAAATGTCCGGGATCGACATCCCGGCCGCCGCCTCGATCTCGACATCGGCGTCGAGAAACGGCAGGCGCAGCCGGGCCGCCAGTCGCCGGCCGATGGTGGACTTGCCCGCGCCCATCATGCCGACCAGCACGATCGAGCGCCTTCCCAGCGCCGACGTGATGTCGGCCTCCTGGGCGGGACTCGGTTGTGCCGGTGCGGCGGTCTCGGACATCAAAAACTCGATCGTTTTGCGGGATTTGCCCGCGGCTGCGACACCTATACTACCCCCATCGATGCCGTTGCCAGAGACTCTTGCCACGGGGGTGGGAACATGTTGGATGATTTCATTGGTTAATTCGCCGCCCTGAGCGCCCTATGCCCAGTTTGTTCCGCTTTCTGACGGCCGTCGGCATCATCGCCGGGGTGATCTATGGCGTGATTTTTTCGCTGGCGAACTTCGTCACGCCAAAGTCACGGGAAATGACGGTCACCATCCCCGCAGACAAGTTCCTCAAGAAATAGCCGCTATCGTCTGATTTGTGAGGGACGAATTCGGGGAGAGGCATCTCGTTACGGAATGTCGGGGGCAATGCGTTCCAGCAAAACGGCCACAGACGCGAAACTGACCAACCTGTTCCTCGACATGCTCGCGGCGGAACAGGGGGCGGGCGACAACACGCTTGACGCCTATCGCCGCGACCTCACGGATTTTTCCGAATTTCTCGGCCGCAAGGGACAAAACTTTGCCGCCGCGGAGACCGACGTGCTGCGCGACTACCTCGCCGACCTCGATGCCCGCGGCTTCAAATCCTCCAGCGTAGCGCGCCGGCTGTCGGCGATGCGACATCTGTTCCGCTTCCTCCTGAACGAGCGCATCCGCAGCGACGATCCGGCGGCGATCCTGTCCGGCCCGAAGCGCGGCCGGGGCTTGCCGAAAGTGCTGTCGATCGCGGACGTCGACCGCATGCTGACGCGGGCCAAGGAATTGACGCTAGGCCAGAGCGCGTCGCCACAGCAACGGCTGCGCGCGATGCGGCTGTATTGCCTGCTGGAAGTGCTCTACGCCACGGGCTTGCGCGTCTCGGAACTGGTGGCGCTGCCGCTGTCGGCCTCGCGGCGCGACGCCCGCATGATCGTGGTCCGCGGCAAGGGCAACAAGGAGCGGCTGGTGCCGCTCAACGAAGCGTCGCGGCAGGCGATGGCCGACTATCTCGCCGCGATGGAAGCGCTCAAACCTGAAAAAAAGAAAAACGCCGTCGCATCAAAGTGGCTGTTTCCCTCCTTCGGCGAGAGCGGCCATCTGACGCGGCAGCATTTTGCCCGCGACCTGAAGGAACTGGCAGCGGCATCGGGCCTCGCGCCGCGGCTGGTCTCGCCGCACGTGCTGCGCCATGCCTTTGCCAGCCACCTGCTGCACAATGGCGCCGACCTGCGCATCGTGCAGACGCTGCTCGGCCATACCGACATCTCCACCACGCAGATCTACACCCATGTAGTCGAGGAGCGGCTGAAAAGCCTGGTGCGCGACCTGCACCCGCTGGCGGAGAAGTAAGGCGCGTAGCCAGTGTAGCCCGAATGGAGCGCAGCGAAATCCGGGGTCTTGCAGCAAGCAGCGGTCCCGGATTGGCTCCGCTCCATCCGGGGTACGGGAATGCATTCGGCGATCAAGTCTGACTGACGCCTTGACTTCCGCGGCGTCTCCCCCGAAACAGCCGTCTCCCGCCCGCGGCCTTGTTTGGCGCGCTTTCGGCAAACCGGGTCATCCGGACCGAGATGCATGCTAAATCATTGAAGATGCGCGCTTTCCTTAAGCGAATCGAAACCGCTTCGCCTCAAAGCACGTTGTTACCTATATTGTCTCGATGCCGGATCAGATGCGCAGCTATCTCGACTTTGAAAAACCCGTCGCCGAACTCGAGGCCAAGGTCGATGAATTGCGCGCGCTGGCGGCATCCGGCAGCGACATCGGCGATGAGATTTCGCGCATCGAGGACAAGTCGCAGCAGGCGCTGGCTGACCTCTATGCCAATTTGACGCCGTGGCAGAAGACGCTGGTGGCGCGCCATCCGCAGCGCCCGCACTTCACCGATTTCGTCAGGGCGCTGATCACGGAATTCACGCCGATGGCCGGCGACCGCAAGTTCGCCGAAGATGAGGCGCTGATGGGCGGTTTCGGCCGCTTCCGCGGCGAGGCGATCTGCGTGGTCGGCCAGGAAAAGGGAGCTACCACCGACGGCCGCATCAAGCACAATTTCGGCATGGCGCGCCCCGAAGGCTATCGCAAGGCCGTCCGGCTGATGGAGATGGCGGACCGTTTCGGCATTCCCGTGCTGTCGCTGGTCGATTCCGCTGGCGCCTATCCCGGCATCGGCGCCGAGGAGCGTGGCGTGGCGGAAGCCATCGCGCGCTCGACCGACACCTGCCTCTCGCTCGGCGTCCCCAATGTCGCGATCATCACCGGCGAGGGCATGTCGGGCGGCGCCATCGCCATCACCACCGCGAACAAGGTGCTGATGTTCGAACACGCGATCTACAGCGTGATCTCGCCGGAGGCGGCCTCCTCGATCCTGTGGCGCGACGGCACCAAGGCGCAGGAAGTCGCCAACGGCATGAAGATCACCGCCCAGGACATGCTGCGCTTCGGCGTGATCGACCAGATCCTGAAAGAGCCTTCCGGCGGCGCCCATCGCGATCCGGCCGCCATGATCGCGGCCACGGGCGATGCCATCGCGGAGGCCTTGAACGACCTCCGCAATCTGGACGCGGCCGGCATCCGCCAACATCGCCGGCAGAAATTCCTCGATATCGGCCGCAAGCTCGGCTGATTAGCCCTGGTCCCCTTTGGATCGAGCGGCCGGCCCGGCATCCCATTCGTTACCGCCGCCTTAAAGGTGCTTTATTTCGCCGAATCACTTGATTCGGCCCTAATTAGGCCCCGACCCCGTTCTTTAAACTCTGTTGACCATGCCTGCCGTGGAAGCGGCTGGCGCATCGCGTTCGGGTTGCGGCGCGGAGGGTCAAAGGATACTATTTTATGCAATGGCTTCAGGGCATGTTCGCTGTGATTTGGGGTGCGAAAATGCCCGGTGGGTGTGGAGCTTAGCCTTTGATTAACCGCTCGCTGGTTCGCGCGCTCGTCACGTCGGCTGTCCTCGCGGGCGCGGGCGGGCTGCTGGCCAGTTGCAACGGCGATGACATCTCACTGGCCAACAACGCCAAAGCCAACCAGCCGGTCCCGCCGAAACTGATCGCCGACATGGCGGCGAAAGATATGGACCTGCAATCGCCGATCCTGGTCCGGCTGTTCAAGCAGGAAGCCGAACTGGAGATCTGGAAGCAGGACCGTTCCGGCCGCTTCGCGCTGCTCAAGACCTATCCGATCTGCCGCTGGTCGGGCGATCTCGGCCCCAAGGTCCGCGAAGGCGACCGCCAAGCGCCGGAAGGCTTCTATTCGATCTCGCCGGCGCAAATGAACCCGCAGTCGGCCTATTATCTTTCCTTCAACACCGGCTATCCCAACGCGTTCGACAAGGCGCTCGGCCGCACCGGCTCGCAGTTGATGGTGCATGGCGACTGCTCCTCGCGCGGCTGCTACGCGATGACCGACGAGCAGATCGCGGAAATCTATTCGCTGGGCCGCGAATCCTTCTTTGGCGGCCAGAAGTCGTTCCAGTTGCAGGCCTATCCGTTCAAGATGACGCCGGCCAACATGGCCAAGCACCGCAACAACCCGAACATGCCGTTCTGGAAAATGATCAAGGAAGGCAATGATCATTTCGAGGTGACGAAGCAGGAGCCGAAGGTCGATTTCTGTGAAAAGAAGTACGTGTTCGATGCCGTCAAGCCGCCGAACGCGACGCGTGACCCGGTGTTCGATGCTTCGGCCAAGTGCCCGGCCTATGTGATTCCCGACGAAGTCGCCGACGCCGTGCGCGAAAAGCAGGCCACCGACCTCGCCGAAACCGCGCGGCTGATCGCCAAGGGAACGCCGGTTGCCCGCACCAACACCGGTATCGACGGCGGCATGCACCGGGTATTTGCCGCGCGCGTCCCTGAGGGCAACACCGGCCTTTCGGAACCCGGCGACGGCTCCCTGTCGCTGATGGCGCGAGCCCCTGGCACCATTCCATCCCACGTCAATCCGCCCAGGGCGCCGGCCGAGAGCCGTACGCCGTCGGAGAATCTGCTGACTGGCGCGCCGGAACAGCCGAAGCTGGTCGCCGCGGCAGCTCCCGCAACAGCGCCGGCGCCTGCTCCGACACGCGTCGCCAATGCGGCGCCAACCGCGCAGAATGACGGATTCTTCTCCAATCTCGCCCGCAAGGTCGGCCTCGGCGGCGCAGCCGACGCCACCGCCAGCACGCCGCCTTCGCAACCGAAAGCGCCCGAGGCCAAGCGCAGCGAGCCGCCACGGCCGGAAGCGCCGAAGGCTACGGCGCCGAAGCCCGACGCCAAGCATGCTGCCGCCAGCCGACCGCCGCTGAAACCGTCGGTGGATACCCCGGCCCCCGCCGCCAAAGACAATCTGGTCTCCGGCTCCGCACCGATCGTGTCGACGAACTCATTCGACAGCCGCTTCGGGGCGGTGAAGTAGGAACTTCCCGTTCTCTGCCGGCGCAGGAATCGTGGGTGAACCATCGGCATCGAGAAAACTCGCCCGAGCCCAGGCCCGAGCAAGTTTGCTCTTCGTCGGCTCAAATCAATAGCGATAGCAGACGTTGACCGGGCCGTAGGGAGTCCATTTCCAGCAACTGTTGTACGCGTAGAAGCGATGGCCATACCCGAAGTGACCGTGTCCGAAATGACCATGCCCAAAATGGCCGTGGCCATGGCCGTGACCGCCATGCCCGCCGTGGCCGCCATGACCACCGGCGAAAGCCTGACTTGGGAGGGCGAAAGAGGCGGTGGTCAGCGCCAGAGCCGCGACAGCGGCCGTAATCGTGCTCTTGATCCTGGTCATGAACGTCTCCTGGTTGTGCAGCGCGAGGATCGCTCTGCGATGATCCAACCTAGAGGAGCCGAATGCGATACGATGTGACTTCGGTCACGCACACATCGTGACCCAATCAGGACAGCCTTCCATCAACCGCGCGTTTCTGCTCGGTGCTGATTGTCGAACGTAACCTGACCAGCAGCCGCTTTCAGGCGTATTTGCCGTGGCAGTGCTTGTACTTCTTGCCGCTGCCGCAGGGGCAATCCTCGTTGCGGCCGATCTTGCCCCAGCTCGCGGGGTTTTTCGGATCGCGATCGGCGGCGCCGACTTCAGGCACCAGCGAGACGTTGGCGAAGGCCATCTCGTCCTCGCCGGTATTGGGATCGAACTTGTGCGCCTCCATCGCCGGGAGCACCGGCTGCTGCTCTTCCGGCGGCACGATCTCGACGCGCATCAACTGCGCGGTCACCGCCTCGCGCAGATGCGCGGTCATCGCCTCATACAGGCCGAAGGCTTCCGACTTGTACTCCTGCAACGGATCGCGCTGGCCGTAGCCGCGCAGGCCGATCACCTGACGCAGGTGATCGAGCATGATCAGGTGCTCGCGCCAGAGGTGATCCAGCGTCTGCAGCAGGATGGTCTTCTCGACGTAGCGCATCACCTCGGGGCCCCACTGCGCCACCTTGGCCGCCATGTGCTCGTCGACGCGCTGCTCGATCCGCGTCAGCAACTCCTCGTCGGCAATGCCCTCTTCCTTGGCCCATTCCTCGACCGGCAGGTCGACGTCGAGCACGCGCTTCAGTTCTTCCTTGAGGCCTGCAACATCCCACTGCTCGGCATAGGCGTGTTCCGGCACATGCTTGACGACGATGTCGTCGATGAAGTCATGACGCATGTCCGCGACCATTTCGGCCACGCTGTCGCTCTTCATCAGCTCGACGCGCTGGTCGAAGATCACCTTGCGCTGGTCGTTCTGGACGTTGTCGAACTTGAGCAGGTTCTTGCGGATGTCGAAGTTGCGGGCTTCGACCTTCTGCTGCGCTTTTTCCAGCGCCTTGTTGATCCAGGGATGGATGATGGCCTCGCCCTCTTTCAGGCCGAGCCGCTGCAGCATGGTGTCGAGCCGGTCCGACCCGAAGATCCGCATCAGATCGTCTTCCAGCGACAGGAAGAATTTTGAGCGTCCGGGATCGCCCTGACGGCCGGAACGGCCGCGCAACTGGTTGTCGATACGGCGGGATTCATGCCGTTCCGAGCCCATGATGTAGAGTCCACCCGGCCTGGTGATGGTCTTGGCCGGCTTGCTGCCCTTGGCCGGCTCGACTTCGATGACGTCCTCGGCTTTCAGCACGATCTCGCGGAAGCGTTCGATGTCGGCCTTGATCTGTTCGATCTTTTTGGCCTTCTCGGCCTCGTCGGTAATGTCAGCGGTCTCCTGCAGGATCCGCATATCGAGCGAGCCGCCGAGCTTGATGTCGGTACCGCGGCCGGCCATGTTGGTCGCGATCGTGATCGCGCCGGGGACGCCGGCTTCGGCGACGATATAGGCTTCCTGTTCGTGGAAGCGCGCGTTCAAGACCGCAAACAGCTTTGCAGGCTTGCCGGCACGCGCCGCGGCGTAAAGCTTCTCCATTCCGGATTGCGAACCGAAATCGATCTGCTTGTAGCCGTGCTTCTTCAAGTAATCGGCCAGCACTTCCGACTTTTCGATCGATGCGGTGCCGACCAGCACAGGCTGCAGCCGCTTGTTGGCGCGCTCGATCTCGGCAAGAATCGCGGCGTATTTCTCGTTCTGGGTGCGGTAGACTTCATCGTCCTCGTCGAGACGCGCGACCGGCACGTTGGTCGGGATTTCCACGACCTCGAGCTTGTAGATGTCGAACAGTTCGTCGGCTTCGGTCAGCGCCGTACCGGTCATGCCCGAGAGCTTTTCGTACATCCGGAAATAGTTCTGGAACGTGATCGAGGCCAGCGTCTGGTTTTCCGGCTGGACCTGGACGTGCTCCTTGGCTTCCAGCGCCTGGTGCAGGCCTTCGGAATAGCGGCGGCCCTGCATCATGCGGCCGGTGAATTCGTCGATGATGACGACTTCGCCGTCGCGGACGATGTAGTCCTTGTCGCGGGTGAACAGCGAGTGCGCCCGCAGCGCCTGGTTGATGTGGTGAACGACCGAGACGTTCTCGACATCGTAGAGCGATTCGCCCTTGAGCTGTCCGGCGTCGCGCAGCAGCGTCTCGATCTTCTCCATGCCGGCTTCGGTCAGCGTCACCGTGCGCTGCTTCTCGTCGACCTCGTAGTCGGTCTTGTCGAGCTTGGGGAAGAAGGTGTCGATGGTGTTGTAGAATTCCGAGCGGTCGTCGAGCGGACCGGAGATGATCAGCGGCGTGCGCGCCTCGTCGATCAGGATCGAGTCGACTTCGTCGACGATGGCGTAGAAATGGCCGCGCTGGACCATGTCCTCCAGCCGGTATTTCATGTTGTCGCGCAGATAATCGAAACCGTATTCGTTGTTGGTGCCGTAGGTGATGTCGCGCGAATAGGCTTCCTTGCGCTCGGCATCGTCGAGGCCGTGCACGATCACGCCGACGGTCAGGCCGAGGAACTGGTAGATCTGGCCCATCCATTCGCTATCGCGGCGGGCGAGGTAGTCGTTGACGGTGACGACATGGACGCCCTTGCCGGCCAGCGCGTTGAGATAGACCGCGAGCGTCGCCACCAGCGTCTTGCCTTCGCCGGTCTTCATCTCGGCGATGTCGCCCTCATGCAGCACCATGCCGCCGATCAACTGGACGTCGAAATGCCGTTGGCCGAGGGTGCGCTTGGCGGCCTCGCGCACGGTGGCGAAGGCCGGCACCAGGATGTCGTCGAGCGTCTTGCCGTCGGCGAGTTGCTGGCGGAATTCGCCGGTGCGGGCCTTCAGCGCCTCGTCGGAAAGCGCGGCGAGTTCCGGCTCAAGCACGTTGATGGCGTTGACACGGGACTGATATCCCTTCACCCGCCGGTCGTTGGCGGAGCCGAAAAACTTGCGGGCGAGCGCGCCGATCATGCCAATTCCTGCCTTTGCCGTTACTTGCGTTGCAAGCCGTGACGTGGTGCACCAAGTTGCCTATCAACTCACCGTGACGCATCGCGGCAAATACCCCGTTCCGGGGCATCATCCGCCTAGTGAGTGGGAATTAAGCAATCCAAGGTTCAACGGCAAAAAACGCAGTAAAATAAGCGCTGTCGCCGCCGTACGATCCGGCACAGATATGGCCGGGTCCGGACCTTGTCAACGTGCGTCATCTGTCAAGGAATTCATCATTTTGACAGACTTTTCGCGTTGCCAAGGCCGCATGATTGGGCGAGTGTCCCGCCGCCTTTGCCGCCCCCTCTTCAAGACAAGGATTTTCCATGACCACCTCGTTCCCGGAAACGAAAACCGGCCTGCGCTTCGGCCTCGCCTCCCTGGCCGCGACGGCCTGTCTGGCTGCGATTCTGGCCGCCAGCCTGCCGGTTCGTGCCCAGGACAACCCCATTCTCGCCAAGGTTAACGGTGTTGAGATCCGCCAGAGCGACGTCGCGCTCGCGGAAGAGGAACTCGGCCCCAGCCTCGCGCAAATGGACCCGGCAACCAAGAAGGACAACGTGCTGGCCTTCCTGATCGACCTGAAAATCGTCGCCAAGGCCGCCGAGGACAAGAAGGTCGAGAATTCCGAAGACTTCAAGAAGCGCCTGGCGTTCAGCCGCAGCCGCCTGCTGATGGACAGCCTGCTCGCAACCGAGGGCAAGGCTGCGACCACCGACGATGCCATGAAGAAGGTCTATGAGGAGGCCGCCAAGCAGATCACAGGCGAAATGGAAGTCCACGCCCGGCATATCCTGGTCGAGACCGAGGACGAGGCCAAGGCGATCGCGGAAGAACTGAAGAAGGGCGGCGACTTCGCCGAACTGGCGAAGAAGAAGTCCAAGGACCCCGGCGCCTCCGATGGCGGCGATCTCGGCTTCTTCACCAAGGAACAGATGGTGCCGGAATTCTCCGCCGTCGCGTTCACGCTCGAGCCCGGCAAGATCTCGGACCCCGTGAAGTCGCAATTCGGCTGGCACCTCATCAAGGTCGAGGAAAAGCGCGCCCGCAAAGCGCCCGACTTCGAGCAGGTCAGGGCTCAGATCGAGACCTATGTGACGCGCAAGGCGCAGGCCGAATACGTCGCCAAGCTGCGTGAAGCCGCCAAGGTCGAGCGCATGGACAAGCCGGCCGAAGCCGCCAAGCCGGACGCGGCAAAGCCCGCTGATTCCAAGATGGCGCCCCCGGCGAAGAAGTAAAAAATCGCTGTCACTTCTTCGAGACCGATAGTATCTACCATCGTCATGGCCGGGCCGAAGCGCCCGGCCGTTCCATGTCTGGGGACCTGCTGACCGGCCCTGAAGGCGTGGATGGCCGGGCCAGGTCCGGCTACGGTTGATCTGGTCGAAGAAGGTGCCCCATGTCCACACCCGTCTCCCCTCTCGCGCCGACCGATGTACCCGAGATGCCCGCGATCGCGGGCGTGAAGCTCGCAACCGCCGCAGCGGGCATCCGCTACAAGGGGCGAACCGACGTGATGCTCGCCGTCATGGACAAGGGCACTACGGCGGCCGGCGTGTTCACCAGGTCGAAATGTCCGTCCGCTCCGGTCGAATGGTGCCGCGCCAAACTCGGCCGCGGCGGATCTTCCAAGAGAGGATTTGCCCGCGCGCTGGTGGTGAATTCCGGCAATGCCAACGCCTTCACCGGCAAGACCGGCAAGCAATCGACGGCGCTGACCGCGCAAATCGCGGCGAAGGCGGTCGGCTGCGCCACCGGCGACGTGTTCCTCGCTTCCACCGGCGTGATCGGCGAACCGCTCGACGCCACCAAATTCGACGGCGTGCTGGCGACGTTGAGTGAGGCCGCCACACCCGACCACTGGATGGACGCGGCAAGAGCGATCATGACCACCGATACTTTCCCGAAGGTCGCCACCGCCACGGTGAAGCTCGGCAAGGCCAAGGTCACCATCAACGGCATGGCCAAGGGCGCCGGCATGATCGCGCCCGATATGGCGACCATGCTGTCCTTTGTGTTCACCGATGCGCCGCTGTCGTCCGCCGTGCTGCAGTCGCTGCTCAAGGGCGGCGTCGAGGATACGTTCAACGCCGTCACCATCGACAGCGACACCTCGACGTCGGACACCCTGCTCGCCTTTGCGACCGGCGCGGCCACAGCCCACGGCGCACCGAAGATCAGCCGCGCCAGCGACCCGCGCCTGAAGGCGTTCGCCAAGGCGTTCCGCGACGTGCTGGCCGATCTTGCCGAGCAGGTGGCCCGCGACGGCGAAGGCGCGCGCAAGCTGGTCGAGGTGATCGTCGAAGGCGCGACCACCAAGACCTCGGCGCGCCGAATCGCGATGTCGATCGCGAATTCGCCGCTGGTGAAGACGGCGATCGCCGGCGAGGACGCCAATTGGGGCCGCGTGGTGATGGCCGTCGGCAAGGCCGGCGAGCCCGCCAACCGCGACAAGCTTTCGATCTCGTTCAACGGCATCCGCGTCGCCAAGAGCGGCGCGCGCGATCCGTCCTACAACGAGGCCGAAGTTTCCGAGGTGATGAAAAATCCGAAGATCCAGATCAAGGTCGCGCTTGGCCTGGGCAAGGGCCGCGACCGCGTGCTGACCTGCGACCTCACCAAGGAATATGTCGCAATCAACGGCGACTATCGGTCATGAGCGAGACAGTGGCGCATGGCTGACATCAAGCTCACCCTCGTCGTCGCCTGCGCCCTCGTCGACGCCGACAAGCGCGTGCTGCTCGCACAGCGCCCGAAAGGCAAGGCGCTCGCCGGCCTGTGGGAGTTTCCCGGCGGCAAGGTCGAGCCCGGCGAACGGCCGGAGCAGACCCTGATCCGCGAGTTGCATGAAGAAATCGGCATCGACGTCAGCGAGCCGTGCCTGGCGCCGCTGACCTTTGCGAGCCATGCCTATGACAGCTTTCATCTGTTGATGCCGCTCTACATCTGCCGGCGCTGGGAAGGCTTGGTGATCGCGCGCGAAGGCCAGCAACTGGCCTGGGTCCGCGCCAACAAGCTGCGCGATTACCCGATGCCCCCCGCGGACATTCCGCTGATCCCGCATCTGATCGATTTGTTGATGTGAGGTGGCGCATACCGCTGTCATGCGCAGCGCCTCTTCGGCGGCACGCAGAGCCCAGACACAAAATCGCGAAAACAACCCCATGCAAAGTAGAATGGCAGCACTCCTGCTGCTTGCGGACGGGCTGGTTAGTCGCCCCGTGACCGTTCCATCGACTGTCTCTGGTTCCTGGTGATGCACGCCCCATGCTGATGCACGTGAACAATGGAGGTGTCGATCATCTGCATCATGGGCGGCGGCAAGCGCACCTTTGATGCGGCTCCAGACTCCGGCCCGCCGCCAGCGAACAAAGCCGTTGTAGCAAGTTGTGTAGGGACCAAACGCTTCCGCGTGGATCGCGCCAGGGTGCTCCGGGTCGCAAGACCCAGCAGATGCCTTGAGGACACGACGATCGTTTACCCGAGGAACGCCACGCGGCTTGTTGAGCAGCATCGGCTTGATGGCAACCCAGTCATAATCGGCGAGTTCATAGCGCATGATTCGAGCCTCCCCGTTTGGGAGTTTGAATCACAGGCGTCCGGGCAAACGCAACGTGCCTGGCCCGGGCTCGGCTTTGGCGCTTTCGGGGTAATGCTGACATCGACTAGTCCACACGCGCCGGCGAATCTGTCGAAAATGACCCGTAGCAGACGTGCCCCGTCGAATTTGAACGTCCGCTACAGATCCAGGAGGTCCGATAAAAAAGACGCACATGCAGCCTTCTAAGGCTGCATGTGCGCGTCCAAAGCCTATTCGGCGAGTTCGCGCATTACCTTGATCAGATCGGACTTACCTTCAAAGCCGATGCCGGGAAGCTCTGGCATGACGATGTGCCCGTTCTCCACCTTCACGCCATCCGGAAAGCCGCCATAGGGCTGGAAGAGATCCGGATAGCTTTCGTTACCCCCGAGCCCGAGCCCCGCGGCGATGTTCAAGGACATTTGATGACCTCCGTGCGGGATGCAGCGAGAGGGCGACCACCCAAACTGATGAAGCACGTCGAGGGTACGCAGGTACTCAACCAGACCATACGACAGCGCACAGTCGAATTGCAGCCAGTCACGGTCCGGTCGCATTCCGCCGTAACGCAGAAGGTTGCGGGCATCCTGATGCGAAAAGAGGTTCTCGCCAGTTGCCATCGAGCCAGGATAAAACTCCGAGAGAGCCGCCTGGAGCGCGTAGTCGAGCGGATCGCCGACTTCCTCATACCAGAACAACGGGTACTGGCGGAGCATCTTGGCATAAGCGATGCCGGTTTCGAGATCGAAGCGACCATTGACGTCGACAGCCAGTTGCGCCTCCGACCCGATCTCGGTCAGCACCGCCTCGATGCGCCGTTGATCCTCGTCGATCGTAGAGCCGCCGATCTTCATCTTGACGACGTTGTAGCCGCGGTTGAGGTAACCGCGCATTTCGGCCCTGAGCGCGGTATTATCCTTGCCCGGATAGTAGTACCCGCCGGCAGCGTAGACGAAAACACGCGGATTGGCTTCGCGTCCCTTCTGCTCGGCGAGCAACCTGAACAGCGGCTTGCCTGCGATCTTGGCCGTAGCGTCCCAAAACGCCATATCGAGCGTTCCGACGGCCACCGAGCGCTCGCCGTGGCCGCCGGGCTTCTCGTTGCTCATCATCACCGCCCATAGCTTGTGCGGATCAAGGTTGTCGCCGGCCTCGTTCAGGACGCTCTTGGGATCCGCCTCGAGAATGCGATTGCGGAAACGCTCACGGATGAGACCGCCTTGGCCGTACCGACCGTTCGAGTTGAAGCCGTAGCCGACCACGCGCCGTCCGTCGCGCTCTACGTCGGTCACCACCGCGACGAGGCTGGCAGTCATCTTCGAGAAGTCGATATAGGCATTCCGTATGGGCGATGAGATCGGCTTGGTGATTTCGCGGACGTCAACGATGCGCACGGTATTCTCCTGGTCTGTTGGATGTTTCGAATTTCTCTGCACCTTAGTGACGCGATAGGAGCGATGCTGGGCTTCCGCCAACCGGAATCGGTGCCTCATCGGTCCCCTCGGTGTGCGTCACGTACGGGGTCTGCTGAATTGGCTGGGCGGCACGGCCATCAAGAGCCTTCTTGGCCTTGCTGTGATCGAACGCGCCTTCCCACTGCGCAATGGCAATCGTTGCGATGCCGTTGCCGATAAGGTTCGTTACCGCGCGGGCTTCGTTCATAAAGCGATCGACGCCGAGCAGCAGGACAAGGCCCGTGACCGGTACGGTGTGGATGCTCGACAAGGTCGCCGCGAGCGTCACGAAACCGGCGCCGGCGACGCCCGCCGAACCCTTGGACGTTAGGAGCAGAACGGCGAGGACAACGAGTTGGTCGCCGATGTTCAGGGGCGTGTTGGTCGCCTGCGCGACGAAGATCGCCGCCATCGTGAGATAGATGCAGGTACCATCCGCGTTGAACGTGTAACCGGTGGGCAAGACCAATCCGACCACGGACTTGTCACAACCGAGCCGCTCCAGCTTTGTCATCATGCGAGGCATGACGGCCTCTGTCGAGCACGTGCCGAAGGTGATCAGAATCTCGTCTTTGAAGTAACCAAGAAACTTGCCGAGCGGCACGCCGGCCCATCGTGTCACGGCCCCCAGCACGACCACGACGAAAACGATGGAGGTGATGTACACGCCCAGCATCAGGTAGGCGAGCGACCATACAGTACTCAAACCGTACTTGCTGATCGTGAAGGCGATGCCCGCGCCCGCGCCGACTGGGGCCAATCGCATGACCATCGCCACCACACGGAACAGTGCATCGAGGAAGCTCTCAACGACGACCACAACGGGCCGGCCGCGCTCGCCGATTTGCACCAAGGCGACACCGAGCAGGACGGAGATCAAGATGATCTGCAGCATCGCTCCCTTGGCGAAAGCATCGACCATCGTGGACGGGATGATATCCATCAGGAAGCCGACGAAGCCGGGCTGTGCTTCGGCCGCTTTGGCGTAGCCGGCAATCGCACCACCGTCGATCCGCGACGCATCAATGTTCATGCCCACGCCCGGTCGCATGAGGTTGACGACGACAAGACCGATGACCAAGGCGAGGGTCGAGACGACCTCGAAGTAAAGGAGCGCCCGCACGCCGATGCGGCCAACCTCCTTGAGGTCTCCCATCTTGGCAATTCCGACCAGGATCGTGCCGAAGATGACGGGTGCCAGCAGCATCTTGATCAGTTTGATGAAGCCGTCGGCCAGAGGCTGTAGCTTGAGACCAACGTCGGGCAGGAAGTAGCCCACCAGCGCGCCGAGCACGATGCCGATGAATACTTGTACATAAAGTCTGCTGAGCCACGGTCCCAAAGCTTCTACCTCCCATTTCGTCTACGCTCTGACCGAGAGTTCAGAGGGCTCCTCATTTGGGGGAGCTGTGCGGATAGGTACTGCTGGACAGGCCTTGGTGGCCAATGCCATGATCGGTTCGCCTGATGCGCAAACGGCATCGACATGGATCTCGACTGGCTCAAGGACTTCTCGGCGCTTGCGGAACTGAAAACCTTTTCTCGGGCGGCCGACGCGCGGAATGTTACCCAACCGGCTTTCAGCCGGCGGATTCGCGCGCTGGAAGACTGGATCGGAACACCGCTCTTCGTCCGGAGCGCCCAGGGAGCCAATCTAACGCCCGCTGGCACCCACTTTGAGTCGATGGCCGCCGACATGATCCGCAGCTTGGAGCGGGCGCGGCGGGACACCCGGTCGGTCGGCGAGCGAAACACGGTCGCCTTGGCCATAGCGGCGACGCATGCGCTTTCCTTCACTTTTTTTCCTGCGTGGATAAGGGACCTTCGCTTTGAACTGCTGGGCGCTCTCAGCTTGATCTCCGAGAGTATGGAAGCTTGTGAGCAAATCATGCTGAGCGGGGAAGTCCACTTCCTGCTGTGCCACTATCATCCGGAGGCGCCGACCCGCTTCGAGCCCGAACGCTTCCAAAGCATTCGGATCGGCGACGATCTGCTAGTGCCTCTGTGTGCGCCTGCAACTGATGGGCAGCCTGCATGGCCGTTGCCAGCTTCTCCTACTCGCCCAGCTCGTCTTCTCGGTTACAGCCAAGCCTCGGGCCTGGGCCGCATCCTTTCGGCCCATCAGACCGGCGGAAATGCAATTGCAAACACGGAGGCAATCTTCACGTCTCATCTCGCCGCAACGCTGATGACCATGGCTCGCGCAGGGGATGGTGTCGCGTGGCTCCCGCAAACGCTGGCCAAGGAAGACATGGAACATGGTCGCCTCGTCCGCGCCAGCGCCGAACACTTAGACATCCCGATTGAGATCAGGCTGTTCCGCTCGCCCGACTGCCGAAACCAAACGGCCGATGAACTGTGGCAAGCCCTGGCGGCTCGGTGGCAAGTGCCAACTTCAATCGCAGGCCAAAACTCGACGGGGAAGCTGTGAAAGTTCAACCCGGGTCTCAGTCGTTCTTGCTCAATGTCGCGACTGGTCGCATCGAACCGGAGCTTGGCTTCGGATCGTAGCTGCGTCTGCTATTGCCCTTCGCGACATATTGCGCCGCCGCGCGAGCCTGGTCGCAAACTGGGCAAAGCGGACATAGCCTTCGTCGCGTCACGCCGACAGATTGCGTACACACGGCCCAACCTCATCCCGCTTTGGGTTGTCTATTTGGGAGCAGTTTTCTTCACCGCCGCTTCCAGGCTTGCTTTCGCCGAGCCCGGTTTCAACGGCTTCTGCTGGCTTTCATGCGGCGCCCAGCCGGACAGCCAGACAAGATCGAAGGTGGCACGGATGCGGCCGTCGGCGTCGGCAAAACGTTCGCTGTAAATCTGCGCCATTCGCAGCAGGGTGCCGCGGCGGGTCGGCGTGCGCCGCCGCTCGATCAGGATATTGGTGGCGCCCATCCGCCTGAGATCGGCCATCAGTGCAAACGCGCTGTCGTAGCGCACCACAACGCGATCGACGTCGGTCACCGGCAGTGCAAGGCCTGCACGCTGCAGCAGCGCGCCGATATCGCGCAAATCCGCAAACGGCGCGACGCGCGGCGATACCCCACCCTCGCATTCGGCTTCTGCGGCGGCAAAGGATTGCCTGAGTTCGGTGAGCGTATCGCCGCCGATCATCGCCGCGATCAACAGCCCGTCCGGCTTTAACGCGCGGCGGATCTGCGCCAGCACGCCGGGGAGATCGTTGACGAACTGGAACGCGAGCGCCGAGACGGCGAGGTCGAGCGACTGCGGCGGCAAGCGCAGCATTTCCGATTGATCGGGATCGATGCGCCTGATCGACTGGAAGCGATCCGCGGCAGGCTTTCGCAGCAATTCGCCCGGCGTCCAGATATCGGCGACATCGGCAAAATTCCGCATCACCGCCTGCAACCGCTCCTCCATGTCCTCCCTGACGCGGTCAAGCAGGAACGTCACCGGCCCACTGCGCCGCGCGCGCTCGATCCGTGCGCTCAGCAATGCGCGGTCGAACAGGTTGGGTGCGGTGGTCAGGTTTTGAGCCATGCCGGTTGGTACGCTGGCTGCCCCGTCTCTGGCAATCCTGCGCTTGAGCACGCTGGCCACCAGCGCTAGCCTTGGCCCATGGACGCCGACGCATCACCACCACGATCCATCTCCAGCCATCTGCGCGGCGCGCTCGGCGCCTGCCGCGACGCATTCGCGCATCTTCCGCGGCTCGCGCTCGACATCGCGTTGCCGACGCTATGCGTGTCCTGCCGCGAGCCGGTCGATGGCGAGGGCGTCTGCGCGGCGTGCTGGGCCAAATTGTCGTTCATCGCGCCGCCGTTCTGTCCGCGGCTCGGCATTCCCTTTGTCTACGATCCCGGTCCGGAATTGCTGTCGATGGAGGCGATCGCCAACCCGCCGGCGTATCAGCGCGCCCGCGCCGCGGTGCGCTATGACGACGTCGCCCGCACGCTGGTGCATTCGCTGAAGTATCAGGACCGCACCGATCTGGCGCCGGCGATGGGCCGCTGGATGGCCCGCGCGGGCCAGGAATTGCTCGACGAGGCCGACGTGCTGGTGCCGGTTCCCCTGCACTGGCGGCGCGGCTGGAGCCGTCGCTACAACCAGTCCGGCGCGCTGGCGCGGGTGATTTCGCGCCAAAGCGGTGTGAAACTGGCCACCGAGGCGCTTCGGCGCATCCGGGCGACCGAGCAGCAGATCGGGCTGTCCCGGCCGCAACGCGCCAGCAATGTGCAGGGCGCCTTCAAGGTCGCCGCCGATCGCATGGCTGATATCCAGGGCCGCCGCGTCGTCCTGATCGACGATGTCTTGACGTCAGGCGCCACGACCGACGCCTGTGCCCGCGCGCTGCTGCGCGCCAAGGCCGCGCAGGTCGACGTACTGGTATTCGCGCGGGTTGTGGACAGCCACCGGGCTCCCATATAATTCAAATACTTGCCAACCAGAGCGCGCCATGACTGCCATTGAAATCTACACCCGCCCGGGCTGCGGCTATTGCACCGCCGCCAAATCGCTGCTGACGCGCAAGAACGCCGCGTTCACCGAATTGAACGTGGCGACCGACCCGGTCTATCGCGAGCAGATGTATGTTCGCGCCGGCCACGGCTCGACCTTTCCCCAGATCTTCATCGGCACAACCCATGTCGGCGGCTGTGACGAGCTTTACGCGCTGGACCGCGCGGGCAAGCTCGATGGCCTGCTGGCGGGAGAAGAGGCCTCCTCATGAGCGCTGGCTCGATCTTTACCGCCGCCATGGTGCAGATGCGCACCGGGCTGCTGCCCGAGCCGAGCCTCGAGCAGGGCACCAGGCTGATCCGCGAGGCGGCAACGCAAGGCGCCGATTACGTGCTCACCCCTGAGGTGAGCAACATGATGCAACTGAACCGCAAGGCGCTGTTCGAGCATCTCGCATCGGAACAGGACGATCTCTCGCTGAAAGCCTATCGCGCGCTCGCCGCGGAACTGAAGATCCATCTCCATATCGGCTCGCTGGCGCTGCGCTATTCGCCGGAGCGCGCGGTCAATCGGTCCTTCCTGATCGGGCCTGACGGCAATTTGCTCGCCAGCTACGACAAGATCCACATGTTCGACATCGATCTGCCCGGCGGCGAGAGCTATCGCGAGTCCGCCAACTACCAGCCGGGCGAGACGGCCGTGATCTCGGATCTGCCGTGGGGCCGCATCGGGCTCACGATCTGCTACGACGTGCGCTTTCCGGCGCTCTATCGCGCATTGGCGGAAGCCGGCGCGTCGTTCCTCACGGTGCCGTCGGCATTCACCAAAAAGACCGGCGAGGCGCATTGGCACACGCTGCTCCGCGCCCGCGCCATCGAGACCGGCTGTTTCGTGTTCGCCGCCGCGCAGGCCGGCATGCATGAGAACAAGCGCGAGACCTACGGCCATTCGCTGATCATCGCCCCCTGGGGCGAGATTCTTGCCGAGGGCGGCGTCGAGCCCGGCGTATTTCTTGCCGAGATCGACCCCGCGAAGGTTGAGGCCGCGCGCACGGCCGTGCCGTCGTTGCAGCACGGACGGCGCTTCGGCATCGCCGACCCCAAGGCCGGCCCGGAGCATCTTCATATTGTCCGGGGCTCGGCATGATCCGCTACAACCTTCGCTGCGAGAAGGGCCATGCGTTCGAAAGCTGGTTTCAAAGCTCCGCGGCCTATGAGAGCCAAGAGAAACGCAGGCTGGTGAGCTGCCCCAACTGCGGCTCGGTCAAGGTCGAGCGCGCCATCATGGCCCCGCAGATCGTGAGCAAGAAGGGCCGCGAGGCCGCCCCGCCTGCGCCGGCCGCGCCTGCGGAAGCAACAGCATCATCCGAATCGACGCCGCTGTTGATGGCGCAGGAACGCGAATTGCGCGCCAAGCTGAAGGAATTGCGCGATCACATCGTGAAGAATGCCGACAATGTCGGCGAACGCTTCCCCAACGAAGCGCGCAAGATGCATTACGGCGAAATCGAGCACCGCCCGATCTACGGCGAGGCTTCGCCGGACGAGGCCCGGGCGCTGATCGACGAAGGTGTCGAGGTCTCCCCGCTACCGGTGCTGCCGGACGACCGGAATTGAACTGACGTAGACCGTCATTCCGGGATGGTCCGAAGGACCAGACCCGGAATCTCGAGATTCCGGGTTCGATGCTTCGCATCGCCCCGGAACGACAGTGTCTTTACACCGCCACCAGCAGCGCGACGCCCACCACGATCAGCACGATCCCCCCGACAGTTCACGCGCCGACAGCGGCTGCTTGAACGAATAGTACGACACCGCCTGCGCGAACAGCACCTCGACCAGCGCCAGCGTGCGCACATTGGCAGCCGCCGTCAGCGCGAACGCCAGGAACCAGAATTGCGAGGCGAACGCGCCCATGAAGCCCGCGAGCATCGAGGGCCGCCATAGTCCGATGATCTTCATCAACACATCAGGGGCGCGGAACAACAGATAAATCGTCAGCACCAGCGTCTGCACGAATAGGCCGAACACCAGCGTGTAGGATGCCGCCGTCACGAACGAGACGCCGGGCACGACGATGACCGCGCCGCGAAAGCCGACGGCGGAGAGCGCAAACGCCGCGGCGGCGGCGAGGCCCAGCAGCGTCGGCTTCAGATCCGCAAAGCCCTTCTCGGAGCCAGGTCGCAGCGCGGCGATGACCACGCCGGCGGTCGCGATCAGGATCGCGATCACTTTCAGCACCGTCAAATGATCACTGAGAAAGATGAACCCGAAGATCGCGGTCTGGATCGCCTCAGTCTTCAGGTATGCCGTCGTTACCACGAACGAACGGTCGTTCATCGCGAGCAGCATCATGCCCGTGCCGACGATCTGGCTGAGGGCGCCCAGCATGAGCCACGGCCAGAACGGCGCGGTCGGCCACGGCACGCTGTCGCCGGTCACGACGACCACGACCACAAAGAAGATGATCGAAAAGGGAAAACCGAACAGAAAGCGGATATTGGTCGCGCCCCAGGTCCCGAGCGGCCCCGTCAACGACCGCTGCATCGCATTGCGGGCGACTTGGCCCAGCGCGGCAATGATGGTGAAGGGAATCCAGAGCGAGGCGACGGAGAGCATGAAGGATACCGGCGGGAAGCTGGCGTACCGTGCCGGGCGGGATGCGTTAGGTCAACAGGACCGGCGTCATGACAGGATTGCGATTAAGCCAAAGTCTCAACACCGAACAAATTGCATCGCCAGAGCTACGCCCCCTCGGCCACCACCATGTAGTTCACGTCCATGTCGGACGAGATGCTCCATCGGTCGGCAAGTGGATTGTAGACCACGCCGGCCTGCTCGGTGATGGTGAACTTGTTGTGGGCGAGATGCTGGGCGAGTTCGTCGGGCGTGACGAACTTGTCCCACTGATGGGTGCCGCGCGGCAGCCAGCGCAGCACATATTCGGCGCCGACGATCGCAAGCGCAAAGCTCTTCCAGTTGCGGTTCAGGGTTGAGACCACCATCAAGCCGCCCGGCTTGACCATGGCCGCACAGCGGGCAAGGAACGCGCCGACATCGGTGACATGCTCGATCACTTCCATTGCCAGCACGACGTCGAAGCGCTCGCGCACGTCCATCGCCTCGACGGTGGTGCAGCGATAGTCGATCGACAAATGCCCCTTGTCGGCATGCAGCCGCGCGGCGGCGATATTGGTCGCGGACGGATCGATCCCGATCACCTGCGCGCCCAGCCGCGTGAACGGCTCGCACAACAGGCCTGCCCCACAGCCAATGTCGAGGATGCGCAGGCCCGACAGGCAGCTCAGGCTCCTGGCGTTGCGATCGAACTTGCGGCAGGCGGCATCACGGATATAGGCGAGCCGCAGCGGATTGATCTTGTGCAGCGGGGCCATCTTGCCCCTGGGGTCCCACCACTCCTCCGACAACTTCGAGAATTTTGCGACTTCAGCCGGGTCGACCGTGGAGCCTGTGGCGGAGAAACCCGCGGATGAATTTTGCTGCATGGCCATGATTTACGTACCGGCGGGTCGCGTCGTGATGGCATTGCGAAACGCCAGCGGCGACGCAATGGTGGAGATGGTTTCCTCGCCTTCGCCGACGCCGTGGACCGTGACGTTGCCGTAGTTGAGAATGCGACCGGGAATACTCTGGTCGACGTCGACGCTCTCGACCTTGTCGAGACTCATTTCAAACGTCTTGCGCGTAATGAATCCGGTCTTGTGGACGATGCGCATGTTGGTCACGTCGGTTTCGGTGGTCCAACGATGAAACCAGGCCGTAGCCGTCCAGTACAATGCCGCAAGGGCTGCGATGGCGGCTAGCGCCAGGCAGACCAAGGTCAAGGCGTCGGCGGCAACGATCCGCGACGCCACCAGGAAAGCGATCGCCACGGCCCACGCTGCCATCGCGGGCAGGAAAAACATCCAGTGCGCGTTGGTCGAATACAGCACCCTCTCGCCGGGCTGCAGGATTTCGTCGATATAACGGCCCATACGCCTGCCTTGAATTAACCCGCTACCACAGCAATTTGCGCCATTTTAGGCCAAAAACGAAGCTGGTTGCTTGCCCCGGACCGCGCCGCTATGTATACGCCGCTTTCGGCCCGGGCGCTCCAATTTCCGTGCCGGTCATCTAACTTATCCTCACAGGGAATGCACGCGTCGTCATGGGCCGCCTCGTGATGAAATTCGGCGGTACGTCCGTCGCCAATATCGACCGAATCCGCAACGTCGCGCGTCACGTCAAGCGTGAAGTCGATGCCGGGCACGATGTCGCCGTCGTGGTGTCAGCCATGGCCGGCAAAACCAACGAGCTGGTGGATTGGTGTCGCGACGCCTCGCCGCTGCATGATGCGCGGGAATATGACGCCGTGGTGGCATCCGGCGAACAGGTCACCTCGGGCCTGCTTGCGATCGTGCTGCAGGGCATGGGCATCCAGGCCCGCTCCTGGCAGGGCTGGCAGATCCCGATCAAGACCTCCGACGCCCACGCCTCGGCGCGGATTCTGGAGATCGACGGCACCGAGATCAGCGCCCGCTTCAAGGATCGCAAGGAAGTCGCCGTCATGGCCGGCTTTCAGGGCATCAATCCGCAGACCAACCGAATCACCACGCTCGGACGCGGCGGCTCGGACACCTCGGCGGTGGCCATTGCGGCAGCGATCCGCGCCGACCGCTGCGACATCTATACCGACGTGGACGGCGTCTACACCACAGACCCGCGGGTGGTTCCCAAGGCACGGCGGCTCGACAAGATTGCCTTCGAGGACATGCTGGAACTGGCTTCGCTGGGCGCCAAGGTTCTACAAGTGCGCTCGGTGGAACTCGGCATGGTGCACAACATCCCCGTATTCGTCCGTTCCAGCTTCGACAAGCCCGAGGATATCGACCCGCACGGCACGCCGCCGGGCACGCTGATCTGCAGCGAGGAGGAAATCATGGAAAGCCACGTCGTCACCGGCATCGCCTTCACCAAGGACGAAGCCCAGATTTCCCTGCGCCAGATCGAGGACAAGCCCGGCGTCGCCGCCGCGATCTTCGGGCCGCTGGCGGACGCCAATATCAACGTCGACATGATCGTCCAGAACGTCTCCGAGGACGGCAAGACCACCGACCTCACCTTCACCGTTCCGGCCTCCGACTATAACCGCGCCCGCGAAACCATCACCTCGTCAAAGGGCAAGATCGGCTACGCCCGGCTCGACAGCGCCACCGACGTGTCGAAGGTCTCCGTGATCGGCAGCGGCATGCGCAGCCATGCCGGCGTCGCGGCGAAGGCGTTCAAGGCCTTGTCCGAGCGCAATATCAACATCCGCGCCATTACCACCTCCGAGATCAAGTTTTCGGTGCTGATCGACGCCGCCTACACCGAACTTGCGGTGCGCACGCTGCACACGCTCTACGGGCTCGACCAGACTTAGAACGATTTTCTCTCAAATTTGGCGCATGGTCTGATCGCCAGACCGCTTGCGTTTTGGCGGACCATGCGCTTCGCTGGCGCAGCATCGGCTCTGACACACACGTTATTGGCTCTGGCAGGCGTTTTGCTTGGCAAAGCAAGCCTCGATTGGCTATACGGCCTGTGAGGTGGGTTGCCGCAAACTGCGCCACGGTTTTGGCGATCCCGATTCGGCCGGGATCAGGGTGCCTGCGGCCGCGCCGAATGAATAAAATTGTAGTTTTCGTGCGTTTCACGCCAGCCGCCGGCTAGCCGGCGGGTTGGACTCGCGGGGGAGGATACCAGCACATGCGGAGCACGTCGGGAGGTCCCCGCGTCTTGTTGAGACGGCTCCGCGAAACCATGGCGGAGAAGGTCTCGGCGCAGGAACGCCTGGACAAGATCGTGGTGCTGATCGCGGCCAACATGGTGGCCGAGGTCTGCTCCTGTTACGTGCTGCGCGTCGATAACACGCTCGAACTTTATGCCACCGAAGGCTTGAACCGCGACGCGGTGCACCGAACGGTGCTGAACGCGCATGAAGGCCTCGTCGGCCTGGTCGCCAGCGAGGCGAGCCCGCTCAACCTTTCGGACGCGCAAAGCCACCCGGCGTTCTCGTTCCGGCCCGAAACCGGCGAAGAAATCTACCATTCGTTCCTCGGCGTGCCGATCCTGCGGGCCGGCAACACGCTTGGCGTGCTGGTCGTCCAGAACCGCGCCAAGCGCACCTATGTCGAGGAAGAAGTCGAGGCGCTGCAGACCACCGCCATGGTGCTGGCGGAAATGATCGCGTCCGGCGAGTTGGCGGCGTTGGCGCAGCCCGGCGCGGAACCGGCGGCGCGGCATTCCCTGCACAAGACGGGCGCGATCCTCTCCGACGGCATCGCGCTTGGCCATGTCGTGCTGCACGAGCCGCGCGTCGTCATCACCAACTACATCGCCGAAGACCTGCCGAAGGAAATCAAGAAACTCGACGCGGCGCTGACCAAGCTGCGCGCCGATCTCGACCGCATGCTGGAGCGCGGCGACGTCGCCGATGGCGGCGAGCACCGCGAGGTGCTCGAAGCCTATCGGATGTTCGCCAACGACCACGGCTGGTCGCACAAGCTGCATGAGGCGGTCGCCACCGGCCTCACCGCGGAAGCCGCCGTCGAACGCGTGCAGTCCGATACCCGCGCCCGCATGCTGCGCTCGACCGATCCCTATTTGCGCGACCGCCTGCACGACCTGGAAGACCTCGGCCATCGCCTGATGCGGCAACTGGTCGGACAGGACCATGCGCCGTCGCGCGAGCAGCTTCCCGAGAACGCTATCCTGATCGCGCGCGCGATGGGTCCCGCAGCGCTGCTCGACTACGACCGCAAGCGGCTGCGGGGCCTGGTGCTGGAGGAAGGCACCGCCAACTCACATGTCTCGATCGTAGCGCGCGCGCTCGGAATCCCTGCGGTCGGCGAAGTGCCGAATGCCCCCGGCATCGCCGATCCCGGTGACGCCATCATCGTCGACGGCACCTCGGGTTCGATCTATGTCCGCCCGTCGGCCGAAATCGAATCGGCCTATGCCGAGCGGGTACGGTTTCGTGCGCGGCGGCAGGCGCAATACGCCGCGCTGCGCGACAAGCCCTGCGTCACCAAGGACGGCCAGGCCGTCGAACTGATGATCAATGCAGGCCTTGTGGTCGACCTGCCGCATATCGACGATACCGGCAGCGCCGGCATCGGGCTGTTCCGTACTGAGTTGCAGTTCATGGTCGGCCAGAGCCTGCCGCGCAGCTCGGACCAGTTGGCGCTCTATCGCACGGTGCTCGACGCCGCCGGCTCCAAGCCCGTGACGTTCCGGACGCTCGATATTGGCGGCGACAAGGCGCTGCCCTATATGGAGACCGTGATCGAGGAAAACCCGGCGCTCGGCTGGCGCGCGATCCGGCTCGGACTGGACCGCCCGGGATTGCTGCGCGGCCAGATCCGCGCGCTGCTGCGGGCCGGCGGCGGGCGCGCGCTGAAGATCATGTTCCCGATGATTTCCGATGTCGCCGAATTCGACCAGGCCAAGGCGATCGTCGAGCGCGAGCTGACATACTTGCGCCAGCACGGCCATGCGCTGCCGGAACGTATCGATGTCGGCACCATGGTGGAGGTGCCGGCGCTGCTCTATCAGCTCGACGAACTTCTGAAGAAGGTCGATTTCGTTTCGGTCGGCTCGAACGACCTGTTCCAGTTCCTGTTCGCGGTCGACCGCGGCAATGCCAAGGTTTCCGAGCGGTTCGACACCATGTCCGCGCCGATCCTGCGTGCGCTGCGCGACATCGTGCAAAAAGCGCAAGCGGCCAAGAAGACGGCGTCGCTGTGCGGCGAGATGGCCTCAAAGCCGCTCGGCGCGCTGGCGCTGATCGCGCTCGGCTACCGCTCCCTGTCGCTGTCCGCCACCGGTCACGGCCCGGTCAAGGCGATGATCCTCGATCTCGACGCCAAAAAAGCCGAGTCGGTCATCATGCCGCTGCTCGACGCGCCGGCCGGCAGCGTCTCGATCCGGCAGAAGCTGACGGAATTCGCCGAACGCGAGGGGTTGTCATTGTAGCGAGGCTCGGTCCCGACAACTTAGCCGCCCGCATCCGGCCCTTGAGAACAACGCCATGCTACCCGAAGCCAAACTCGATGTCCTGCTCGCCCACCACGCCTCGCTGGAGGCCGAACTGCTGGGCCAGGTGAACTCCGAAAAATACGTCCAGATCACGCGCGAGCTCGCCGAGCTCAATCCGCTGATCGATGCGGTAAAGGCCTATCGCACGGCGCGGGCCGAGATTGCCGGCGCCGAATCGCTGCTGGCGGATTCCGCCAGCGATCCGGAAATACGCAGCATGGCCGAAGCCGAGCTCGAGACTCTCCAGGCGCGCGTGGCCGAACTGGAGCAGAAGATTCGCGTGGCGCTGCTGCCCAAGGACGCCATGGACGACCGCAACGTGATGCTGGAAATCCGCGCCGGCACCGGCGGCGACGAGGCCTCATTGTTCGCCGGCGATCTGTTCCGGATGTATGAGCGGTTTGCCTCCCTGCAGGGCTGGAAGGTCGAGGTGATCTCGGCCTCCGAGGGCACCATGGGCGGCTTCAAGGAAGTCATCGCCGAAGTGCAGGGCCGCGGCGCGTTCGCCAAGCTGAAATTCGAATCCGGCGTGCACCGCGTGCAGCGCGTGCCTGATACTGAAACGCAGGGGCGTATTCACACCTCCGCCGCCACCGTGGCGGTGCTGCCCGAAGTCGAGGATGTCGACGTCGACATCAAGAACGAGGATTTGCGGATCGAGACCATGCGCGCGCAGGGCGCCGGCGGTCAGCACGTCAACAAGACCGAATCGGCGATCCGCATCACCCACATCCCGACCGGCATCGTCGTCATGATGCAGGACAGCCGCTCGCAGCATAAGAACCGCGCCTCCGCGATGAACATCCTGCGCTCGCGCATCTATGACGCCGAGCGCCAGCGCGTCGATGCGGCGCGTTCCGCCGACCGCAAGGAGAAGGTCGGCTCCGGCGACCGAAGCGAGCGCATCCGCACCTATAATTTCCCGCAAGGCCGCGTCACCGACCACCGCATCAACCTGACGCTCTACAAATTGCCGCTGGTGATATCAGGCGAGGCATTGGGCGAATTGATCGACGCGCTGACGACCGAGCACCAGGCCGCCCAGCTTGCAGCCCAAGGCGCGGCGGCGTGAGCAACAACCGGCTGTCGTCCCCGCGAACGCGGGGACCCATCAACAGTTTCGATGTCGTCCCTGCGAACGCAGGGACCCATAACCCCGGGCGTTCGTTACTACCAAGGATATCAACCCACATCGCCTCAGTTGACGGGCCGCGGCGTATGGGTCCCTGCGTTCGCAGGGACGACGCGTGGATGGTTGGGCGCGAGGACGCCGCATGAGCTCCTTCGTCAACCAGACCGTCGAGGCTGCGCGGCGCGTACTTGCCGCGCAGTTCAAATCCGCCGCCATCGATTCCGCCGAACTCGACGCGCGGATTCTGACGGGCCATGCGCTCGGCCTCGACCTGACCGGCTTGATATCGGCCGCACAGCGCCAACTCAGACGGAACGAATCGGCACGCCTCGAGGCCTTCGCCCGCCGCCGCCTGGCGGGAGAACCGGTCGCCCGCATTCTCGGCGAGAAGGAGTTCTGGGGTCTGCCGCTGCAGCTCTCGTCCGCGACGCTGGTGCCACGGCCCGATACCGAGACGGTGGTCGAGCTGGCGCTGGAACTGCTGCGCGCCGGCGGGAGCCTCGATCGCGCGTTGCGCATCGCCGATCTCGGCACCGGCTCCGGCGCAATTCTGCTCGCGCTGTTGTCCGAGTTGCCGGCGGCGCAAGGATTCGGGACCGACACCGCCGAAGCCGCGCTGCAGACGGCCTCGGCCAACGCGGCACGCGCTGGCCTCTCGGAGCGCGCGACGTTCGTGGCCTGCGATTATGCCAGCGGACTATCCGGCCCGTTCGACCTGATCGTCTCGAACCCGCCCTATGTCCGTACGGCTGACATCGGCGGCTTGGCCGTTGACGTCAGGAAATACGATCCGCCGGCCGCGCTCGATGGCGGCGCCGACGGGCTGGACGCCTACCGCGCGCTGGTTCCCCAGGCGGCCGGCCTCCTCGCCCCGGGTGCGGCCCTTGTTGTGGAGGCCGGCGAGGGTCAAAGCGCCCAGATCCAGGCTTTGATGGCGGCCGCAGGGTTAATGCCTGTGGTTGCCCCGAAAGCCGATCTGGCGGGTATTCCGAGGGCCGTCGCAGGCCACAAAACGGCCCGATAAAGTCCATTTGGAACGCAAAAAAACCCCTTGGGAATATTCCTCCGGAGCGACTACGTTCCGGCCACAACATCGGTCCAGGGTCGCTGGCCCCGTAAGATCGTACGGGTGAGGCCAGAGTTCTCGAAATGAGAGCCCGCCGGGTGAAAGGTTCCAAAACGCAGGTCGAATCGAGCGCAATAGCTGGAGCTGTGCTGCTCTCGACCGCAAAGCGAACGAAAGCCTGATATTGCGCTTGAAGACTTACGCAACAGACTGGTCACGCGAAGCCGTCACGCAAGACGATTAGGTTGGTTTTGGCAGGCTGAATGATTTGGTCCGGTAGGCGAATGTACGCCGCTGGGTGGGGAACGCGTCTTTGCTGAACGCGATGATTGGCGAAATCGACGACATGAAACTGAATGGCATCGTGATTCGGTGCGCATAAGCGCGCGCCGGGTCGGATCAGGCGACAACGGCAACTGCATAACTTCAGGGCTGGAATAAAGGCGAGACATGAGAAACGGTCAGAACAACAAGCGGATGCGTAACCGGAACAACAACAACAATAACAACAACAATAACCGGCGCGGTCAAAACCCGATGACCCGGGTGTTCGAATCGAACGGCCCCGATATCAAGATCCGCGGCACCGCCTCGCACGTCGCCGAAAAATACGTCCAATTGGCGCGTGACGCGCGCTCTTCCGGCGACCCGGTCGCGGCCGAAAACTATTACCAGCACGCCGAACATTACTTCCGCCTGATCGCCGCCGCCCAGGAGCAGTTCCGGCAGAACCAGCCGCAGCCGCGCATCGACAGCGAAGCGCCGCCGACGGAAGATGGCGACGACGAGGGCGAGAGCTTCTCGCATTTCGGCCAGGAGCCGGGCTTCGTCCCGCAGCAGCCGCAGCCCTATATCCGCGACAACAACCCGCGCGAGCAGCGCGGCGACGGCCAGCCCTACCAGCGCGACCAGCAGCCGCGCGAACATCATCGCGAACGCGAGCACCGCCCGCAGCCGCAATATCAGCCGCAGCCCCAACCGCAGCCGGTGGTAGCCGATACCGGCGGCGTCGACCGCCTGCCCTCCTTCATCACCGGCCCCCAGCCGCAGGTGAATGGCGCGCCCGGCGGGTACGAAGAAGGCCGTGGCGGCGAGCGTTTCCCGCGCCGTCGCCGCCGGCCGCATGGCCCGCGTCCCGACAGCATGGCCGCGCCGGCCGCCCCCAGCGAAGATTTCAACCCGGGGAACGAGTAGGTAGTTCACCGACAGTAGTCGTCCCTGCCTAGTGCGCAATTGCGCACGGGGCGCAGGGACCCATACGCCGCGGCCTTCATTTGAGGCACGCGGGTGGACGACGTTTTAAAACAAGTACCGACGGTGATTATGGGTCCCTGCGTTCGCATGCGTTCGCAGGGACGACGAGCCGAGAGTCTACGCCTTATCCCTTGTCGCCGTCGACGACGGCACCAGCACCGGCTCAAGTGACGGAATCAGCCGCGTGCGTTCGCGGCCCGCGGGGATCGCACGATAGACCTGCTTGGTCGCTTCCACGATATGGACGCCCGCGAACGGCAGCGACAACGCAGCACCGACGCGCTCCCAGACCATGGCCGAGCGCAGGAACCAGCTGTTGCCGACCGGCGGCAGGAACAGCGCTTCGCCCCACGCCGCCGGCGTGAACCAGGTCTGCCGCAGCAATTGCGTGATCTGCGCCCGCGAATAGGGCCGGCCGTGACCGAACGGCGTATTGTCGGTGCGCGTCCACACGCCGCGCCGGTTCGGAATCACCGCGATCAAGCGGCCGGATGGCGCCAGTACCCGCCATACTTCGCGCAGCAAGCGCTCCGGATCGTCGGACATCTCCAGCGCATGAACCAGCAGAATGCGGTCGACTGCAGCGTCCGGCAATGGCATCGAGAATTCATCGATCAGGGAAGCCAGCGCAGGCCGCCCCGTCGGCCACTTCAAGACGCCCTGCGCTGCCGGCATGAAGGCGATGCAGCGCTCCGAATCCTCGCGAAACAGCCCGAGATAGGGCGTCGGATAGCCGAGCCCGAGCACGCGTTGCCCTACCGCATCGGGCCAGCGCGCCCGGATGCCGCGGTTGATCAACAGCCGCGCCACGATGCCGAGCCGCTGCGAATAGAAATCGCGAAGATCGATGACGTCGATGGTCATGAGCGCAATCTACCACACCGTGTTTCCTTGCGGCGCGCCGAAAATGGCATTGCCGCGCCAGCGTTAACGCCATATTTCTGGAGAAGTAATGGGGCTGAAAGCCTTACTCACGGAGCTGTCATGGCCGCGGACATTCGCACTTTCACCTGCCTCAACGACAATTTCGGCTATCTGATCCACGATCCCGCGACCAAAGCCACCGCATCGATCGACGCGCCGGAAGCCGGCCCGATCATCAAGGCGCTGGAGCGCGAGGGCTGGACGCTGACGGACATTCTCATCACCCATCACCATCACGACCATGTCGGCGGCGTCGCTGAACTAAAGCAGAAATATAATTGCCGGGTCGTTGCCCCCAATGACAAGTCCACCAGGATCGCCAATGTCGACCTGCGCGCGGCCCATGGCGACGTGATCAAGGTCGGCAGCCTGCTGGCGCGGGTGCTGGAAACGCCCGGCCATACGCTCGATCATATCTCCTACGTGTTCGATACCGATAAGGCGGTGTTTGCCGCCGACACGCTGTTCTCGATCGGCTGCGGCCGGGTGTTCGAGGGCACCTACCCGATGATGTGGGACTCGCTGTTGAAGCTGCGCGCGCTGCCGGACGATTTCAAACTCTATTGCGGCCATGAATATACCGCTTCCAACGTCAAGTTTGCGCTGACCGTCGATGGCGACAATCCCGCGCTGCAGGCGCGCGCGGAGGAAGTGACGCGGTTGCGTGCGGAGAACAAGCCGACGATCCCTGTCCTGCTCGGCGAGGAGAAGAAAGCCAACGTCTTCCTGCGTGCCGACGAGCCCTCGGTGGCAGCGAAGCTGCACATGAAGGGCGCGAGCGCCGACAAAGTGTTCGGCGAGCTGCGCGAACGCAAGAACAAGTCCTGATGGCGCTGCCGGAGGAAGCCGCCGCCATCATCGCACGGCTCGATCTCAAACCGCATCCGGAAGGCGGCTACTATCGCGAGACCTTTCGCGATGAACGCGTGGACGCCGATGGACGTTCACGATCGACTGCGATCTATTTCCTGCTGGCGCGTGGCGAGCGCTCGCACTGGCATCGCATCGATGCCGTCGAGACCTGGCACTATTACGCAGGCGCTGCACTGACGTTGCGAATCGCTGATGAGAGCGGCGGGCGCAGCGTCGCGCTCGGCGCCGACCTCGCCGCCGGTGAAGTCCCGCAAGCGGTCGTGCCCGCTCATGCGTGGCAGGCCGCCGAGAGCACGGGCGACTGGACGCTCGTCGGCTGCACGGTGGCGCCCGGGTTTGAGTTCGCAAATTTCGAGATGGCGCCGAAAGATTGGGTGCCGAAGTGATTTCGTAAGGTGGGCAAATCGGGATAGGGGGGAGCCTCTCGGCTCCTCCCCTCCCACACCACCGTACGTACGGGTCCGTATACGGCGGTTCGGTGGATTATGCATGTCGTAGTTCTGTGATGGAAGTCAGGCCGAGTGAACCGAAGAAAGCAATTGGCATTGCAGTGGTGAGCGCGGGGCTGCTTGCGAGCCGCCAAGGGCCACGCGGGCTTCCGGCGGTTCGCGCCGCCAGGTCCCGGCCGACGCCGCAGCGTCGCAGCTCGGCAAAGCGAGCAGGTCCACACTTCCATTGCTTCCAGGCGATGGCGCGCAACCGCCGCCTGATCCATTCCTCAAGCGCGCGCAACACCGACGGGGTTTGGCAGAAGCCGAAGTAACCCCGCCACCCGATGAGGTAGACCGACAGCTCCTTGACGATCTGCGCAAGGCTTCGTCCACGCGTGCGCCGCGTCAGCTCCCGAATTCTCGCCTTGAAGCGGGCGATGGCCTGCGGCGCAACGCGCCGTCGCGGCTTTCGTCCACTCGTGTAGCTGAAGCCCAGGAACTTGCGAACGCTCGGTTTGGCAACCGCACTCTTGGCTTTGTTGACCTTGAGCTTGAGGCGCTTCTCGATGAACCGCTCGATCCCGGCCAGCACCCGCTCGCCCGCCTTCTGACTGCGCACATAGATGTTGCAATCGTCGGCGTAGCGCACGAAGCGATGGCCGCGTTTCTCCAGTTCCTTGTCCAGCACATCCAGCATCAGGTTCGACAACAGCGGCGAGAGCGGCCCACCCTGCGGCGTGCCTTCCTCCGTCGGGCTGACAAGGCCTCCTTCCATCGCACCCGCGGTCAGAAAGCCGCGGATCAGCTTCAGGATGCGTTTGTCGGCAACCCGCTTGGCAACAAGCCCCATCAGGATATCGTGGTTGACCCGGTCGAAGAACTTCTCCAGGTCGATGTCCACGACGATGGCGTGTCCGGACGCAATATACGTCTGCGCCCGCTCTACCGCCTGATGCGCCGAGCGCTTCGGCCGGAAGCCGAAGCTCGTCTCGGAGAACGTTCCGTCCCAGTCGGCTTGCAGCACCTGCATCACCGCCTGCTGGATAAAGCGGTCGAGCACCGTCGGAATGCCGAGCAGCCGCATGCCACCCGACGGCTTCGGTATCTCGACGCGCCACACCGGCTGCGGCTTGTAGATGCCTTCAAGCAACTGGACCCGAACCGTAGGCCAGTGCTCCTTCAGGTAGGCCGACAAGTCATCGACATTCATACCGTCAATGCCTGCCGTACCTTTGTTGCGCTTCACTCGCGCCAACGCTTTCTTCAGGTTCTCACGCTCAACCACGTCTTCCATCGACGGTCCCGCAACCGCCGGGCGTTCGGGACAGGCTCTCGCCGGGCGCGCTTCGGGCTCTCGGGCGGCGGCGCTTCGGGCTTCACCCTCCGCTCCGGTGCCCAAGTTCAGCTCGACCTGGTTCTTCTGCCGCATGGCTCGCACGAGATCGCCGCTCTACTAACCGCTTCCACCGTTCAGGCCTTCGGCGGCGCGCTGCCGCCTACTACGCCCTCTGCTGACTTCTGCGCTGCGGTCAGGCCGCCTTGCGGCGGCCTCAGTCCCAAAGCTGGGACGCAGCGCAGACCTCCCGAGGTAAGACCGACCGCCTTCACCGCACGCCCGCCGGATCTACCACCCCGACCTTTGATGACCATGGACTTCGCGATTGGCTGCTCGCTCGTCCGGCCGGGCAGGCCTCGTTATCCGGTGTTTGTCCATCGGGCCGCGGCTTTGCTCCACGCTTTCTTCAGACCCCACCTCGCGGTGACGCCCTTGCGCTTCGCTAGTCCTTCGCCGTCATCAGGCTAGACAGAGGACTTCCACCTCCAAGCTGTCGTTCATACTCGGCACACAGCCACCGGGTCGCGCGATGGCGCGCCCGATGACAGGCTCCGCGTGCCCACCATTACCTCCGGAGTGCAGATGGTGGGCACGGCGCAAGAGCGCCTTTGCCCACCCTACTTTTTCCACACCATATCCTTTGCCGCGATCAGGCCGCCGCCGGCGATCAGGATTGCGGCGATGGCGATCGTGGCGGTCGGCTGCGCAAAGCCGGCCAGTATCAGAAACAATGTCGACAGCAATGGCGTCGCGTAGGACGCGGCGCCGACCACACGGATATCGCCGCGCTTCATGCCGATGTCCCATACGAAGAACGCGGCCCCCACGGGGCCAACGCCGAGCGCAACGATCGCCAGCCACTGCCCGGCCGTCTCCGGCCACACTGTGGTCTCGACCATGCCGTGGACGAGCGCGGCCAGCAGCGCGGTCGCAAGACAAAAGCCGGCCACCGCGTCGGTCGGCACCGCCTTGAGCTTGCGCGACATCACCGAATAGGCGGCCCACACGAAGGCGGCGACGAAGGCTGCGGCCAGCCCTGGGATCTGGCCCGGTGCGAAGGCGCCGGTGTTGCCGACGAACAGCAGCACCGTTCCAACGAGCCCGAGCAACGCACCGACGATGTGATGCGGCGCCAGCCGCTCGCCCGGCAAAAGCGAGGAGAACAGCACGATCAGGAGCGGCCAGAGATAGTTCAACAGGCCGGCTTCGGCCGGCGGCGCAAAGCGCAGCGCGAGGAAATACAGCGCGTGATAACCAAACAATCCGCCAACGCCGACCACCCAGGCGACCGGCGGCTGTCTCAATGCGCCGAAGGCGGAGGGCCGGAACAAAAAGCTCGCAAAGGCGACCAGCGCGCCGATCGCAAACGTCATCGCGGCGAGCTGGAACGCGGGAATTTTCCCGGTAGCAACTGTCAACACTGACAATAGCGACCACATCAGGATCGCGGTCAGTCCGATCAGTGTGGCGGTGCGGGGAGTCATATAGTCCGTCATTGCGAGCGAAGCGAAGCAATCCACCTTTCTTGCCTGTATAGCTAAGATGGATTGCTTCGTCGCTATCGCTCCTCGCAAGGACGAGACGCCATCACACCATGTACTGGCCGCCGTTGATCGTCATGGTCGAGCCGGTGATGCCGCCGGCCTCATCGGCGGCGAGGAACACCACGGCGCGGGCGATTTCCTCGGGCTCGCCGAGCCGGTTGACCGGGATCAGCGGCAGAATGCTCTTCTCGAGCACCTCCTTCGGCACCGCCTGCACCATCTCGGTATTGATGTAGCCGGGGCAGATCGCGTTCACGGTGACGCCGCCCTTGGCGTTCTCCAGCGCCAAGGCCTTGGTAAAGCCGATGTCGCCGGCCTTGGCCGCGGAATAGTTGACCTGGCCGAACTGCCCCTTCTGGCCGTTGATCGAGGAGATGTTGATGATGCGGCCGAACTTGCGGGCGCGCATGCCCTCGATCACCGGGCGCGTCATGTTGAACAGCGAGCCGAGATTGGTGTTGATGACCGCGTTCCACTGGTCGAGCGTCATCTTGTGGAAGGCGCCGTCCTTGGTAATGCCGGCATTGTTGACGAGCACGTCAACCGGACCGAGGTCGCCCTCGACCTTCTTGATGCCTTCGGCGCACGCGTCGAACGAGCTGACGTCCCATTTGTAGACGGGGATGCCGGTCTCGGATTTGAACTTCTCGGCGGCGGCGTCATTACCGGCGTAGCTTGCCGCCACCTTGTAACCGGCGGCCTTCAGCGCCTTGCTGATCGCAGCGCCGATGCCTCGCGTACCCCCCGTAACCAATGCAACACGTGCCATGTCGTAGTCCTCCTTGGTAATCTTCCTGGTACGCCGGAATTGTCCCGGTCTTTTGACGAAACTCAATCTTCAGGCTTTGAAGCGTTCTCGTTTTCAAGCGCCCTCGAAAACGCTTGCGTAAGATGAAAATGCCCGGCGCGAGACCGGGCATTTCATCTTTTACCAATTCGAGTGGCGGTTACGAGATGATCTTTTCATCATTCAACCCGTCACTCTGCCTTTAGTTCAGTCGCGTGCGAGGCACATCGCGATGCCCATGCCGCCGCCGATGCATAGCGTGGCGAGGCCCTTCTTGGCGTCGCGCTTCTGCATCTCGTGCAACAGCGTCACCAGCACGCGCGCGCCCGACGCACCGATCGGGTGACCGATCGCGATCGCACCGCCGTTGACGTTGACTTTGCCGGTATCCCAGCCGAGGTCCTTGTTGACCGCGCAGGCCTGCGCCGCGAACGCCTCGTTGGCCTCGATCAGGTCGAGGTCGCCGACGCTCCAGCCGGCCCGCTTCAGGGCGGCGCGCGAGGCAGGGATCGGACCGGAGCCCATGATCTTGGGATCGACGCCGGCCTGGCCCCACGACACGATGCGGGCGAGCGGCTTCTTGCCCTGCTTGGCCGCTTCCTTGGCGGTCATCAGCACGACGGCGGCAGCGCCGTCATTGATGCCTGACGCGCTGCCGGCGGTCACGGTGCCGTCCTTCTCGAAGGCCGGCTTCAGCTTGGCCATCGACTCCAGCGTCGCGCCGTGGCGGGGATATTCGTCGGTGTCGACCACCACGTCGCCCTTGCGGGTCTTGATGGTGACGGCGACGATCTCGTCCTTGAACTTGCCGGCCTTCTGCGCCGCCTCGGCCTTCTGCTGCGAATTGACGGCGAACTCGTCCTGCTGGGAGCGGGTGATCTGCCACTGCTTGGCGACGTTCTCGGCGGTGTTGCCCATGTGATAGCCGTTGAAGGCATCCCACAGTCCGTCCTTGATCATGGTGTCGACCAGCTCGAGGCCACCCATCTTGACGCCGCCGCGCAGGTATTGCGCATGCGGAGCCATGCTCATCGATTCCTGGCCGCCGGCGACGACGACAGACGAATCGCCGTTGAGCAGCGCCTGATAGCCGAGCGCGACCGAGCGCAGGCCCGAGCCGCAGAGCTGGTTGACGCCCCAGGCCGGGCTCTCCACCGGAATACCGGCATTGATCGAGGCCTGGCGGGCCGGGTTCTGGCCCTGCGCCGCGGTCAGGATCTGGCCCATGATGACCTCGGAGACCTGGCCCGGCTCGACACCCGCCCGCTCCAGCGCGGCCTTGATGGCGATGGCGCCGAGGTCATGGGCCGGGGTCGTGGCGAACGCGCCGTTGAAGCTGCCGACCGGGGTGCGGGCGGCGCTGACGATGACGACATCGTCTGACATGGACATCTCCTTATGGGGTTTCTTGGGCTTGGGTTTCTTTGACGGCGGGCGGGCCGGATGGCGTGCCTGTCTCTCACCTTATCCTGTTAACCCCATTGAGCCATGTCAATCGGCCAAGGCCCAAATTCCTGCCGCGGCGCATTCAAATTGATCCCCGTGAGGGTTTCCATAGCAGCGTCCATGCCTTGGAATTAACCGTGCCGCACAAAACGGTAGCCGAACCGCATTGAAAATGCTTACTTTGCTGCGTTGCGTTGCTCGTCTGCCCGTCGGCGATGCCGTCGGGTTCCCGCTCTCGGTGTCGATGTGTGAGCTTATGGCAAAGTCAGACCAACCTACGACCATCAAGAAATACGCCAACCGGCGGCTCTATAATACCGGCACCAGCACCTATGTGACGCTCGAGGATCTCGCGGCAATGGTGAAGGAAGGCGAGGATTTTCTCGTCTATGACGCCAAGACCGGTGACGACATCACCCGCCAGGTGCTGGCGCAGATCATCTTCGAGCAGGAAAACAAGGCCGGACAGAATCTGTTGCCGACAACATTCCTGCGGCAGTTGATCCGCTTCTACGGCGACAGCATGCAGATGGTGGTGCCGAAATATCTGGAGCAGTCGATCGACACGCTGACGCGCGAGCAGGAAAAATTCCGCAAGCAGCTCACCAACACGTTCAGCGGAACGCCGTTCGCACCACTGGAAGAACATGTCCGCCGCAACATGGAATTGTTTCAGCAGACGTTCTCGATGTTCAAGCCGTTCGTGCCGCCGCGCCCCGGCGCGAGCACGACCGAGCCGGACAAGGTGCCGGAGCCGGCGGCTGACGAAGACAATATCGACGACCTTCGCCGCCAGATGAAAGACATGCAGGAACGCCTCGAGCGCATGTCGAAAGAGCCGAAGAAGGAAGAGTGAGAGGGTTCACTCCCTCGTCGTCCCCGCGAACGCGGGACCCATAACCACCGACATTTGTTGTAGCTGACGATCTCTACGTCCATCGCCTCACCGATAGGCCGCGGCGTATGGGTCCCCGCGTTCGCGGGGACGACGGAGAGATTTTTCAGTACGAGGAGATAGCCTAGTCTAGCCAGCCGCCGGCAGCGCCGCATCACCCCCTGTGCTCCACGGCCGCTCCGGCGAGGCCAGCCCGATCAGGCGGCCCTGGATGTAATCGCAGCCCCATTCGCGCAGCATCACGGCGGCTTCTTCGTCCTGCACCCATTCCGCCACCGTCTTGATCTGCAGGCGGTTGGCCAGATCGATCAGCGTGTGCACGAAGGCGCGATCATCCGCGGAGCGCGCGATGTTCTGCACGAAGGCGCCGTCGATCTTCACGATATCGACGCCGAGCTTGCGCAAGTTCCGGAATGAAGTGTAGCCGGCGCCGAAATCGTCGATCGCGATCTGACTGCCGAAATTCTTCAACCGGGCCACGAAGCCGCGGACATCGTCGATATCCTGGATCGCAACCGTCTCGGTGATTTCGACAATCAGCCGTTCGCCAGCGCCGGGATGGGCAAGCATCAGCGATTCGATTCCGGCCCACCAATCCGGATCCATCGTGGTGTCGGGCGAGATGTTGAGGCTGAGCCGGACGTTCGGCGACGCCGCAAGTTCGGCGACCGCGAGTTCGAGCACGCGGTGATCGACCAACCGGATCAGGCCCAATCGCTCGGCGACCGGAACGATATCGGGCGCCAGCAGCGCCTGCCCGTCCGCCTGCTCCATCCGCACCAGGCATTCGTAGAATGCCGGCTGCCGCGAGCGCGCTTCGACCACCGGCTCGAACGCCGTGACGATGCGGCGCTCGTTCAGCGCGGTGACGATTTCGTCGGTGACGCGGATGTTGACGCGGCGCTGGGCATCGCGTTCGACATTCGGACGCCACAGCGCAAACGACCCCGCGCGGCGGCGCTTCGCGTCGTCAAGTGTTTCATGGGCGCGGTTGACGGCCTCATCCGCGCTGCGGGCGTGGCGCGGTATCGTGACGGCGCCGATCGAGGCCGTCACCGAGACGGGGCCGGACTTGGTCGGGATCACCTCGTCGCGGATACCTGCCAGGAAGCGCTCGGCCGCGGTGTTGGTGTCGTCGACCGAGCAGTTCCTCAAGACCAACCCGAACTTGTTGCCGGAGAACCGGCCGAGCACGTCGCCGCCGCGCAGCTTGGCGCGAATGCGTTTTCCGACTTCGGCGATCACGGCGTCCGCTACGTCGAAGCCGAAGGCGTCGTTGACGCGCGCCAAATGATCAATGCCGATCAGCATGAAGGCGCAGGACGATCGGAACCGCATGGCTTCCTCGATCGCCTCGGCCAATGCGGCGATGAGATGCGTGCGATTGAGTTCACCGGTCAGCGGATCGTGCCTCGACAGCCGCATGAGCTGTTCGTCGCGGGCGCGGCGCTCATTGTTGACGCGGACGATGCCTTGCGCGCGCGCCGGCTTGCCGTCGGGCCCTGCAAACCAGCAACCGGTCTCCTCGATCCAGATCACAGGCGCGGCGGTCGAGGCCCGCACGCCATATTCGATCCGGTAGGCGACGCCTTCGCCGCCCCGCGCCGGCGCCGATTGAGCGAGCGCCTCGTTGCGGATCGAAGGGGAGGGCTCGATCAGCCGGGCGAACCCGGCGCCGCTGGCCAGCGCCGCCGCCGGAATGTCGGTAAAGACCGCTCCGGCATTGTCGCTCCAGGCGATGGTGTCGGCCGCCAGGTCCCAGACGAACGCAGCCTGCCCGAGCGAGGCTAGGATGCTGGCGGCTGGCGGGACAGGGGGCATCGGGTCGCCTCAATTCGGGACACCACCGGGTGATTCCCAACATCCTGAGGATAGTGGGTCTTTCGAATCGCAGGCTAGGCAAAGTTCATAAATAATCCGGAAACCACGTTTCACCGACTTCCCGGGCCCGGCAGGAACGAATCGAAAGGGAGCGGCATAGGCCTTGCGAGGTCAGATCGCAGGTGGGGCGTAACGTCCCAAAACGTGACAGTTTAGCCGGGTTACGGTGTGCGATGCTGGATATCGATCGATCAGACGAAATTTCGGACGGCGAGTTCGTCAACCTCGACGAGCCGGCCTGCGTCGAACTGGTGCCGGTGACCCAGTCCGTGCGCTGGTCGCCGAGACGGGCGCCGCGGCCCGATCCGACCTTCGTCGCGCAGTTGATTGCGACCGCCGACCAGGCGCCGCAAACCCGTGGCCTGAGGCGGGGTTCGCCGGCAGATGCGCAGACGGCCTATGGCGCCAGCCAGATCCGGCGTTGCGACACCGGCTTCCGGACGCGGCAAACCATCTAGAGCGTTTTCCAGCGAAGTGGAGACCGGTTCGCGTCAAGAAACGCGTCAAATCAAAAATCTAGAGCTCCGTTCCGATTCCATCGGAACGGAACAGGCTCTAGAGCCTGGCTCGAAAACGCGATGGATCAGCGCTGAGGCGTGTCCGGCTTATCCGGCGATGGCGGAAAGCCTGGGCCCGGCTGCAGTCCCGGTGACGGGACTTCTGGTGACGGAACTTCCGGCGAAGCGACATCCGGTGAATGGACTTCGGGTGCCGGCGTTTTCGGCGAGGTCGCCTCCGGCGCGACAGCGGGCTGCACCGGTGTCGGCTCGGGCTGATCCTTCAACACCGATTCGGCAACAGCGGCTGCCGGGGGAACTGATAGCGCAGCAGGCGCAGATGCGGCTGCCGGCGCGGGCTCGATTTGAGGCTTGGCCGCCGGGGCCTCGACCTTTTCGGCGGCTTTTGGCGGAGGCGCAGGTGTAGGTGTAGGTGTAGGTGTAGGTGTAGGTGCAGGTGCCGCTGCCACCGCTCGTCGCCGCGTTCGCAATGCGAGGCCGGAGAGGAAATCCACCAGCGACAGCGCCGTCATCAGGAAATAGGTCGACGTGCCGAATTTCGGCCACAGCACGAATTCGGCCGCCGCCGCGCCGAACACGATCAGCGACAGCAGATGGTCGGTGAGATATTTCGCGCCGGGACGCGCGCCCTTGATCACTTCGGCGAGCAACAGCAGGATGGCGAGCGCAAGCAGCACGTCGCTCAGCGTCACCGTCCATTCCGCCCCTGACATCAACGTCAGCTTCACCAACGGATCGGTGAACGACACGTCGGGCATCAGGAAGACGATGATGTTGTAGATCGCGAGCGGAATCAGAAGCAGCGGAAAACCGACCATGGGTATCGCGCCTTCCCAGGAATACCGGAATGTCCCCGGACAAAGCATCGCTTCGCCCTCTGGAACCGTTGGCCTACTCGTTGGCCAAATTCGGGCAGACGCCGCTGGAAACGGCGCCTTGTCCCCCGAACCCGATCAGGATTCCTTCTTTTTCAGCACCTGCCGGCCCTTGTACATGCCGGTCTTCAGGTCGAGGTGGTGCGGACGGCGCAGTTCGCCGGAAT
Organism: Bradyrhizobium sp. AZCC 2176; assembly: GCF_036924645.1. Lineage (NCBI taxonomy): Bacteria > Pseudomonadati > Pseudomonadota > Alphaproteobacteria > Hyphomicrobiales > Nitrobacteraceae > Bradyrhizobium > Bradyrhizobium sp. AZCC 2176. Next base: position 2,864,063 of record NZ_JAZHRX010000001.1, on the reverse strand, counting down.
CCTTGTCCTCGGCATAGGTCGGCTTCTTCAGGGCGTCCGCCGAACGGCGCATGCCACGCCGCGAGGGCGATGTTTTTCTTCTGGGAACGGCCATAACGGTCCTCTAGGGGTGTTGTCGGAGGCATCGTCCGCAACCGGACGAGCCCAGCGCGTCGCGCACGGGCTGCGATGCCGATAAGGCCGCGCTTATAGAGGATGGGATGGCGTAAAGCTAGGCCAGCTTGCGTTAAAAACGGCCGAAAATTAGCTCAGAAAACACGATTTTCACTCCAACATCGGGGCACGGCGTTGGCCCGTGCCATATAGGTCCCCGCCAGGCGGCGCACCCCGGGGCCGGGGTTCCGGGCGCTGCGCCTGACCGGATTGGGCAGGATCGCCGCCAGCAGAGCGGCCTCGCGCGCGGAAAGTGTCGCGGCCGGACGGCCAAATGCGTACATTGATCCGGCCTCGGCCCCAAATTGCCCGGACGGGCCGAGTTCGGCGATGTTGAGGTAGATTTCCAGGATCCGCTGCTTGGGCAGCACCAGATCGATCCACATCGCCAGCGGCAATTCCAGCGCCTTGCGGACCACGCTGCGGCCGGGCCACAGGAACAGGTTCTTGGCGACCTGCTGGGTAATCGTCGAGCCGCCGCGGGCGGGCTCGCCGTCCTCGGCATCGTCGATCGCATCCTGCAGCGCGCCCCAATCGACCCCGCGATGGCTGCAGAATCTGGCATCTTCGGAGCCCACCACCGAGCGCGGCAGTGAGGGCGAAATCGCTTTGAAATCGACCCATTGCCGGGACACCGGCGCGCCCTCGAGCCAGCGCCAGGCCATCAGCGCCGATACCGGATGGCCCGTTCGATAGAACGGCGTCACCAGATAGGGCAGCAACAGCACCGCAAGCAGGATCAGCAGCAAAATTCGGACAATGCGCAAATTGGACGCTTCCGGTTCAGCCCAGGCCGGCCCGGGGCCGATGAATTGGCCCCAATCACGTGACATCTCCATGATATTTCGTGCGTTTTCCAGCGCTTTTGTGACCGGGGTCATGGAATTGACGAAGCCGTTGCCATCAACGATTGTCCGGCCAAATTGATCTGGAGCTATTCTTAATGACGACCGCCACAGCCGATTTTACCAAACGCCTGGACCAGACCGCGGAGGACACCGAAGCCCTGCTGGCGAAGCTGCTGTCCGATACGCTGTTGCCCGACGAGATCACCCGGCCGAAGCGGCTGATGGAGGCGATGCGCTATTCCAGCCTCGGCGGCGGAAAGCGGCTGCGGCCCTTTCTGGTGGCCGAAAGTTCGGCGGTGTTCGGTGTTCCGCGCGAGGCGGCGCTACTGGTCGGCGCGGCGCTGGAATGCATCCATTGCTATTCGCTGATCCATGACGATTTGCCGGCGATGGACAACAGCGACCTGCGCCGCGGCCGGCCCACGCTGCACAAGAAGACCGACGACGCCACCGCGATCCTCGCCGGCGACGGTCTGTTGACGCTGGCGTTCGACATTGTCACCCGCGACGAGATCCACGAGGACGCCACGGTACGCCTGCTCCTGACGCGAGCGCTGGCGCGCGCCTCCGGCATCGGCGGCATGGTCGGCGGCCAGATCCTGGACCTCGCCGGGGAGGGGCGGTTCGGCGACCGCGAACCGGTCGACGTGGCGCGGCTGCAGCAGATGAAGACCGGCGCGCTGTTGCGCTATGGCTGTATCGCCGGCGCGATCCTCGGCCAGTCCACTCCGAGCGAGTATCAGGCGCTCGACGATTACGGCCGCGCGCTCGGCGAGGCCTTCCAGATCGCCGACGATCTGCTCGACGTCGAGGGCGACGCGGCGGCGCTCGGCAAGCAGACCGGGCAGGATGCGGCGCTCGGGAAGACCACCTTCGTCACCCAGCTCGGTATCGACGGCGCCAAGCAGCGCGTGCGCGATCTCTTGGCGCGGGCGGATTCGGCGCTGTCGATCTTCGGGACAAAGGGCAACGTATTGCGGGCAGCCGCGCACTTCGTCGCGGAGCGCAAGAACTAACGCAAACCAAAGGCGAGAGATGAACAAGGAATTCGAACAACACCTTGTTCGCTTCCGTAACTTGCCGTTGCCGGTCCGCGTCGTGTACGCGAGACCGCGGACCTTCATCGCGATCGCGATCGGCATCGTCGCGTTCCTGCTGCTGCCTGATGCGCTGCGGCTGGTGACACGGCTCGTTGTCGGCTGGGATGTCTTCGCCGCACTGTATCTCGTGCTCGCCTACAGCATGATGCTGCGCTGTGACGTCGGCCATATAAGGCGCAGCGCGGTTTTGCAGGACGATGGGCGTTTCGTGATGCTGCTGGTCACCGCGCTCGGCGCCTTTGCGAGCCTTGCCGCGATCGTGTTCGAGCTTGGCGCCTCGAAGGGCAACCCGGCCGGGCTGATCCTGGCCACGGTGACGATCGTACTGTCATGGACGGTGGTTCATACCGCCTTCTCGCTGCACTACGCGCACGAGTTTTATCGCGGCAGCGAGCCAGGCGGCCTGCAGTTTCCAAGCGGCGACACGCAGGTCGAGGCGGATTATTGGGACTTCGTCTACTTCTCGTTCGTGATCGGGATGACCGCGCAGGTCTCCGACGTCGGCATCACCGACAGGATCATCCGCCGCACCGCGACCGTGCACGGCATCATCTCGTTCGTGTTCAACACGGCCTTGCTGGCGCTGATGGTGAATATCGCCGCGAGCGCGATTTGAAAAGCAATTGGTGCCGCTGTCGCGGCACCAATGTGGGCTTGATCTGATGCCGGCCGCGGTTACGGGCACACGCCCGACATGATGGCCTGGTAGCCAGTGCAGCCCTGCTGGCGTTCGAGGCCGGTGAGCGGGCGGCCATTGGCCCCAATGCTCGGATCCCGTCCCTGATAACGTCCGGCGGTAGCCTGCCTGGCCTGCGGCGCCCGATACGGCCTCGCTTCCGGCGCCTGCCGCGGTTCGGGCTTCTCGCGCGTGGCGACCGGCTTCCTGGCGCGACGCTTCTCGCATTCATTGCCGTCGTTGAGGAACGAGCCCTCAGCGCAGGTGATCTTGGTGCACTGCTCACCCTCGGCCTTGAAGCCATGTTCGCAGACCAGCGGGCACACCCGTGACGACTTCAGCTTGATCGTATCGAGCGTATCGACGCTGGCGACCTTGGTATCGAGCTTGGTCCCGGCGTAGCGGTTGAACAGCGTCAGCGATCGCTGCGAGGCGCTGTTCCAGTTGCCATCGGCGTTGCCGGTCAGGCAGCCGACGCGGCGCAACTCCGCCTGCACCGATTTGGTGACGTCGGCCTGCGGCGGCCCCGCGGCGAGGGCAGCCACGTTCACCGCCTTGTCCTTGTCAGCGGGCGCCGGAGCGGACGCCTTGTCGGCGGCAGCGCTTTCGGCAGCGACGCGCTTCTGTTCGGCCGCGGCCGCCTGTTCCTGCGCCAGTTGCTTGGCCTTTTCGGCCGCGATGCGCGCCTGCTCGGCAGCCTTGGCTTCGGCCTCGGCCTTGGCCTGCTGTGACTTCTGGGCGCCCTCGGCGGCGAGCCGCGCCCGCTCCTGTTGGGCCAGCCGCGCTTTTTCAGTCGCCGCGACGCGTGTTTCCTCGGCGGCGATCTTGTCGAGCTGAAGCTTGGCAAGGCTGGCATAGAAGCCATCGGGATATTGCGCGAGGAAGGCGTTGAGCGCGCTCTTGTTGCCGACCTGCAGCGCGAGTTCGTAATCGCGGCGAGCCTCCGCCTGCGCGCTCTGGGCCGGCGTCGGAGCGGCCGCCGCCGCGGGCGCCTGACGCGGCGCCGGTACCAGCGGCACGTCGTCACCGCCGAGCGAACCATACACAAAGGGTTCCTGCCGGTTGTTGGTGGTCTTGAGCACCTCGTCACGGACAAAGCCGAAGGCGCGGCGCACGTCGAGCCCGGGCTTCGTCAAATGGTGCGACAGCGCCGCCGTAAACGGGCTGTTCTTGCCGTCACCATCGGCCGCGGTGGACCCGGCCTTGGCCGAATAGGCGATCAGGACGTTCGGGCTGGTCGGTTCGACCTTGGCCAGTCCCTGCCCGATCGCGCGCGAAGCGACCGTGCGCTTCATGGTCCGGGAGAACGGATTGTCGCGGCAGGCGTCGAGAATCACCAACCGCAGCTTCTTGGCCGGCTCGATCGCGATCAGAATGCGGTCGAGCGAGAGGCCCTCGTCGTAGATATCGGTGTCGCGTTCCAGCCGCGCATCGACGGGAATCAGGTAGTTCGCGCCGTCCACCTCGATGCCGTGGCCGGCATAATAGACCACCGCGATATCGGCATCGCGGGCGCGGTCGGCGAAGTCGCGCAACGCGCGACGGGTTTCGGCTGCGGCCATGTCTCGGCGGGAATCGACGACGTCGAAGCCGGCGTCTTTCAGCGTCGCCGCGATCCTGGCGCTGTCGTTAGCCGGATTGGCCAGCGGGGCGACATTTTGGTAGTTGGAATTGCCGAGCACCAGCGCCACGCGCTTCTCGGCAAAAGCCGGCCCGCTCACCAGCAGGAAGGCGGCGGCTGCAAGGGCCCATCGGCACAATTTTAGCGATCCAGACATCATTGTGACTCCTCCGGAGCCTCGTACTTTTTTACCACTCCGGCCTGCCTATCAGAAGCCACAGCCCGGCTTTGTGAGTTAAGTCACGAACCACGCCAACGTGAATCGCGCCCTCGCTATATCCTTAGTCGGGCGAGCGCCCCGTCGGTTCGGCCGTGGCCGATCACCTTTTCCGCCGGGTTCCCGCCCCGATATAAACCTCCGGCGACGAGCATGTATTCCCGGAGCAGCGTGAGCCGCTCAACGCGGCACGACATGCTCCCGGTATTGCGGCAGGTCGTCCGTGATCGCAAACCACGATGCCTTGGACCCGACAAAAATGTGAGCCGTCGGGCGGATCGAGGGATCATCGACCAGCGTGCCCATGGCGACATGGACGAAAGCGCCTTCACGCACCACCGAATAGAGCAACGAGCCGCATTTCCGGCAATGCGCGTCGTGGCCGGCCTCGTCGCCATAGATCATGAGATCGTCCTCGCCCTTGGTGACGCTGAATTTGTCGCGCGCGATGCCGGCGAACGGCTTGAACGCCGCACCGGTGGTGCGCCGGCAATTCGAGCAATGGCAGTTCAAGGCGTAGCCGAATTCGTCAGCCACGGCATAGCTGACCGCGCGGCAAAAGCATTCTCCGGCAAGAATGCGAGCATTCGATTTTGCTGAACCCGCCACCTACAACTCCTCGCAACCGTGATCAAGTCAGCCTAGCGCAACGAAGAGGTTCGTGGCTTAATTCAGCTCGAACAAATTTCTTTTTGCCGGGAGGACAGCCGTGAGCCCTGACCGATCGTCCGTCGAAGCCGTGGTCAAGAACTATTTCGATGGCCTGTATGAAGGCGATGCCGAGAAGCTCGGCGCGATCTTCGACCCCACTGCCGATCTGCGTTGGCTTGAAAAAGGCGAGTTGCAGGTGCTCACCGTGCCGGACTGGCTCGATCGCGTGCGCAAGCGCCCCTCGGCCAAGGCTGAAGGCAAGCCGCGCGAGGATTTCATCGTCACCATCGACCGCTCCGACGATCAGACCGCCTTCATCAAGGTGCGCTGCCAGTTGCCGCCGCGCTATTTCACCGACTATCTGGTGGCGATGAAACTGCGCGACGGCTGGAAGATCGTCTCGAAATCCTACCGCTACGACCTGCGCGAGTAATATCCACTCGGGCTTGGGCACCCGTCGGCGTCCCGTCCTCTTCCGCCAGCCGCCGCAAGGTCTTCGCTGGTACGGGGAAACGATCGGGGCGGGTTCTGATGCATGCGTCACAAATCTGTCAGGGACGGCCTGAACCCGCTTCGCCCTTCGCCCGTGAGCACGCGCGCCTTGCGCATTGACCTTGCGGTTTTTCCCTGCGAATGGGGGCGATCATGGAAGCCAAATTTCAGATCTTCTTGATCCTGCTCGCCGTGCTGGCAGGGACAGCGCTGCTGGCGCGGCGGATCAACGTCGCGCCGGCCATCCTGCTGCTGCTCGCCGGCATCACGCTCGCCTTCGTGCCCGGCATGCCGACGGTGGAATTGCCGCCCGAGCTGGTGCTGCTCGTATTCCTGCCGCCGCTGATCTATTCGGCGAGCGTCGCCATGAGCTGGCGCGAATTCAAATCCAATCTCCGTCCGATCATCCTGCTGTCGGTCGGCTGCGTGATCTTCACTGCCTTCGCGGTCGCGACCGCGACGCATTATCTGATCGGGCTGCCCTGGGGTGTCGGCTTCCTGCTGGGGGCGATCGTCGCGCCGCCGGACGTGGTGGCGCCGCTGGCGATTGCGCGCAAGCTCGGCATGCCGCGCCGCATCCTCGTCGTGCTCGAGGGCGAGGGGCTGGCCAACGACGCCACCGCGCTGATCCTCTATCGATTCGCCGTGGCGGCGATTTCGACCGGGCTGTTCTCGCTGCCGAAGGCCACCGGCACCTTCGCCGTCATCGTGTTCGGCGAAATCCTGTTCGGTGTGGCGATCGGCTGGCTCTCCTTGCGCGGACGGCACCGCGCGCGGGATCCGCAGGTCGAGATCACGCTGTCGCTGATCACCCCGTACCTCGCCTTCTGGATCCCCGAACATCTCGGCGGCTCCGGCGTGATCGCAACGGTCGCCTGCGGGCTCTACATTAGCTGGAACGGACCGCTTTTGATTTCATCGGCGACGCGCCTGCAGGGCATCTTCTTCTGGGACCTCGTGATCTATCTGGTCGAAGGCTTGCTGTTCCTGCTGACGGGATTCCAGATGCGGCTGCTGTTCGAGAAATCGAAGGCGTTTCCGCTGCAGGAAATCCTGTTCGCCACCGCGCTGGTCGCCATCATCGTCGTCGTCGCGCGCTTTGCCTGGGTGTATCCCGCAACCTATCTGCCGCGTCTGATCAGCAGACGAATCCGTGAACGTGATCCGCCGCCATCCTGGCAGACCGTGTTCGTGGTGGCCTTCACCGGCGTGCGCGGCGCGGTGTCGCTCGCAGCGGCCCTGGCGTTGCCATTGGCACTGCCCGGCGGTGAGGGCTTTCCCCACCGCGACATGATCCTGTTCGTCGCCTTCGGCGTCATCTTCATCACCCTGGTGGGATTGGGGCTTGGATTGCCGGCGGTGGTGCGATGGCTCGGGGTCGCCAGAGACGGCCGCAGCGAGCATGTCGCGGAACATCAGGCCGAGATCGCGGCCCGGCGCGAGGCGCTTGATGCCGCGCTCAAGTCGCTCGACGCCATCACCGACGACCGCGAACTCTCCGATGAAGTCGTGAAGCTGCTCAGGGCACGGCATGAAATCCGCGCCAACCAGCTACCCAATTCGCTTGACCCCGGCGCGCACGACATCACGGCAGCCGGCACCGCACTGACGCGGGAATTGATCGCGGCGGAACGGAAATTCATCCACGTCCTGCTCCGCAATGGCAAGATCACCGACGAAACCAGGCGGCGGATCGAACGCGACCTCGATCTGGAGGAAGCGAGCCTGAGCAATCGGGAGTATCGGAAGATAACGTTGTAGCTCCGTCGTCCTGGGCAAGTGAAGCGCGACCCGGGACCCATACGCCGCGGCGGTAATTGTCCGGCACGTCGGTCGACGGTTTTCTTCCACAACGCAAGCCTGTGGTTATGGGTCCCCGCGTTCCGCGGGGACGACTCGCCGAGAGAGCGCAGCTACTCCGCCGCCGCGTTCCTGCCGGGACGGCCGACATAGCCGGCCGCGTCGCCGAACCGCTCGATCATAACGGTTGTGAGGTCCTTGGCCTTGCTGGTGACGCAGGCGCCGGAGCGCACCGCATAACGATCCTGATGCTTGAGATGCGGCGGCGCCTCGCCCTGCTGCAGCGCGCGTGCTGCATCCATAACCAGCTTGCGGAAATGCATGATGCCGAGATCGGTCGGGCCGAGATGTTCGCGGGTGCGGTCGGCGATCGGGCCCTGGCTGTCCTGCACGGCGGCGTCCTGTTCGGACACGCCCCTGATGCCGGTGTAGCTCTTGGTCTTCTGCAGCTTGCGATCGATCAGGTAATCGTTCGACTTGTTGCGCAGTGGAATATAGTTCTCGTCGACCTCCGACATCACGCCATTGCCGCGATCGTAACCATCGCGCTCGGCCTCCGTCAGCGGACGTTCCGGATTCCACGCATAGGTGTAGATCCAGCAACTGGTATCCGTCACCGGAACGAAGGTCTGCCCGAAAATATTCTCGCCGGGCATCGAGCTTGGCGCATAGGCATGCACCGGCATCAGAAACTGGGCGATACGCCAGTAGATATTGTCGGAGCCGGTCAACCGCCCGCCCGCGACCGTCAGGCCGGCCTCGTGCGGCCTGATCTTGATGACGGGGCGCGGGTCTTCCGCGATCCATCGCATGTGATCGGTCGCGACCCGCGTCAATGGATTCACAAAGTGCTTCTTGATGTCGAGGATTTCGTTCTCTTCCTTCTCGAACGACAGATGCGCGAAGGTGAAATGCGCGGTGTCGATCGAGCCTTCCAGCGCCTGCACCCAATTGCAGTCCTGCCACTTCTTCGAGACGTAGCGGTGGGACGGCGGCACCAGCGCCATTTCCAGATCGGGCAATTCGGGCGCCTGATTGGCCGGGCCCATATAGGTCCAGACCATGTCGCCCCATTCGCGCACCGGATAGGACTTGATGCGGATCAGGTCTTTTGCGTTGAGATCGGGATAGGATGTCGGCATGTCGATGCAGCGGCCGTCGGTATCGAACTTCCAGCCGTGATAGACGCAGCGGATACCGCATTCCTCGTTGCGGCCGAGCCAGAGATTGGCGCCGCGATGCGGGCAATATTGATCGATGACGCCGACCACGCCGCGGGTATCGCGGAAGGCGAGCAGCTCCTCGCCCATCACGACGATCTTCTTTGGCGTGCCGTCGGGCTCGGGCAACTCTTCCGACAGCAGCACCGGAATCCAGAAGCGGCGCAGCAATTCTCCCATGCCGGTACCTGCACCGCTTTCGGTGAGGAATTTGTTGTCTTCAGCGCGGAGCATGGGGCGACCTCCGATTGTTATTGCTTTTGGCCAGGCTTGGCGCAGGAGGCGCGAGACGTCAACGCGTCTCTACACCGGCCGCTCGCCCTTCACGGTGACGCGCGTCCCCGATCTTGTGTGCGGCCAGTAGTCCCACATCGCGCGGTGCTGGGCGCAGCGGTTGTCCCAGAACGCGATGGCGTTTTCCGTCCAGCGGAAGCGGCACTGAAACAGCGGGTTTTCTGCGTGCTGGTAGAGATAGGCCAGCATGGCGTCGCTCTCGTCGCGGGGAATGCCGACGATATAGCGGGTGAAGCCGCGGTTGACGTAGAGCGCTTTCTTGCCGGTGACCGGATGCGTGCGCACCACCGGATGCTCGGCGCGCGGATATTCCACCCGGTCGGCGACGCCGTAATTGGCGTAGAGCCCGCGATAGGTCTGCTCGCCGTCGTGCAGCGCGGTCAGCCCGTCGAGATAGGCCTTCATCCGGTCCGACAGCGCCTCATAGGCCGCATACATGTTGGCGAACAGCGTGTCGCCGCCGCTTGGCGGGCATTGCTTGATATAGAGGATCGACCCCATCGGCGGCTCGACGTCGCAGGACACGTCGGTGTGCCAGCCCTCGCCATTGGCGCGTGGCGAATCCTTGTCGGCATAGATCTTCATCAGCGCCGGGTCGCCCTCGTTGGGCGCCGCCGGATGCACATGCAATTCGCCGAACTTGCGGCCGAAGGCGAGATGCTGGTCGGGGCTGATGTGCTGGTCGCGAAAGAAGATCACGAGGTTTTCGGCGAGCGCGCGGTGGATCTCGCCCATCTGGCGATTGGAGCGCGAGTCATCCGAGACGAGCTTGCCGATATCGACGCCGGAGATTTCCGCACCGATGATGGGGGTGAGTTTCTCGACGGCGATAGTCTCGTAGGGTTCGGCGTCGCCGGCGGCGTGGCGATAGCGCGGACCTTGCTTGCCGGACAGCGAAGACATCTGCGATTCTCCCAATCTTTTTGATTGGGACACATCGTAGCCCGGATAGAGCGAAGCGCAATCCGGGATCGGTCTATCAGCTTTCGAGAAGTGTCCCGGATTTCGCTAACGCTGCATCCGGGCTACGCTCTACTCTGCCGCCGTCGTCTCCGGCGCCTTGGCACCGCTGCCATAGCGTTGGTCGATATAATCGATCACCAGCGCCTTGAAGTCGGCGGCGATCGTGGGCCCGCGCAGGGTACGGAACTTCTTGCCGTCGACGAACACGGGCGCTGCCGGCGCCTCGCCGGTGCCGGGCAGGGAGATGCCGATATTGGCGTGCTTGGATTCGCCGGGGCCGTTGACGATGCAGCCCATGACGGCAACGTTGAGGGTTTCAACGCCGGGATATTGCGTCTTCCAGCCCGGCATTTCCTCGCGGATGAAATCCTGGATCGAGCGTGCCAGTTCCTGGAACGTGGTCGAGGTGGTGCGGCCGCAACCCGGGCAGGCCGCAACCAGCGGCACGAAGGTGCGGAAGCCCATGGTCTGCAGCAACTCCTGCGCGACCTGCACTTCCAGCGTACGGTCGCCGCCGGGTTCGGGGGTGAGCGAAATGCGAATGGTATCGCCGATGCCGTCCTGTAGCAGGATGCCGAGCGCGGCCGACGAGGCCACAATGCCCTTCGATCCCATGCCGGCTTCGGTGAGGCCGAGGTGGATCGCGTAGTCCGAACGTGAGGCGAGGGTCTGATAGACCGCGATCAGGTCCTGCACGGCAGAAACCTTTGCCGACAGGATCATGCGGTTCTTGGGCACGCCGAGCTCTTGCGCCCGCGCCGCCGACAGCAAGGCCGACTGCACCATGGCTTCGCGCGTCACCGCGCGTGCGTCGCGCGGGTTGGCTGACGCCGTGTTCTCGTCCATCAGCTTGGTCAGCAGCTCCTGATCAAGCGAACCCCAGTTGGCGCCGATGCGGACCGGCTTGTTGTTCCTGTTGGCGATCTCGATGATGTCGGCGAATTGCGTGTCGCGCTTGTTCTTGAAGCCGACATTGCCGGGATTGATGCGGTATTTGTCGAGCGCCTCGGCGCAGGCCGGATATTCGGCGAGCAGCTTGTGGCCGATATAATGGAAATCGCCGATCAGCGGCGTGGTGATGCCGCGCTTGCGCAGGCCGTCGCGGATGTGCGGAACGGCGGCGGCGGCTTCCTCGCGATCGACGGTGATGCGCACCATTTCCGATCCGGCGCGCGACAGCGCCGCGACCTGCGCGATCGTGCCATCGACATCGGCGGTGTCGGTATTGGTCATCGACTGGACGACGATCGGCGCCCCCCCGCCGACGGCAACATTGCCGACCATGACCTGGGTGGTTTGATGCCGGGCCTTCGGGCCGGCGACGTCGTCTTGCGGAATTATTTCGGGCTTGTTCATGGGGCCTCGAATATCAGGTTTTGGTGACATTCACCAAGGGGGTGGCGAACGGTCTGTGCGCCTCGTCACGCTTCGGATTTTTTATTGCACATTCAATAGCTTAGGGCGATCACAGCAGCCGGGATCCGGACAGAAATACCTCGGCTTCGATCAACCGCTATATTGGACAGGAATCGCCGAATTGAAAGGGCGAGCGCACGCCCCCGCCGTCTTTTCATAGCTCGATGCGGGCCCTAGCATCGGCTGAAACAACGGGAGGCCAACAAATGTCGGGGCGTAACGGGCTCATCTCCACGGCGGAACTCGCTGATATTCTGGGCCAGGCCGATCTGCGCCTGTTCGACTGCACAACCTATCTCGAACCCGCGCCCGAAGGCTCTGGCCTCCCCTATCTCGCCGTACCCGGGCGACACACGTTCGAGGTCGGGCACATTCCGGGCGCAGATTTTCTCGATCTGCAGGGCGAGTTCTCCGATTTCAGCACCGAGCTTCGCTTCATGATGCCGGATGTTACGCAACTCGAACGGGCGTTCGGCCGTCACGGCGTGTCCAACGGAAGCCAGGTCGTGCTGTACAGCATCGGCACGCCGATGTGGGCGACGCGGTTCTGGTGGATGCTCCAATCGCTCGGCTTCGAGAATGCGGCAGTGCTCGACGGCGGGCTCGACAAATGGAAGCTCGAAGGCCGCCCGCTCGAAACCGGACCGGCGAAAGGATACAAGCCGGCAACATTCACGGCCAAACCGAAGGACGGATTTTTCGTCGACAAGCACGAAACGCTGGCGGCCACCTCCGAGCAGGGTACCATCGTCGTCAACGCGCTCGGCCCGCAATTCCACAAGGGCCTTGAGCCCAGCCGCTACGGCCGGCCTGGCCGCGTCCCCGGCAGTTGCAACGTGTCGGCAGCGACATTGCTCGATCCCAAGACCAAGGCGTTCGTTCCGCTTGGCGAGGCGGAAGCCAAATTCAAGGCGCAGGGCATCACCAAGGACAAACGCGTGGTCGCCTATTGCGGCGGCGGCATCTCGGCGACCGTCGATCTGTTCCTGCTCTACCAGCTCGGCTACGACAAGCTCACGCTGTATGATGGCTCGATGGGCGAGTGGGCCAAGGACACGTCGCTACCGATCGAGACGGGGTAGGCGATTCCCCGCTCTCTCTCAACGTCATTGCGAGCGGAGCTCCATCCATCCGAGAGTGAGGAAAGATGGATTGCTTCGTCGCTTGCGCTCCTCGCAATGACGAACTTGGCAGCGGACTCCGTCCGCCATCACGCCGGCAAGTTCGGATCCGGCACGACCTTCGGATCCGGCTTGTTCACGAGATAGAGTCCGGCGATGACCAGCAGCGCCGCGACGCCGAAGGCGATGGTCAGCGTATCATGCAAGATGAAATAGCTGGCGGCGACGCCGAACAGCGGCGTGACGAAGGTGAACGCTGACAATTTGCTGGCGGAGTAGCTTTTGACCAATGCGAACCACAACAGGAACGTCAGACCCACCACCCAAAACGCCTGATAGGCCAGCAACGACAGCGACAGCAGCCCTGGAACATGAGTGATGGTTTCGCCCGATATCCACGCAGCAAGGGCGAGAATCGGGATCGACAGCGCCACCTGATAGCCGAGCCCCTTTTCCGCCGGGGCCTTGATCAGCGCCGTCGTCTTGACGATCAGCGTCGTGGTCGCCCAGAGCGCGCCGCCGGCGACGATCAGGAGGTCGCCCAGCAAAACCGTCGTATCGACATTGGTCTGGGGGACCCCGATCGCCAGCGCGACGCCGGCGAAACTCAGGGCCAGCCCACCCCATTGCGGCGCCCGCAGCCGTTCGCCGAGAAAGACATACGAGCCGAGCGCGACGAAGAACGGCGCCGTATACAGAAACACCACCGCGCGCGACGCCGATGTCAGCAGCAGGCCGCGATAGATCAGCACGAATTCGATGCCGAAGATCGCGCCTGCGGTCACGCCGGCCCAAAGCGTGCCGTCACGTTCGAAGAATTTCACGCCGCGGAACCAGCCGATCGCGAGCAACACCGGCAACGCGCCGGCAGAGCGGATCAGCGCCTGCAGCATTGGCGGCACGTCTGCCAACACCAGCTTCACCGCGATCTGGTTGAACCCCCAGCTCAGGCACAGCATCAGCATCAAGGCGACGGCGCCCGGGCTGAGCGCACGCCCGGCGGACAGTTGTACTGGCTTGGACGACATCTATCCTCGTGGCCGGCCTGGCGCCGTGTTCTTCATTTTTGACAGTGAGCGCAGGTGCCGGCAATCTCGACGACGGAGAGCTTTGGCGCGAAACCCGACGCGCGCGCCGCCGCATTGAGGCTTTGCGCCACGGGGGCTGCCGGGATTTCACCGACGGAGCCACAATGGTCGCAGATCAGGAATGCCACCATCGAGGTCTCGTCATGGTCATGCGCGCAGGCGAGGAACGCATTGCGGCTCTCGATCCGGTGGACGAGGCCGTTCTCCATCAAAAAATCAAGCGCGCGGTAGACCGTGATCGGCGCCGGCCGCGGCATCGATTTGGCGAGTTCGTCGATCACCTCATAGGCCCCGAGCGGGCGGTGGCTCGACAGCAGCGCCTGCAGCACCTGACGCCGGATCGGGGTGAATTTCTGCGCCCGCCGCGCGCAAACCTGTTCGGCATGCGCGATCGCTTCCGCAGTGCAGCGGCCGTGATCGTGGTCGGGCGCGGGAAACGTCGGCTTTGTCAGGGTCATATCGGGCTTTTGTAGCAGTTTGGGAGCCAATTCCAAAGCCCGGTCGCCCCGCTGGTTCCCAGCCATGTGCTGGAAGCGGATCAGGCCATTGTTAACTCGGCATGCGGAATTCATAAGCAAGCTTATTATATTGCAAGCTTATGGAGGCGGAGGACGATGCGCGGTTCCGTGGATATGAACTTCCTGTTTACGCTCGGCGAGGTGCAGCGGATGATGCGCGCCTACGCCGACCGGCAGGCGGCGCGCTACGGCATCACGCGCGCGCAGTGGGCGGTCCTGGCCAAGGTCGAGCGAACCGAAGGCCTGAAGCAGTCGGAACTCGCCGAACAGATGGAGATGCAGCCGATCACGCTGACGCGGCTGATCGACAAGCTCTGCGACAATGGCTGGATCGAACGCCGCGGCGACGAGAACGACCGCCGCGTCAACCGTCTTTATCTGCGCAAGGCTGCGCGTCCCTTGCTCGGCAAGCTCGCCGGGCTTCGCTCCGAACTGACGGCGACCGCGCTCGACGGCATCAACCCCACTGACGCCCACCGCCTGCTAGCCCAACTCGACCAGATCAAGGAAAACGTTCGCAACGCGATCCAGCATCCGGCGAACGAACCTCCGCGAAAGGAGCAGCGTTATGGCTGATCCCGTGCTCAAATTCCCGCCCGAACAGAAGGGCAGTCCTGCGACGCCGCGGCCGAAACTGGCGGCCGAGCCGCGCCGCCGGCTGATGGCCGGCATGCGCCGCTACCGGCGCTTCCTGCTGCTGGTGGTGTTGCCGCTGGTCGCACTGGTGGCCGGCGTGACGTTCTATCTCAATGGCGGCCGCTACGTGACCACCGACGACGCCTATGTCGGCGCGCAGAAGGTTCTGATCACACCCGACATCTCCGGCAAGATCGAGAAGGTCGTGGTGAAGGAGGGCCAGCAGGTCGGTCCGGGCGATGTGCTGTTCGAGATCGATCCCGTCCCGTTCCGCCTCGCCTTGGCGCAGGCCAAGGCCAACCTCGCGCAGGCCAAGGTCACCTATGACAATCTGATCGCCGACCTCAGGATCTACGGCCAGATGAGCGAGCTTTCGCAGCAGGGCATGGACCTGAAGCGGCGCGACGTCGAACGCAAGTCTTCACTGGTGAAGAACAATTTCGGCTCGCAGCTCGACCTCGACAATGCCTCAACCGCCCTCGTCACCGCGAGCGCTCAGTTCCAGTTACTGCAGCAGAAGATTGCCACCGCAAAAGCGCAACTGCTCGGCAATCCTGAGCTGCCGCTCGAGGAATTCCCGCCCTACGCCCAGGCCAAGGCGGCGCTCGACCAGGCCCAGCGCAATCTCGATCACACGGTGATGCGCGCACCGATGGCCGGCATCGCCACGCAGGTGGACCAGATTCAGCTCGGCCGCTTCGTGATGGCAGGCAGCCCGGTGTTCAGCATCATCGACACCTCCAACCCTTGGGTCGACGCCAACCCGAAGGAATCCGATTTCACCCATGTCGCGGTTGGCCAGTCCGTCACGCTCGAGGTCGATGCGTTCCCCAATCATGTGTTCAAGGGCACGGTCGGTTCGCTCTCGCCCGGCACCGGCGCGCAGTTCGCGATCCTGCCGCCGCAGAACGCGTCGGGCAATTTCGTCAAGGTAGTGCAGCGCGTCCCGGTGCGGATCTATTTCGACAAGAACGACAAGTTCGTCCGAAAACTGAAGGCCGGCATGAGCGTCTACGCCACGATCGACACCAACCATCGCCGGTCGCTTTCCGCCCTGCTAGGCCTGTCGCCGGCGGCGGCGAACCAGGACCACGAATAGCGCCATGACGACCGGCGCACCATCGGCTGCCGTTCCCGGCCTGCGCCGGAACATGGTGACGATCTGCGCCATGACCGCGACGATCATGCAGGCGCTGGACACCACCATCGCCAACGTCGCGCTGCCCTACATGCAGGGCACGCTGTCGGCGTCGCAAGACCAGATCAACTGGGTGCTGACGTCGTACATCGTCGCTGCCGCGATCATGACCGCGCCTGTGGGGTGGATCGCCAACCGCTTCGGCCGCAAGCGCATCTTCATCATCTGCTCGGCCGGCTTCACCATTGCTTCCGTGATGTGCGGGCTGGCGCAGGATATCGGCCAGATGGTGCTGTTCCGCCTGCTGCAAGGCGTGTTCGGCGCGGCGCTGGTGCCGCTGTCCCAGGCGGTGATGCTCGACTCCTACGCGCTGCATGAGCGGGCCAAAGCGATGGCGATCTGGGGCATGGGCGTGATGATGGGGCCGATCATGGGTCCGTCACTCGGCGCCTGGCTGACCGAGACCTATTCCTGGCACTGGGTGTTCTTCGTCAATTTGCCGTTCGGCGTCTTTACCGTGCTCGGCCTCATGATCTTCATGGACGAGACCAAGAAGGCCCTCGAGCTGCGCTTCGACTGGTTCGGCTTCACGGCACTGGCGATCGCCATCGGCGCGCTGCAGCTCGCGCTCGACCGCGGCGAACAGCTCGGCTGGCTGGAATCCAACGAGATCATCGCCGAGTTCATCATATCGGCCATCGGCTTCTACTATTTCCTGGCGCATTCGCTGACTACGCCACAGCCGTTCATCCAGTTCGCGCTGTTCAAGGACAAGAATTTCGTCGGCGGCTGCGTGTTCATGGCCGTCATGGGCCTGGTGCTGTTCTCGACCATGGCGCTGTCGTCACCCTTCCTGCAGAACGTGATCGGCTACCCGATCATTACGGCAGGTCTTCTGCTGGCGAGCCGCGGCTGCGGCACGTTCGTGGCGATGATGCTGGTCGGCCGCCTGATGCGCCATATCGAGGCGCGAACGCTGATCGTCGCAGGCCTCAGCCTGACCGCGGCCTCGCTGTTCTACATGACCGGCTGGACCGACCAGACCGGCGTGACCGAGATCGTCGTCATCAGCGTGGTCCAGGGCTTTGGCTTCGGCCTGGTGTTCGTGCCGCTCTCCACGGTGGCGTTCCTGACGCTGCCCAATCATCTGCGCACCGACGGCACCTCGATGCTGACCTTGATGCGCAACGTCGCAAGCTCGATCGGGATCTCGCTCGTCATCTCGCAACTGACGCAGGGCACGCGCTATACCTACGCGGTGCTGTCGGAGCATATCAACCCGTTCAATCACGCCCTGCAGATGCCCGCGGTGCGCGGCATGATCGATCTCGCCACCGACAAGGGCCGCGCCATGGCGGACATGATGGTCAAGGTGCAGGCGCAAATCATCGCGTTCTCACACGACTATCAGATGGTGATGATCTTCACCGCCTGCGCCATCCCGCTCGCGATCATGATCGGCTCGACCAGAGCCACGCTGCGCGAGCAGTCGGCCGCGCCGGATCACGCGGTGATGGAGTAGAACGTTCCGCCGCGAATTTTCTCCGCTTCGAGGCTGGATTGTTCTAGACCTCCACCAGTTCCTTGCTGAGCACCGTCCGCCAGGCGTTTGGATCAGCGCTCTCCTCCGGGCCAACCGCGTAGGATTCATAGAGGCCATCCACGGTTCTGCGTCCCGCGGCCTTGATCATGCCGATGAATTCACCCCACGCACCGCCGAGCCCTTCGTAGCCGCCGTGATAGGTGGTCTGGACGATATTCATCGCGGACCACTGTCCTGGCTTCATGCGATTTGCCGGCGCGACTGGCGCAGCGACCGGCAGGCATATTTCGAAATCAAAAATCTCACCGGGATTGCGAAGGTGGTGGGTGAACCATGGGCCGACGATCGCAACGTTCTGCGCGGCGACGGCGGCCTTTAGTTCGACAAGGCCGGGTCCCATGACCCTGCGAATGTCTTCGCGCGGAACCTTGATCGGAATCAAGGCGGTGAGCTGCGGCTTGGTTTGAAGGACGCGAAGCGGTTCGATCACGGTGGGCCTCCAGATTTGACGTGTTGGCGAAACGAGCCCCACGGTCGCTTCACGCGGCTGACGTAGAGCACGGTGCATGCATCGCTGGTTGCGCGCTGCTTATGATTTGAGTGTCGTCTCGAGCCGGGCGTAGCTCGCTTCCATTCCGTGCTCCATGCCGGTCGACAGCATGGCGGCCCGCGTCGCGGCATCGGGCAATGTCATCCGCATCGTCATCAACGTACCGGCCCCGTCCGGCGCGAAGGTTGTTTCAACATGGTTGTCCGGCGTCACATCAGGCATGTGCATCCGCTCGACATGGACGAGCCTGCTGAATGGCACCAGTTCGAGATACTCGCCAGTCACATGGAAGCCGCCGCCTTCGCCGTTCGTCCACTCGTAGCGGATCTTGCCGCCCGGTCGCGCCTCGTTGATGCAGACCGGCATTGTCCAGCCGTCCGGACCGAGCAGCCATTTCTGGATCAGCGCCGGCTCGGTATGCGCGCGATACACCGATTCCGGCGCGGCGGCGAAGCGCCTGGTAACGACGACATGGCGGTCGCCTTCGGTCTTCAGCGTCATCTTGCTCATGGATTTGCCTTTCACTCTTCGGCCTTCATGGCGGCCAGAACGTCATCCAGCCGGTTGTAATTTGCGGCCAGGGCCTTTCGGAGCATCCCAAGCCATTGGTCGATCTCGGTGACGGCAGCCGGCGCCAGTCGGCACGGCCGCTTGGTGCCCTCGATACGGCGGACGATCAGCCCCGCGCCCTCCAGCACCTTGAGGTGACGGGAAATGGCGGGCTGGGTCAGGTCGAACGGTTCGACCAGCTCCATGACGGTCGCTTCGCCCAATGCGAGGCGGGCAAGGATCGCCCGCCGTGTCGGGTCTGCCAGCGCAGAAAAGGCCGCATCAAGATTTGGCATATGCTCAACCCTTTATATAATATATCAGTTATATAACAAGTTGCGCATTGTCAAGCCAGATTCGACGACGATCGATCGGCGGCGGCTCATGCGGCGATGGACCGGCGGTGGTCACGCCGCCCGGGGCTCGGCCACGGTCTATCGCGATCCACTCTGTTCGGCTTGCAGGCACAACCACATGCCGCCGAGCGACAGCGCGCCGCCGATCAGATGGATCATGGTCGGTGCCTCGCCAAGGAAGATGATCGATAGCACTGCGCTGACGATCGGGCCCAGATAGAGACTCAAGGACGTCGACACTGCGCCGAACATCGAGCCGAGATAGGCATAGGCCGAATACGCAAAAAGGCCGGGAACGAGTCCGGCGAACAAGTACACCAGCGCTGCGCGCCCGCTGAACGCGGCCGACGGCATCGACCAGATTTCATGGATGGCAAAAGGCAGCGAGAACAACGCGCCTGCCGCTGCGAACAGCCCGATCCTTGCCAGAAAGCTCGCACCCTGGCCCACGTTGTTTTGCATCAACGTGTATCCCGCCCAGCCCAGCATCGCGAGCAATGCGAGCAGATCGCCGGGCGACAGGCCCGCTCCGGTGGCGGCTTGCCCCTTGGTGATGATCAGCAAGGCGCCCGCCAGCGCAACAATCATTCCGATGATTTTCCATCGGTCGATCGTTTCGCGACCCGACACGAAGGAAAACAGCAGCACGACAAGCGGCGATAGCGCCATGATCAACGCGATGTTGATGGCCGAGGTTGTAACGCCGGCGAGATAGACCGGACCGCCGCAGATGAACATACCGAGAAAGCCGGCCAGCGCGATGCCGAAACCATCCTTGCGCAACAGGCCGGGGCTCTCCCGCAGCGCCATCACGACAGCCGGCAGCAGGCCGAGCGCCACAATGCTCCAGCGAAAGAACGCGATCGAGAATGGCGGAACACTCCCGGCAACACCGCGCGCCAGGATCATGTTGGAGACCTGGGCGGTGGCAACCAGCAGAAAGCCGAGCAAGCCAAGCACTTCGCGTGCCCTGCCGGTGGCTTCCTTGGCTTCGGTCATGTTCAATCCGGTGTTTGTATGCCCGACGATAAGATCCTACCCCTACGGGCTACCGGCAGCGATAGCTTGAAGCCTGCTTTGCATCCCCATTGCCGTTCCACGTCGTGCGCAAAGGATAGACGCAGACTGGATAGCTGACGCTGTTGTCGCGCGACGTCAGCATGATCTCGCCCGGCGTCGCGCCTTTCTCGACCCAATCCACCAGTGCGGTGAAGAACTGGTCCTGCTCGCGGGTCGGCGTCTGGTTGGCATTACCCGGCAATTTCGGCAGCGGCACGGTGTCGTTCTTGCCGCCAACCGTATAGGCCCGGCCTTGCGAGGAATGCGCCGAGCCCGGCAGGAGATACATCCGCATGAACTTCTGCACCTCGGCGTGCCCGCCCATCGCCGCCACCACGCGCTCGTGATAATTGATGTTGCCGGCTGGCGGGATCGCGTCGTCGACCAGGCCGCTGTAGGCGATAACCTTGCGGCCGAGATCGCGCAGCTTCCCGAGGTCCGCCTTGTCCGTGATGAGGTCGCTGAACAGCGTCGGCTGCAACGCGACGCCCTTGTTCACGGCGTCGGCGAGCCCGGCGTAATCCAGCTCCAGCCATTTGTTGCGTACATTCGTCGAACCGTTGGTAATCGGTTCGCCTGACGACGCCGTGCTGGCATCGGGCGCGTAGCTGACATCCTGCAGCGCCAAGGCGACGCCGTAGGAGGAGGCGCTGGTGATCAGGGGCCCGATCCCGGTGCTCCTGGTGAATGTCCACCAGAGCTGGTTCTTGCCGAGCGATTTACCGGATCGCGCGTCGGCGCCCTGCGCGACATCAAAACTTCCATCGCTGGTGGCGCCGTACCAGATTCTGTTCAGCGCGTTCGCCTCCTTCAGGCTCATGCAGGTCGCGGCGTCGGCGTTATTTCCGGTGACGCCCTCGCCGACCTCGCGCGCGCACAGCAGCTCGGCGTCGCGCGCTGGATTGTAGTCGCAGGCAAGGGGATCGAGCAGGAAGCCGAGGCCAGCCTTGTCGCAGACCGCAACCGCGCGCTTGTTGGCAGCGGCGACCTTGGCCGCGAAGGCGGCGGCTTCGATCTTGTTCGCCGACGTGAAGCCGAGCTCGGTCTTCATCACGATTTGAGGATACAGTCCCGCCGTGCCGAATTTCGCGATGTTCAGCGCCGGCTGGGCGATCATGTAGCCGTCATAGAGTTCAGGGTATTCCTGCACGAGCTTCATGCCCTGCCGGCCGCCCTGCGAATGGCCGTCATAGTAGGTATATTTCGGCGCCTTGCCGTAATAGAGGCTGACCAGCGCTTTGGTCTTGACGGCCTGCTCCACCATGGCTCGCACCGAGAAATCGCGAAGCGATTCCACGTTGACCTTGCCATCGGACAGGAACGCGAACGAGCCATCCTGGTACCAGGGCTGACCCGCGTCCGTCGTGCCCGACGCGTAGCCGATATTGGCGTTGACGATAGCCGGCACCTTGCTGCCGATCTTGTCGGCATAGCGATGACCGCCGCCGACCCAGCCGCCACCGCCGTAATTGCGGATGCGCTCGTTCCAGTTGGCCTGCGTCGGCAGCCAGACCTCGATGCCGATGCCTTCCGAATAGGAGCGCGCGTTCCTGTCCTTTTCCGCCGTCGCGCCGGGGCCGACCAGCAGCTTCACGAGACACAGGTCGGCCGCCGCTGTCACCGGCTGCGGCGCGTCGGGCGCCTTCAGCTCCTCGCCTTTCTTTACCAGCCGAACCGCGACGACCTTTGTGTCGGTGTCCGGGCGAAAGGCGGCCTTGATGCCGTCATCGCAGGAAAGCGAATCTGCCAACGCCGGCGTCAGATAACCGCAGGCGGCGAGCAGTAATCCCGCGCGAATACCCTTCCCTTTGATCGACATCGTCTCGCTCCCCTTTCAGTCTTCTTTTTTTCAGCCCGAAGTGTCACGCCTTGGGCATGGTCAGCGGCCGCGATTCCCGCGTCTGCGCCGCCAGCCTGATCGCGGCGTTAGCGGCGCCGAACCCGTGATAGTTGCGCCGCTCGACGATCTCGAAGAAAAACCGCTCGTCGAACGCGTGGGTATAGACCTGGAAGAATTCGCCCTCGCCTTCGCGGTCGTAGAGGATCTGGTTTTCGCGAAGCGCCGTCATGGTCGCGGCATCGAGGCCGTATTTGGCTTCGATATCGTTGTAGTAATTGTCGGGAATCCTGAGGAAGTCCGCACCGCGCGAGCGCATCTCGGCAACCGCGGCGAAGATATCGCGGCAGGAGAACGCGACGTGCTGCACGCCGGAGCCGAAGAATTCATGGATGAAGCGGGCCGACAGCGTGCGGGTCGCCGACGAGCCATTGAGCACCACGCGCAGGCCCTGATTGGCATTGATCAGCGCCTGGCTCTGCACCAGCCCGACCGGATCCGCGATCTCCATCTGCGGCAAGCGCTCCAGATCGAGAATGCCGGTGTAGAACAACAGCCACGACAGCATCTCGTCATAAGGCATCGACTGCGAGATATGGTCGACGGCATCGAGCCGATCGGTAGCCGCATCGCTGCGCAGCGGCTCGAAATCGAGATCCCAGTTCTTGCCGGCCTGTTCCAGGAAATACAGCAGGCTGCCGCCGACGCCGCGGATCGCCGGAATCTCGAGTTCACCCGGCCCGACCGGCTGGTAGAAGGTCCGCGCCTGCAACGCTTCCGCCCGCGCCATGGTCCTGCCGGCATCATCCACGTCGATGGCGATGGCGCAGACGCCGGGGCCGTGCGCGACAAAGTGCGAATGCGCGAAGCCATCGGGTTCGCAATTGATCACGAGGTCAATATGACCCTGCGACCAGCGTTCGACGTCCTTGCTGCGATGAGCGCCGGTCTTGCGAAAGCCGAGCTGGCCGAACAGCGCGGCGAGGCTGTTGGCTTTTTCGTCACTGACGGCGAACTCGATGAAGCCGACGCCGCGGCTTTTCGGCTTCGGCTGCAGCGGCATGGCCGGCGCGCCCGCCGCCGCGCCGCGAACGTCATCCTCGAGCAGGATCAGCGAGCGCAGCCCGTCGGTCGCGGTGCGGACCGCAGAGCCGGCGCGAAACTGGTCGTTGAAGATCTCCAGCGACAGCGGGCCCGCATAGCCGGTGGCGAGCACGGCTTCCGCGAAGCGCGCGACCGGCAGGTCGCCCTGACCCGGGAAGCAGCGGAAGTGCCGGCTCCAGGACAGCACGTCGAGGCCGAGCTTTGGTGCATCGGCGAGCTGCACCAGAAATATCTTGTCGGCCGGGATCGATTGGATCGTCAGCGTCGGAAACGACGGCGCCAGCGCATGAAAGCTGTCGAGAATGATGCCGATCGATTTGTGATCGGCGCGCCGCACGATCTCCCAGGCGTCGCGGTAATCGTTGACGTGAAGCCCCCAGGCAAGCGCCTCATAGCCGACGCGCAGGCCGCGCGCGGCGGCGCGTTCGCCCAGTGCGCAGAAATCGGCGGCCGCACGGTCGATACCGCCGAGCGAGGCTGGCGAGATGTTGCTGCAGATCAGCATCAGGTCGGTCTGCAATTCCTGCATCAGGTCGAACTTGCGCTCGGCGCGCGCAAAGTTGCGGGTGCGCTGCGGCTCCGGCATGCCCTCGAAGTCACGGAATGGCTGGAAGGCGCAGATCGAAAGCCCGAGGTCCCGGCACATCTGGCCGACGTCGCGCGGGCT
Source organism: Bradyrhizobium sp. AZCC 2176 (assembly GCF_036924645.1). Classification (NCBI taxonomy): domain Bacteria; kingdom Pseudomonadati; phylum Pseudomonadota; class Alphaproteobacteria; order Hyphomicrobiales; family Nitrobacteraceae; genus Bradyrhizobium; species Bradyrhizobium sp. AZCC 2176. Next base: position 2,840,446 of record NZ_JAZHRX010000001.1, on the reverse strand, counting down.
GCCGCTGAACGACAGCAAATCGTTCTCGAAGATCTCGACGGCATCGAAGCCCGCTGCGGCGATGGCGCGCAGCTTTTCGTCGAGTGCACCGCTGAGCGATACCGTGGCGATCGAGCGCTTGTTCATGCTGCTGTTTCCGTCATCGCGCCGCCCAGGAACAATTGCCCGATTCGTGGATCGTTCAGTACGCGTTGCGCGGTATCGACAAGCCGGGTCTGGCCGAGTTCGAGCACGATCCCGTAGTCGGAAATCTCCAGCGCGGAGCGCGCGTTCTGCTCGATCATCAGGATCGATACGCCGCGGTCGCGGAGATCCTTTAGAATGTTGAAGGTCTGCTGCACCATCAGCGGCGAAAGCCCGATCGACGGCTCGTCGATCAACACCAGTTGCGGATTAAGCAACAGGCCGCGGACGACCTCAAGCTGCTTCTGCTCGCCGCCCGACAGCGTGGACGCCTGCTGGGTCGCCTTCTTGCGCAGCACCGGGAACTTGTCGAGCGCCGCCTCGATCCGGTCAGGCAGGTCGGTGATGTCGCGCCCCGCCACGACGGCGCCGAGCTGGATGTTGTCGCGTACCGACAGCTCAGGAAAAATATTTCGGCCCTGCGGCACGTAGCAAATGCCTGATGTCAGCAACTCGCGCTGGCTCAGCCCGGTAACGTCGCGTCCTTTGAAGACGATCCTGCCTTCGCGCAGCTTCAACAGGCCGAAGATCGCCTTGAACACGGTGGACTTCCCTGCGCCGTTCGGCCCGATCACGGTGGTGATGGAGCCCACCGGCACCGAGAAGGTGGTACCGTTGAGGATCGTCATCTTGCCGTAGCCGCCGACGAGGCCTTGAACATCGAGGATGGCGTCGCTCATGGGCTGTTCCTCTAATGACCGAGATAGGCTTCAATGACGGCGGGATTGGCGCGCACTTCGCTTGGTGTGCCCATCGCCAGCAGCTTGCCTTCCGCCATCACCATGACGCGGGTGCACAGCGACATCACGAACTCCATGTTGTGCTCGATGACGACGAAGGTGGCGCGCTTCTCGCGGTTGATCGCAGCCAGCCGCTCCTTGAGATCGCCGAGCATGGTGAGGTTGACGCCGCCGGCAGGTTCATCCAGCAGCACCAGCCGCGGCCCGCCCATGAATGCCATCGCCGCATCGAGCAGTTTTTGCTGGCCGTAGGACAGGCCGCCGGCGGCTTCGGTCGCGAGATGATCGAGCTTGAAGAAGCCGATCATCTGGTCGGCCGCTGCTGATAGTCCGGCATCGGATGGACCGAGCAGCCGCGACATCATGTTGCCCTGGTGTTCCTGCCCGGCGAGGATCAGGTTCTCCCGCACCGACAGTTTCGGGAATACCTGCAGAAGCTGGAAGGTGCGACTGACACCGAGACGATTCAATTCGGACGGTCGCAATCCGGTGACGATTTTGCCGTCGACCTTGACCTCGCCAACCGTCGGCGCGAGCTGACCGAGGATGCAGTTGAACAGCGTTGACTTGCCGCAACCGTTCGGGCCGATCAGGCCGAGGATCTCCCCTTCCTGCACGTCGAAGCTGACGCCGTCGACGGCCTTGATGCCGCCAAAGCTCTTTTTGACATTGGTGACTTCGAGGACCGCGGTCATGGCGCCGTCTCCAGCCTGGATTTGGCGACTGCGCGTAAGGCGGAAGCCGCCTTGGTGCGCCGCTCGGCCAGATAGCGATCGAGAATGCCGAGGATGCCGGTCGGCGAATAGATCAAGAGCAGCATTACCGCGACCGCATAGAGCATCAGGTAATAGCCCTGCGTGAAGCGCAGCCATTCCGGCAACAGCACGGCGATCATCGCGCCAAGGAACGGCCCAAAGAAGAATCCGGAGCCGCCGACAATCACCATCATCAGCAGATCGAGCGAGAGCGAGAGATTGAAGGGAACCGGATCGATATATTGCGTCAGCGGCGCATAGAGCGTGCCGGCGACACCGCCGAGCGCCGAGCCGATCGCGAACGCCATCAGCGTATAACGCCGCGTATCGATGCCGAGCGACAGCGCCCGCACCGGATTTTCGCGCAGCGCCACGAAAGCGCGGCCCCAGGGCGAGCGGATCAGCCACCACATCGCCAGCGAGACGAGCGCAAGCGAGCCGAGGCAGAAATAATAGAACGGCAGCGGCCGGTTGGTGGCGAAGCCCATGACGTTGGGCCGCGGAATATTGGAGATGCCGTAGATGCCCTTGGTGAGCCAATCCTCGTTGCGGAACACCAGGAACGCCAGCGTCGAGAACGCCAGCGTCACGAAGGCAAGGTAGTGATGCTGCACGCGCAGCGCCGGATAGCCGAGGATCCATCCGATCGCGAAGCACAGCACGATGGCGACGCCGAGCGCTGCGATCAACGGCAGGCCCTGCGTGGTCATGATCGCCGCCGCATAGGCGCCGATGCCGACGAACGCGCCCTGCGCCAGCGAGACCTGGCCGGCATATCCGAGCGTCAGATTGAGCCCCATCGCAGCGATCGTCATCACCGCCCACTGACTCAGGATGAACAGGCCGTAGCGATTGAAGTTCATGGGCAAGATGATCAATGCCGCGATCACCAAGATGCCGAGCGCGATGCGCAAATATTTCCCCGTTGCGGTCATACCGTGCGCTCCTCGGGCCGGCCGAGCAGTCCCTGCGGGCGGAACAGGATGATGACGATCAGCAGGATCAGCGGCACCGCGGCGCGGTACTGCGTCGACACGTAGGCGGCGGCGAGATTGTCGACCACGCCGATCAAAAGCCCGCCGGCAATGGCGCCGCGCACCTGGTTGAAGCCGCCGACGATCGCCGCGATGAACGCCGCCTGCCCCAGCACTTCACCGGAGGAGAATTTCGCCAGATAGATCGGCGTGATCAGCAGCGAGGCCAGCGCCACCAGGAAGGCGTTGATCAGGAAGGTCAGCAGGATCATGCGCTCGACCGGCACGCCGATGATGCGGGCGACCGTCGGGTTCTGCGCTGTCGCCTGCATCTGATGGCCGATCGACGTGCGGTTCAACAGCGCGGTCAGGCCGATCACGACCGCGATCGCGAGCGCGAGCACGCCGAGGCTCTGCAACGATACCACCCGGCCGAGGATCCAGACGTCACCGGCAGGCACGATGGAGGGAAATGGCGATGCTTCGGCGCTGAAGAACTGCTTCACCGCCTCCTTCATGCCGATCGCGAGCGCCATGGTCGCAATCGCCAGCGGCAGCACGCCGTGCCGCAGCATCGGATCGACCAATAGCAGCTTGAAGCCGAGCCCCAAGAGCAGCAATGACAGCAGGATGCCGAGAATGATCGCGAGCCAGAACGGCGCACCCGCATGCATCACCGCCAGCATCAGGAACGCCGGCAACATCACGAATTCGCCCTGCGCGAAATTGATGGTTTGCGACGTCTGCCACAGCAGCGTGAAACCGACCGCGACGAGAGCGTAGATCGCCCCGGTCGCAAGGCCTGCCACGAGCAGATCGAGCAGATTGGACATGCTCCTCCCCTCACCCGTCACATGTGGACGGCGTCAATCATTTCACCATGCTGATCTCGGGGGCGGACGTTCAAGCGCACGCCCCGTCGCGGCTCAGTTCAGTTTCGGCAGCACCTGCTTGACGACCTGCTTGCCTTCGACGATCTCGACCAGGAATCCCTGGCGATCGATGTCGCCCTTCTCATCGAAGGTCACATCCATCAGGATGCCGGGCTCGCTCGCGGCCTTGATGGTGAGACCGTGCAGGTTGTCGGCGAACGCCTTGGAATCGACCTTGCCCATCTTCTCGGTGGTGGCCTTGATCATGTAGATCGCGAGATAGCCCTTCAGCCCGTTATGATCAGGGACGTAATTGTACTTTTTGACGAACTTCTCCCTGAATGCCTTGACCAGATCGACCGGTGCATCGGTGGTAAGACCGACATGGCCGCGCGCGCCGTTGGCGGCATCGCCGGCGAGTTCGACCACTTTCTGGCCGACCAGCGTTGTCTCGCCCATCAGGGGGACGGTGATCGCCTGGCGCTTCAGCTCCTTGAGCATCCGCGCGCTCTCTTCCTCGTTGACATAGACAAACACCGCATCGGGCGCCGCGGCCTTGATCTTGCTGACGTCGGCGGCGAAATCGGCTTGACCCGCTTCCGTGGAAATGTCCGCGGCAACCTTGATGTTGTACTTGGCGAATTCCTTGGTGATGACGTCGCGGCCGCCCTTGCCGAAGTCGTTGTTGACCCAGACGATCGCGACCGATTTCGCCTTCAGCTCGTCGTTGATGTATTTGGCGACCTTCGGCATCGAGGATTGCTGGCCGAACGAGGTGCGGAACAGCAACTTGTTGCCGCCCTGTGTCAGTTCGGCGGCTTCGCCGCCCATGATCTGGGTGATACCGGCTTCGGCGGCGAGCGGCGAAGTAACCTTGACGGATCCGGAGTAGCCGGGCCCGAGCAGCACATAAGGTTCGTTGTCGAGCGCCTTCTGCACCTGCGCGCGTGCGACGCCGGGATTCGATTGCGAATCCGCATGCGTGACTTCCAGCTTGCGGCCGAGCAACCCACCCTTGGCGTTGATCTCCTCGATCGCAAGGTCGATGCCGTTTTTCCAGTTGTTGCCGACGGTAGCGCCGCCGCCGGACAGTTCGGCGACATTGGCGAGCTTGATCGGCGCCCCTTGCGCGAATGCGGCGGCGGCTGACACGGTGGCAAGCAGGAGTCCTGCAAAAATTCCAGATCTCATTTCCATCCCCTCTTCGCGTTACAATAAGCGGCCTTGTGACCGGCCGTGTTCTTGGAGTGAGCATGATCTCCGCGCAAACGCGTGCCGCGTTTGTCGCGAGGGAAAACCGGTACCCACTTTTCCGGATCATGCTCTAAGCTGCGTTCACTTTAGCGTAGCGCCTGGCCATCACGGCGTCGAATGCATTTCCCATCTCGACAGCCGATGGCTTCAGTCCCGTGAACAGTTCGAATGCGTCCGCGGCCTGATAGATCGCAAGCTCGCGCCCGGTCATGACCTCGGCGCCTTTTGCCTTGGCGGCGTTCAGCAGCGGCGTCCACAGCGGTGTATAGACCGCGTCGGCCACCCATATGTCCCGATGCAGCAAGGCATCCGGCACAGGGGTGCCGCGGTTCGGCAACATGCCGACCGGCGAGCCGTTGACGACCCCGGTGGCGCCGCGCATCGCGTCCTCGACGCTGTCGGCGGGCCTTGCTTCGCCATGGCTCTTGAGCTGCGTGGCGAGCTGCTCAGCTTTGGCGCGATCGGTATCGAAGATCCTGATCTCGCTCACGCCGGTCGCCGCCAGCGCAAAGGCGATCGCCTTGCCGACGCCGCCTGCGCCGATCACGGCGACGCGGCTCTGCGCGGGATCACGGCCAAGCTCGGTGATCGCCCGGGCAAACCCTGTTGTGTCGGTATTGTATCCAATCAGCCGGCCATCCCGGACCACGACCGTGTTGACCGCGCCGATCGCGCGCGCGCCTGGGGACATCTCATCGAGCAGGGACACCACCGCTTCCTTGTACGGAAAGGTGACGTTGACGCCCGCAAATCCAAGACGGCGCGCGCCGTCGAGCAGCAGCCGCAATTCCTCGCGGCCGGCGCCCGCGACTTCGATGAGCTGATAATGGCAATGTGCGCCGAGTGCCTCGGCCGCCCGCTCATGCATCGCCGGCGACGCCGAATGCGCGATCGGCGCGCCGATCAGGCCGGTGAGAAAGCGGCGATCGGCTGGAGCAAGCGGTCGGGCGGCAGGGCTCATGATCTCGTCATCGGGCGCAATGCGCGTTAACGGCAGCGGTCGGTTCGGGGCACGCCCGATCCGCCCAGACGATAGCGCTTTGCCGACCTAACACAATTACCCATTTATGCCAGATAGATAACATCATGTTATTTCCTGCGGGCTTCCTTGCGGGATGTTGCTTCCCTGCGGGGCTTGGCATCGGGCTTACGCGGCGCAGCCTTTCCCGGTCCCACCGCCCGCATTTCCGAGCGCAGACATTCGATGAAATGCTCGATGTGAAGCGATAGCGGCGCGCCGCGCTTCACCGCAATGTAAGTGTCAAACCTGGTCGGCTCGACGATCCCCAGCAATTCGACGCCGGGATAGCCGCCATCGGCGACGGTGAACTGGTCGATCACGGCAATGCCGAGGCCGGCCTTGACCAGCGCGCACACGGTGGTGCCGAACCGCGCGCGGATGGTGATGTCGTAGTCGAGTTTGTTGCGCGCAAATATCTCGGCCATGATCCGCCCATAGGGATCATTCGGATCGATGCCGATCAGGGGATAGCGGATGATCTCGGCGGCCGAGACCTGCTTGCATCCGGCAAGCTCATGTCCTGCCGGCACGATGCAGAACAATTCGCCCGACGCCAGCGGCAGGAAGTCGAGGCCGGGATGATCGAGCCGGTAGCTCATGGCGACGCAATCGCCACGGCCCAGCAGCAGATAATCGACCGCCTCCTCGATCTTGAGGATGTTGATGTCGATCCGCAGTTCCGGATAGCGCCGCCGCACCCGCTCGATCGCGCGCGGCACCATGACCTGCGAGATGCTGGGCACCGAGCCGATACGCAGTTCGGACAGATCGCCGCGCCCGATCTTGGAGATGATCTCGGAAAGATCATCCATCTTCTCGTAGACGCCGTTGATCTGCTCGAAGATGTTGCGAGCTTCCGCCGTCGGGAAATAGCGCCCGTTCTGGCGCTGGAAGAAGCGGACGCCCAGCGACTTCTCGGTGTATTTCACCAGCCGGCTGATGCCCGGCGCCGATACGTTCAGAAGCCGCGCCGCGCCGCCGATCGTGCCGGTCACCATCACGGCGCGGATCACCTCGACCTGGCGAAGCGTCATCATGTGCGAGGTCTTGCCCTGTCGCGTGAATTGTTCATGCCATCAGTCGAGCAGTTCTCGACAGCCGAGATCGTTGACCGCGAGAAAAATCCGCTCAAGATTATTCCACCAGACCCCACCGCCGATCCCAGCCATCGCTTGCTTCACCGGGCGCGTGATCAGCCAGAGCACCGACAACCGATAGTCATCGCTCAGCGACTGGAGATCATAACCGGTCACGCCGTAAGCCGATAGCGCTACGTGGTAGCGGGTCAACATGGTTTGCTCGATCCGCCTTCGGCGATCGGGATACCAAAGCATCGCCATCATATAAGCGAGGTCGTCGGTCGCCGTATTGATGCTCCAACCTTCCCAATCCAGCAGCCTCGGGTTATCGCTTCCAACCGCCTGGGGCAGGAAGAAATTCCATGGATGGGCGTCACCATGGATGATGGTAAGGTTGCGCCGCACATGGTAGCGCGCCAGCAACTCAGGCCCGCGATCCAGCAATCTCTCGTAAAGATTCCGCCGCTCGGCTGGTATCATCTCTCCGTACCGGTCGGTGAACCGCGCGAACTGAACGCCGAAATCTCGCAAAATCCTGTCCCAGCCATCGGCGTCGTACCAGCTCCCGACCGAGACACCGAGACGTCGATCATCCCACCACGCGGCATGGATACGCGCGAGAGCCTCCACGATCTGCTCCGATTGCTTTGTCGTGGGTGGCAGGGGCCACGCGGTTGCGACGAAATGCGAATCCGTCAGGTCTTCCAGCAGGAGATGCCACGCACTGGTATCCGTCGCCTCGACGGCCTCAAAACAGCGCGGCACCAATCGTTCCGGCAATGCCGGGGCAACGTCGCGGTAGAATGAAATCTCGCGACCGTTCGTGTATGTTGAACGACCCGCATCATCGAGATGACCCATCTTGACAATGACGGAGTTCGGGGCGTCTCCGGCCTGACCTTCATAGTTCAAACGCAGGCGGAATGTATGTGAACGCAACTTCCTGATCGGAGGTGTCATCATCTCGACGCTGCAAACCCGCGCCGGACCCAGAACGCCGGACTTACGAAGCGCGTCGGTAAGACGTTCGGCATTGGCCGGCGGCGGCAAGGAGTCAGGTGTCATTGACAACCCACAATGAGGCAGCGCAACGCGCCACACCCTCGATGTCATACGCGGGCTTGACCCGCGTATCCATCGTTTCTTCGCATGAAGCCTCTCGAAGGTGGATGGATGGCCGGGTCAAGCCCGGCCATGACAGGGCAAAACGCTGCAACGTCGAGGCTTACACGTCGAAAAATACCGTCTCTTTGTCGCCCTGCAGATGGATGTCGAAGCGGTAGACCGCATTGCCGCTGCCCGGCTGGCGGGTCGCGATCAGCGTCGAGCGGCGGTCGGCCGGCACCAGCGCCAGCACGGGATCGGCGGCATTGGCGGCCTCGCCTTCGAAATAGATCCGCGAATAATTGTGCAAGAGCATGCCGCGCGCGAACACGGCGAGCACAATGTGCGGCGCCTGCGGCTTGCCGTCGGGATCGGGCACGGAGCCCGGCTTGATGGTGTCGAAGGCGTAACCACCCTTCGCATCGGTGCCGACGCGGCCGAATCCCTTGAAGGTGGAATTCGGCAACGCCCGCTTGTCCTGCGGATCACTGAACCTGCCCTGCGCGTCCGCCTGCCAGATCTCCAGCATGCAATCCGGCACGACCGCGCCGTCGCCATCGAACACCTGTCCTTCGATGCGAATGCGCTCGCCCGATGCATCAGGCGTGGCGAGGTTGTTGCTGAAGGCGTCGTTCCAGTCGTACCTGCCGTTCGAGGTCAGGCCGTAGGCGAAATACGGACCGACGGTCTGCGACGGGGTAACGCCGTCGGGCTTGGTCTGTTGCACTTATCTGTTCTCCATCGGCGTAGCGTTGCGCCCGCGCAGCACAATGTTGAAGCGGTAGCACAGCGCCCAATCCGGCTTGGTATTCTCCAGATCGAATGCGGAAATCATCCGGTTGCGCGCCTTCTCGTCGGTGACCGAATTGAAGATCGGATCGAACGGGAACAGGGGATCGCCGGGGAAATACATCTGCGTGACGAGACGCGAGACGAACGAGTGGCCGAACACCGAGAAGTGGATGTGGGCCGGCCGCCAGGCGTTGTGGTGATTGCCCCAAGGATAGGCGCCGGGCTTGATCGTGACGAAGCGGTAATAGCCTTGGGCGTCAGATTGCGCGCGGCCGGCGCCGGTGAAATTCGGATCGAGCGGCGCGGGATGCTGGTCGACGACATGCACGTAACGGCCGCAGGCATTGGCCTGCCACAACTCGACCAGCGTGTTCGGCACGCCGCGGCCGTCTTCGTCGAGCACATGGCCGTGCACGATGATGCGCTCGCCGATCGGCTCGCCCTTGCCCTGAACGGTGAGGTCGTGATCGTTCGCGCGCACCGTCTCGTGGCCGTAGACCGGTCCGGTCAATTCCGACAGCGTATGCCGCATTGGAATCAGCGGCTTGGAGGGCGAGCGCTTGACCGTGCTCTTGTAGGCGGGAGACAGCCGCGGCGGATGCGCCGCGAGACTTTGCACTGGATAGACCAATGTCATGACGAATTCCTCCCTCGCATCGCGCTCGCAGCACAAAATTACTTTGCAATTTTGTCGCTGAGCCGCGCCGCCGGATCATTATATGACATAACTAATTTGGGAAAGGGCGATTTTTTGTCCTCCCAAATCATTGTCTTAATTGACCTTTTCGATCGCGACCGCAACGCCTTGGCCGACGCCGACGCACATGGTTGCCAAGGCAAGCTTCCCGCCCCGCTTCTCCATGCCGTGCACCGCCGTCAGCGCTAGCCGCGCGCCGCTCATCCCGAGCGGATGGCCGAGCGCGATCGCGCCGCCATGCGGGTTGACGAAGTCGGCATCGTCCTTGACGCCCAGTTGCCGCAAACAGGCTATGCCCTGTGAGGCGAAGGCTTCATTAAGCTCGATCAAATCGAAATCAGAGATCTTGATGCCGAGCCGCTCCATCAGTTTCCTGGTCGCCGGCACCGGGCCGATGCCCATGATGCGCGGCGGCACTGCGGCCGAGGCTAACCCCAGGATGCGCGCCCGCGGCGTCAGCCCGTGCTTCTTCACGGCGGCTTCCGACGCCAGGATCATCGCGGCCGCGCCGTCATTGACGCCGGATGCATTGCCCGCCGTCACCGTGCCGGGATTGCGCACGATCGACTTCAATTTCGTCAGTCCCTCCAGCGTGGTCTCGGGACGCGGGTGCTCATCCTTGTCGACGATGACAGGTCCCGCCTTGCCGCCCGGCACCGACACCGGCGTGATCTCCTCGGCGAAATAGCCTGATGCAATCGCGGCGCCTGCGCGCTGCTGCGAGCGGATCGCCATCGCATCCTGGTCGGCGCGCGACACCTGGAATTCCTCGGCGACGTTCTCGCCGGTTTCCGGCATCGCATCGACGCCGTACTGCGCCTTCATCAAGGGATTGATGAAGCGCCAGCCGATCGTGGTGTCGTAAATCTCTGCCGAGCGCGCGAACGCTTCCGGCGCCTTGCCCATCACGAACGGCGCGCGGGTCATTGATTCGACGCCGCCGGCAATCGCAAAATCGATCTCGCCGGCGCGGATCGCCCGGCCCGCGGCGCCGACCGCATCGAGGCCCGACGCGCAGAGGCGATTCAGCGTCTGGCCGGGAACCGATTCCGGCATGCCCGCCAGCAACAGCGCCATCCGCGCCACGTTGCGGTTGTCCTCGCCGGCCTGGTTGGCGCAGCCGAAAAACACCTCATCCACCTGCGACCAGTCGAGATTGGGGTGCTTCGCCATCAGCGCCTTGATCGGGGTTGCGGCCAGATCGTCGGCGCGCACCTTGGCGAGCGAGCCGCCGAAGCGGCCGATCGGGGTCCGGACGGCATCGCAAATGAACACATCACGCATTGAATCTCTCCCTGAATGCCGGCCTTTAGGCGTCGAGCCCCGCGGAACTGATGGCGAGTTTTAGGAGCGTGCCCGCGGCAGGTCAATTGAGGCATCGTTCCCGGGTGGTGCTTTCGCGGGAGGTCCGTCATGCCCTCAACGCTGGCGTGATACGTGGAAAACTCTGACAACGGGGGGATGGGAATAGGACCGCGCGGTGAAATTTTGTAGTTTGCCGCCCCTGGAGCCTTGGCCCTAGAACCTTGGCCGGCTCCAGCTTCTCGTTTGGACGCGTTTTCTTCACGCGAACCGGTACCCACTTCACTTGAAAACGCTCTGATGACGATCCAGCAATCCATCCCCGCCCCTGCGCCGCCCGAGACTGCGCCCGCCGCTGACGCAAATTCGCGCGTCACCCCGATGATGGAACAATATTTGGAGATCAAGGCCACCCATCCCGGGCTCTTGCTGTTCTACCGGATGGGCGATTTTTATGAGCTGTTCTTCGAGGACGCCGAAATCGCCTCCAAAACGCTCGGCATCGTGCTGACCAAGCGCGGCAAGCACCAGGGCATGGACATCCCGATGTGCGGCGTGCCGGTGGAGCGCTCCGAGGACTATCTGCATCGCCTGATCAATGCCGGCCACCGCGTCGCGGTGTGCGAGCAGACCGAGAATCCCGCCGCGGCACGCGCCCGCGGCAACAAGAGCGTGGTGGCCCGCGGCGTGGTGCGGCTGGTGACGCCGGGCACGCTGACCGAGGACACGCTACTCGACGCGCGGACCAACAATTATTTGCTGGCGATCGCGCGCGCCCGCGCCTCGTCCGGCGGCGACCGCATCGGGCTCGCCTGGATCGACATCTCCACGTCCGAATTCATGGTCACGGAATGCTCGACCGTGGAACTGGCGGCGACGCTGGCGCGGATCAATCCGAACGAGGCCATCATCACCGACGCGCTCTATGGCGATGCCGAGCTCGGCCCGCTGCTGCGCGAATTGCCGTCGGTAACGCCGCTCACCCGCGACGTCTTCGACGGCGCCACCGCGGAACGCCGACTATGCGACTATTTCGCGGTCGCGACCATGGACGGTCTCTCCGCGATGTCGCGGCTGGAAGCAACCGCGGCGGCCGCTGCCGTCACCTATATCGACCGCACGCAGGTCGGAAAGCGTCCGCCGCTATCGCCGCCCTCGCGCGAAGCGGCCGGCACCACGATGGCGATCGACCCTGCCACCCGCGCCAACCTCGAACTGACCCGCACGCTGGCCGGCGAGCGGCGTGGATCGCTGCTCGATGCGATCGACTGCACAGTCACCGCCGCCGGCTCGCGGCTATTGGCGCAACGCCTCGCCGCGCCGCTCACAGATAGCGCGGGAATCGCACGGCGGCTGGATGCGATTGCCACTTTTGTCGCCGATAGCGCGGCGCGCGACGATGTCAGGACCACGCTGCGCGCGGCGCCCGACATGTCGCGCGCCCTGGCGCGGCTGTCGGTCGGACGCGGCGGGCCGCGCGACCTTGCGGGCCTGCGCGACGGCATCCTTGCCGCCGACCAGGCACTGGCGCGGCTCGCGCAGCTCGAAGCGCCGCCATCTGAAATCATTGCGGTGATGGAGGCACTGCGCCGCCCCTCGCGCGATCTCGCCCGCGAGTTCGAGCGTGCGCTCGCCGAGCAACTGCCGCTGATCAAGCGCGACGGCGGCTTCATCCGCGAAGGCTACGAGCCCGCCCTCGACGAGAGCCGCAACCTGCGCGACGCTTCTCGCCTTGTCGTCGCCGCGATGCAGGCGCGCTACGCCGACGTGACCTCCATCAAGGCGCTCAAGATCCGCCACAACAACGTGCTCGGTTATTTTGTCGAGGTGACGGCGCAGCACGGCGACAAGCTGATGGCGCCGCCGTTGAATGCGACCTTCATCCATCGCCAGACGCTGGCGGGGCAGGTTCGCTTCACCACGTCCGAGCTCGGCGAGATCGAAGCCAAGATCGCGAATGCCGGCGACCGCGCGCTCAATCTGGAGCTGGAAATCTTCGAGCGGCTCTGCGCCATGGCGCTCGCGGCCAGCGACGATCTCCGCGCCGCTGCGCATGCGTTTGCATTGCTCGACGTCGCGACCGCGCTGGCGAAGCTCGCGGTCGACGACAACTACGTGCGGCCCGAGGTCAATACCTCGCTCGGCTTCGCCGTCGAGGGCGGCCGGCACCCCGTGGTTGAACAGGCGCTGAAGCGCGACGGCCAGCCGTTCATTGCGAACGCCTGCGATCTCTCGCCGGGGCCTGCGCAAAAATCCGGCCAGATCTGGCTGATCACCGGCCCGAACATGGCGGGTAAATCGACCTTCCTGCGGCAGAACGCGCTGATCGCGCTGATGGCGCAGATCGGCTCCTACGTGCCGGCGTCGAGGGCGCGGATCGGCGTCGTCGATCGCCTGTTCTCACGCGTCGGCGCGGCGGATGATCTCGCCCGCGGCCGCTCCACCTTTATGGTCGAGATGGTCGAGACCGCCGTCATTTTGAATCAAGCCAGTGAACGCTCGCTGGTGATCCTGGATGAAATCGGCCGCGGGACTGCGACCTTCGACGGCCTGTCGATCGCCTGGGCCGCGATCGAGCATCTCCATGAAGCCAACCGCTGCCGCGCGCTGTTCGCCACGCATTACCACGAGCTGACCGCGCTCTCGGCCAAGCTGCCGCGGATGTTCAACGCCACCGTGCGCGTCAAGGAATGGCAGGGCGACGTCGTATTCCTGCACGAGGTGCTGCCGGGTTCGGCCGACCGCTCCTACGGCATCCAGGTCGCGAAACTCGCAGGCCTGCCGCCGGCGGTGATCACGCGCGCCAAGTCGGTGCTGGCCAAGCTCGAAGCGCAGGACCGCGGCCAGACCGCGCGCGCGCTCGCCGATGATCTGCCGCTGTTCGCCGTCCCTTCCCGTGCCGCTGCCGAACCCGTAGCCCCGAGCGAAGCCGAGCAGATGATGGAAGCCGTGAAGGCGCTGCATCCCGACGAGATGTCGCCGCGCGAGGCGCTGGAGGCGCTGTATGCGCTGAAGGCGAAATTGCCGAAGCGGTGACGCACTCGTAGATGGGGTAACGGGCATCAAAGCGCCGCCTTCCTCCGCCCGATCCACCACAGGCTCAGATTCCAACCGATACACGTTGCCAGAGCCAGGCTCAGCCCGATCGCCGAGCCGAACTGCAGCGCGGCGACGTGCAGCACCGCGATCGCAATGCCTAACCCGATTAGGCCCCAGGCGCTGTTGGCGAGCACGGCGGCGGTCGGCGGGCCGCCGATACGCGGGTGCAGGATCAGCATCATGCTGGTGAATACCGCCGGGAACAGCGCGATCATGCCGCTCACCTTGGGACCGACCCAGCTCGATGTCGTGACCACTGTTGCCACCAGTGTCGCGACCAGCGATGCCCGTAACGGGATGTCGTACCAGCGTCGCCGGATCGGCGGCATTTTGGCGTGGCGATAGCGGGCGAGCAGCGGCACGCAGATGGCGTAAGCGATGACATTGGCAATCAGCCCGCCGATTAGCGACCATTGCACCGAGCGGATGACCGTGGCGAGCACGAGCCATACGGCGACGGCCGCGAGGCAACTGAGCAGCGCGCCGTGGCGCTGCGCCAGCACGACATAGGTCAAGCCGAGGAGGATCGTCGCGGCGTTGATCGGCAAGCTCGCCAGCGCGCCCTCGGCGATGAAGGCCGCGTCATGATCGAGCGCGAGGAACACATAGGACGGCCCCGCCGAGATCGGCAGCGTGGCGATCAGCGCACCGATTACGGGTCCGGATCGTTCGGTGACGATCGAGGCCGTCACCACGAACGCCGCGGTGACCGCCATGCGCAGGGCGAGCGTGAGGATGAAGGCGAGTTCGGGGGACATTTTTCTGTCGTCCCTGTGAACGCAGGGACCCATACGCCGCGGCTTATCGATTTTAGGGATTCGGGGTTGGCCCTTCCCGCACCCATGAACTTCGGTGGCTATGGGCCCCTGCTTTCGCAGGGGCGACACCGAGCTACACCCGCTTCATCGACACCGAGATTTTCGGGCCGTTCCTGATGGTCTGATAGACCACGCAATAGCGTTCGGTGAGCTTTAACAGCAGGTCGAGCTTGTCCTGCGGCGCGTCGGTGCCGATCTCGAAGCGCAGGCGGATCTCCTCGAAGCCGACCGGGGCTTCCTTGTCGACGCCGAGCGTGCCGCGAAAATCGAGATCGCCTTCGGCGATGACGTTGCCGCTTTTGAGCGGCACTTCGATGGCGGTGGCGACCGATTTCAGCGTGACGCCGGCGCAGGCGACGAGGGCTTCCAGCAGCATGTCGCCGGAGCAGAGTTCGAGGCCGGAGCCGCCGGTAGCGGGGTGGAGGCCGGCTACCGCCAGCGCGCGGCCGGTCTCGACCTTGCAGGCGATGCCTTCATTGTCGATCGAGCCCTTGGCTTTGAGGGTGATGACCGCGGCCGAAGGATCGGACTTGTAACGTTCCTTGATCGGCGCCTGCATCGCGCGAAGTTCGGCGGCGTCCATTTTGTTCTCCCGACTTTTGTTTGTGCATCGGATATAATGGGCTATCGACGCGCTGTCATCACAGTCTCCGCGCCGTCCGCATGAAACATCGGAAATCCACGCTTTTCCAACAGGTTATGGCTGGCATTCGCACGCACGGCGGCATAGCTTTGATTTGATCGTACAATCGCCCGTGACAGCCCCTGCGCCGTCCGATATCGGGGAGATCATGGACAGCATCGTGATTGAGGCCCCTTCGGGGGAGGATGATCGTTTCGATACCGTGCGGATCACCGCGGCGGTCGATGCGCTGGCCGAAAAACATGCCGGACGCGAGGATGTGTTTCGCTCGGCGCTGGCGCAACTCCTGAAGGCCGAGATGGTCGCGGCGCGCGCCACCGCGCAGGCCATCCTGCTGAAGGATCGCCACGGCCGCCGCTGCGCGGAGCGGCTTTGCTTCATGCAGGATGAAATCATCCGCATCCTCTACGCGGCCGCCACCCGGCACCTCTATCGCTCGCACGTGCCCTCCGGAGCCGAGCGCATGGCCGTGGTCGCCACCGGCGGTTACGGCCGCGGGCTGATGGCGCCGGAATCCGATATCGATCTGTTGTTCATCCTGCCCTACAAGCAGACCGCCTGGGGCGAACAGGTCGCGGAAGCGATTCTCTATTGCCTGTGGGACATGGGATTGAAGGTCGGCCATGCCACGCGCTCGGTCGACGAATGCATCCGCCAGGCGCGCGGCGACATGACGATCCGCACCGCGATCCTGGAGACGCGCTTCTTGACCGGCGACCAGCCGCTCTACGACGAACTTGTCGCCCGGTTCGACAAGAACGTGGTGCAGGGCACCGCTTCCGAATTCGTCACCGCCAAACTCGCCGAGCGCGAAGAACGCCACCGCCGCGCCGGGCAATCGCGCTATCTGGTCGAGCCCAACGTCAAGGACGGCAAGGGCGGACTGCGCGACCTGCATACCCTGTTCTGGATCGCCAAATACGTCTACCGCGTGCGTGAGACCGGCGAACTGGTCGAGCGCGGCGTGTTCGACGCGCAGGAATACCGCACCTTCCGCCGCTGCGCCGATTTCCTGTGGTCGGTGCGCTGCAATCTGCATTTCGTCTCGGGGCGCGCCGAAGAGCGCCTGTCGTTCGACATGCAGCGCGAGATCGCAGTCAGGCTCGGCTACACCTCGCATCCCGGCATGCAGGATGTCGAACGCTTCATGAAGCACTACTTCCTGGTCGCCAAGGACGTCGGCGATCTGACCGCGATCCTGTGCGCCAAGCTGGAGGAAGAGCAGGCCAAGCCCGCGCCGGTGCTGAGCCGCATGGTGGCGCGGCTGCGGCCGGGCACCAAGCGGCGGCGGGTGCCCGACAGCGACGACTTCATCATCGACAACAACCGCATCAATCTCGCCGCGCCCGACGTCTTCAAGCACGACCCGGTCAATCTGATCCGGATCTTCCATCTGGCGCAGAAGAACAACCTCGCCTTTCACCCCGACGCGATGCGAACGGTGACGCGCTCGCTGAAGCTGGTGAACGCCCAGCTTCGCGAAAATCCGGAAACCAACCGGCTGTTCATGGAGATCCTGACGTCCGATAACGCCGAGATCGTGCTGCGGCGCATGAACGAGACCGGCGTGCTCGGCCACTTCATCCGCGCCTTCGGCAAGATCGTGTCGATGATGCAGTTCAACATGTACCACCATTATACGGTGGACGAGCATCTGATCCGCTGTATCGGCTTCCTGCAGGACATCGAGCGCGGCGGCAATGACGAGTTCACGGTCGCCAGCGACCTGTTCCGCAAGATCCAGCCCGAGCATCGCGCGGTGATCTACATCGCGACCCTGCTGCACGACGTCGCCAAGGGCCGCCTCGAGGATCACTCGATCGCCGGCGCCAAGGTGGCGCGGCGGCTGTGCCCGCGGCTCGGCTTCAACACTGCTGATACCGAGCTGGTGGCATGGCTGATCGAAGAGCATCTGACGATGTCGACGGTGGCGCAGTCGCGCGACCTCTCCGACCGCAAGACGATCGAGAATTTCGCCGCCGTCGTGCAATCGGTCGAGCAGATGAAGCTGTTGACCATCCTGACCACCGCCGACATCCGGGGCGTCGGCCCCGGCGTGTGGAACGGCTGGAAGGCGCAGTTGCTGCGCACGCTGTATTATGAAACCGAACCGGTGCTGACCGGCGGCTTCTCGGAAGTCAACCGCGCGCAGCGCATCGCGGTCGCGCAATCCGAATTCCGCGCCGCCTTCACCGAATGGCCGGAACAGGAGCTCAACGCCTACATCGGGCGGCATTATCCCGCCTACTGGCTCAAGGTCGACCTGCAACGCAAGATCCGCCAGGCGCGTTTCATCCGCGCCAGCGAACAGGCCGGCCACCAACTCGCGATCAATGTCGGTTTCGACGAGGCGCGCGGCGTCACCGAACTGACGATACTGGCGACCGACCATCCGTGGCTGCTGTCGATCATCGCAGGCGCCTGCGCATCGGCCGGCGCCAACATCGTCGACGCGCAGATCTACACCACGACCGATGGCCGCGCGCTCGATACCATCGCGATCTCGAGGGAATACGACCGCGACGAGGACGAGGGACGGCGCGCGACCCGCATCGGCGAGATGATCGAGCAGGTGCTCGAAGGCAAATTGCGGCTGCCCGAAGTGGTGGCCCGCAAGGCGGCCAACCGCGGCAAGGTGCGCGCCTTCGTGGTCGAGCCTGAGGTCACCATCAACAACCAGTGGTCGGACCGCTACACCGTGATCGAGGTCTCCGGCCTCGATCGCCCCGGCCTGTTGTATCAACTGACCACCGCGATCTCGAAGCTCAACCTCAACATTGCCTCCGCCCATGTCGCGACCTTCGGTGAGCGCGCCCGCGACGTGTTCTATGTGACGGACCTGCTCGGCGCCCAGATCAACGCACCGACCCGGCAGGCCGCGATCAAGAGCGCGCTGATTCATCTGCTCGCCAGCGAGGACAACGTCGCGCAGCCGGCGGCGTAGGACGGTCCTTGCCGTCATTGCGCGCCACTCGTCATTCCCCGGTGCGCAATTGCGCACCTGAGGATGCGCCCTTGGGCGCAGGCCCGGAAAATCCATTGCACCACGGCGGCTCGATGGATTCTCTGATGTGCAATCGCACATCATAGCTCGCACTTCGCGAGCCCGGAATGACGACGGAGTGTGCCTCCGCCATCTCGCGGCGCGTTGCGCCCGAGGTTTGCTGGATAACTTCCCGCCCTCATTGTCAGGGGGCGCAGGGAAGACCGGGTGCTTGCTGCACCCGCGGTCTCGCGTGCGATCTAGCCGGTCTGTTTGGGACCAGCCCAACCCTGGAGCTCGATAGCTGTCAGGCCCGCGGCGACGAAGGCCAGATAGTTTGCCTGGGAAACCAGGATGCCCAGATCGAACAGATCAAGCATGGCTTCCCAAAGCTTCTCTCCCGGCGCGGCGATTGCTCGCTTGTCTCCGTCGATAACGGATAGCCGGAAGCCGCGTCCGCGTCTCCGATGCATTGCTTCGGGCTCGACGTCATCGGAGCAACAGATCAGGTGCAGGCGTGCTTTCGACATCTCAACCTCCGGATCGTGCGGTTCGATGATCGCCATCGGGGTACCCCGACCAGCTTAGTCATTGAGATGGGACCGGCCATTGAACGGAGGTTGATCGAAACATTACCTCTGGTTGGGAGGATCATACCCAGGTTTAGGGTCGCTGCCCGGCCCGCCGCGCGACCCGAGACGGCCGCCCGGCGACCGAGTGTCGCTGACGGGGCCTCCATTTTGTCCTCCGGACAACGAAAAGCTGCTAACATCCAATCCGTTAGGAGTGCGGCGTTGCGGGCCGCTGATGATCTCGGTCACCTAGCGGCGCGGCGAGCTTGGCTCGGTATGTAGTCCTGCCGATGATGCGTAACCAGACGATGAGTTCCTGGCGCTCGGCCGAACAGTGGGTGCTCGGCGGCATGGTGCTGGCGTTGGCGACGTCCGCCTGCATCTGGCTTGTCCTCGGCCCCGCACCGACGGCTCCCGCCTATCTGGTTGCCGTCGCACTCCTCTTCGCCGCGCTGGTTGCCTCACTGATCATGATGCGCCTGGTGGGCAGCACCCGCAGGCAGACGGAAGCCGTGCTCCACGGCCGAGCGAAGGCCGAGCAACACGCAATCGAGGCGCTGCGAAACAGCGAGGCGCAATGGAAGGAAGTGTTTGAGCACAACCCGGTCATGTACTTCATGGTCGATGCGACTGGGACTGTGCTTTCCGTGAACACATTCGGCGCGGCACAACTTGGCTACTCCGTCAACGAATTGCTCGGACAATCCGTGCTGAAAGTCTTTCCTGCCGATGAGCGACGCACAGCCCAGAACAATGTTGCCGTATGCCTCGCAAACATCGGCCAAACCCACAGTTGGGAGATCTGCAAGGTTCGCAAGGACGGTTCAGCGCTTTGGGTCCGCGAGAACGCCAAAGCGGTGCGGCGGCTGGACGATCAATTGATCGTCCTGATCGCCTGCGAGGACATCACCGAGCGCAAGCATGCCGAAAATGCGCTGCGGCAGAGCGAAATGTATCTGGCGGAAGCCCAGCGATTGAGCCGCACCGGCAGCTTTGGCTGGCGCGTCGCCAGCGGCGAGATTGTCTGGTCGGAAGAAACCTTCAGAATCTTCGAGTTTGAGCGGGCCCCCATCGTCAAGCACGACACGGTCATGCAACGTGTCCATCCGGATGATCGCGCGCGCGTACAACGGACCATCGACCGTGCCTCCCGCGACGCCAAGGATTTCCAGCACGGATATCGACTGCTGATGCCCGACGGCTCGGTCAAGCATGTCCATGCCACGGCGCGTGCTGTGACGGATGCATCCGGCGGCATCGCATTTGTCGGCGCGGTGACGGATGTCACTGCCCGCAAGCGAGCCGAGACGGAACTGCATGAAGCGCAGGCGAACCTTGCCCATGTCGCACGCGTGACCGCCCTCGGCGAACTGGCCGGATCGATCGCCCATGAAGTGAACCAGCCGCTCGCCGCCATCGTCACCAACGCCGCGGCGTGCCTGCGATGGCTCGACCGCGAACCTGCCAATTTGAACGAGGCGCGCAGCACGGTGCAGTCGATTGTCAAGGACGGCAATCGGGCGGGAGAAGTCATCCTCCGCATCCGCGCGCTCGTGAACAAGACCGCCGGCGAGAAAGAGCCACTCTACATCAACGACGTCGTCAACGAGATCATCGGCCTCGTGCAGCATGAGCTATCCATCCACCGGGTGGCGCTGCAACTGGAGCTAGCGCCTGCCCTTCCTCCGGTCCTTGCCGATCGGGTCCAGCTACAGCAGGTCGTCCTCAACCTGGTCATCAACGGCATCGAAGCGATGCAGCCGGTCACGGACCGGCCGCGGGAACTGGTAATCAGAACCTGCCAGGATGAACCCGACCGCGTTCTGGTCATGGTGAGGGACAGCGGTGTCGGCGTCGCCCCCGAGAACGCCGACCGGCTGTTCGACGCCTTCTTCACCACCAAATCCGGCGGCATGGGCATGGGCCTGTCGATTTGCCGCTCGATCGTCGAGTCCCACGGGGGACGGCTGTCAGCCTCCGACAATATCGGGCCCGGCGCGACGTTTCAGTTCACCTTGCCATTGCATCAAAAGGACAATGTACCGTGACCGGGCGCCCGACACTGCCTCACACAACCGCAGGCGCCGAAGAACCGGTCGTCTTCGTCATCGACGACGACGCATCGGTGCGTGAAGCCCTGAGCAGCCTTTTCCGATCCGTAGGCTTGCGTGTCGAGGTGTTCGGTTCGGCGCACGAGTTTCTGCGCGGCAAGCTGCCGAATGTCCCAAGCTGCCTGATCCTCGACATCAGGCTGCCCCGGCTGAGCGGCCTCGATTTTCAGGCCGAGCTGGCGAAGGCCGACATCCACATTCCGATCATCTTCATGACGGGTCACGGCGATATCCCGATGACGGTCAGGGCGATGAAGGCCGGAGCCGTCGACTTCCTGACCAAGCCATTCCGCGATCAGGACATGCTGGATGCCGTAACCTCGGCCATCGAACGCGACCGGAGCAGCCGCGACGAAGCAAAGGTTGTTTCAAACGTGCATGCGCTGTTCGCGACTCTGACACCCCGGGAGCGGCAGGTGATGGCACTCGTCACGGCCGGGCTCATGAACAAGCAGATCGCAGCCGAAATCGGGGTCGCCGAGATCACCGTGAAGATACATCGCGGGCACATCATGAGGAAAATGGCCGCGAAATCGCTGCCCGATCTGGTGAGGATGGCCCAGGTGCTCGGAATCAGCCCCTCCACCGGCGGGCCGCAAACCTAAGAGCAAATCCCAAACCTAAGCGCAAACCTAAGTATGATTCTCCACACCTGATTCGCAACGCACTCTGCCGGGACGCGACAGCATAGCGAGGGACACCCTCCGGTCGTCTTCAGGAAGGACTTCCTTGTCCAACCCGCCGGTCATATCAATCATCGACGACGACGGGTCGGTTCGTGCCGCAACCTGCAACCTCGTGAGGTCGCTCGGCTACGTCGTCCATGCATTTGCGTCAGCCGAAGAGTTCCTGCGATCGCCCGGTCTTGACGACACGTCGTGCGTCATAACGGATGTCCGAATGCCCACCATGAGCGGGCTTGAACTGCAGGCCCATTTGCTTGCCAACGGTCGCCGCTTTCCGTTCATCTTCGTTACGGCTTTTTCCGTCGAGAGCGATCGCGCGCGGGCCCTGAAGGCGGGGGCAACCTGCTTCCTGATCAAGCCGTTTGACGGAGAAGCCCTGATCACGTGCCTCGAAGCTGCGCTGGCGCGAAACGGCGAGACACTGATCAAATGAGCCGATCCGCTGCCCGCGCGGGCGGGTTATACGCAAGGATGATTTCGCCAAACATCTAGACAAGTTGAAGAAAAACGGCGACGCGGCGAGACTTCGCACCGTCGTCCTTCGAGGCGCGAAGGCGCAGGCATCACACATTTTAATTGGCAAGTGGCAATTCCCCGGGAGGAGGTCGCCATGCGTACAGAACCGCGTTGCTCGGAGTGTGACAGCGAATATCCGAAAATCATCTCTCTGCGAAATCCTGCGCGCGAACGCTACTGCGGACGGCTTTGTTTTCACAAAGGTCAGGACGACTTTATCCGCTGGATGCGGCGGGCGAATGCGGAGGTCGCGTCATGACAAACTGCTGCAGCAATCCAGATTGCAAGCGTCCCTTTGGGCTGGTCCGGCGTAGCTGGTACTTCGAACAGTTCTGCTCGGCGAGGTGCCGCGAAATCTACAAGCGCCAACTGGAGCGCAACCGGACCTACTGGAAGTGGCTCTACCAGGCGCCGGAGCAGGCCGTCCGAAGCGAGCGTTGACGCAGCCAGCGCCTGCGAGGAGCTATCATGGCGACCGTAAATGCGATGATGATAGGAGCGATACTCGCGTGGGGGCCTTTGCTGCTTGTATTCATCTATATCCTGCGAGACCTGCGAAGCGCCCCGCGCGACCCCGATCAACGCTAACAGCTAGATCTCCACGCCCTCGTGCTGGAGCAGCCAGCGCTTGCGCTCCAGCCCGCCGCCGTATTTGACCAGCGAGCCGTTGGCGCCGATCAGGCGGTGGCACGGCACGACCACGCTGATCGGATTCGAGCCGTTGGCGTGGCCGACGGCGCGGACGGCGCGCGGCATCTTCAGCTTCGCGGCGAGCGCGCCGTAGCTCAGCGTCGTCCCCGCCGGAATCCGGGGCAGCGCGTTCCAGACCTTCTGCTGGAACGGCGTGCCGGCAACGCGCCATTCGATGGCGGCGAGGCGGTCGAGGTCGCCCTTGAAATAGCCGGTCAATGCGGCGCGCAGCTCGCGCGGCGCCCGCGCGTCCTTCAAATCCACCGCGCCATAATGCAGGCGCAGCAACTGCTTCATGCGCAGCTCATAATCCTCCCAGTCCAGCGCGCGGAGCAAGCCGTCCGCATCGGTGACCAAAAGCGCCGTCCCGATGGGCGTTGGCAGGCGGTCGAGGTTGAAGCTTTCCAGAACCTTTTCCGTTCCGATGGAATCGGAACGGGTCGCTGGATTTTTGATTTGGCGCGTTTTCTTGATACGAACCGGACTCCACTTCACTGGAAAACGCTCTGTCATCGTCATTCCCTGAAAAATATCGGCACGCGATCGCATTTTTCACACGTGCCGTGCTAGCGTCCACCCGAATTCCGCAGCCGGTTGGGGGACCGCGACATGATCTTCATCGCCAATTTTCTGGTCGCGGTGGTTGCCGCGCTGCATGTGTTCTTTCTGGTACTGGAGATGTTTCTCTGGACCAAGCCGCTGGGCCTGAAGATCTTCCGCAACGGAATCGAGAAGGCAAGGGATTCTGCGGTGCTGGCTGCCAACCAGGGCCTGTATAACGGCTTCCTGGCCGCGGGCCTTGTCTGGAGCCTGTTCCACCCCAATCCAGGCTTCGCCTTCCAGATCAAGATGTTCTTTCTGCTCTGCGTGATCGTGGCGGGCGCCTATGGCGCGGCGACGGTCAGCCGCCGGATCCTCTATGTGCAGGCGGGGCCCGCAGCGCTCGCCCTGATCGTGCTCTGGCTGGCTTGAGAGGCTCAGCTTCCGTCCCTGCCTTGCGTTGCCAAATCCGTTCCGCCAAACTCCCTGATAACGATGACGGCTGGCCATCCGAACCGATGACCGGACACGATCATCGGTCAACACGACGGAGGCAGCGACATGAGAAGTGGCATTCTTCATCTGCTTGCAGGCGCGGCGGTTGCGATCGCGCTATCGGCGACATCCGCAAGCGCGCAGAAGAAGTACGATACCGGCGCCAGCGATACCGAAATCAAGATCGGCCAGACGGTTCCGTTCTCGGGCCCGGCCTCCGCCTATGCCGGCATCGGCAAGACCCAGGCCGCCTATTTCAGGATGATCAACGAGCAGGGCGGCGTCAACGGGCGCAAGCTCAATTTGATCCAGTATGACGACGCCTACTCGCCGCCGAAAGCCGTCGAACAGGTGCGCAAGCTGGTCGAGAGCGACGAGGTTCTGTTCACCTTCCAGATCATCGGCACGCCATCGAACGCCGCCGTCCAGAAATACCTCAACGCCAAAAAAGTGCCGCAGCTCCTCGCCGCGACCGGCGCGTCGAAATTCACCGATCCCAAGAACTTTCCCTGGACGATGGGCTACAATCCCAACTACCAGTCCGAGGGGCGCATCTACGCAAAATACATCCTGCAAAATCACCCCAACGCCAAGATCGGCATTCTCTACCAGAACGACGATCTCGGCCGCGACTACATCACCGGCCTGAAGGAAGGCCTGGGTGGCAAAGCCGCCACCATGATCATCGCCGAAGCCTCCTATGAACTGACCGATCCGACCATCGACTCGCAGATCGTCAGGCTGAAAGCGGCCGGCGCCGACCTGCTCTACGACGCCTCGACGCCGAAATTTGCAGCCCAAGCGATCAAGAAGGTTGCCGACCTCGGCTGGAAGCCGGTCCACATCCTCGACATCAACGCGAGCCCGGTGTCGGCGACACTGAAGCCCGCTGGCCTCGACATTTCCAAGGACATCATCTCGACCAACTACGGCAAGGATCCGGGCGATCCGCAGTGGAAGGACGATGCCGGCATCAAGGCCTATTTCGCCTTCATGGACAAATATTACCCGGAAGGCGACAAGCTCAACACCGTCAACACCTATGGCTATGCGACCGCGGAATTGCTGGTGAAGATCCTGCGGCAATGCGGCGACGATCTCACCCGCGAAAACATCATGAAGCAGGCCGCCAATCTGAAGAACGTCACCGGCAGCCTGTCGCTGCCCGGCATGGTCACCAACACCTCGCCGACCGATTATCGCATCAACAAGCAGATGCAGATGATGAGGTTCAACGGCGAGCGCTGGGAACTGTTCGGCCCGATCATCGAGGATACCGGACCGGCCGGTTAGCATCCCTGTCCTGATTCAAGACAGAAGCCGTCGGCGTCGCCCACGATGCCGACGGCCTTTGTTTTGAGTCCCGTGATGTCCCTGCCCGCGCACCCATGCATCATTTTACGGCTGACGCCAGGTAGTGGATTCTTTTTGGGCAGACGGAACCTGATGTCCGAAACCCGGCTTTTGGATGCCTTGCATTGCAATATGGCTTCCGCCACTATTGTGACAGCGACGACATCCGTGCGGCCGGACCGGCCCGCGGCACGATCAGCGCCAATCATAAAACACACGAGGAATGCAGCATTATGAGGAAGGGTATTTTCCATCTGGCCACCGGCACGGCGCTCGCGCTTGCGCTGTCGGTCTCGACAGCGTCCGCGCAGAAAAAATACGACACCGGCGCGAGCGATACCGAGATCAAGATCGGCCAGACCAATCCATTCTCCGGACCGGCCTCCGCCTATGCCACCATCGGCAAGACCCAAGCCGCCTATATGAAGATGATCAACGATCAGGGCGGCGTGAACGGCCGCAAGATCAACCTGATCCAGTATGACGACGCCTACTCGCCGCCGAAGGCGGTCGAGCAGGTGCGCAAGCTGGTCGAGAGCGACGAAGTGCTGCTCACCTTCCAGCTCCTCGGCACGCCTTCGAACGCGGCTGTTCAGAAATACCTCAACTCGAAGAAGGTGCCGCAGCTTTTCGCCGCGACCGGCGCGTCGAAGTTCACCGACCCAAAGAACTTCCCCTGGACGATGGGCTTCAATCCCAACTACTTCGTCGAAGGGCGCATCTACGGCCAATACATCATCAAGGAATATCCGAACGCCAAGATCGGCGTGCTCTATCAGAACGATGACCTCGGCAAGGATTATCTGAACGGCATCAAGGCCGGCCTCGGCGACAAGGCCGCGAAGATGATCGTGACGGAAGCCTCCTACGAAGTTTCCGATCCGACCATCGATTCGCAGATCCTCAAGATCAAGGACGCCGGCGCGGACCTGTTCTTCTCGGCGACGACGCCCAAGCAGGCGGCGCAGGCCATCAAGAAGATCCACGAGCTCAATTGGAAGCCGGTGCATATCCTCGACATCAACGCCACCTCGGTCGGCGCCGTGATGAAGCCGGCAGGGCTTGAAGCCTCCAAGGGCGTGATCAGCGTCAACTACGGCAAGGATCCGCTCGATCCGACCTGGAAGGACGATCCGGGCATGAAGAAGTATTTCGAGTTCATGGCGAAGTACTATCCCGACGGCGACAAGGATTCGAGCTTCAACTCCTATGCCTACTCGACCTCGCAGTTGATGATTCATGTGCTCCAGAAGTGCGGCGACAACCTCACCCGCGAAAACGTCATGAAGCAGGCGACCAGCCTGAAGGACGTCGTGCTCGATCTGTCGCTGCCGGGCATCCTCGCCAACACGTCGCCGACCGATTATCGCGTCAACAAGCAGTTGCAGATGATGCGGTTCAATGGCGAGCGCTGGGAACTGTTCGGCCCGATCCTCGAGGACGCAGGCCCTGCGGGCTAGCCCCGATAACACAATCGAAACGATCGGCGGAACGAAGCGATCGGCGGCCCCTCGGGGCCGCCGATTTTTTTGCATTCGTCATGCCCGGGCTTCCACGTCTTGACGATATAGCAACAAGAAAGACGTGGATGGCCGGGTCAAGCCCGGCCATGACGATCTAGGCAGGTATCTCCCCAAACGTCTTGCCGACCGGTAGCACCGCGTGCCGGATCAGGCGGGAATCCTCGACGGCGGCCTGGCGGTGCTTCACGGCTTCACGGTAGACGGGATCGCGGATCATCTCGGCGAACGCAGCGACGCTGGGATATTCGGCGATGAAGCAGTGATCCCAGCGCTCGGCTTCGGGCCCGATCAACATCAGTTCGAACCGGCCCTGCCAGACGATCTTGCCGCCCAGCCGCTCGAACACCGGGCCGCTTTCCCTTCCATAGGCCGCATAGGCCTCCGCGCCGGTCGCCTTGCGCCCGTCGGGATAGGCAGCTTGGGCGCGCAACCGGACCAGGTTGAGCATGTGGATGGGCCCCGGCCGGTCGTTGGCCTTGAATTGTGCGAACACTTCCTTGGTCGGATCGATGTGGCCCATGCGGTGTTTCCCTGGGAACGCTGTGGTTTGCTGTCATCCTAATATGGCCCCGCCGCACCTCCTAATCCCGCATTAACCTTTCCGTAACCGACCCTTAAACAGCGCCCGGTAGCCTGCGGCTGGACGGGTGTGAACGGCGTTTGTCATGGCGTGGGGACGGAAAAAGAGCGGCGGACGCAAGGAGCCGCTGTTCGGGCTTCCGGCAGCGCTCGCGGACTTGCGGCTTTCACCTGAGGATCGGATTCCAGCCGCCGTCGACGACGACAAGCCCAAGAAGCCAGTGCCCAAGCGCAAGCACGACGAGGACGACGACGAGCCGCCGCCGCGCGAGCGCAAGCCGCGCGCAGCGAGAGGCGGCGCCAAGCGGCGCTCGAAATCGCGCGGCCGGTTCAGGTTCGGCCGGCTGGTATATTGGGGCGCAGTGCTCGGCCTGTGGGCGGCGATCGCCATCATCGGCGTCGTGATCTGGGTCGGCGCGCATTTGCCGGCGATCCAGTCGCTGGAAATTCCAAAGCGTCCGCCGACCATCCAGATCGTCGGTGTCGACGGCAGCCTGTTGGCCTCACGCGGCGAAATGGCCGGCACCAATGTCGCGCTGAAGGACCTGCCGCCCTATCTGCCGAAGGCCTTCATCGCGATTGAGGACCGCCGGTTCTATTCGCATTACGGCATCGACCCGGTCGGCATCGCCCGCGCGGCGGTCGCCAACGTCCTGCATCGCGGCGTCTCGCAGGGCGGCTCGACGCTGACGCAGCAGCTCGCCAAAAACCTGTTCCTGACCCAGGAACGCACCATGGCGCGCAAGCTGCAGGAGGTGGAACTCGCGCTGTGGCTGGAGCGCAAGCACTCCAAGAACGAAATTCTTGAGCTCTACCTCAACCGCGTCTACTTCGGCTCCGGCGCCTATGGCGTCGAGGCTGCGGCCCAGCGCTATTTCGGCAAGTCCGCGAAAAACGTCACGGTCGCGGAAGCCGCGATGCTGGCGGGCCTCGTCAAGTCGCCGTCACGACTGGCGCCGAACCGCAACCCCGAAGGCGCCGAAGCGCGTGCCCAGATCGTGCTCGCGGCAATGGCAGAGGCCAAATTCATCACCAGCGCCCAGGCCAAGGCCTCGATCGGACATCCCTCCTATAGTGTGAAGCCGGCCGGCGCCGGCACGGTCAATTACGTCGCCGACTGGATCGGCGAGGTGCTAGACGATCTCGTCGGCCAGATCGACCAGAGCATCGTGGTCGAAACCACGATCGATCCGAAGCTGCAGAGCACAGCCGAAGCCGCCATCATCGACGAGCTCGCTGCAAAGAGCGTGAAATTCAACGTCACGCAAGGCGCGCTGGTGGCGATGACACCCGAGGGCGCGGTGCGCGCCATGGTGGGCGGACGGAACTATGCCGACAGCCAGTACAACCGCGCGGTGACCGCAAAACGCCAGCCGGGCTCGGCGTTCAAGCCGTTCATCTATCTGACCGCAATCGAAGGCGGCCTGACGCCGGAAACGATCCGCCAGGACGCGCCGCTCGATCTTAAGGGATGGCGCCCGGAGAACTACACCCATGAATATTTCGGCGCAGTGACGCTGACGCAGGCACTGGCGATGTCGCTCAACACGGTCGCGGTGCGGCTCGGCCTCGAAGTCGGACCGAAGAACGTGGTGCGGACCGCGCACCGGCTCGGGATTTCATCGAAGCTCGAGGCCAATCCCTCGATCGCGCTGGGTACTTCGGAGGTGTCCGTCATAGAGCTGGTCGGCGCCTATGCGCCGTTTGCCAATGGCGGGCTCGGCGTCTCCCCGCATGTCGTGACCAAGATCCGCACCAATGAAGGCAAGCTGCTGTATGCGCGGCAGCCCGACCAGCTCGGCCAGGTGATCGAACCGCGCCATGTCGCGATGATGAACGCGATGATGCAGGAGACCCTGCTCTCTGGCACCGCCCGCAAGGCGGAGATTCCGGGCTGGATGGCCGCCGGCAAGACCGGCACCAGCCAGGATTTCCGCGACGCCTGGTTCATCGGCTATACGGCGAACCTCGTCACCGGCGTCTGGCTGGGCAATGACGACAATTCGCCGACCAAGAAGGCGACTGGCGGCGGCCTGCCGGTGGAAGTCTGGACCCGCTTCATGCGCACGGCGCATCAGGGCGTGGCAGTAGCGGGTTTGCCGAACTCGCAGCGCGGCGGCTTCATGTCGAACCTGTTCCAGACCTCGCAAGTCAGCGCGGCGTCTCAGCCGGCGCCGGCTTCCTCAGGCGGCTCATACCGGCCGCCGTCGGCGCGCAACTCCGCGCCGCCGCCGAATCCAAATGCGCGCCCCGAGGCGGCAGCGGGGCTTGATGGCTGGCTCGTTGATCGGTTGTTTGGAAGATGAGTTAAGTCGGAGCCAGAAGCCCGGATGGAGCGCAGCGCAATCCGGGATCAGTTTACCCGCTTGCGATTGACCCCTAATCCTCGGCCCCATAGCGATGCAAATCGTTGCCGTAGGTGTCGAGCCAGCGCTTGGCGCGTTCGACATGGTCGCAGATACGGTCGACGACCCGCCAGAACCTGGGCGAGTGGTTCATCTCGACGAGATGGGCGACCTCATGGGCGGCGAGGTAGTCCAGCACATAGGGCGGCGCGAGGATCAATCGCCAGGAGTACGACAATGAGCCGGCCGAGGTGCATGATCCCCAGCGGCTCGACTGGTCGCGGATCGATACCCGTCGGACCCGGACACCGAGATCCGCCGCGTAGGCCAGCGACGCCTTGTGCAAATCCTTGCGCGCTTCGCGCTTGAGAAAGTCGTGGACGCGCCGGTCCATATGCTCGAAACCGCCGGCCACGCAGAGAAGCTTCTCGCCGCTGTCGCGCGTTTCGGTCCATACCGTGCCGCGCTCGCCTGCGCGATGCACGATCCGATGCGGAACACCGCGCAACGGTATGACAGTGCCGGCCTGAAACGGCGCCGCCTTCGGCAAGCGACCAAGGCGCGCGGCGATCCAGCCGCCGTGGAGCTGCGCAAAATCCTTGGCCTCCATGATCGTACCCCGCGGGGGCATCGTCAGGATGGCTTCGCGATCCGTCGGATGAATGCGCAAGGTGTAACGCCGCGCGCGGCGGTGCCGGCGCAACCTGATCGCAAAGACTTGCGAGCCGTGTTTGACCAAAAGAGTCGCGGGTTCGGCGGGCCGCCGATAAAGGAGGGCGCGAGTAGCCATGTCTTGGAGTCCGGGGAGCAGGAGTTCGCCCGGATTCTGCCATATCCGCCGCCAGGGAAATCGCATCTAAATTGCTCGGCGCAAAAACAAATCATTTGCCCAATATACAGGGGCTGGGGCTCAAATAGCCTCTACCGGCAGGGGCTGGAACCCAAAATTTTGGTTGGAACCGGGGGTCAAAAGCGGCCTCAAGGAGTGAGTCTGAACTCACCCCTTGATTCGACCTGAATCCGGAATGTTTGAATCTTCTCAGCAGCTTATCGGCGGCTCGGAATCGATGCCGCCTGGGGCACTATTCGGCTGCACGGACCAATGTCGGCTTGGTACTAGCCGCTGAAATGTTGGTATTGGCTGCCGACAGCATGAAATCGGAGATGCGCGGCACGATTTCGGAACGGAATCGCGATCCGTTGAACACGCCGTAGTGCCCAACGCCCTTTTGCACGTAATGCACACGGCGATGATCGGGAATCGCAGGGCACAGCGCGTGCGTCGCTTCGGTCTGTCCGAGTCCGGAGATGTCGTCATTCTCGCCTTCGACCGTCATCAGCGCCACGCGACGGATTTTCGACGGATCGACCGGCTTGCCGCGATGGGTCATCTCACCCTTGGGCAGCGCGTGCTTGACGAAGACGAGGTCGACGGTCTGCAGGTAATATTCAGCCGTCAGATCCATCACCGCGAGATACTCGTCGTAGAACTCTCGGTGCTTGTCGACCATGTCGCCGTCGCCCTTCACCAGATTGTTGAACAGCGCCTTGTGTGCGTCGGTATGGCGATCGAGGTTCATGGTGATGAAGCCCGAGAGCTGCAGGAAGCCCGGATAGACGTCACGCATCACGCCGGGATGCGGGAACGGCACCTTGGTAATCACATGGTTGCGGAACCATTCACTGCCGCGCTCGGCCGCGAGGTTGTTCACCGAGGTCGGATTGCGCCTTGTATCGATTGGGCCGCCCATCAGCGTCATCGACAGCGGCACGAATGGATCGCGCGCGGCTTCCATCACGGAAACCGCCGCCACCACGGGTACCGACGGCTGGCACACTGCGATCACATGCATGTTGCCGCCGAGCACGTTCAGCATCTCGATGACGTAGTCGACATAGTCGTCGAGATCGAAACGGCCCTCGGCGAGGGGAACCATGCGCGCGTCGGACCAGTCGGTGATGTAGACTTCATGCGTCGGCAGGAAGGCCTCGACCGTGCCACGCAGCAGCGTTGCGTAGTGGCCGGACATCGGCGCCACGATCAGCACGCGCGGATGGGGGCTGCGCAGCGGCCGAAGCAGCTTGCGATCGAAATGCAGCAGACGGCAGAACGGCTTTTCCCAGATCGAGCGGACCTCGACCGGCGTGCGGATGCCGTTAACCTCGGTGAAGTCGAGCCCCCATTCGGGCTTGCCGTAGCGGCGCGTGGTGCGCTCGAACAATTCGCAGGCCGCCGCTATCGATTTGCCGAACTGCGTATGCGAAAAGGGATTAAGCGGATTTTGAAACAGGATCTTGGTCGCATCGGTCACGGCGCGAGCCGGGTTGAGCGACGCGTGGCCCATTTCGTACATCCAGTACATCGGCGTCGTAAGCGCCGGACTGCCTTCTGCCACCAGTGGCGGTGCGCCACCAAACTCACCAATCGGCATTTTATTTCTGACCTCTGTTTTGCGCCGCAGCATAGTGCAGAATGCGTAATAATGCGTCAATGGACCGATTAGTTATGTCCACGCATCAAAAGGCCTAAAACCCCCGCGAAACCACGGGAAACTGTGACTTATTCGCCACCCCCGAGCAAAGATCCGTGGTGTTTGGCGCTGCGCAAAAGGGCAAGGAAGGTCGCAAAGGAGGCAGCGAACAGGCCCGCGTTGATGCCAAGCGACCAGACCATCAGGTCGGCCCTGAAGACGTGATCGATCAATAGCGCGCGCATGCCCTCGAACACATAGGTCGGCGGCAGCGTCCAGGCGATGGTTTGCAGCCAGGTGGGTAGCACCGCGACCGGATAATAGATGCAGGCGAGCGGCATCAGGCCGAACATCAGCGTCCAGACGATGCTCTCGGCGCCGAGCCCGTTGCGCAGCACCAGGCCGGATACGAAAATTCCGACCGACCAGCTCGTGAAGATCAGGTTGCAGAAGAATGCGATCAGCGGCAGCCCGATCGCGAAGAAATTGAAATCGAAGAAGAACAGCGCCAACAGCGTCATCGGAATCACACCGATCGCGAGCCGGATCAGGCTCATGATCATCAGCGAGATCAGGAACTCGATCGGCTTTAGCGGGCTCATCATCAGATTGCCGAGGTTGCGCGCCCACATCTCCTCGAGAAACGAGATCGAAAAGCCGAGTTGGCCGCGGAACAGGATGTCCCACAGGATCACCGCGCCGATCAGCGAGCCGCCGGCGCGCGCAAAGAAGCCGTCGTTCTGCGCAATGTAGTTCTGCAGAAAGCCCCAGGTGATGATCTGCAGCGCCGGCCAATAGATCAGCTCCAGCAGCCGTGGCCACGACGACATCAGGAGATACCAGTAGCGCAGCACCATCGCATGGATGCGATGCGCCGAAACCCCATGATGCGTGGCGATCCCGACCTCGCGGGCGACGTTGTTCATGGCGTCCCCTCCGCCACCCGGCCGCGCGCGACGTCGAGGAATACGTCTTCCAGCGTGGTGCGGTTGTAGCGCGCCATGATCTGGTCGGGACTGTCGTCGTCCTCGATGCGGCCACGCTTCATGATGATGACGCGGTCGCACAGCCGCTCCACTTCCAGCATGTTATGCGATGCCAGCAGGATCGTGGCGTCGTGGGTCCTGCGATAATTCTGCAGATGCTGCCGCACCCAGTCGGCGGTATCAGGATCGAGCGAGGCCGTCGGCTCGTCGAGCAACAGCAGCTCCGGCTGGTTGATCAGCGCCTTCGCCAGCGCGACGCGGGTCTTCTGCCCGGCCGAGAGCTTGCCATTGGCGCGATCGAGAAAATCCTTCAGATCGAGGTCGGAGGCGAGCTGCTCGATGCGGTCGGCGAGATTCGCCACCGCATAGAGCCGGCCGAAGATGGTGAGGTTCTGCCGGACCGTGAGCCGCATCGGCATATCGACATACGGGCTCTCGAAATTCATCCGGCCGAGCACGTCGGCGCTCTGGTCCGGCATCGCATGGCCGAGCACCTGGACGCGTCCCGAGGTCGGCAGCACCAGTCCCATGATCATCGCGATCGTCGTGGTCTTGCCGGCGCCATTGCCGCCGAGCAGCCCGGTGACGCTGCCGCGCGCGATCCGAAACGACAAATCATCCACCGCGCGGGTGGTCTTGTAGAGTTTTATGAGATGCGCGACGTCGATCGCGGCGGGGCCTTCCGGCCCTGCCGCGGGCGATTGGGCTGGCGTGGCGTCACCCGTCATCATGCGATCCGTTCATTGAGCCATTGCGGAGGTGAGCGCAAGAAGCTCGTCATACAAGGTCGTCATGCCCGGCTTGTCCCGGGCATCCACGTCTTTCGATCCGTCGGCAGGAAACACGTGGATGGCCGGGCATAGGCGAGCGGCGGCGACGCCGTCCTTCCGGACGGCTATGCCCGGCCAAGACGGAGAAAGCGAACCTGACCGCGCGAATTTGTGATCGCACGCTCCGACAGCTAAACTCCAGCCATGTCCGACGTTGCCTCCGACTTCCGCCTTCCGCACCGCTATGTCCGTCTTGATACGATCCTCCGGCTGCGCTGGCTGGCTGCGCTCGGCCAGCTCACCGCGATCTTCATCGTGGGGCATGGGCTGGAATTCGACTTTCCCGTCATCGCCTGCGTCGCCGTTGTCGGCGTCTCGGCGCTGCTCAATCTCGCGCTGCAAATTGCCTTCAACCCGATGCAGCGGCTGGAACCGGTCTATGCGGCGGCGCTGCTCGCACTCAACATCGTCGAACTGGCCGCGCTGCTGTTCCTGACCGGGGGCTTGCAGAATCCGTTTTCATTTCTGTTCCTCGGCCCGGTCCTGATCTCCGCGACGGTGCTGCCGATCCGGATGACGGTCGGTCTCGGCCTGCTTGCGGTCGCCTGCGCCTCGGCGCTCGTGTTCTTCCATCTGCAGCTACCCTGGGACAGCGAAGATCCGCTGGTGCTGCCGCCGATCTATCTGTTCGGCGTCTGGCTCTCGATCGTGCTCGCGATCGGGGTCACCAGCCTCTATGCGTTCCAGGCAACCGAGGAAGCGCGAAAGCTTTCCGATGCATTGGCCGCGACCGAGTTGGTGCTGACGCGCGAGCAGCATCTGACCCAGCTCGATGGACTTGCGGCTGCCGCCGCGCATGAACTCGGCACGCCGCTGTCGACGATCTTCCTGATTTCACGGGAGCTGGAAAAGACGGTCGACGGCAACGACCCATTGG
Source organism: Bradyrhizobium sp. AZCC 2176 (assembly GCF_036924645.1). Lineage (NCBI taxonomy): Bacteria > Pseudomonadati > Pseudomonadota > Alphaproteobacteria > Hyphomicrobiales > Nitrobacteraceae > Bradyrhizobium > Bradyrhizobium sp. AZCC 2176. Next base: position 2,805,556 of record NZ_JAZHRX010000001.1, on the reverse strand, counting down.
CCTCCGATCTGAAAACCCTGCGCGAGCAGGCGCAGCGCTGCCGCGACATCCTGGCCAAGATCACCCAGTTGTCCTCCTCCGGCGCGCCGTTCGACCGCATGCCGATTTCGACGCTGATCGAGGAAGTGGTGGCGCCGCATCGCGATTTCGGCGTCGCCATCAAGGTGCGGCTAGCTGTCGCAGCCACGCGCGAGCCGGTCGGCGCCCGGAACCCGGCTATCCTGTACGGCGTCGGCAACATCCTGGAAAATGCTGTCGATTTCGCGCGGACCACGGTGGAGGTGAACGCCTGGTGGAACGCCGATACGGTCGAAATCGTCATTTCGGACGATGGCCCAGGCATTGCCCCCGATATGCTGCATAGGATCGGGGAACCCTATTTATCAAGGCGTCGCAGCGCCGATGAGGCGGACCGCGAACGCACCGGCCTCGGCCTTGGCGTGTTCATCGCCCGCACGCTGCTGGAACGGACCGGCGCCAAGGTTTCCTTCTCCAACCGGACCTTTCCCGATCACGGCGCCGTGGTGCATATCGCCTGGCCCCGCGCCCGCTTCGAGGCTGAGGAAAGTGCTGCCGGGCCAGCGGATTAGGGGAAAGCGCGCCGATCGACTTAGCCGATCGACTTGGGGCCTTGGCAGTGCAAAACTGCCGCGCCATATGCTCTATATCATGCCCTGCATCCGCAACCCCGGGGGAACCCGACCTTGAACGCCATCGCCGAATTGAACGATCTCGCCGACCGCTCGCTGCTGATCGTCGAGGACGACAAGCCGTTTCTCGAGCGCCTGTCGCGCGCGATGGAAACCCGCGGCTTCGCGGTGACGTCCTGCGACACCGTGTCCGACGGGCTGGCGCAAATCAGCAAGGCCGCACCGGCCTTCGCCGTGGTGGACCTGCGGCTCGGCGACGGCAACGGGCTCGACGTGGTGTCGGCGCTGAAGCGCAAGCGCCCGGACGCGCGCACCATCGTGCTGACCGGCTACGGCAACATCGCAACCGCCGTCACCGCGGTGAAGATGGGCGCGGTGGATTATCTCTCGAAACCTGCCGACGCCGACGACGTCGTTGCGGCGCTGCTCGCCAGCGGCACCGAGAAATCCGAACTGCCGTCAAACCCGATGTCGGCGGATCGCGTCCGCTGGGAACACATCCAGCGCATCTACGAGATGTGCAACCGCAACGTCTCGGAGACGGCGCGGCGGCTCAACATGCACCGCCGCACCCTGCAGCGGATTTTGGCCAAGCGCGCGCCGCGGTGATTGCGAACAATTGTAGGGTGGGCAAAGGCGCGCTTGCGCCGTGCCCACCATCTGTCGTCGACCGTGCTGCTTGATGGTGGGCACGCTTCGCTTTGCCCATCCTACGGCCGCGTCTTAAAACTCCCCGTGCCCCTGCGGATCGACCAGGCGGTTGATCCGCAGCGCTGCCGCCATCGCAAAACGCACCGTCATCGATTTGCGCGTCGCCGCGGGCAGGCGATGCTCGGGCGCCTCGCAATGCAGATGGGCGCCGTAAGCGTCGGCGATGATCAGGCCGGTGCCTTCAGGAAAGATCTCGCAAGGAAGGTCCTGCGTGAAGGCGAAGAACAGCCGGTCGCAATGCATCCGGTAGTCCTGCCATTTCTGGTCGGCGCGCAAATCTTCCACCGATGACTTGATCTCGACGATCCAGATTTCACCGCGCTCGTTCAGCGCCACCAGGTCGGCGCGGCGCCCGGAGGGCAGCGGCAACTCGCTGATGCAGGAAAACCCCAGCGACCGCAACAGCCGCGCGGTGCCGCGCGCGATCGCCAGCGCCGTTTCGGATTGGCGGCGGTCCAATGGAGGCACGAGGCTGATCTGGCGGGCGGATGATTCCATGGTCGTGAACCCTATCCGATTTCACGGCGACCACCCAGCAGCGATGCTAAGTCCGGCGCCAAGCCGGCGACAAATTTGTCTGCAGCCCGCCCATTTTTGGACCTCAGCGCACCGTGAAGCCAGGGAACCTTGGCTTTGAGGGACAAAACACTGGAGGAGATTTGACGATGCCACGCATCGCTACCCCCGCTTTTGCCCTCGCGCTCACTGCCCTGTCGCTATCCGCTGGCCTGTCGTCGGCCGTTGCAAAGCCTGCCGTCGAAGTGGCGTTCGTGCTCGACACCACGGGCTCGATGGGTGGCCTGCTCGAAGGCGCCAAGCGCAAGATCTGGTCGATCGCGACCGCGATCGTCGATTCCAATCCCGACGCCGACATCCGCATGGGCCTCGTCGCCTATCGCGACATCGGCGACGACTATGTGACCAGGAAGATCGAACTCACCACTGACATTCAGGATCTTTACGGCCAGCTTCTGGAATTGAAGGCCCGCGGCGGCGGCGACTGGCCGGAAAGCGTCAACGAGGCGCTCGATGTCGCCGTCAACAAGCTGCAATGGACCTCGGGCGGCGACACCAGGCGGATCGTGTTCCTGGTCGGCGATGCGCCGCCGCACATGGATTACGCGCAGGACACCAAATATCCGGTCACGCTGTCGGTCGCCAAGCAGAAGGACATCATCGTCAACGCCGTGCTGGCCGGCAATGCCCAGGACACCGCGCGGATCTGGCGCGACATCGCCCAGAACGGCAACGGCCGCTTCATTCCGATTCCGCAGGACGGCGGCGAAGTAGTCTTGATCGAGACGCCGTTCGACGAGGAGATCATCATCCTGCAGCGGGAGATCAACGGCACCGTGATCCCTTACGGACCGAAACATCTGCAGAAGCGTACCGAGGGCAAGACCAAGCAATTGTCCGAGGTTGCCGCCGTCGCGCCGGCGCAAGCCTCCGAGATGGCGAGCTACCTCAACAAGCGCTCCAAGGCGACGTCGGAGGCCGTCACCGGCAATGGCGACCTCGTCGCCGACGTAACCGCCGGCCGCAAGAGCTTCTCCGCCATCAACGAGGAAGAGCTGCCCGACAATCTGCGCGCGTTGAAGCCCGAACAGCGCATGGACGAGGTCAACAAGCAGATGGGCCAGCGCAGGGCGCTCAACGAAAAACTGTCGGCACTGGTGGCCAAGCGCGATAGATACGTTGCCGACCAGCGCGCCAAGGCGGCGCCGAAAGGGTCGTCGTTCGATCGCGTCGTCGAGGATACGCTGAAGGCGCAGATCAAGCGGTAAGTCGTTGACGTCGCGAGGGCCCCTCAACGAGTCGTCCCCGCCTGGTGCGCAATTGCGCACGGGGCGCGGGGACCCATAATCACCGGCGCGCGTCGTTGCGCCGGGCTGGAACTACAGCCGTCGCACAGCACACGCCTGTGGTTATGGATCCCGGCTCAGCGCTCGCTTTGCTCGCTTGGCCGGGACGACAGAGATCAGGCGTGCCGACCCAAGGCGAGTTGATAGATCGTCATCATCACCTCGAACAGGATCAGGAGCACGATAATCACTTCGAGCCGCAGCGAGCGCCTTGTGTCGATGATATCGGTCAGCACCTGCGCGCTCTCGGCGATCACGGCGAGCTTGCCGTTCAGCGATTCCGCGCGCTCCTTGAGCTCATACTCGTCTTCCAGCCGGGCATACAGCCGCTCCAGATGCGGCTTGTCCCAAAGCACGTCGGGTTTTTCTTCCACTTCGACCGGTCCCGACACCCGGTGCCGTACCAGAAGCGCGTTGCCGATATTTTTCAGGATCGAGCGGCGGCCGCCGCGCATGCGCCCACTCTGCGCCAGTTCCCGCGCGAACGGTTCGGTCGTGTCAAAGACGCTGGCAACTTCGCGTTCATGCCGAGCCAGAACGACGCTCTTCGCCAGCGCCTCGCTGATCAGGATCAGCCGGTCAGGCGACAGGCTTTGCAGGCAGAGCGGACCGCCGGGGGGAATCTGGTCCTCCTTTTCCGGAGCCAGCTCGATGATTGCGGTTTCCTCGTCGCGCCGCGCAAACTTGCCCGTCATGCGATGGTCCAGGCCGCGAAGGAATTCCTCCTCTTCCAGCGCATTCAGCCCGATCAGAACCACCACGCCATAGCGGAAGAGAACCGCAACGCCGTTTTCCTTGACGCGAAATGCCAGCGGCGTCGTTGCCAGAACATCGCCGCGCTCGAGACCCGACGTGGTGAGGCGATCGCTGACAAAAAATGCCCGGGCCGTCGTGCGGGTCCCGCCGAGCGGCGATTTGGAGGCCTGGTTCATCAACTGCGCATCCCGAACGAAATCGCGATCTGACCGATGCGATTTCCGGCTTTCGCCACTAAATATCCTGACGTGCAAACCCTATCACGGACTGAAATGGACCTCATATCGGTTCCCGCCCGTGTTGACCCCATTTCAAGGTGGAATATGGTGCCTGCCATGGATGACAAAACCGAGACCCAGGCCAAGGCCGGCGCGATGATCGTGCCGGTGACGCTGTTCGAGCAGAACTGCACCATCATCTGGCACGAGCCTTCCAAGAAGGCTGTGGTGGTCGACCCCGGCGGGGACGTTCCCAAGATCCTGGAGGCGATCAAGCAGACCGGCGTCACGGTCGAAAAAATCTGGCTGACGCACGGCCATATCGACCATGTCGGCGGCGCGGCTGATTTGCGCGACGCGCTGCAGGTGAAGATCGAGGGGCCACACATCGCCGACAAGTACCTGCTCGACAATGTCGTGAGCAGCGGCGAGCGCTTCGGCATGACCGGAGTGCGCAATTTCGGGCCGGACCGCTGGCTCGATGAAGGCGATCAGGTTTCGATCGGTGATCTCACCTTCGACATCCTGCACTGCCCCGGCCATTCACCGGGCAGCGTGGTGTTCTTCAACAAGGAATTGCGCTTCGCCCATGTCGGCGACGTGCTGTTCAACGGCTCGGTCGGGCGCACGGATCTGCCCGGCGGCAGCCACGCCACGCTGATCAATTCGATCAAGGAAAAGCTATTACCGCTCGGTGACGATGTCGGCTTCATCTGCGGCCACGGCGCGGGCTCCAGCATCGGCCAGGAACGCCTGACCAACCCGTTCATCACCGGCGAGATCGGAATTTAATTCCGCTGAGCTGAAGGCAGGCCCAGCTACTTCATCAATCCCGCGGCCGTCAGCGCGCGGGTGATGACGGCGCCGACGTCGATGCCGCGGCGCTTTGGTTCGCGCGGCGCTGGCTTGGGTTGGCGAACCGGCTTGTGGGACCTCGACCAGAGCGTGGCGGCGAGATCGGACGACTGCAGAGATTCCGTGGCAGCGGATAGAACGACCTTCGACGCCGGCGCCGGTTTGGCCGCTTCGCTGACCGGACTGACGCGCCCGGTCAGGCCGAAGAAATCGGCGATGTGATAGGACGACGAGATGCCCGCTTCGATCAGGAACGCGCCTTCAGCCCCATAACGCTCATCATTGCCGGCCAAGCCCAGCGGCGTACCATGGGCCATGTCGGTGATGGTGTAGGACTCGACGACGGTCTCGCCGTCGGCGTTCCACCAGACCTCGCGCGGGTGGCCGTCGACATCCCCTGTCGACATCGGCGCAGCGGGCAGGCCGTGGACGTCGAGCCACTGCTTGACGATTTCGTTGGCGTTGCCGGGGTTCACCGTGCGGTCGGCGCTGCCGTGCCACACCGACACTTTCGGCCAGGGCCCCCTGTGCCTGGAGGCCTTGCGGACGAGATCGCCCAACTTGCCGGCGGGGCGCGATGTCGACTGCATCATGCCGCCGAGCGCTTCCCGGACATTGCTCGCGATGCCGTAGGGCAGACCGGCGATGATGGCGCCGCCCGCAAACACTTCCGGATAGACAGCCAGCATCACCGACGTCATCGCGCCGCCGGCGGAAAGGCCGGTGATATAGATGCGGCGGGGATCGATTTTGTGATCGGCGACCATCCGCGCGACCATCTGCCGGATCGACGCGGCTTCGCCGCGGCCGCGCGCGATATCGCCCGGATTGAACCAGTTGAAACAGGTGTTGGCGTTATTGGCGGCCTGCTGTTCGGGCATCAGCAACGCAAAGCCGTAGCGCTTGGCGAGCGTCGACCAGCCGGTGCCGAAGTCATAGCCCGCGGCGGTCTGGCCGCAGCCGTGCAGGACGACGACGAGCGCGGATGCGCGTGGCAACTGCTCCGGCACATAGGCAAACATTTTTAGCGCGCCGGGATTGGTGCCGAATCCGTTGATTTCAACAAGCGGGCTCTGCCCCGCCGGCGAAGTGCTTCGGCTATAGATTCCCAAGCCATTGAACCCGTTCAGCTTCGGGAAATGGCGCAAGAATTCGACGTTCTTCGCGAGCGACAAGATGGCTCCTGGGGCGATTGTTCTTGAATCAACCTTACCCAGAACAGATAGTTGCTGCACTGCAAAATAAAAAGACCGTGCACTGTCATTCCCCACAATCAAATTTTGGCAATTGACGTTAATTTGTCATCCCGTGACCCGACGCATCCATGTCAGTAATGCGGCACAGACGATAATCGACAGCGCAAACAGCGCGCAGGCGGCAAGCAGCGCCAGCCGAGCCGACCGGGCTGATTCGATGGCGAAGAAGACCGCGCCGATCGCCGCGACGCCGGCCGCGTTGGCGATTTGCGCCGTCGTGCCGTACATGCCGGAGCTCGCGCCGGCGCTGGCCGGCCTCACGGTCGAGAGCACGGCGCTGGACAACGGCGCCATCACGAGCCCCTGGCCGTAACCGAAGATCGTCAGCACCAGCGCCAGTATCATTGCGGACGGCGCAGCGATCCATTCGATCGCCGTCACCAATGCCGCAAGGCCGGCAATCTGCACCGCGCAGCCCTCGATCAGCACCAGCGTGCCGCGATGTTTGGCGCGTACACCACTATGCCGCGAGGCGATCACGAAGGTCAGCGCCAGAGGCAGGAAGACCAGCCCGGCCTGCAGCGGCGGAATATGCAGCCCGTTCTGCAGGTAGATCGTGATGACGAGGTAGAACGACAGGTTGGCGAAGAAGAAAAAGAACACGGCCACCAACCCGCGCATGAACGCCTTGTCCGCCAGCAACGAAAGGTCGATCAGCGGCATGCCACCGCTGTGGGCGACCGCGCGCTCCAGCCGCAGGAAGACGGCGATGATGACCGCGCCGCCCGCCATCGCCAGCCAGACTGAGGGCGACCAGTGCAAATCATGGCCGAACAGCAGCGGGCCGATCACGCATAGCAGGCCGAGAAACAGCACGATGGCGCCGGGAATATCCAGCCGCGTGCCGGCGCGGCGCGGCACTGTCGGCATGATCCTGAAGGCCGCGGCCATGATGATTGCGCCAAACGGCACGTTGACGAAAAACACCGTGCGCCAGCCGAGCCCGGCCAGATCGGATGTCACCAACAGGCCGCCGAGCAGGAAACCTGCTGCACCGGCAAGCCCGAGCACGATGCCGTAAATGCCGAAGGCGCGTCCGCGCGAGGCATCCGCGAACAACAGATGAATGGTGGCAAGCACCTGCGGCACCATCAACGCCGCCGTCGCGCCCTGCGCCAGCCGTGCCGCGATCAATTCGGGGCCGGATTGCGCCAATGCGCACCACAGCGAGGTGACGGTGAAGCCCGCCACGCCTGCAATGAACACGTTTCGTGTGCCGTAGATATCGCCGAGCCGCCCGCCGGTGATGACCAGCGTGGCATAGGCGATCAGGTAGATCGCGATGACCGCCTCGATCTGCGCCGCGCTCGCATGCAGTTCGGCCGCAATGGTCGGGATCGCGACGTTGACGATGAAGGCATCGACCCCGAACATGAATTGCGCCGCGACGACAGTCGCGAGCACCCACCAGCGGCGCGACGTATCGAGGGGAGCCGAGACGATCTGATGCATCAGGAGGAGCCTTGTCCGGAAACCGTTGCATCTCATGATCTCAGCGTTTGGTCATCCCGGCGATCACCCCTGAGGTAAGCATTCCGTTCTGCCTCTGCCGCCAAGGAGAGAGCGGCACGCCCGCCATCGCCGCAGGATCCGGTTAACTGTTTCAAATCCCCTCGTGAACGTGGCCTGGTCTGGATGCGACCAAGCAACATCAACGTTGCCTGCGAAGGATGGCTCATGCCAGCGGTACCGAAATTGCTGCTCGCCCCGCTCGTCGGAGCGCTCGTCGTTTTCCTCGTCGGTGATGCATCAGCCAAACCCCGACGGTCACCAAACCCCGCATCTGCAGCGGAGAAGGCACAAATCCCGCCGGCGCCCCTGCCCCGGCAGTTCTTTGCCGAGAAGGGCGTGCAGCCGCTGACGCCGGAGCTCGAACAAGCGCTTAAGCCGAAGGAGAGCTTTAGGGAATGCGACGTCTGTCCCGAGATGGTGGTGGTGCCGAAAGGCTCGTTCATGATGGGCACGCCAGCCAACGAGCCGGACCGTTTCAAGGGCGAAGACCCGATCCACCGCGTCAGCTTCGCAAGGCCGTTCGCAGTCGGCCGCTTCGCCATATCGTTCGACGAATGGGACGCCTGTCTCGCGGACGGCGGCTGCGGCGGCATCAGGGGCGACGACAAGGGATTCGGCCGCGGCCGCATGCCGGCGCAGGGCATCAATTTCGAGGCCGCGAAACTCTATCTGGCCTGGCTGTCGAAGAAGGTCGGCCGCACCTATCGGCTGCCCAGCGAATCCGAGCGCGAATATTTCGCCCGCGCCGGCACCACCACGCCGTTCTGGTTCGGAAATACGATCAGCGGGCAGAACGCCAGCTACAAGGCGTCAATTCCCTATGGCAACGGGCCGCGTGGCCTGGACAGCAAGGGCCCTTCGGTGGTGGATTCCTACGCGCCCAATCCGTTCGGCCTGTATCAGGTGCACGGCAACGTGTTCGAATGGACGGAAGATTGCTTCAACAAGCGCTACAATGAAGACACGCCGGCCGACGGCTCGCCATGGCTGGAAGGCGACTGTAACAAGCGCATGCTGCGCGGCGGCACCTGGGACTGGACCGCCAACATGGTCCGCTCCGGCTACCGCGAGAACGGAATCGTGGACGGCGGCGGTTACAGCTTTCGCGTGGTGCGGACGCTGAACGTGCAGCCGTGACGCCGGCTGCACGCTTGGGTTCCTCATATCAGGCAACCATCGGCCGATTGCTGCAACTTGAAGCGAATACCCGCGCCCCGCTGTCTCGATCGTCTGGCCTTCGGAGGCGGTGCTAATTCCGGACGACGGCATGTCGACCGACCCCGCGCAACAACCATGCGCTGGCCGCGGGGTGCGAGGATTGCCTTGCTCCGGCCCACCCCGTAACTTGGTCGCGAGCAATGCAGAAGAACAATAAATCCGGAGAGAAAACCCCATGGCGCGTCTGAAATTCGGAGCTTTCCTCGCCCCGCATCACCCGATCGGCGAGAATCCGCTGCTGCAGTTCCGCCGCGACCTCGACTTCGTCGAGCAGATCGACGCGCTCGGCTTCGATGAATTCTGGTGCGGCGAGCATCATTCCTCGGGCTGGGAAATGATCGCCTCGCCGGAAATGTTCTTGGCGGCCGCCGGCGAACGCACCAAGCGCATCAGGCTCGGCACCGGCGTGGTCTCGCTGCCCTATCACCATCCGTACAACGTCGCGCAGCGTATCGTGCAGCTCGACTGGATGACCGGCGGCCGCGCCATTTTCGGCTCCGGACCTGGCGCGCTGGCCTCCGATGCGCACACGCTCGGCATCGACCCGATGACCCAGCGCGACCGTCAGGATGAAGCGATCGCGATCATCCGCCGCCTGTTCAAGGGCGAGCGCGTCACCGCCAGGAGCGACTGGTTCACCATGCAGGACGCCGCGCTGCAATTGCTTCCGCTTCAGGAGGACATGCCGTTCGTCGTGGCGTCGCAGATCTCGCCATCGGGCATGACGCTCGCCGGCAAATACGGCATCGGCATCATCTCGCTCGGCTCGATGTCGACGCAGGGCCTGATGGCGCTGCCGACGCAATGGGGCTTTGCCGAGGATGCGGCGAAGAAGGCCGGCACCACCGTCAGCCGATCCGACTGGCGCGTGCTCTTGAGCTGGCACATCGCAGAGACGCGCGAACAGGCAGAGCGCGAGGCCGGTCCCGGCCTGATGCGCTGGCACAACGAATATAACGTCCGCACGCTGCAGCGGCCGGAGCTGGAGCCGTTCAACTCGCCGGAGGATGCGGTCGAGAAAACCGCGGGCGGCGAGAACGCCGCGTCCACCATCGGCACGCCGGATGACCTCGTCAAAACCATCAAGAACCTGATGCATGTCTCGGGCGGCGTCGGCGCCATCATCGGCTTCGTGCACGACTGGGCCAACCCGGAAAACACCCGCCGAAGCTGGGACATGGTCGCGCGCTACGTGATTCCGGAGATCAACGGCTACGCCGCGAAACTGCGCGAGTCGCAGAAATTCCTGGTCGAGAACCGCGCGGTGTTCGAGCGGGCGGGCCAGGCCGTGATGGCGAAAATCATGGAAAACGAAAAGGCCGCAGCAGCCCTTGCCCATACCGGCCCGGGCCGCGTCGCGATCCCGACCATCAACGCGCCGGACCTGCAGAAGGAAGCGGCCAAGCGCAAGGCATGATGGGACCAGCGCGGAGTGCGCTCCGCGCTGCCTCTTCTGATAAGGTCAACTTCCCGTAATATTTCTGGATGGCGTCCCATATGACGCCGCCAGCTTCACATTTGCTGCAAGGAAACAAAGAGTTATTTACCGATCCGGGCCATGCCCGGGCCGCTAAGCCAATATTCAGGCCGCGACAAAGCCACTGATCCGGTGGATAATATTTTCGATTTTCGAGTTCAGCCGGAGCAATTGCCATGTCGATGCAGAGTGTTGCTTCTCCCGCCAATATCCCGGTGCCGCCGAACCCCAAGGCGTTACGGCACATTCCCGGTAACGAGGGCTGGCCGTTCATCGGCAACACGCTGGCGGTGCTGGCCGACCCCAAGGGACGGATTGAGAAATCGGCCGCCAGATACGGTCTGATCTACCGCACCCATCTGTTCGGCGAGACCAGCGTGACGATGCTCGGGCCCGAGGCCAACGAGCTCGTGCTGTTCGACCAGGCGCGCCTGTTCTCCTCTACCCATGGCTGGGGACCGATCCTCGGCCTGTTGTTTCCGCGCGGGCTGATGCTGCTGGATTTTGAAGAGCACCGCCTGCACCGTCGCGCGCTGTCGGTCGCGTTCAAGTCGGGGCCGATGAAGTCCTACCTCGTCGATCTCGACCGCGGCATTGCCACGCGGGTCAAGCGGTGGAAGGCGCGGCCGGGCGAGATGCTGATGTATCCGGCGATGAAGCAGCTCACGCTCGATCTGGCGGCGACGTCGTTCCTCGGCGCCGACATCGGGCCTGAGGTCGACGAGATCACCCGCGCCTTCATCGACATGGTGGCCGCAGCCGTGGCGCCGATCCGGCGGCCACTGCCGTTCACGCAGATGGGCCGCGGCGTTGCAGGCCGCAAGCGGATCGTTGCCTACTTCGCCGAGCAGATTCCGATCCGCCGCGCGCGGGGCGGCGGCTATGACCTATTCTCGCAACTGTGCCAGGCGACGCACGAGGACGGCGCGCTGCTGTCGACCCAGGACATCATCGACCACATGAGTTTTCTGATGATGGCGGCGCATGACACGCTGACATCGTCGCTGACCTCCTTTGTCGGCGAGCTTGCCGCCCACCCCGAATGGCAGCAGCAGTTGCGCGAGGAAGTCAAAGGCCTCGGCATCGAGGCCAACGATCCCTCCAGCATCGACAATCTCGATAAGATGCCGCTGTCGGAAATGGCGTTCAAGGAAGCGCTGCGACTGAAGCCGCCGGTGCCGTCGATGCCGCGCCGCGCGGTACGCGACTTTTCGTTCAAGGGGTACGACGTTCCTGCCGGCACGCTGGTCGGCGTCAACCCGCTGTTCACGCACCATATGCCGGAGATCTGGTCTGAGCCGGATAAGTTCGATCCGACGCGTTTCTCCGACGAGGCGCAGCGCACCCGCCATCGCTTCGCGTGGGTGCCGTATGGCGGCGGCGCGCATATGTGCCTCGGCCTGCACTTCGCCTACATGCAGGCGAAATGTTTTGCGCGGCATTTCCTGCAGAATCTCGAGGTCTCGCTGGAGCCAGGCTATAAGCCGGACTGGCAGATGTGGCCGATCCCGAAACCGCGAGATGGGCTACGGGTGGTGCTGAAGCCGGTCTAACCGTCATTGCCGGGCTTGGCCCGGCAATCCATCGCGCTTCGCTTGATTCTTTCGATGGATGCGCGGGTCAAGCCCGCGCATGACGAGTTGGGATCGTGGCCGCAGCCCCAACCCTAATCCACGAGCGTCGTGAGTTGCGCGCCCTCGTCCGCCACGAACACCGCGATCAATTCGGCGGGCTCGGTCATGCTGGCATTGGCCGAGACCAGATGCACGGCGCCGGGCGGCTCGAAGAACGACTGACCGACCCCAAACGTCTCGACCGGACCGCCCGCCAATTGCGAACGGATTTCGCCCTTGGTGACATAGGCGGTGACGGAACCGGCATGCCGGTGCGCAGGCGTGAACCCGCCGGGGCCGTAGAACACGCGCACGATCGTCACACGCTTGCCCGGCACGTTCGGCAATGCATGCGAGCTGATCGGCTCGACGACGTCCTGTGTCGAGCCCGACGAGACACTATTGGCGCAGAGCGGCTCGATGACTGCCGAGATCGCGTCCATGGTCGATGGCAGCGTCTTGCCGATGACGATAGCACAGGCGAGGCCCGCGATGATGGCGAGGTAGAACGGACGACCTTCCAATATCGGTGACGGGCGGAATGTTGCAGACATTTGCGTCTCCCTTACCCGGCACCCTGATCGAATGCCTTGCGCAGGGTCACATAACCCTGCTGTTGCTGGCTCCAGTTGCGGCCGCCGATCATGGCGCCATCGACCACGAGATCGTGGCCGTTGACGAAGGAGGATTCATCGCTCGCCAGGAACACCGCGGCATACGCGATATCCTCCGGCAGGCCGGCACGCGGGATCGGCTGCGCCGATTTGTAGACCTCGCGCATGACCGAAGGCGTCTTTTCGGCGGCCTCCACCGACAGGCCCAGCGCCTTGCCGAAAATGCCCGTCGCAATCGCGCCGGGCGAAATCGAATTCACGCGAATGTTGGATTCGCCGAGCTCCATCGCGACGCATTTGGTCAAGTGGATAACGGCGGCCTTCGCCGCGCTGTAGACCATTGACGACGAATAGCCCGCCAGCGTGCCGGCGATGCTGCCATTGTTGATGATGCTCCCGGAGCCTTGTTTGCGCATATGGGGCGCGGCATGTTTCATGCCGAGCATGACACTGCGAATCAGCGTCGCCATCGCCGCGTCGAAGCGGTCGACCTCGAGGCCTTCGATGCCGCCGGTCTGCGCCGGTCCGCCGGCATTGTTGAACAGGCAATCGATCCGGCCGAATTTCTCCACCGAAAGGGCGATCAGTGCCTTCATCTGCTCTTCGACCGTGACGTCGGTCTGGCGGAAGATGCAGTTGGCGCCGAGCTTTTTGGCCAGCGCCTCGCCTTCCGGCGCGCGCCGCCCAGCAATCACGATCTTTGCGCCTTCGGCGACGAAGATCTCCGCGGTGTGCAATCCGATGCCGCTTGTCGCACCGGTGATGACCGCGACCTTGCCGTCCAGCCGTCCCATGTAGCGTTCCCCTCTGTCGATATCGGTTGACGTCAATATCCTCGCCTGTCGCGGACAACGCAAGCGAGCTTGTTCCATCGCGATCATCCGGCTTTGCTGCCATCGGCGACCCCGAAATACCCGAATTTCGCTATGATCGGCCTTATTTTGGATTCGCTGATCACGTGAAGTGACGATACCGATGAAGAAATTGATCGACGAATTCAGGCGCGGATGGCAGGGAATCTCCCAGCCTTCCTTGCTTTTCAGCACGGCCTTCGCGGCCGGCTGCCTCGCCTTGTCGACGATCGCCCGGTGGGGCGTGGCCCAGATCCGCCCCGACGTATTCTTCACGCCGTACTTCCCGGCCGTGTTCCTGGCCACCGCCATCGGCGGCGCCCGGATCGGGATCGCGGCGGCCATCGCAGGAGGCCTGCTCGGCGTCACCGTCAATTTTGATAGCTCTATTGCGGATTCCGCGCGGTTTGCGTTGCTGCTGATGTTCTGGGCAGTTTGCGGCTTCGCCATCTGGGGCGTCGAGCATTACCGGACGATCGTGGCGCAGCAGCGGGAAGATTCGAAACGCCTGATCCGGGAAGAAGAATACCGCAAGCTCCTGGTCGAGGAATTGCAGCACCGGCTCAAGAACAAGACGTCGACGATCCACGCCGTGCTGCACCAGGTGCTGCAGGACCAGCCGCAGATCTGGGGCAGCATCGATCGCCGCCTGCGTGCGCTGTCGGCGACCGACGACTTGATCGCGCGGCTGGACGGCAGCGGCTGCGACATCAAGGACATGCTGCATGCCGAACTTGGGCCGTACGGCCACGTCCGGTTCAATTTGAACGGCGATCCACTGTTCCTGCCGGCCAAGCTGGCGGTCAGCCTGGCGCTGATCTTCCACGAACTGGCCACCAATGCAGGCAAGTACGGCGCGTTTTCTTCGGCGCGCGGGCTGTTGCAGGTGTCGTGGTCGGTGTCGGAGGATCGCCTCAACGTCACCTGGGACGAAACCGAAGGTCCCGTGATCGAAAGCGTCGGCCCCGCGGGCTTCGGCACCAAGCTGTTACAATCGGCGCTGCGCGCGTTCGACGGCAAGACCGATATCCGTTTCCTCAAGACCGGCGCGCATTGCACGATGCAGTGCCGGATTCCCGCGAGTTAGCCGACCGTCTCCTTCCGCGTTGACACTCTGTTAATGACGATCGAGCGCGATGCCGTTGGAAATCGCCGACTTGTATGGTTGTCCCGGTTTTTCGCAGTTCCGCTTAACCAATACTACAAGGGACTTTGCCAAGCTCCGTGGCATGCATAGTACCTACAAGCGCGACTTTCAGGCGGCGGCGACGCAGGCCGACGATGAAAGCCATTTTGAATCCGAATTGAACATCCTGCGGGATGTCTTCAAGCAGCTTCCGACCGGTGTGACGGTTCAGGACGAGCACGGCGAGTTCGTGCTGATGAACGATGCCGCGGCTGCCCTGCTGGAGGCGGCGGCTGCGGCGTCATCGGCCTCGCAACTGAGCGATCGCCGCGAAACCTGCCTCGAATTGCTGCGTGCCGGCCGCCCAGCCGTGCTGGAAGAAGCCATTGCCGACGGTCCGGCCAAGCAGGTGTTTCTCACTTCGCATCGGCCCGCCCAGATCGCCGGGCGCAATTTGCTGATCTCGAGTTCGACCGACATCTCTGAACAGAAGGCGTTCGAGGATCACCTGTTCCGCTCCGCCTATTACGACGAATTGACCGGGCTGCCGACGCGGCGCGTGATCGAGCACCGCGTCAACAGTCTCCTGAAGTACGACAACGGACAGGGCCGTTTCGCGCTGGCCTTTCTCGACGTCGACAATTTCAAGCACATCAACGACTATTACGGACACGCGGTCGGCGACGCGCTGCTGGTGGAGATGGCCAAGCGGCTGGGCCTGGACCTGCGCGAATCCGACATCCTGTCGCGGATCAGCGGCGACGAGTTCGTGCTGCTGCTCAACCCGATCCAGAACGATTCCGAGGTCGAAGAGTTCGTCCGCTTCATCCTGCAGCGGTTGAAGGCGCCGTTCTTCATCGACCAATCCGAGATATTCGCCTCGACATCGATCGGCGTCAGCCTCTATCCCGAACACGGGCGCAGCTATGAGGTGCTGCGCCAGAACGCCGACATCGCGATGTACCGCGTCAAGAACGGCAGCAAGGGCGACGCGGCGTTCTTCGATGCCAGCATGGAGCGTGAGGCGCTGGCGCGAATGAAGATCGAGCAATCGCTGCGGCTGGCGATCCTGGAAAAGCGCTTTTGCTGCGCCTTCCAGCCCAAGGTCGATATCCGGACCCAGGAAGTCACGGGCGTCGAGGCGCTGGTGCGCCTGCGCGACGACGAGGGGGTGATTCAGGCGCCCAGCACCTTCATCAATCTTGCCACTGAACTCGGCCTGATCGACGAACTGACGCATCTGGTGCTGGCGGAAATCGTCAAGTCGATCGACCTGATCAACGAGACCTTTGGGCCCGACACCGCGATCAGCATGAACGTCGCCGCCAAACAGGCCGGCAATCCCGAATTCATGCGGCCGTTCGCCGAGGCGATCGAGGCCACCGGATTTCCCAAGCGCTTCATGATCGAGGTAACGGAAGATGCCTTCGTCACCAAGGCGCATTTCCAGCATGAGATCCTGCCGATCTTCCGCAAGCTTGGCGTCAAGATCTCGATCGACGATTTCGGCACCGGCTATTCGTCGCTGTCGGCGCTGGCCGACATTACCGCCGACGAGATCAAGATCGATCGCTCCTTCATCACCGATATCCATAAGCGTCCCCGCAGCCAGGGCATCTTGCGGGCGATCGAATCCTTAAGCGAAGCGCTCGGCATGACCGTGATCGCCGAAGGGCTCGAAAGCTTCGAGGAACTGGCCTATCTGCAGGCTGCGACCAGGATCCGTTACGCCCAGGGCTATTACTTCTCGAAGCCGATTTTCCTGGAAGACCTCAAGCTGGCGACACCGCGCACCAGCGAGGCGCGCGCCGGCCTCGTCAGCCGCCCTGTCCCAGAGACCCGCCCCGCCTACTCGCGCGGCGGCGGCTATCGCCGCTAAGGCCTGCCGCTGAGAAGCGCTTCATCTCCCGCCGGCAGAACGGCGGAAGCAGCACAATGCCGCTTCCTCTCGCGATCGCGTCCCGAAGGACACGCGATTAAGCCTTGGGTAACCGGGTTTCCTAACGGCTTATGACATCTGCTCATTGTATGCATGTTGGCGGGGAGAAGGGACAATGCGCAGTCTGTTTCACCACCTGCATGGCATGAAGGCCCGAACCGCGGCCACCGGCCGACACCTTGCCGCAACCATCCGGGGGCCGGTGTTATGGCTGACGCTTTGCGGCGGCTTGCTGGTGGCGGCGATTTTCGTCGGCACCATCATGATGGCCGGTGAATTCCGCGAGCGGGCGCTTCTCAACAGCGAACGCGAGCTGGAGAACACCGTTCTCCTGCTCACCCGCCACTTCGACCAGCAGTTCGAGGATTCCGACACCATCGCCGAGGACGTGATTTCCCGGCTGCAAATTTCGGGCTTCGCCTCGGAGAAGGATTTCCGGGAGCGCATCGCAAGCCCGGAAGCCCATGAAATCCTGAGATCCAAGGCCGGGGTGCTGTCCTATCTGGGCGACATCTCCATCTTCGATTCCAATGGCGACATTGTCAACTGGTCGCGGCCGCTACCGGCGCCGACCCTCAACATTTCCGAGCGGGCCTACTTCAAGAGCTTCAAATTCGATTCGCGATCGCCATCCATTCTGACCGAGTCGGTTCGCAGCTACCTCACCGGCAACCTGAACTCGGTCATTGCCCACCGACTGCGCGGCGAGGACGGCGTCTTTCTCGGCGTGATGACGCGGCGGATCAATCCGGTCAACTACGAAAAATTCTTTGCATCCGTAGCGCTTGGAACGGGTGCCGCGGTCTCGATGTTTCATGCCGATGGCACCCTGCTGGCGCGCTATCCCCGCGTCGATGAATTGATTGGACAGAATTTTGCAAAGGCGCCGTTGCTGCAGCGTGTCCGCGAACATGGCGGGCGGCAGACGTTGCGCGTGCAAAGCCCGATCGACCAGACCGACCGGCTGGGATCCGCAGCCTCGCTCGCGCATTATCCGGGCGTTGTGGTCGCGACCAACACGACCAGCGCCGCGCTGCAGGATTGGCATGCGCAAACCAGATTCCTCGTAATCGCGGCGACGCTGTCGGCGGCGGTGATCGCCCTGATGCTGTTCCTGATCATCAGGCAGATCACAAGGCAGAGCCGCGAGGCACAGCAGCGGCTGGAAGCGGAAAGGGGCCGGCTCGATACCGCGCTCAACAACATGATCCAGGGACTGGTGACGTTCGACGCATCGGCGCGGCTCGTCACCTTCAACCGGCGCTATGTCGACATGCACAATCTATCGACCGACGTGGTCAAGCCCGGCTGTCATTTCCGCGACCTGATGCAGCATCGTAAGGACCGCGGCTCTTTCGATGGCGATATCGATGAGTTCTGTGATTCGGTCTTTACAGAACATCGAGCGCGGCCAGGCGAGCCACAGTGTCATCCAATGCGCCGACGGCCGCACATTCTTGACGATGAGAAAGCCGCTGGCGGATGGCGGCTGGGTTGCCACCATGGAAGATATCACCGAGCGACGCAATCTCGAGCAGGAGCGCGACCGCAATTACGCCTTCCTGAGCCAGATCATCGATCACATCCCCTCCCAGATTACCGTGAAGGACGTGCACGACCGCCGCTATCTGCTGGTCAACCGCGTGGCGGAAGCCCAGTTCGGCATTTCGCGCGACCTGATCATCGGCAAGACGGCTGCCGACATCTTTCCGCGGGCCGCCGCCGAAATCATCGCCGCCGACGAAGAGAAAACGCTGCAATCTCCCGACGGCCTGTTCAAGGACGAGCACGTCTGGGAAACCCAGGGGATGGGCCCGCGCTACATCACCTCCAAACGGCTCGGAATTCGCAGTTCGGCGGGTCAGGCGCGGTACATCATCAACGTCGTCGACGACGTTACCGAGCGCCGGCTTGCCAACGAGAAGATCGCGCATCTGGCGCATTACGACGCGCTGACCGACCTTCCGAACCGGGTACTGTTCCGCGAGCAGATCGAGCGCGAACTCCGCAAGGCCGTCAGCGGCCAACAATTCGCGCTGCTCTATATCGATATCGATGAGTTCAAGGGCATCAACGACTCGCTCGGACACCATGTCGGCGATGAACTTTTGAAGGCGGTGGCGGCGAGCCTCAAGGATTGCACCAAGCCGGGCGACCTCATCGCCCGCCTCGGCGGCGACGAATTTGCGGTGATCCAGACCGCCATCAGCGGCCGCGCCGAGGTCGAGGAATTCGTGACCCGGATCTACGAGGCGATACGCCAGCCTTATCAATGCCTCGGTCATCACCTTTCGACCGACGCCAGCATCGGCATCGCGCTCGCGCCCAAGGACGGCATCGAACTCGACCAGTTGATCAAGCACGCCGACCTCGCGATGTACGCCGCCAAGGCCGAGGGACGCCGTGTCCATCGCTTCTTCGAACCCGCCATGGATGCCCGCGCCAAGGCGCGGCTCACCATGGAGCAGGACCTGCGGCAAGCATTGGCCGATGGCGGCTTCGATATCCACTACCAGCCGCTGCTCGATCTCGCGAGCGGCGAGGTGACGGGCTGCGAGGCGCTGCTGCGCTGGCGCCATCCCGAGCGCGGGATGATCTCGCCCGCGGAATTCATTCCGGTCGCCGAGGACACCGGCCTGATCAACGAACTCGGCGACTGGGTCATGCAGACGGCCTGCACCGAAGCGGCCGGCTGGCCATCGCGGGTCAGGCTCGCCGTCAACGTTTCGCCGATCCAGTTGAAGTCGCCGACGCTGGCGCTGCGGATCACGGGCGCGCTTGCCGCCTCCGGCCTGTCGCCTGATCGGCTCGAGATCGAAATCACCGAAGCGGTGCTGATCCATGACGACGAAACCGCGCTTGAAATCCTGCATCAGCTTCGCGCCATCGGCGTGCGCATCGCGCTCGACGATTTCGGCACCGGCTTCTCCTCGTTGAGCTATCTGAAGCGGTTTCCATTCGACAAGATCAAGATCGACCGCTGCTTCGTCAGCGACATCGAGGTCGACGGCTCGGCCGCGATCGTGCAGGCGGTGGTGAACATCGCAGCGGCCCGCAACATGACCACGACCGCGGAAGGCGTCGAAACCGAGCAGCAGCGCGAGATGCTGCGCCAGCTCGGCTGCACGCAGATGCAGGGCTATCTGTTCAGCGCGCCGAAGCCGGCGGCCGAGGCGAGGCGATTGCTCGGCGTGCGACTGGAGACCGCGACGGCCGTCGCCTGACGCCGTTCCAGCGCGCCGGCGTCGAGGATGGCCGCAATGGCCGAACTGCCTCCCGCCTCCAGCGCCGCGATGGCCTCCTTGGCCCAGAGGTAGGAGGCATCAAAGATTTCGGTGTGGCGATCGAAATCCGTAAGATCGATCCCGGGCGGAAGCGGTGGCCGCATCACCGTATCGAACGGTCCGACCGGCAACGTATCGTAGCGCTGATGCGCCACCAAGCTTCGCCACAGCACGTTCACCGCGCTCGGCGCCGCGGGTAATAGCTTCTTGCGGAACGGCGTCAGCATGGCGGCTATCAGCTCGAACCGCCCTGGCAGCGCCGCATAATCGACGTCGAACATCTCCGCCGCGGGCTCGCCGAAATGCACCACCAGGTTGGGACCGCTCTTGAGCTGGTGCATCGACGCCAGCGGGACATTGTCAATGAGACATCCATCGACCAGCATCGCGCCCTCCGGCGTGTAGAACGGCGGCAACAGCCCGGGAATCGCACTCGATGCGCGCACCGCCTGCCAGAGCGGTCCCGTCCGGATCAGTTCGAGATTGTGGGTCGAAAGATTGGTGGCCACCGCCGCGAAAGGCCGCCAGCAATCCTCGATCCGGCAGTCGGGGCCGTACTGATGGGCGAGCGCGCGATCGAATGCCTTGTGATCCAGCAACGCATAGCGCGGCCAGGTCGGCCGCCGAAAGCTTCTGCTCCTGACAAAGATTTCGTGCGTGCCGCGCTCGAGATGCTCGGCTTCGAGATTCTTGGCAAAGCCGGCCACCATGGCGGAGCCGACGCTGGTGCCGACAAAGATATCGAACATCACGCCGCGTTCGCGAAACGCCTTGTAGATTCCGACATGCGCGGTGCCAAAACTGCCGCCGCCGGCGGCGACGAAGCCGACCGCCCGGCCGCACAAAAAACGGATCAGGCTGTCGATATCGACCTGGTCTTCGAGGGCGACATGGTGATGCATGAAGGCCGGCAGCCGGGCCAGCCAGCCGGCGGTGCCGCTGACCTCGCCGCTTCGCTTATCATGAACGCGAACGAGGCGCCGGGCCGAGACGGAATGGACCTCGCATGCGAAGGCCTCGATGTCAGTCAATGCTGCCGCAGGCGCGTCCCCGCGGCACGCAAATACGACCATGTCGGCCTGGCGGATCGCCTTGCGTGCCCATGGCGAGGCTTCGCCGCCGCCGAGGTAAACCACGAGCGGCGCGGTGTGTTCGAGCTTGTTGAGCCATTCGGTGACTTCGTGGGCATCGAGCGCGCGACCGGGAAACAGCGCATGCAAGCGGGCGGCGTCGACAATTTCGGCATGAATCGCGGCGAGCCCCTCGCGCATCCGGCGATCAAAAGTACCCGGCAGCGGCTCCAATCCGCCGTCGATCAGCGCCACGGTGCGCGCCTTCGGCGAGGTGCGGAACGGCGCGATGCGCGCGGTCTCCTTGGCAAATCGCCGCGCCAGTGCTGCGAGCAGCGCCTCGACGATGGCGGGAGCTTCCTCGACGAGCTTCTGGTAGGCCGGACGCGTCAATGCCAGCACGCTGGTGTCGCGGATGGCGATCACATCGGCCGTGCGCGGGACATCGGCGAAGAAGCCGATCTCGCCGACCAGTTCGCCGGCCCGAAGCTCGGCGATCGGTTCGAGATAGCCGGTCTTGCGTACCGCGAGCGCGCCGTGCAGCACCAAGAAAAGCGAATCCGACGGCCCGCCTTGCGCGACCAGCATCTGCCCGCGCACCAGATCCTGGCGGACCATGGCATTGAGAGCCTGCAGCCGCTGTTCGGCACTGAGCGTTCGAAACAGCGCGAAGTCCTCCAGGGCGGAGCTCCACGCAAGTACCGAACTCGATCCACTCATTTGGCGGTACCCGGTTGAATTCTCAGGCCCAACTTTAGCGCCGGGCCCACACCACCGCGAGCGATATCAAGGCTGGATGCGAGCGCACTGCAGCAAATGCACCCGGCGTCAAACGGACGCACTGCAGCATAGACGCCGCGTCCGTCCCTGCGTTACGCCGCCCACCGGCCGCGATTATTCTCGGCGAGAATGGGCCGGATCAGCCGGCCGAAGCGCTCGGCCTCCTCGTCATGCAGATAGCCGGACAGGCAAAACGAATGGCAGCCGGCGTCGATGAATTGCTGCAGCGTGTCGGCGCACTGGACGGGATTGCCGACGACGGCAATGCCGGCGCCCGGACGGACCTTGGTGATGCCGGTCCACAGGTGCGGCAGCAGGAGGTCGCCATGCTCGCGGGCGAGCTGCTGCACGCGCAGGTTCGCTTCCGACTTGTTGTAGAGCGTCTGGATTTCCTGCTTCTGCCGCTCCGTGGCGTGGCGCACCAGTTGATCGGCGGCTTCCCAAGCGTCAGCTTCGTTCTCGCGGCAGATTACCTGCAGCCGCATGCCGAAGCCGATGTCGTTTTCGCGGCCATGCGCACGCGCCATCTCCCTGATCTCGGCGATATTCGAGGCGATCTTTTCCGGCAGGTCGCCCCAGAACAGATGCACGTCGGAATGCTTCGCCGACAATTCCCAGGCCTGGCGCGAGCCGCCGCCGAGATAGAATTTTGGAAACGGCTGCTGGTGCGGGCGCGGCCGGATATGCGCACCGGACAGTTTATGAAACTTTCCTTCGAAGTTGAGCGGTCCGCGCGTGGTCCACAGCGCCTTGAGGATTGAGACCTCCTCTTCCATCAGTTCGTAGCGCTGTTCCTTTGGATAGCGCACGCCCTCGCCTTCGACCTCGCTCTCGTTCTGGCCGGCGATCAGATTGATGCAGATGCGCCCGCCCGACATCTGGTCGAAGGTCGAGATCATCTTCGCCAGCAGCACGGGGTTGATATAGCCGGGCCGCGCCGCAATCAGCGGCTTGATGGATGACGACCGCACCGCCATGAACGCGCCCGTGATCCAGGCCTCCCAGCACACCGAGCCGACCGGGATCAGGAGATATTCAAAACCGGCCGCTTCCGCCGCCTGCACCACGCGGTCGCACAGTTCGGGGGAGCCTGGAATCTGCGCATCCATCAGGCCATACGCCGTGGTGTCGCCATGCGTGGGCAGATACCAGCCGAATTCGAGCGGACGCATCGAGGTTTCTCCCTGTCGACACTTGTTGCCGGGTCGTTCGGCGATGAGTTTAGCGCCTGATGTGCCCGGGGCAATCGGGTTCCGCTTGCGGCGGGGTTTTCGATTTCAATCGCGCGCACGGCCAGATAGAATTTTCGGATGTCACCGGTCTCACTGTTGCTCAATATCATCTGGATCGTTCTCGGCGGCGCCTGGATGGCATTCGGCTGGCTGGTTGCCGCCGTCGTGATGGCGATCACGATCATCGGAATTCCCTGGGCGCGGGCGGCGTTCAACATCGCGGCCTACACCCTGTTCCCGTTCGGCTTCACGGCGATTTCGCGCGACGCCTATACCGGCCAGGAGGACATCGGCACCGGGCCGCTCGGGGTGATCGGCAACATCATCTGGCTGGTGCTGGCGGGATGGTGGCTGGCGCTCGGGCATGTCGTCACGGCCGTGCTGCTGGCCGTAACCATCATCGGGATTCCCTTTGCCTGGGCGCATCTGAAGCTTGCCGGAATCGCGCTATGGCCGATCGGCAAGATCATCGTTCCCACGGCTTAAGTTCAGGGTCAGCCCAAATAAGCCTTGGAGCTACTATCCCGAGGCCGCCGTTTCCGCCGGCTTCAGCCGCTCGAACTCGGCGTCGCTAACCTCGGTCTGGGCCACCAGCACGCTGCAGCGCAGGCGCTTGACCAGATAGCTGCCGATCGAGCCGAACCAGCGCGCCAGCGCCCCCTGCGGGCGGTGGCCGACGACGACGAGATGCGCGCCGATTTCTTCAGCAACCTCGGCAATTTTCTGCCCGGCATCGCCGACCTCGAGCCGCGCGGTCGGCGAAAACCCCAGCGCCTTCAGCCGCTCGGTGCCTTCGTTCAGGATGGCCTTGTAGTCCTCGGTCTGCAGTTCGATCGGGATCGTAAGCCCAGCCTCGGGCGTCATGATCGAGGAGACCTCGACGACGGCGAGCAAAAAAACCTCGGAACGGCAGAGTTGTGCGAGCTTTGCGCCCTCCCGCAACGCGCGCCGCCCCTCGACCGAACCGTCATAGGCGAGAAGAACCTTCTTATACATCGGACGTCCCCATCCATGGTCTAGAAGATCAACGCGTCAAGACTAGCACCAATTCGCCGGAGCGGATCAGAATTTTGACGGAGGACAAGGCCGCGCGCCCTGCCACCTTGGTCTATTCGCCGCCGGTTGCCGCGCCCGGCCGCGATCAAGGGGGGCCCCGATGAGGAACAGACGATGCTGCCTCAATTGCGGCCTCGCCGGGCGAATGGCTGCGCAAGCGTGTGCTAGGGACAGATATAACCGGCACCGCTGGGGTTCTTGAAACAGCCGACCGATTCCGGCAGCAGGTGCTTCGGCAGCCACAGTACGACTTCGGGAAAGAAGATGCAGAACGCGATCGCGGCAAAGAACACGATGTAAATGGGGAACGACGCCACCATCGCCCGACTAAAGCGCACCCCGACGAATTTCGACGCCATCAGCAGCGCAAGCCCGTAAGGCGGGGTGATCAGCCCGAATGCCAGCGTGACGATGATGACGACGCCCATGTGCACCGGATTGATATCGGCGTTCTTGCTCAGATCATCGATGATGGGCATGAAAATGATGATCGCGGGGATCGCATCGATGAAGTCGCCGACCACGACGAACAGGGCAACCAGCAACAGCATGATCAGGAAGGGATCGCCGCCGGCCGCCGACGAAATCCAGCCTGATACCACGGCCGGACCGCGCAGATAGGCCAGCATCCAGCCGAACACCGAGGCGGCGCCGATGGTGATGAGCGGAATGGAATAGAGCAGTCCGGTCATCGCCATGTCGCGCGGCAAGTGCTGGTAATGCCGGCGATTGAGCAACGGGATCGCCACGAACACGATGTAGGCCACGGCAATGATGCCGGCTTCGGTCGGCGTGAACTGTCCGCCCAGGATGCCGCCCATGATGATGAACGGGATCATCAGCGGCACGGCGGCCGCCTTCGTGGCGGTCGCGAATGCGCCAAACGTTGCGCGCTCGCGCTTGATGCCGACCGGCCCGAAGAAGAAGCTGTAGATCATCAGCCCGATGCCCACGAAGACGCCGGGCACCACGCCGCCGAGAAACAACCCGCCGATCGAAACGTTGCCAGTCGCGCCATACACCACGGCCATGATGCTGGGCGGAATGAGATTGGCCATTGTCGAGGCTGAGGCGATCAGCGCCGCCGTGAAGGCGAGGTCGTAACCTTCCCGCTTCATTTCCGGCGCCAGCGTTCGCGACAGGATGGCGACGTCGGCGGCGGACGAACCCGAAATGCCTGCGAAGAACATGCTGAATATCGTCACCACCTGTGCCAGACCGCCGCGCAAATGTCCGACCATCGTTTGCGACAACTTGATCATGCGGACGGTGACGTTCGCCGAGGTCATGAGATCGCCGACCAGCAGGAAGAACGGCACCGCGAGCAGGGCTTCGGTGTCCATTCCGTTGAAGAGCTGGGCCATCATCGAGGCGAGGCTGACCGGCGTGAACGCCGTCACCACCAGCACGGCCGCAATCAGGGCAAAGGCCACCGGCACGCCCATATAGCCGAGGAACAGAAAGAGAAATCCCATCAGGAAGATGAGTGCGCCATTGGTCGTCACAGCGCTTTCCTCTTCTCATCGGCGTGCGACGTCCCGGCAAAGCCGTTCTTCCAGCCGTTGATCATCTGCTCGACGGTGAAAATGGCGACCAGCAGGCCGCACAGCGGAATCGCCGCGTAGAAGCTCGACAGCGGCGTCATCGACGGCATGCGCAGGCTCTTGAAGCCGTCGAGGAAGTTCAAGTACCCGAAATAGATCATGCAGACGGCGACGCCGAGCACCACCAGCCGGTTGAACATCTCGAAGAACAGCCGCGCGTTGCCGGTCAGCGATTCCGCCAGCACGGCGAGGTAGAGATGATCGTTGCGCCGCGTCGCCGCGCCGACGCCGATGAAGATGCCATAGATGAAGAATGTCATCGTCGCCTCCTGGAGCCAGAGCCAGGGGTGGCCGATGGTGCGGGTGACAACGTCGCACATCACCAGAACCGAAAAGGCGGTTATGGCGATACCGCAGAGAATCATCAGGACCTGTTCGAGCCAGTCAAGCGCGCGCCACTTCAGATAGCGCTGCTCCTCCAGCACGAGGCTATTGAATCCGGGCATGGTCGATTCTCGAATCCACGATGAGGAAACAGCGCGGCGGGAAGCCACCGCTTCCCGCCGCGCGAGTTCTCTGCCTATTGAACGCTGCGCACCATGCCGAGGACCTTGACGGCGTTCGGTCCGAGGTCGGACGCCAGCTTGTCCTGGATCGGTTTGCTGACGGCCATAAAGCCGCTCTTGTCGACGGTCTTGACGACCTTGACGCCGATCTTCTCGAGCTTGGCCTGCGCTTCGTGCTCAAGCTTGAAGGCGGCCGTCGGCTCGTTGCGGCTGACCTCGTCGGCGGCCGCCTGCACCCATTTCTTCTGTTCGTCGCTGAGACTGCTCCATACCTTGTCGCTGACGAACAGCGCGGCATTGTTCGCTTCGTGCTCGGTGAGCGAGAGCACTGGGGCGGGTTCGTAATGCTTGTTGACGAGATAGTTGTTGATGCCGTTCTCGGCCATGTCGACCACGCCGGTCTGCAGCGAGGTGTAGACTTCGCCGAACGGCATATGCACGACCTGGGCGCCGTAGGCCGGGAAAAGGGTGTCTTCGGTCACGGTGGCCTGCACCCGCACCTTGACGCCCTTGAGGTCCGCGACCGTCTGCACCGGCTTCTTGCCGTACATGTGCCGCAGGCCTTGCGAGCCCAGCCCCAGCATATGCGCGCCCTTCATCTTGGCCGCATATAACTCCTTCATCGCCGCGATGACCGCGGGATCGCCGAGCACCTTGATGGCGTGCGCTCCATCGCGGAAGATATAGTGAAGCGAGAACACGCCAGACTCCGGTTGCGCAGTCGAGGCGTTGGCGGTCGACAGCATCACGAAATCGATGTCGCCGGTTTGGACTTTTTGCAGGGTCTGCGCCTCGGTGCCAAGCTGGGCGCCGGGATATTGATTGATCGAGAGCGTGCCCTTGCTCAGTTCGGCCAGCTTCTTGTTAAAGATTTCGGCGCCGATGCCGTAGCCGCTGTTCTTGGGCTGGTCGTAGGCGAACGAGAATTCGCGCTTTTGGGCTGATGCCGCCGACGACGCCATCGCAATGGCGGCGCCCAGCAGAATGCCGCGCGCAAACGGCAGATACCGTGAAACGGACATTGACTTTCCTCCCCTGCTTCGCCGCTTTTGCGGACTGATTTGTCGCCAGCGCCCATGGGGCCCCCGGCGTCCGTCCATTATGACCGAAGCCAGCGTGTTAACAAGATAGTCTTTTAGATTGTATACTATCTGGGCCGATGGCAGATTACCCCCATGGCGACCGCCAAAACCTCGAAAAAACTGCCTACTCGCCGCGGCGTTGCGACAATCGCCGGGATTCCCTCCCCGGCCCAGGCACAGCGCGAACCGACCGCGCATATAATTGCCAGGAAGCTCGAGGAAGACGTCGTGCTGGGCAGGCGCCATCCACGCGAGCGCCTGGTCGAGCAGGACCTGTGCGCGGCCTTCGACACCCATCGCGGCGACATCCGGCTTGCGCTGTTTGAATTGGAAAAGCGCGGTATCGTCGAGCGCATCCCGAACCGGGGCGCGATCGTGCGCGATCTCAGGCCGCGGGAGGTGAGCGAGATTTATAGTGTGCGCGAGGAACTCGAGGTGATGGCGGTGCGGATTCTGCCGTTTCCGGTCGCGAACGCCGATATTGTCAGGCTGGAAGCCGTGCAGCGCGAGCACGGCAAGGCCGTCGACGCCGGCGACCTCCTGGCCGTGTTCCACAGCAACGTGCAATTCCATCGCGCCTTGTTCGGGCTATGCGGCAATGGCTGCCTGATCGAGACCATCGAGAATCTGGCGCAAAAGGTCTCCGGTATCCGCTCCTATGCCTACGCCAATCCGGGCGCGCTGAACGACGCCCGCCGGGACCATATTGCGATGATCGAGGCCTTGCGGCATTCGCGCCGCGACGAACTGATCATGCTGACGAGGCGCCACCTCAAGCCGGCAGAGCAGGCCTATATCCGTGCCTACCGGCAACGCTTTGGCGACGGCGCAGGCGCCTGACACACCCCAAAACGATTCCTGCGGGGCCGTTGCCCCTGCCCGGCCAATCGGCTAAATGAACCCCTGATGCACCCGTAGCTCAGCTGGATAGAGCGTTGCCCTCCGAAGGCAAAGGTCACACGTTCGAATCGTGTCGGGTGCGCCACTCTACGATTTTGCACGATATTGTTGCCGGGCGTCGGAAAATGCCGCATCAAGCCGCCGACAACCGTACGTCAATCTTGCTGTCCGTCGCCTGGACGAGAAGCATCGCTAATCCGCGAGCCCCAAGACAAACGCCAAAGCAATTCCGAGCCGAGCCATGTCTTGGTTGCCGAGACGCCCGATCCTCTGCCCGATCCGTTCGCGTCTCACGGTGACCGGCTTGTCGGCCATCACCTGCGATTTGAGCCGCAATCCGTTTTCGGGGTTAGGTTCGATGGTGATGCGAAAATCCGGAGCATCGGCCAGATCGGAAGTTAACTGGCAGATCACCACTGAAGCGTGGCTCTCCGGAAAGGCATCAGTCTGCACGATAACGGCGGGACGGGGCTTGCCATAGTCACCGGCCGCCGCAACGGTCACCAGATCACCGCGTCGCATCTGCATCAAACTCGGAGACCGATTCGATCCACTTCAACGCGTCGCGCTCGCGATCCAGGTCGAGACCGGCGACCTGCTTCGCCACCCGTCGTCGCACCGCCCGCGAGCGCGGGTCGGCAATAACGAGACGCAACTCGCGCAGCCCCCGTGCGCGCCGCCGCTGCCGCATCATCTTCATCCTCTCGGCTGGCGCCGCCATAGGCTTCCTCCATCTGTAACGCGTGACAATGTAACGCGTTACAGATGAAGGCGCAAGGGTCGGGGCGAGATCCCAGGCCCGCGGGGCGCCTCCGGCGAAGCCGACAAGGCGCAGTAAGCTGCGGTATTCGCCGGGACTTTGGGTATGCCCGCGCGCTTAGTCGCATTTGCCCGTAGCGCCACGGCGAAGCAATAGTGCGCATCTTCATCGGCCGTGGCGCGCCATTTCATGCCAAACTGCGAACGTCGAGAGTCGCCTATTCCACGCTCGCAGCGGCGATAAGTGTCCGCAACGGTTCGGTTTTGCGACGCAAAAGGCGGCGCGCTATGCTGCCGTGCAAGGACTTCGACCATGAAGAAGCAAGTCCTGTTCATTCAAGGCGGAGGCGCAGGGGCTCATGATGAATGGGACAACAAGCTCGTCGATAGCTTGAGGCGAGAACTTGGGCCCGGCTACGACGTCCGCTACCCGCGCATGCCGAGCGAGGCGAATCCCAGCTATGCCGTGTGGAAGGCCGCGCTCGCGGAAGAGATCGCCGGCCTCGACGATGGCGCGATACTGATAGGCCACTCGCTTGGTGGAACGATTCTGATCAACGCACTCGCGGAGGCGCCGCCGAATCGGAAGCTTGCTGGCGTATTTCTCATCGCAGCGCCCTTTGTTGGCGCTGGCGGCTGGCCGAGTGAGGACATCAAGCCAACCGCCGACTTCGGCCGGCGACTGCCTCCAAGGACGCCGATCTATCTCTATCACGGCAGCAAGGACGACACTGCGCCGATTGGGCATGTCGATCTTTACGAGGGAGCGATACCTGGCGCGATCGTGCATCGGCTCCACGGCCGCAACCATCAGCTCAACGACGACTTGGCCGAGGTCGCCGCTGGTGTCCGCGCTTTGACATGAGGCGGGCCTGCCCAGCCGAAGCCTGCGCCGCCCCACTTTGGTCCCGGATTTGGCCTGCGGAAATTTGCGGCTTCCCCGCCTCCCGCGCGCCTGCCGTCAGCTCATGCTGCGCAGCTTGCGGAGTGGATCCGGGTATTGCCGGAAGCCGCGGAACAGAAAGCCTCATAGTAGGCTTCGAGTTCCGCAACGGCGCGATGCTCCCATTCCTTGGCTTGCGCCAGGAGGGAACAGCTATGAAGCGGCCGGAAGGCCGCGGTTTGGCGGTACAACGACGCGATGGTGCGGTATCGGCGAACGTTTTCCATGATAGCCAAGCCGTTCATATCAGGATCTCCCCATTCCTTTTCCCGGGCACGAACTTGCGGCAGAACGATTTTCGATTAGTTAGCGGGAGCAGAAGTGAGATCGTGTGGTTTCCGAACTGTTGACGGCAGACGCTCAACGGTCGGATGTGGTACGGCTCCCTCGGCATCGGCAAGCTCGACCGTTTCACTCGTCCCTGCGAGACGTCTCCGGTGACTTGGAGGAATTCCCGTTCAAACAGACGACGTCGTTCAAGGAAGGTGCGCTGCCTCCATCAAGTCCCCATACCGGGATCGACAATGCGCGGGCACAATATGCCAGTCCGATCCCGAGCAGCGATGCGCACAACATCGTGGCAGCGAACGGCCAGCTCACTCGTCTTCTCTGCGGTGAGGGCTGCAGACTGGCGGCTGCGGCTGACATTTGGTTCGAGCTGGACACTGCTCAGGATCCTGACCGGAGAATGAGGAGTTCGAAACCAGCCACCGTCGATCGCGGTGACCCGGCGTTGTTGGTCCGGCGCGCGACGCCGAACACAGCGCTACGCGCTGCTCGCGGACATCGCGCGATCTGCCGAGAGCTATTCGATGCTCAATGACGGAGAGCCCTTCGGGCAGAGCACGCAGGCGCACCCTAATGGTGCTTGTGCTGCATGACGCCACTGACTGCGGCGCCGGGATTTTCCTCGACGTTGTAGACGATCTCGACAGGGCCGGCCTTCTCGAACACCAGCGTGCCCTTGATCTTCTGGCCGATCTGGAATGGCTCCTTGAGCCCAAGCAGCAGGATACGATACGAGCCGGGTTTCAGCTCGACGGTCCTGCCGGGCTTGATCTCGATGCCGTTCGCGAGCGCGCGCGTCTTCGTCATGCCGTCCACGTCGACCACCTCGTGTACCTCGATTTGGCTCGCCGCGGGTGAGTCGCCTCCGATCAGGCGATCCGCGGTCTTTCCCTTGTTGGTGATGGTGAGATAGCCGCCCG
This sequence comes from Bradyrhizobium sp. AZCC 2176, assembly GCF_036924645.1. Lineage (NCBI taxonomy): Bacteria > Pseudomonadati > Pseudomonadota > Alphaproteobacteria > Hyphomicrobiales > Nitrobacteraceae > Bradyrhizobium > Bradyrhizobium sp. AZCC 2176. The sequence goes on along the minus strand of NZ_JAZHRX010000001.1, from coordinate 2,774,474 downwards.
CAATATTTGCGTCTTTCGGGGTCGGGCGCGACCAGGGATGCCCGATGTCGAGGGCGCCGACCTTGAATTCGTGCGCGCCGGCCGCGGTCGCAATGAGCACACTCGCTGCGACAAAAATGGCCGCGGCGACAAATACAAAGATATCTCTGGCGATCGTTGTCATAGTTGTCCTACTCCGATACGCGCGCTGGACCATAAGGCGTGTAGAGAAACAATCAGACGCGATTACGGCTGGTGCTCGCCGTGATTGCGGCTGCTGCCGGACGTGATTGCGGCTGCCGCGTCACGACGCGAAGAAAATCGGACGCACAACCAAGCAGCCGGGCCGCAGCTCTTTCACCATTTGCCCAACACGCGACGGCCATACAGATGCCGCGCTCGCGATGATGTCTTCGCTTTTCCGCTTCCCTTCCGTCGCCAGCGAGCCGCGCTTCTCGCACGATCCAGTCAATCTCGCGCCAGATTGCAATGGCTAATCGTCCGACAATGAGTAAAGGGGGCGTATGTGCGCGCGTATATTGCAAGGCCGGCTGCCGGTGTCTTTTCGTCCATCATGCTTTTTCTCGCAGCTCCTGCAGAAGCGCATCATCCCGGCGGCGGCGGCAATACCGGTAGTGGCGGCCCCATCAACACCATCTCGGCGGACACGCTTTCCGAAGGACTGATCGCAGCATCGGTCCGCTACGAATTCATCCGACTAGGCCAACTCAGTGACGCCGACCTGCTCGCCGCCGCAGCTAACGGCACGCACGCGCATTCGATCCGCTCGATCGACGCCGTCTCGCTTTCGGTCGCCTACGGCATCACCAATGACCTGACCGTTGCCGTGCGCGCCGCGGGCGTCCGCCGCTCGGATATCCGCGAACCCGGCGAGGACATGCTGAGCGGCGGCCACATGGGCATGATGAATGCGAGCGACATGAACAGCCTAATGAGCCCCGACGGCATCAACCGGCGCGGCAACTCGGCAGGGTTCGGCGACGTGACCATGCTCGGGCAGTATCGTTTCCACAACAATGCGCAGACCGGAACGTCCGCTGCCGTGCTCTTCGGCTTCAAGGCGCCGACCGGCAGCACCAGCCAGCGCGACAATTTCGGCCAACTGTTCGAAGCCCAGTTTCAGCCGGGCTCGGGCTCGTGGGACGGCCTGTTCGGCGCCGCCTTCACCAAGCGCACCGGCCGCTGGTCGTTCGACGTCAGCGGCCTCTATTATCTGATCAGCACGGGCACGCAGAACACCAATCTCGGCGACCGCTTCCTGTTCGGCACCGCCGTGTCGTATCGCCTGGTCGGCGCCACCGGCTCGTCGAAAGAGATGGAGCTGCACGAATACTGCATGCAGCCCCGCAACCAGTTGCAGGAGCATTGCCTCTATCACGCCAATCACGACCACAGCGACATGAAGAAGACGCCCTACACGCTCGACCTCGTTCTCGAGCTCAATGGCGAGTGGCACGACAAGCAGCGGATCGCCGGCATTCCGGATCCCAATTCGGGCGGCACCACGGTCTATCTCTCGCCCGGCGTGCGCGTGGGCTTCGACCGCTTCTCGGGCTTCGTCTCGGTCGGCGTGCCGGTCATCAACCAGCACAACGGCATTCAGTCCAAGCCGGATTATCGCGTGCTCACCGGGATCGGCGCGCGGCTGAACTGAGCCGGAGGCCGGCCGAAAGAGCTGCCGGGTTGCTCGGCTTCCAGCAGCTTTTGAAAGGGACTCGATTTTCCGTCATGGCCGGGCATAGCCGTCCGAAGGACGGCGTCGCTTCCGCTCGCCTATGCCCGGCCATCCACGTCTTTCTGACCGAAGTGAAGCAAGAACGTGGCACAAGGCCGGGCATGACGAGCTAGACGCGAAATGCCCGTCACGCCGCGCGGATGTTGCCGAGGAATTTGCCGGTTTCGGTCTCGAGCTGCTCGGATTGCGAGGTGAGCTGGGCTGCTGCATTCAGGACGAGGGTCGCGGCAGCGTCGACCTTGCTCGACGCTTCGCGTACACCCGTGATGTTTTGCATCACCTCCTGGGCGCCTTGTGCCGCCTGCTGCACGCTGCGGGCGATCTCGTTGGTCGCAGCGCCCTGCTCTTCGACGGCGGCCGCAATAGAGCCGGTGATTTCGTTCATCTGCCCGATCGTGGTGCCGATCTCGCGGATGGCATTGACCGTGGAGCCGGTCGCATCGCGAATTTCCTGGATCTGGCTGGTGATTTCGTCGGTGGCTTTGGCGGTTTGCGACGACAGCGCCTTGACCTCGTTGGCGACGACGGCAAAACCCCTGCCGGCCTCGCCGGCCCGGGCGGCCTCGATGGTCGCGTTCAAGGCCAAAAGGTTGGTCTGTCCGGCGATGGTCTGGATCAGCGACATGACCTCGCCGATCTTTTGCGAGGCCTCGACCAGGCGTCCGACCATGGCCTCGGTCCGGTTGGCCTGCCCGACCGCATTCTGGGCAATTGACGAAGACTGGGTGACCTGCCGCGCGATCTCCTGGATCGAGGACGACAATTCCTCCGCCGAGGCCGCAACCGTCTGAACGTTCGATGCGGTCTGCTCGGCCGCGGCCGCGACTTTGGCGCTCTGATCCGTCGTCCCGACCGCGATCGTGGACATTGACGAAGCGGAATCCTGCAGTTCGTCGGCGGCGGTGGCGGTGCCCCGGATCACCCCACCGATGCTGCGCTCGAAGTCGTCGGCGATTCGGGACAGAACCGTCCGCCGCTCCTCGGCGGACCGCGTCTTCATCGCTTCCTGCTCGGTGCGGAGCTGCGTGGTTTCGACCAGATGATCCCTAAAGACCTGCAGGCTTCGCGCAATCCGGCCGACCTCGTTGGTCTGGTCGACGAACGAAATGTCGACGGCAAGATTGCCCTTGGCCAGTTGGTCCATGGCCGCGCAGGTTTTGTTGAGGGGACCGACGAGGCCGCGACCAAGCCAGAATGCCGCGAATGCCGCGAATGCAAGACCGGCCAGCCCCGCGATCCCCGCCCAGATCATCCGGCGAAACACCACGGCATCGATATCGTCGACATAGGCGCCCGCCTGAAGCGCCAGCAGCTTGTCGCCGGAGCCAAAGGCCCCGACATAGGAGACCTTGCGGAGTTCGGCGCCACCGGCCGACCGGGGCGCCAGATACTCGACAAAGCCGCCACCGCCGCGCGCGGTCCGCACGATGTCCTGGATCAACAGCTTGCCGCTCTTGTCCTTGAACTCCCAGCGGTTGACGTTGATGTATTTGGGATTGGCATGCACGTAGGTGACGCCGGCGTCGGCGCTTCCGGTGCCGTAGACGCCGATATAGTCCGAGTATTCGCCCCAGCGCATCGAACTGATTGCGGCAAAGGCCATCTGGCGCGCCTTATCCGGCTCGATCTTGCCGGCCTTGGCCTCGCCGTCATAGTGGGCGAGAACCTTGGTCGCGGCCTCGACGAGATCGCGGACGGTGGTGCGCCGCTCGTCCAGGACCGCATCGCGCAAGACCAGGATCTGCAAGGCAGAGACTGCAAAGAGCACGATCGTCAGCGCCGCGATGATCATCGCAAAACGCTGATAGACGGAGAGGTTACGCATGCTGCTGGTCATCCTGCTGGTTGACGACTCGTAGCAATACAACGTTAATCGACGGTTATCGGCGCGGATGCCGCGCCGCGCCCGATCGCGGAGAATCGCGCTTGAAATGGCGGCGCCGCGGCGACACAATGCCGCCTATCCTTCAAACCTGACGCGCCGATGATCCCCGCACCGTACGGAATCGCAGGGTGCGGTATAAGAGTGATCCATCATGGCTGAAGCCGATCTCGACGTCGTCATCCGGCAAATCGCAAAAACGCAGAACAAGAGCCTGATGGCCGCCGTCAAGAAGCGGCGCGACCAGATCATGGCCCGCGCGGCCAAGGCCAAGGACAAGGAGACCCGGGACCAGTTCCGGCTGATCGCCAAGAGCACGATGCTGCTCGGCACCGCCGCGGCCAAGCGGCTGCAAAATTCGGCGGAAAACACCGCCGACAGCTACGCCCGGGCGATCAGGAACGCGGCCGAGGAAGCCGCAGCGGCAAAGGCGGCGAAAAAGCCCGCCAAGAAGAAAGAAGCCTAGCCACCAGGCTAGACGTCGCGCCGCATTGCGAATTCAAGGGGGCGGCGATTTCGCGCGGCTCTCTCAACACGTCGTCCCTGCGGAATGCAGGGACCCATACGCCGCGGCCGTCGTGTCGAAACGACGGCCAACATATTCTTTAAAAAATTACGCCCTGTGGTTTTGGGTCTCTGCGTCCGCAGGGACGACTCGCTGATGAATCCCGCTCTGGCCCGGCGCAACGCCCAGCATCTTCCGCAGCTTCTGCACCGCGCTGTCAGGCGTGGTGAGGACCGGCCGTCCCGTCGCCTCAGTGACCTCTGCTGCCACCGGCGCCATGCTGTACTGGGCGAGCGCGATGAGGTCGCATTCCCGCAGGTCTCTTGACGCTTCCACCACCAGGCGGTCATGGGTCGCGCGGTCCCCGCGGTCGAGCGCGGCCATCGCGCCTTCCACCAGTTTCGGCACCAGGTCGATCGACGGCGGAAACTCCGGCGGCATCGAGACCAGCGTCGGCGGAAACGTCGACAATAGCCCGACCTTGCGGCCCCGCGCGACCGCCTGCTCGATCATCGCCTCATTGGGCTTGAGCACCGGCATCGGGGCATGCGCGCGCGCAACCGCTTCGATGCAGGGGCCGAACGCGGAGCAGGTGAACAGGATCGCGTCCGATCCGGTGCCGGCCGCGTAGCGTCCGAGCCGGAGGAAGCGCTCGGTCATGGCGTCGGTGAGCCCGCCGTCGCGCGCCAGATCGGCCGACAGGCTGTCGTCGAGCAGGTTCATCAGGCGGGCGTCCGGCCAAAGCCTGGCGAAGGAGGCCTCGATCGGCACAATCGAATGTTTCAGGGCGTGGATCAGGGTAATGCGCATGCGGATCAGTCTGGCTGCGGCGCGGCCGGTGTCAACCCGACGCACCGCAGCGGCTTTTTGTTTGACGCGTTTTCCTTACGCGAACCGGTAACCACCCCGGATCAAGTCCGGGGCAGGCTTTCGCTCAAAAAAACGCTATGCGCTTTTACTTGAACGGCAGCGCATACATCAGGCCGCCCTTGCTCCAGGTCGCGTTCAGGCCGCGATCGAGCTTCAGCGGGCTCGCCTTGCCGACATTGCGCTCAAAGATCTCGCCGTAATTGCCGCCCGCCTTGATCGCCTGCAGCATCCACTTGTTGTCGAGGCCCAACCGCGATCCGAGATCGCCTGACGTGCCGAGCAGCCGCTGGATGGCCGGAATGCTGCTGGACTTCGCCATCTCGTCGGCATTGGCAGCGGTGACGCCAAGCTCTTCCGCCTCGATCAGGCCGTAGTGCAGCCAGGCGATGATGTCGGTCCACGCTTCGTCGCCGTTGCGGGTGAACGGACCGAGCGGCTCCTTGCTGATGGTCTGCTGCAGAACGACATAGTCGGCAGGGTTCGAGGCCGCCGTGGTGACGGCGCCCGCCAGGGCGGACGCGTCCTGGGTCATGGCATCGCAGCGCCCGCCGAAAAAGGTCTGGTACATGGTGTCGGTGCGGTCGAACACCAGCGGCTTCCATTCGATGCCGTTGGCGCGGCCGTAATCGCCGAGCGTGACTTCGTGGGTCGTGCCCTGCGCGACGCAGACGGTGGCGCCGTTCAGGCCCTTGAGGTCCTTCACGCCGGCATCGGCACGCACGACGAACCCCTGGCCGTCGTAGAAATTGACCGGGCCCTGCCGCAACCCAAGCGTCACGCCGCGCAGATAGGTCTGGGTCGAGTTGCGATAGAGCACGTCGATTTCGCCCGACTGCAGCGCGGTGAAGCGGTTCTGCGCCGTGAGCGCGACGTATCGCACTTTTTTGGCATCGCCGAGCACGCCGGCTGCCAAAGCGCGGCAATAGTCGACGTCGAGCCCCTTGTAATTGCCTTGCGAGTCCGGCGTCGAGAAGCCGCGCAAAGCCGATGCTGACGCCGCACACCAGCGTGCCGCGCTGCTTGACCGTATCCAGCGTTGCAGCCTGCACGGTCAGGCACGACGCCGCGAGCAAGCCTATAGCGATAACAATCTTCTTCATACTGCTCCTCCTGCTAATGACCCACACTCTTCAACGCGCTGTCGACCGCGCGCCCCAAGCGGTCGACAATCATGTCGATATCGTCCGACGTCGCGATATAGGGCGGCGCGAGCAGGACATGATCGCCGCTGCGGCCGTCCACGGTCCCGCCGGCGGGATAGCAGCCAAGCCCGCCTTCGAACGCGACGGCTTTGATCCGCTGGTTCAATTTCAGCGCAGGATCGAACGGCGCGCGGGTGGCGCGATCGGCGACCAGTTCGATGGCCTGGAACAGGCCGCGGCCCCTGATGTCGCCGACATGGCGGTGATTGCCGAAACGCTCGGTCAGCCGTCGCTCGAGCTGCGCACCGAGGCTCTTGACCCTGTCGAGCAGTTGCTCGTCATCGATCACCCGCTGCACTTCCAGCGCCGCAGCGCAGGCCAGCGGATGAGCCAGATAGGTATGGCCGTGCAGGAACGCACCCGAACCGTCGCGGATGACATCGACGATGCGCCCGCTCGCAAGCATGGCGCCGATCGGCTGATAGCCGCCGCCCAGTCCCTTGGCGATCGCCTGGATATCGGGCGCGATGCCTTCCTGTTCCCAGGCGTGGCGGGTGCCGGTGCGGCCCATGCCGCACATTACCTCGTCGAGGATGACGAGCGCGCCGTGCCGATCGCAGATTTCGCGAACGGCACGGAAATATCCCTCCGGCGCCGGCACGCAGCCGGCGGTCGCGCCCACCACCGGCTCGGCGATGAACGCGGCCACGCTCTCCGGGCCAAGACGCTGAAATTCCGTCTCCAGCTCGGCCGCGAGGCGGGCCACAAAATCCGCCTCGGATTCGCTGTCGCGTTTTTCGTGATAGGCGAATGCCGGCGTTACATGGCTGAAGGCCGTTGACAGTAGCGGAGCATAGGGCTCGCGACGCCAGGCGTTGCCGCCGGCAGCCAGCGCACCCAGCGTATTGCCGTGATAGCCCTGGCGGCGCGCGATGAAGTGCCGGCGCTGCGGCTGGCCTATCTCGACAAAATATTGCCGCGCCAGTTTGATGCCGGCTTCGATCGCTTCCGAACCGCCGCTGACGAGATAGGCGTAAGCGAGCCCGCCGGGCTCGTGACCCACGAGCTTGTCGGCCAGCGCCTCGGCCGGCTCCGACGAGAAAAAGCTGGTGTGGGCATAGGCGAGCTTCGAGGCTTGCCGCGCCATGGCCTCGAGCACGCGCGGATGCTGATGGCCGAGACAGGAGACGGCAGCGCCACCGGACGCATCCAAAATCCGCCGGCCATTCTCGCCAATCAGCCAGACGCCCTCGCCGCCGATCGCCTTCGGCGGGCTTTCACGCAGGCTTCGATGCAGCACCCGGCTTCGGCTCGCACCCATGATGGTCAACCCTCCTCGGCGACATATTGCGACATCGCGGCCAACCGGCCTTCGGTTTCCTCAAGGCGGCGCTTTGCCTTGGCGCCGCCGAGCACGAAGCTGACCGCGGCCAGCGACTGCGCAATCGCAATGGCGCCGGTCAGGCTCGGGAAGAATCCCGGCGATGCGGCGGCCTCATAGAGCAGCAGATGATCGGCACCCTCCGCCATCGGCGCAGTGATCGCGTCGGCAATCGCGACCAGCGTGGCGCCGGAATCATGCGCCGCGCGCGCCGACAACACGCTGGCCCTGGAATAGGGTGCAAAGCCGATGACCACGACCGCGTCACCGCGCTGGAAGGCGCCGAGGTCGAGATCCTCCGGCCCGGAGCCGCCGACCAGTTGCACTTCGTCAGAGCGGAACAGCCGGAGCTGATAAGTGAGCAGTTCGGCCACGCTGCGGCAGCTTCGAAACCCGGCGATCCAGATTCGCCGCGCGGCGTGCAAGGCCGTGGCCGCTTCGGCCACTGAGCCAGTGGAAATGCGCGCAAGGCCTGCCGCCTCGGCGTCGAGCTTGTCGGCGACCAGCGAGATCTCGGCGTGGGGGCCCTTGCGGCCGCCGCGGGTGCGAGCCGAAAAGGGCTGGGCCGGTGCCGGCCGGCGCGCCTCGGTCAACGCGGCGCGCAACTCATCCCATCCGGAATAGCCCAACGCTTTCGCCAGACGCGTGAAGGCGGCGGGATCGGCGCCGGCCTCGGCGGCCAGATCGCGCATCGAACGCGTGGTGGCGTCGTAATCATTGGCGGCGACGAAGCGCCCGACCTGCTGCAGCCGCGCCGGAAGCGACGGCAACGCACTGCACAATTCGTTGAGCGGCGAAGATTTCGGGTGCGGTTGCGCCATGAAACATATGTTGCATATATCCAATTTTGGTGCAACATTTGAAATGCGCCCGCCCCGGGGGCGCATGGCCGAAGATCGCTGTTGCCAGAAGGATCCTTGTGCTGTGACGATATCGACGCCCGAGTTCCGCCGCCGCAGGCAACTGCGCTTCTCGCTGAACCGCCAGCAGATCACCGGCCTCCTCTGGCAGGTCGTGGTGATCGGGATCGCGGTCGCGATCGTCGCCTTCCTGTGGTCGAACGCCCTGCACAATCTGTCGGTACGCCGGATTTCGACCGGTTTTGCCTTTCTCGGCCGCGAAGCCGGGATGCCGATCGCGGACACCTGGCTCGCCTACAGCCCGAAGGACCCTTACGTCCGCGCCTTCATTGTCGGCATCGTCAATACGCTCCGCGTCGCCGTGATCGGCATCGTGCTGGCCACCGTGCTCGGCACGCTGATCGGCATTGCACGGCTGTCGTCGAACTGGCTGCTGTCGCGGCTCGCCGCCGCCTATGTCGAACTGCTCCGCGACATTCCCCTGCTGCTGCAATTGTTGTTCTGGTACGTGCTGATGCAGGGATTGCCGGCGGCGCGGACCGCATGGAAGCCGATCGAGGGTGTCTTTCTCTCCAACCGGGGCCTGGTGCTTCCATCAATCCCGATTGCGGAAGCAAACCTCTGGGTGATCGCAGCCGTCGTGGCCGGGCTGACCGCGCTCTATCTACTGCGGCGGCAATTGATGGCGCGGCAGATGGCCGACGGCAAGGTACGCCATCTCTGGCCCTACGCGCTGGCGCTCGTCGTCGGATTTCCGGCGCTGGTGTCGTTCAGCCTCGGTGCATCCTGGACCATCACGATGCCGGAATTGCGCGGCTTCAATTTCGTCGGCGGGCTGACGCTGGCGCCGGAATATTTCGCGCTGCTGATCGCGCTCGTTACCTACACGTCGGCCTTCATCGCCGAGATCGTCCGTAGCGGCATCCAGTCCGTTCCCATAGGCCAATGGGATGCGGCAAACGCGCTCGGTCTGCGCCGGAGCTTTGTGCTCCAGCGCATCGTATTGCCGCAGGCGCTGCGCGTCATCATTCCGCCGATGACCAGTCAGTACCTCAACCTCACCAAGAATTCCTCGCTGGCCGTCGCGGTCGGCTACCAGGACGTCGTGTCGATCGCCAACACGACGCTGAACCAGACCGGCCAAGCCATTGAAGCCATCGCGCTCATCATGATGGTGTTCCTGACGATCAGCCTCGGTATCAGCCTGTTCATGAACTGGTACAATGCGCGCATCGCGCTGGTGGAGCGCTGATCCCATGACGTCGATATCAGACGCTCCGCAAAATCCGCTGCCGTTCAACGGCGCGCGTTCGCGCAAAGTCCTGGGCAGGCGCGTCATCCGCTGGCTGCGCACCAACCTGTTCGCCTCGGTCACGTCCTCGGTCATCAGCGTGCTCCTGATCGCGCTGCTCGGCAAGGCGCTGGTGAGCCTCGTGCAATGGGGCTACTGGAATGCGGTCTGGTCGGTGCCCAGCGACCAGACCGGCGCCTGCCGGTCGATCCGCGGGCTCGGCGCCTGCTGGGCCGTGATCCCCGAAAAATACCGCTTCATCCTGTTCGGCACCTATCCGTTCAGCGAGCAATGGCGGCCGGCTCTGGTGTGCCTGACATTCATTGCACTGTTTTATGTGTCGAGCCGGCGGAGCTGGTGGCGCAAGGAGTTGGTGCTGATCTGGGCGGCCGCACTGGCGCTGATCGGCGTGCTGATGTGGGGCGGCATCGCAGGACTGACCTATGTGTCGCAGGACCGCTGGGGCGGGCTGCCGGTGACGCTGATCCTTGCCACGTTCGGGCTCGCCTTCGGCTTTCCGCTCGGTATCGTCGTGGCGCTGGGCCGCCGCTCGAAACTTCCTGCGATCCGCTCGCTCTGCGTGCTCTATGTCGAACTGATCCGCGGCGTCCCGCTGATCAGCCTGCTGTTCATGGCGAGCGTGATGTTTCCGCTGTTCCTGCCCGACGGCGTCAACATCGATAAATTGCTGCGGGCGCAGATCGCGTTCGTGCTGTATGCCGGCGCCTATCTCGCCGAAGTCATTCGCGGCGGGCTGCAGGCCATTCCGAGAGGGCAGCACGACGCCGCCGACGCGCTCGGGCTCACTTATTGGAAGAAGAACGGCCTGATCATCCTGCCGCAGGCGATCCGCCACGTGATCCCGCCGCTGGTAAACACGTTCATCGCCTTCTTCAAGGACACCAGCCTGGTGCTGATCATCGGCATCTTCGACCTGCTGACGACGGCGAAGACGTCGATCATCGATCCCGCCTGGCAGCCGTTCAGCATCGAAGTCTATATATTCGTAGCGGTGATCTACTTCCTGTTCTGCTTCGCGATGTCGCGCTACAGCCGGCGTCTGGAGGCGCAGGCCCGGCCGGGTTGACAGCGGCGATGGGCGGCGCGTCAGCGCCGCTACACCTTCACCAGGCTTTCGAACCCGCCATAGATCATCCGCTTGCCGTCGAACGGCGGCGGCGATTTCGGATCCATCATCGAGGTGAGCCGCGGGTCCGCCATTACCTTGGCGTTGATCTTGTCGCGCTGGGCGCGCGACTTGTAGGTGATCCAGGAGAATATCACGGTCTCGCCCGGCTTGAGCTTGACGCTGCGCGGGAAGGAGGTGCGCTTGCCGACCTTGACGTCGTCGGCGACCCATTCGCGGTAATCAAGCGCACCGTATTCACGCCAGAGCTTGCCGCACTTCTTCGATAGCGCGACATATTCCGCGAGCTTTTTCTTCGGCACGGCGACGATGAAGCCATCGACGTAAGGCATGGGGATTGCTCTCCGTTGTTTTTCCCTGGTTATCAGGAGCGGATGTTTGCCATCATTCCGGGATGGTGCGTTGGCGCCAGACCTCACGTGCGCAATCGCGCACTATAGTCCGACGCTTCGCATCGCCCCGGAATGACGAGGACAAACACTCACTCAGCTATGACAACAGGATGCCTGAACCGGCGCCGGCTGGTATTGGTCACGTAGCCGCACCCAGTCCATCGGATAGGGCAGGCCTTCCTCATGACGCCCGAGCGGCGTCAGGTCGAGGTAATGGTAGGCGGCGTTCATCATGTCGAGGCCGCGCGAGTAACAGGAATAGGTGTGGAAGATGTTCCCGGCCTCGTCGCGATAGAACACGCTGATTCCGGGCGCTTCCTCGCCTCCGAAGCGAGTGGTTCCGAAATTGTAGTTGCCGCCTCGCTCGATTTGCTCCGGCGTAAACGAAACGCCGTAGTCGTAGTTGAACTCGTTTGAGCCTGACGACAGCCAGTCAAACGTCCAGCCCATCCGCTGCTTGAAGGCGACGAGCTTTTGCAGCGGCGCGCGCGAGACCGCGACCATAGTGGTGTCGCGGGCGGCCAGATGCGGGATCATGCGCTCGAAGCCGTCGGCCCAGAACGAGCAGCTCTTGCAGGCCTCGTTCCAGTCGGGCGCGAACATGACGTGCTGAACCACGAGCTGGCTGCGTCCCTTGAAGAGGTCGGCCAACGACGCCTTTCCATTCGGCCCGTCGAACACATAATCCCTGTCGACCTTGACCCATGGCAGCGCGCGGCGCTCCTCGGCCAGGCGCTCGCGCGCTTTGGTGTATTCCTTCTCATGCGCAAGGTGGGCCTTGCGGGCGGCGATCCATTCCTCGCGGGAAACGATGGCGTGCATGGGCGACTCCTCCGTTCAGGCCAGATAGCTTTCGAGCTTGGCCAGCAGTTCCATCCATCCGCGCTCGTGATTGTCGCGCGCGGTCGCATCCGCGAACTGCGCGTGATGGAAGGTTAGCAGTGTGCCGGCACCGTCGGGCTTCAATGTTAGGGTCACCAGCGATTCCCGCTCCGGCGTCGAATGCCACGCCCAGCTAAAAACGAGACGCTGGTTCGGAACGACCTCGCGATAGACGCCGCCGACCTCGTTGTACGTGCCGTTGGCGTTGAAGCTGATGCGATAACGACCGCCGACGCGCAGATTGATGTCGGCCTTGACCGAGCCTTCCTCGACCGATCCGGGCCCGAACCATTGCACTAGCCTTTGCGGGTCGGCCCACGCGGCGTAGACTTTTTCGGGCGCCGCGGCGAGACGTCGCGTGAGCGTGAGGCTTGGCCGCGCAGCGAGTTCGGCGTCGCGGGCAGGGTCGTGCTTGGCAAGGCTTGACTGGGTGGCCATGGGTCTTCCTCCACAAAAGCGGCAAGGCGGTCGAGAGCATCGGACCAGAAGCGCTGGTAGCGATTGAGCCACTCCATCGCCTGCTCCATCGGCTGGGCGGTCAACCGGCACGCGACCGTGCGGCCGGTCTTTTCGCGCGCAATCAGGCCGGCGTCCGACAGCACATCGAGATGCTTCATGATCGCGGGCAGCGACATCGAGAACGGCTGCGCCAGCTCGCTGACCGAAAGGCTTTCGCGGTCGCCGAGCCGCGCCAGCAGTGCGCGCCGGGTCGGATCCGACAGCGCGGCAAACGTGCGGTCCAGAACGTGTTCCTGATACTTAACCATCAGGTTTAGTATAGACGCAAACGAACCGCGGTCAAGCCGTTTGCATCACGAAGTTGAGAGTTGTGAGGATGGAAATGCGGATGGCCGGATCATTCCGCGCAACTAGCTTTCGCGCGTCAGTCCGGCCATCCCGGGAAGGATTCGCGAGGTCCGGTCAATAGTCCCGATAAACCCGCATCCGCCGCTGCTGTCCGAAGGCAACGCGGGGATTGACGTTGCAATAAAGCGCCCGTCCGGACGCCGACGCCATGCACTGGCTATAGCTGCTGTAGGAGCAGTCGCCGGGGACGCCGATGCCCCGGCCCTGGAGGCAGTAGGGATAATCGTACGCCGCCGCCGGCGAGCTGCCCGCCACCGTGGCGACTGTCGCGGCCGACAGCGCCAATACCGCTAACATTGCATTGCGCATCATCGATCTCCTTCACGTGACGCAAAAGCCGCGTCGCCTTTGCCATAAAACACCGCGGCCGCGCCAATGTTCCGTGAGGTAGATCACTGCACCTTTTCGACCTTCGCTTCCTCGATCACCTTCTTCCACTTGTCGGTTTCGGCCGCGATCATCGCACCGAATGCTTCCGGCGGGCCGATCAGCGGTTCGCCGCCGAGATCGACCAGCCTGGCCTTGATCGCGGGTTCGGCGAGTATCTCGTTGATCTCCTTGTTCAGCTTGGCGATGACTTCCTTCGGGGTGTTCTTCGGGGCGCCCATGCCGAACAGCGCACTCGCTTCATAGCCCGGAATGGTATCGGCAAGGACCGGCACGTCAGGCAACAGCGACGATCTTGTCGTGCTGGTGACGGCGAGCGCCCGCGCCGAGCCGGCACGGACATGCTGGAGGATGGAAGGCATGTTGTCGAAGATCACCTGGACCTGGCCGCCGAGCAGATCGGTGATCGCGGGCGCAGCACCGCGATAGGGCACGTGCTGCATCTTGGCGCCGGACATCGCCATGAACATTTCGCCCGACAGATGCACCGACGTGCCGTTGCCCGACGAGGCCAGGTTCACCTTGCCGGGGTTAGCCTTCACATAGGCGATGAACTCGGCGACCGTCTTGGCCGGCACGTCCTTGTTGACCGTCATCACGTTCGGCACGCGATTGAACGCCGCGACCGGCGCGATGTCACGAACGACGTTGAACTTCAAATTGCCGTAGAGCGTGGCGTTGATGTAGTTCGCCGGATTGACCAGCAGCACGGTGTAGCCGTCGGGCTCGGCGTTGATGACGGATTCGGTCGCGATATTGTTGCCGGCGCCGGGCTTGTTCTCAATCACAAATTGCTGGCCGAGCCGCTCGGAAAGCCGCTGGCCGATCAGCCGTGCGATGATGTCGGTCGCGCCGCCCGGAGGATATCCGACGACCCATTTCACCGGCCGGGTCGGATAATCCGCCGCCGAAACATTGCCGATCGAAGCGGCAGTGGAAAGACCGACGACGGCCAGACAAATCGCGATGCGACGTGAAATCATAGAACTTCTCCTTGGAGGCCGGGATTCAGAGCCCGGTCCGTTTCTATTGAGGTGCGGTTCTATTGAACCGAACGCGGCCCGCGTTGTAACAAACAAAGTCAGGGGCGGCCAGTGCGACGGGGCGCCGCCGACCGCGACGAAAGGATAAGGCATGTCCGTCAGGGTTAATGCACTCGATCATCTCGTGATCAATGTGTCCGATGTGGCGCGTTCCGCCGAGTGGTACCGGAAAATTCTTGGTATGGAGGTCAAGGTGTTCGATCCCGGACCGGGCAAAATGCCGCGGACCTCGCTAATGTTTGGTAACCAGAAAATCAATGTGCGGCCGCGCGACGCCGACAAGGTCGAGTGGTTCACCGCCGACCACGAGACCGCCGGGAGCGACGATCTGTGTTTCCTGACGTCAAGTGCGCCGGACGAAGTGGTAGCGCACCTGAAAGCCAACGCGGTCGCGATCGAGGAAGGCCCCGTTGCAAAGCAGGGCGCCCGCGGCACGCTGCGATCGGTTTATTGCCGGGATCCCGACGGGAGTTTGATCGAAATTTCGTCGTATGAGGATGGCGGGGGCTAGCACCCCTCCCTCCCCGTCATTGCGAGCGAAGCGAAGCAATCCATCGCGCGGCATAACAGATGGATGGATTGCTTCGTCGCCCTGCTCCTCGCAATGACGCGGAGGGGACGGCACTCCCGATTTGCCCATCGCGCCATCCGATGGCAGAACTACTCCCAAGCAAAAACCAAGGCAGCCGATGAAGCTGCACGGGAGGACCAATGATCGATTCACAGGCCGCGCCGGGCATTGTCGGACCATTCGCAGGCCTCGACGTGCCGTGGCTGCTACGGATGCGCGCCGAAAGCCGCCGCAACCATCCGTTCCTGATCTGGGCACCGTTCGAGGCTCCGGCGCGGAGCTGGTCCTACGGCGAATTTCACGAGCGCGTCGGCGCCCTTTCCGCCGGCCTTGTCAAACGCGGCGTCAAGCCCGGCGAATATGTGCTGATCCATCTCGACAATTGCATCGAAGCTGTCCTGGCCTGGTTTGCCTGCGTCGAACTCGGCGCGATCGCGGTCACCACCAATACCCGCTCGGCGGCAGCGGAGATGGAGTATTTCGCCGGCCATTGCGGCGCGGTCGCCGCCATCACCCAGCCGGCATATGCCGAACTGATCTCGACCCATTGCCGCGGCCTGCGCTGGATCGCCGTGATCTCGCATGATGCGGGCGGCCGGCCTGCGCAAGCTGTACCGCGCGGCGACAGTTTTGAGCAACTGTTCGCCGACAGTGCCGACCGGCCACGCCGGGCCGCCGACCCGTTCGCGCCGTGCAGCGTCCAGTACACCTCAGGCACCACGTCGCGGCCGAAGGCGGTGCTGTGGACGCATGCCAACGCGCTGTGGGGCGCCAAGATCAATGCCGCGCATGAGGACCTCCACGCCGCCGACGTGCACCAGACTTATCTCCCGCTGTTTCACACCAATGCGCTGGCCTATTCGATGCTGGCGACGCTGTGGGTCGGCGCCACCTGCGTGATCCAGCCGCGGTTTTCGGCAAGCCGCTTCTGGGGCGTGGCGCTGGAGCACAACTGCACCTGGACCTCGACGATCCCCTTCTGCATGAAGGCGCTGCTGGAACATGAGAATCCGAAAAACCATAAATTCCGCCTCTGGGGCACCGCCGTATCCGAGCCGCCGCCGTTTGCCGCCTTCGGCGTCAAGACGATTGGCTGGTGGGGCATGACCGAAACCATTACTCATGGCATCGTCGGCGAGATCGACCAGCCCAATACGCCGATGTCGATCGGGCGCGCCGCGCCGGAATATCAGATCCGCATCGTTGGGGACGACGGCCGGCCTACGCCCGTCGGCGGCACCGGCGATCTCCTGATCAAGGGCATCCCCGGCCTGTCGCTGTTTTCAGAATATCTGCACAACGAAAAGGCCACGGGCGAAAGCTTTGACGAACACGGCTATTTCATTACCGGCGACCGCGTCACGCTGTTGGAGAACGGCTTCATAAAATTCGGCGACCGCACCAAGGATATGCTCAAGGTCGGCGGCGAGAATGTCGCGGCTTCCGAGATCGAGCAGGTAATTGCGATCGTGCCCGGCGTGCGAGAGGCCGCGGTGGTGGCGAAGAAGCATCCGATGCTGGATGAAGTGCCCGTCGTCTTCATCATTCCGCAGGCCGGCGTCGCCGGCGCACCCGCCGATCTGCATGACGCGGTGATGGCCGCCTGCCGCACTTCGTTAGCGGACTTCAAGGTGCCGCGCGAGATTCATCTCGTCGACGACATGCCGCGCTCGACGCTGGAGAAGGTGGCGAAGGCGGAATTGCGCAAGATGCTGGAGTAGACTTGCTCCGTCATTGCGAGCGAAGCGATGACGGGGGAGCAGAACAATAACATAGAATCACAAGGGGAGCGCGTCATGTCGGAGCTGAGGTCGAATTCCGTGAGGCTTTCTTGCTATTTTGCGGCGGCTTTCATCGTGACATCACCGGTCAGCATCGCGTCAGCCCAAACCGCCGACACGATCCTCTTCAACGGCAAGATCCTCACCGTCGACAAGGATTTCTCCACGCAGCAGGCAATCGCGGTCGGGGATGGCAGGATCCTCGCGACCGGCACTTCTGCCGCGATGAAGAAGCTTGCCGGCAAGACCGCGAAGCTGGTCGACCTTGGCGGTCGCACCGTGATTCCCGGGCTCACCGACGGACACATCCACGGCATCCGCGCCGCGCTGACATTCGGCACCGAGGTGAACTGGATCGGCGTGCCCACGCTGAAGGACGCGTTGGAGAAGATCGGTCAAGCTGCGAGGGCGCAAAAGCCCGGATCCTGGATCGTCGTCGCCGGCGGCTGGACCGAGGAGCAGTTTGCCGAGAAGCGCCGGCCGACACCGGCGGAAGTCGCAGCAGTGGCGCCCGACAATCCCGTCTACATCCAGCATCTCTATGACTGGCTGCTGCTGTCGACGAAGGCGATGGAGGCGCTCAACATCCGCGACGACAACGATGTGGCGCCCGGCGGCAAGCTCGCGCGCGATAGCGACAACAAGCCGACCGGCATCATCGAAGCCGGCGGCGCTGCGCTCGGCAAGGTTTTTGACAAGCTGCCAAAACCGACCATGGAGCAGCAAATCGATGGCTCCAGGAAGTTCTTCCGCGAGATGAACAGCCTCGGCATTACCGGCATCGTCGATGGCGGCGGCGTCAGCATGTATCCGGCGAATTACCAGGCGGTGTTCAGGCTGTGGCAGGACAAGCAGCTCACGGTGCGCGTCGCCTATCACCTCTGCGCGCCAAAGCCCGGCAGCGAGCTCGCCGACCTGCAAAACCTGACGCAACTCTCGCCACCAGGATTCGGCGATGCCATGCTGCACTTCAACGGCCCCGGCGAAATCCTGATCTGGGCCGACTGGACCGACGGCGACATCACGCCAGACGGCAAGGCGAAGCTCGCCGAGTTGCTGCGCTGGGCGGCGTCAAGGCGCTACACCATCCAGCTACACTGGAACCCGGACCGCACGGTGCACGACCTGCTCGACGTGGTCGAGGACATCAACAAGGATTTTCCGGTGCGCGACCTGCGCTGGACCGTGCTGCATCTCTACAATGCCTCTGAAGCCAGCTTGAAACAGATGAAGGCGCTCGGCCTGGTCTGGGGCGTGCAGGATGGGCTCTATTTCGGCGGCGAGCGGCTGCAGAAGGAGGTCGGCGTCGAACACGCCAAGGCGATGCCGCGGATTGCGACCGCGATGAAGCTCGGGCTCGTGGTCGGCGGCGGCACCGACGCACATCGCGTGTCGTCCTACAATCCCTTCGTGTCGCTGCAGTGGTATCTCGACGGTACCACGATCGGTGGCATCAAGACCCGCGGCGACGAGGAAGCGCCCAGCCGTCGCCAAGTGCTGGAGATGTACACCCGCAACACCGCCTTCATGGCAAATGACGACGACAAACGCGGCACGCTGGAGGCCGGCAAGTTCGCCGACCTCGCGGTGCTGTCGGCGGACTACATGACCGCGCCCGTGAAGGAGATCGGCAAGATCAAATCGGTGCTGACGATGGTCGGCGGCAAGGTGGTGTATGCGGCGCCGCCGTTTGCGGAGATGCGCTAGTTCGTAGCGTAGTCGCGCAGGGTGGGCAAAGCGCAGCGTGCCCACCATCAAGAGCAGCGCCAGAAGTGGTGGGCACGCTTCGCTTTGCCCACCCTACGGGGCCTTCGCATCGCCTCGGAATCACGAACGGAAAATCAATAATACCCGAACGCCACCGGGCGGAAGGCGTGCAGCAAATGCTGGTCGAGCTTGTCGCCCATTTCTTCCATCATGCCGAACGCCTTTGCGTGGGTGAACTGCAGCCGGTAGGCACGCTTCTCGACCAAAGCCGCATAGATATCCACGATCGTGGTCAGCCTCACGATGTCGCTGATCTGCTTGCCGTTCAGGCCGTTGGGATAGCCGGTGCCGTCGAGGAACTCGTGGTGGTGCAGCACCACATCGAGCATTTCGGGCGGGAAACCGCCCTGCGCGGACAGCGCGTCGTAGCCACGGCGCGGATGCTGGCGCATCTCTTCCATTTCTTCCAGCGTCAGCGGGCCCGGCTTGTCCAGGATCGCCACCGGAATGAAGGCCTTGCCGACGTCGTGGAGCAGGGCGGCGCGGGCGAGACGACGCTGGTCGTCCTCGCGCATGCCGAGATGCTGCGCGTAGGCGACCGCAAAACCGGTGACGAAGAGACAATGGCGATAGCTGCCGCTGTGATGGCAGCCGACCGTCGTCAACCATTCCCGCAAGGATGAATGCCTGATCGCCTTGAGAATCTTGTTCTCGGCCTCGACGATGTCAGTGAATTTCAGGGGAACGCCGGCCGGGAGCTTTTCGAAGATCTTGACCATCACGGCATGCGCCGCCTCGACCCCGCGGTTGAGGGCCTTGCCGCGATCGGTCTCGTCAAAGCCATCGCTGTCCGGAAACGCCGCGCGAATTCGCTGCAGGATTCCTTGCGCGTCGAAGGGCCGCGCGATGGTGTCGGTGGCGCCGAGCGCCCAGGCCTGCATCGATCCATGATGCAACGCATCCGCCAGCACGAACAGCCGCGGCATTTCGCGATAGGCCTCGGCGCGCAGCTTGTTGCGTACCAACTGCACGCTCTCGGCGGAGCGCAAGTTGATGTCGACCACGATTCCCGCCAGGTCGCGCTCCGGCGCGTCGGGAATATCAGAAGTCGCGATCGTGTCGACCTGACCGACGGACCGCAGAATGCTGGCGAGTTCGCTGCTTTGATCGCCCCGATCCGAAGCCAGCAGCAGCCGGCGCTTGGTCGAAGTCTTGTTGGCTACCGATGTCATGAAACCCCAGACCCCTAGCATTGACGACGTGCAACCGATGCTAGCGGAGAATGGGTTCCCCGGGACTTAAGAGGGATGCTGAAGGCGAACTACCATAAACGCTAAAATTTTAGCGATCTGGTTCGTGACGCGACGCACCCGCGCCTGTCATCATCCGCCTTGTGCGCAAGTGCGCACTGGGGCGGATGATCCGGTACGCCGCGACGACTGTGAAGTCGCCACGGCCGCGGCGTACTGGATGCCCTGCCGCCTGTCATCGGGCTCGCCGAAGGCGAGACCCGTTGGCGGGGCATGACGTCGTGGGCTCACAAGACAAATCCGCCGGGAGCATGCCCCCGGCGGACCATTCATCGATCGATGATGCGCCTGTCTTTACGCCTTCATGTTCGCCTTCACCGCTTCCGCCGTGATCGGCAACGAGCGGATGCGCGCGCCGCAGGCGTTGAAGATGGCGTTGCCGAGCGCGGGCGCGATCACCGTCACTGCCGGCTCGCCGACGCCGGTCGGCTTGTCGCCGTTGGCGATGACGTTGACGGCGACTTCCGGCGTCTGGCTCATCCGCAGTGGCGTGTAGGTATCGAAATTGGTCTGCTCGATACCACCGTCCTTCAGCGTCGCCTTTTCATACATGGCGAGCGAAAGGCCCCACAGCGCCGCGCCCTCGACCTGGGCGCGGATGTTGTCGGGATGCACCTGCATGCCGACGTCGGTGGCAACGGTCAATTTCTTGACCTTGACATCGCCGGACGGCGAAACCGCGACGTGGGCCACGCATGCGGTCCAGCTTGCGGTTGCCCGCTCCTGCGACGAGACGCAGGCGACGCCCATGCCCTCGCCTTTCGGCAGTTTGGTGGTGCCGTAGCCGGCCATGCCCATCGCCGCCAGCAGCGTGTTGCGCAGGCGTTGCGCACCGCCGTCGTTCTTGCCTTTGCCGTCCAGCAGCGCGATCCGGTACTCGGCGGGATCCTTGCCGGCGGCGTGGGCGAGTTCGTCGATCATGCTTTCGACCGCCCAGAAGGTCCAGCCAGGCGCGACCGAGCGCAACTGTCCCGACGGGGTGGCGGTATGCGCCATCTCGTTCTTGATCGCGCGGACATTGTGATTGGGCACGGAATAGAAGAAGTCCGCACCATTCACGGTGAACGAGTCCAGCGGTCCCTTCTTGTCGACCGACGGCGTCAGGAAATCGGGGATTCCCCAGCGCGCGGTCGGCCAGGCCGAGACCACGTCGTGGTTGAGCGCGATCAGTTTGCCGTCACCGTCCACGCCCGCCTTCACCTTCTGGAAGGTCAGCGGACGCGAATAGTCCATGGTCATGTCATTTTCGCGCGAATAGATCACCTTGACCGGCTTGCCGACGGCTTTCGCCGCCTGCACCGCGGGCACCATCATGTCGGCGTCGAGACGCCGGCCGAAGCCGCCGCCCAGCCACATCTGATGCATCACGACGAACTTGGGATCGATCCCGGCAGCCCCCGCCGCGATCGCGCCGGAGCGCGTCGCGAACTGATTG
Organism: Bradyrhizobium sp. AZCC 2176; assembly: GCF_036924645.1. NCBI lineage: Bacteria > Pseudomonadati > Pseudomonadota > Alphaproteobacteria > Hyphomicrobiales > Nitrobacteraceae > Bradyrhizobium > Bradyrhizobium sp. AZCC 2176. The sequence continues at coordinate 2,753,286 of NZ_JAZHRX010000001.1, read as the reverse complement.
CCGGAATAGATGTGCAGGATGTCGCCCTTGAACTCGGCAGTCGCGTTCATCGGCTCCAGCGGTGCATGGATGTTGATGCTGGTGGTGTATTCCGCCTCCAGCACCTTGGCCGCGGTCCCGAAGGCCGCCGCCGTGTCGCCGTCCTTGACGAAGAACTGTCCAGAATCGTCGAGCGCCTGCAGCCGCTTGGCTTCGTCGAGCAACGACTGGCTCGACAGCTTGGCGTTCGGACCGTTGTCATAGGTGATCTTCAGCGCGTCGGCCGCCTTGCGGGCGTTGGCATAGGTATTGGCGACCGCCACCACCCAGCCGGTCGTGCTACCCGTCTTGTCATCAAGCGTCACCGCCTTGATGAAGCCCGGCACCTTCTTGGCAGCAGAATCGTCGACCGACTTCACCGTGGCGCCATAGCGCACCGGCGGCGTGACCACCTTGCCGTAGGCCATGCCCGGCAGCATGACGTCGATGCCGTATTTGGCCGTGCCGTTGACCTTCGGGGGGATGTCGAGCTGCGGAACCGAGACGCCGACCATCGTGTACTGATCGGGTGTCTTGAGCTTGATCGCCTTGAGTTCATCCGGCGTGAAGGTCTTGGTGATCTTGCCGCTCTTGACGATTTCTGCAAACGTCATCGACTTCTTCGACTTCGGATGCGCGACAGTAGAGTTACGCACCACCAACTCGCCGGTCGGCACGCCCATCGCGCTGGCGGCGGCTTCGGTCAACGCGATACGTCCCGCGGCGCCCGCGCGGCTCATCGCATCGAAGTTCATCATCGTGCTCCAGCTACCGCCGGTAATCTGCGCGCCGAGCACGGGGTCGTTGAACTTCGGATCGTTGGAGGCAAGCTGGACCCGCATGTCCTTCCAGTTCGAACCGAGCTCTTCGGAAACGATCTGCGCCATGGTCGAGGCGATGTGCTGGCCCATGTCGGCCTTGCCGCAGGTGACGGTGACGAGACCGTCGGGCCCAATCGAATACCAGACGCTGGGCTCGAAAGCGGAGGGTGCCGCCAAAGCCTGATCGATGCCGGGAACGCCGGCATAGCCGAGCACGAGGCCGGTGGCGGCCGAGCCAACCAGGAATGAGCGGCGGCTGAGATCGGTGGGAACGTTATCGGTGATTTTCACGTGCGTATTCATGTGGCCCTCCGCTCGGTGCCGGCGTTGGAGGCAGTACGCATTTCGGATGCGGCGCGCATGATCGCCTTCTGAATGCGCGAATAGGTCATGCAACGGCACAGATTGCCGTCCATATGCGCGACCACTTCATCCTTGGTCGGATTCGGATTCTTGGAAAGAAGCGATGCCGCCTGCATGATCTGGCCCGACTGGCAGTAGCCGCATTGCGGGACCTGCTCGAGAATCCAGGCCTTCTGCAAGGGATGATCGCCCTTGGCGGACAGACCTTCGATGGTGGTGATCTTCTTCCCGACGGCGTCGCTGACCAGGGTCTGGCAGGAACGAACGGCTTCGCCGTTGACGTGAACCGTGCAGGCGCCGCAGAGACCTGCGCCGCAGCCGAATTTCGTACCGGTCATCTGCAATTGCTCGCGGATGACCCAGAGCAGCGGCGTATCGCCGGCCGCCTCGACGGACATATTCCGTCCGTTGATATTGAGATTTGGCATCGCGTTTTCCCTTCCGGTGTCGGAAGCCGCTTACGGCGGCATCTCACTTTTGGGTATTGGCCGGCACCCACCGGGTCGATGCCAGTCGGCGCGCAGAATGATACCGAACTTTCCCGGAGGCAATCCAATTTGGAATCGTTCGAAGAGAATAAAACATTGAAGGGCTGCTTGTGCGCTGCGGCAAGGCTTTGTCGCCGACACGTCAATGAACGGCGTCGCCGCAGACGCACCTTCTGTTTCCGCATTTCCCAACGGCGAACGGATCGCGCTAGGATAGTGCGAGGGCGGTATGGGGCGTCGTTTGCTTCGGGAAAAACAGGAATGCCGACAATCAATCGCGACGGAGTCCGGATCCACTACGAGGTTCACGGCGCCGGCCCACCTCTATTGCTGACCCATGGCTATTCGTCGACGAGCGGGATGTGGCAAGGCCAGATCGCGGCCTTGTCGAAACATCACAAGCTCGTGTTGTGGGACATGCGCGGTCACGGCCAGTCCGGTTACCCCGAGGATACCGCTGCCTATAGCGAGGCGCTGACGGTAGGCGACATGGCGGCGCTGCTCGACGCCGTCGGCGCCGGAAAGGCGATCGTCGGCGGGCTCTCGCTCGGCGGCTACATGTCGCTGGCGTTCTACCGGGCCCATCCGCACCGCGTCCGCGCACTGCTGATCATCGACACCGGCCCGGGCTTCAAGAAGGACGAGGCCCGCGAGGTCTGGAATAAGCGCGCGCATGACACCGGCGACCGCTTCGAGCGCGAGGGCCTGGAGGTTCTGAAATCGGCCAGCCGGGAACGGTCCAGCGTCACCCATCGCGACGCGTCGGGACTGGCGCGCGCCGCGCGCGGCATGCTGACCCAGCGCGATGCCCGCGTGATCGAGTCCCTGCCCGATATCAAGGTGCCGTCCCTGATCGTCGTCGGCGCCGACGATACACCGTTCCTCGCCGCTTCCGACTACATGGCGGCCAAGATTCCCGGCGCGCAGAAGGTGGTGATCCCGGCCGCCGGCCACGCCGTCAACATCGACCAGCCGCAGGCCTTCATCGACGCCGTGCTGCCGTTCCTCGACGGCCTCGATGCCAAGACAACCGGAGAAACGGCAACGACAAAGGCCGCGTCATGAAGATAGCCGCTGTGGCCCTCGCCCTGCTCGCAGGCAGCTTTGCGCAGGCTGCCGCGCAAAAACTGCCGCCGATCGGCGACCCCTATCCGCCGCCTTTCACCGAAACGCTGTCGAACAACACACCCTTGGCGTTCGGCATGGACGCCGACGAAGCCGCGCGGGCGCTCGGCACCCCGCTGAATTATGTCCGGGGACGACCGGGCGAGGAAATCTTCCTCGTATTCCGCAACATCGGCGGCAGCGGATTGTTCTACAAGAAGGACCGGCTCTATCTGCAATTCCGCAAAGGTCGGCTGGCCGGCTGGAAGGGCGACTGGGGCCACAACTGGATGTGGCAGTAGCTCTCGGCTCCGCACATTCACGCAACCGACTTCGTGCGACCCAAAACAAGAAGGGATGACCCGTGGGACAGGATATCAAACTGACGGCATCGGACGGCTTCAAACCGGGCGGCTATCGCGCCGATCCCGCGGGCGCGCCAAAAGCGGCCATCGTGGTGATCCAGGAGATCTTTGGCGTCAATCACCACATCCGCTCGGTGTGCGATCGGCTGGCGGCCGAAGGCCATGTCGCGATCGCGCCGTCGATCTTCGATCGCGTCCAGCCGGACTTCCAGTGCGGCTATTCGCCGGACGAGATCGCGACCGCGCGAAAGTTCATCGCCAATCCCGATTGGGCCGCGATGCTGCGCGATACCCAGGCCGCGATCGATGCCGTGAAGGATGTCGGCCCGGTCGGCATCATCGGCTTCTGCCTCGGCGGCAGCATCGCCTATGCGGCGGCGACCAAGCTGTCGGGTCTATCGGCCGCGGTCGGCTATTACGGCGGCGCCGTGGTCCGCTTTGCCGACGACAAGCCGCAAGTGCCGACGCAACTGCATTTCGGCGAAAAGGATGCAGGCATTCCGCTGACCGACGTCGAAACCATCAAGGCCAAGCGGCCTGATGTCGAAGTCCACATTTATCCCGGCGCGCAGCACGGCTTTCACTGCGACGAGCGCGCCAGCTACGACAAGGCCAGCGCCGACATCGCCTGGCCGCGCAGCCTGGCGTTTTTCGCGAAGCATTTGAAGTGACGCCCGGAGGGCGTCATTCCGGGGCGATGCGCAGCATCGAGCCCGGAATCTCGAGATTCCGGGTTCGTGCTATCGCACGCCCCGGAATGACGGAAGTGGCTAAAGCCAACGCTTGCTGCTCTTACTTCACTCGCCCTTGACGCCGGTTGCCTTTACGACATCGGCCCACCGCTCGTAATCGCGGCGCAGGACTTTCTCGAACGTTTCGGCCGATCCGCCCACCGGCACGAGGCTGAGCGTCTCGATCCCGGCGACGCCCTCGGGCGAGGCGATGATGCGGGCGAGTTCCTCGGAAAGCTTCGCCACGATCTCCTTGGGCGTTGCGGCGGGCACGAACACGCCAAGCCAGCCTTCGATCTCAAAACCGGGGTAACCAAGTTCGGCCATCGTCGGCACGTCGGGCAACGCGGTCCTGCGCTTCTCGCCGCCAACCGCCAACGGCCTGAGCTTGCCCGCCTTGATTTGCGCGCTGGCCGTGGTCAGGTCGACGAAAGCCGACGTCACGGTGTTGGCGAGCAGGTCGTTCGTGAGAGGAGCCGAGCCGCGATAGGGGACATGGGTCATGTCGATATTGGCGGTCTTCTTGAGCAATTCGCCGTAGAGGTGAGATGTCGTGGCGTTGCCGAAGGTGCCGTAAGGCTTTCCGGGGTTTGCCTTGGCATAGTCGATCAGTTCCTTGACGGACTTGATCGGCTGCTGCTCGGGGACCGTCAGAACGATGGTCGACAAGGCGATCTGGGTGACGGGCGCGAGATCCTTGAACACATCGTAGGGCAGCTTCGCAACGAGGCTCGGCGCCTGAATGATCTGGGTAATGCCGACCAGCACGGTGTATCCATCGGGCTGCGCCTTCGCCACATAATCGTTGCCGACCACGCCGCCGCCACCCGACTTGTTCTCCACGAGCACGGTCTGCTTCCATGACTCCGACAATTTGTTGGCAAGCAAACGGGCCAGGACGTCGGTGGCGCCGCCCGCCGGATAGGGCACGACGAAGGTGATGCGCCGGCTCGGATAGGAATCCGCCGATGCCTGATGCGACGAGGCGCACAAGGCCGTCACGGCGATGGAAGCGAGCAACGCTGCCGCGGTCGCCGCGCGCGCCACGCGAACCGGCAAATGATAGTTCATGGTCATACTCCGGATTGCAGGCACTTAACCGAACAAACCGGCGCGCCTAGATTTGGACGTCGTTCTTCTACATCGCTGCAGTGCAACTTGGAATAAGGTTTCGAATGCGGTCAGCGCATAGCGCTAATTTATCGCAACCAAAGCGGCTCGATGCCGATGCACCGGCGTCAACAAAGACTTCCAGACACGTGCGAAGCCGCATGTCCGCCACTGCAAGTTAGATGCAGAACGCAGACCTCCGCTGGTGCGAAACCGATGATGAATTTTCTTGGTCAAATGCGAGGCATTTGCCTGACACAAATGCTCAAGAAAAGAACTGACTCAGATGACGGCTCGATGAAGGGCTTCACGCCCTAGAACCAGCGCTCGCTGACGAGCACGGTGTCGCCGGGACTGATCGCGCTGCCGGGCGGAACGACGAAGCGCGCCGTTCCCGACGCGTCGGTATGCGTGATCGTGACACGATCGCGCAGGGCGCGCGGCGAAAAACCGCCGGCGATCGCCACCGCGCTCTCGACCGTCATGTTGGGCACGTACGGATATTGCCCGGGTGCTGCGACTTCGCCGAGAATGAAGAACGGCCGATAGGCTTCGATCTCCACCGCGACCGACGGCTCCCTGATGAAGCCGCGGCGCAGCTTCGCTGATATCTCCGCCGCCAGTCCGGCCGTGGTGCGGCCGCGCGCCGGCACCGAACCGATCAGCGGCATCGTGATCGAGCCGCCGGCGTCGATCGCGTAGGTATTGGTCAGACCTTCCTGACCGTAGATAACGACGCGCAGCCTGTCGCCGGCATCGAGATGATAGGCCGCGTCGTGTCGCACGGGCGCGGATTCGACATGGGCCGCGGGTGCGGCCATGACGATGGGGGTTGGTGCTGCGGCAAAGGCCGCGCGAAGCGCGCCGATGGCGCCGCCGCCGGAATCGGCCGCAACCGCCTGCGGCGGCGGGCTGTTGGCGTGGCCATAGGCCATTGAATCGAGATCGCCTTGCGGCGTGACCGCAACCGGCCCGGTCGTGCGCATGCAGCCCGACAGAGCGAGCGCGGTGATGATCGCAGTGATCGGTATTCGAAACGCGCGCACAACCCGCACCGGAGCCCATCCCTCAAAGCGAGACAGCTCTAGTCTTGCACCGGGTATGGTTAACAAAGGGTTTTTTGCGATTCAGGGTAGCGCGAACGAGGCGCCCTCGCCCCCGTGTTTGCGGGGCGAGGAAACAAGAAGGCAGCCGATCAGGCACTCACGCCGACGCCGATCGGGCACGACACGCCGGTGCCTCCCAGTCCGCAATAGCCCGCCGGGTTCTTGGCGAGATATTGCTGATGATAGTCCTCGGCGTAATAGAATTCGCCCGACGGCGCGATCTCGGTGGTGATGGCACCGAGACCCTTGGCGGAAAGCGCCTTCTGGTAAGTTGCCTTCGACGCGTCGGCAGCCTGGCGCTGCGCATCGCCGAAGGTGTAGATTGCCGAGCGATACTGGGTGCCGACATCGTTGCCCTGGCGCATGCCCTGCGTCGGGTTGTGATTTTCCCAGAACGTCTTCAGGAGCTGCTCGTAAGAGATCTTCTTCGGATCGAACACGACCAGCACAGCTTCGGTATGACCGGTGCGGCCCGAACAGACCTCTTCATAGGTCGGATTGGGCGTATGTCCGCCGGCATAGCCGACGGCGGTCGCATAGATGCCGTCACCGAGTTCCCAGAACTTGCGCTCGGCGCCCCAGAAGCAGCCGAGGCCAAACACCGCCTGCTCGAGGCCAGCGGGATAGGGCGGCTGCAGCTTGCGGCCGTTGACGAAATGCGTGGTGGCGGTCGGGATCGGGCTGGCACGTCCCGGCAGCGCTTCGGCTGCACTCGGCAACGCGGTGGTCTTGCGCATGAACATGGAGTACCTCCAGGCGTGACATCGGCCGACGCAGGCTACGGCATCTGCCAGTTGGACTTCTATATTCTATATAAGTCTTTACGCCGGAGGCCGCAGCCCTGTTACGCAGCCCCTGGAGCGCGGCAGGCCCTCCGGTCAGTCCCGCGAATAGCCGATCAGCGGCTTGCGGGGCCGGAACAGGATCATGAGCAGAATGCCGACCACGCCCAGCACGGCGAAAACCGGCTGATCAAGCAGGACCTTGACCACGCTGTTCCAGAGCCAGGGCGCGGTACCCTCGACCCAGGTCCGGAACGCAAGCTGGCTGGACTGATGGATGTCGTTCCAGAACTGTCCGAAACGGGTGAAACGCAGGGTCTGGTCGGCGACGAAACGGGCGCCGTCATAGACCATGAAGATGAATCCGCCGGCCAGGAGCAGCAGGCCGATTAGCCGGA